>JAXMBN010000003.1:0-209247 GCA_046349875.1 Pirellulales bacterium
GGGAGGTTCGTCTTCGACGACCAAGATGATTTCCCCTTGCCCTCGCTCGATCGGTTCATCGGAAGGAGCGTGATCCACTTTGAGATCGACAAAGGGCAAGTAAATCTGGAACGAACTCCCTTTGCGCAGTTCGCTCTGGACGTGGATATGTCCTTCGCTTTGCGTCACGATGCCATAGACGGTGGATAGCCCCAGTCCGGTTCCTTTCCCCTCCGCCTTTGTGGTGAAAAAGGGTTCAAAGATATTCTTTAAGGTGTCGGCATCCATTCCAGCGCCGTTGTCCGCGTCGTTAGAACAACAAATCGACCATTGGGAATTTCGGATGGCTTCAAATCATCTGACGAATTTTGGACATGATGGATGCGGATGCTAAGCCGTCCTCCGTGGGGCATCGCATCTCTCGCATTGACCGCAAGATTCATGATGACCTGTTCCATCTGAGAAGGGTCGGCCTTCACCATCGCAGGCATCGGCGACAATTGAGTTACCAGGTCGATGTCTTCACCAATCAATCTCCTCAACATATGCTCGATCTGAATCACCAAAAGATTAAGATCGATCACTTTGGGATGGAGAGCCTGTTTTCGGCTGAAGGCTAGAAGTTGATGAGTCAACGCGGCAGCGCGATTGGCCGAGAGTTTGATCTGTGTGAGTCCTTCAGCGATGGGGTCATTTTCTTGCAACGACTGCATGAGGAGTTCGCAGTAACAAAGCTGAACCGTCAATATGTTATTGAAGTCGTGGGCGACTCCACCGGCGAGCCTTCCCACCGATTCCATTTTCTGCGATTGAAAGAGTTGTTCTTGGAGGCGTTGTCGTGACTCTTCCGCGCGGCGATGCTCGGTAAGATCCATAAACGTCGCCAGGATCCCATCTTCGGTGACCAGTCCAGAAATTTCGACCGTTTTGACTTCGCCATTTTTGCAGGTCACTTTGTATTCGCGAGCATCGATGACGCCACCTTGCTGCAAAGACGCTTCAATATCGCGACTCCAGCTAGCCATCACCTGGGCACGGTAGTCTGCGTTGGGATAAGCGACTTCCCACCATTCATCGATCGAGTGAATATCTTCGTTATTCCACCCAAAGGATTTGTGAAAGAACTGATTGACAAAGTGAACCGAACCATCGTTCCCGACCATGGCCATGGAAACAGGAGCAAAGCTAAGGAGATACCGCACCTTTTCCTCGTTCTTTTGCATGGTGGTGAGGGCGAGTTTTCGGTCGGTTACATCAAGGGCCACAAGGATGAATTGGCTACAGTCCTTGAAGTCAAAGGGCTCGATCGAAATCAGCAAAGTCCGATCGAATCCATCGCGCGTGCGTATATCGACTTCCATGTTGCGGATGGCATGTTCCGTTTGCAGGCGTGAGCGAAGTTGCTGACGTACCGCATCATCCATGGCAAACTCGAAGTGCGTAAACGGGTGTCCAATCAACTCGCTGCGAGAATAGCCCAACATTTTGCAGAACGAGTCATTGGCATCGACGACACGACCTTCAGGCCAAGTGAAAATGGCTTGCGATGCTGGGCTGGAATGAAACGAACGTGAAAATCGTTGTTCACTCGCTTGCAGATCCATCGCATTTTGTTTGAGGACGGTAATATCGCGAGCCACAACGACAGCACCGATAATCTGATTGGTTAGACTGAAGATCGGCGAAAACGCAAATTGGCCCGTCCATCGCGAGCCGGTATCCTTTCGCCGCACTTCCAACTCTAAATTATCGCCCGACTCACCACGCAAGGCGCGATAAAGAGGATGACGCTGCCGTGGTACAAGTTCTCCCATCGGAGAATAGTACTCGACAACATCCTCCAAGTGCGTCATGGCTTGGAGGCAATCCGTTTTGTTGTTGAATTGATAGAAGGTTACCAATGCATCGTTTAATTCGATGGGGGTGCCGAAAGCATCGGATATGAAGATGGCATCGGTCATGCTCTCCATAGCCGCATGGAGCCGTGTGGCAAGAATCAATCGATCGTGTTCATTTTTCTTCTGTTGTGTTACATCTTGAAAAGACCCGATCACGCGGACGACTCGGTCACCTTCTCGAATGGGTTGTCCCATGGTTCGAATCCATTTTCGAACTCCCTTGGCCGAAATGATTTCCAATTCCAAATCCCATGGAAGCCCGTGCTCGGTTGCCTGCTTTAGGGCATGTTCAATCCGCTCTCGGGACTCGCCTACGTAGAAGTTTAGACCTTGCTCACGATCGATGGGAAACGCAGGGTCCCTATCATGGATTCGAGCGACTTCGTCGGTCCAAAAGCCTTTTCCGGTCGCTACGTCAAAATACCAACCGCCAAGCTTGGCCAGTCGGCCGGCTTCTTCCACAATGAATTGGTGGAATCGAAAGTTTTCTGACGTTTGTGTTTGCGTAGGATGCGTTGGTTCTCGAAGATGAATGATCCAATTGAGAGACTGATCCAACGCATTGGCATCGGAACGGAATTCAAGATCGATCGGCGGAAGACCATTGCGCTGAATGCACTTTGAACTGCTTGGAGGGATGTCGTTCCGATTGGAATCAACTAGAGGCAACACAGAACGCAATCCGGCCTCGCAGCCAATCCAAGATGCAGGAAGGGGAAGATCCGCGATGAAATGACCCATCCACTTTGCCAAATCGCATTCAAGAAGTTCGGATGCTCGCGCATTGGCGTCGAGCAAATGGCGCTCACGGTCCAATACCAGAATTCCCTCGCGAGCGTATCGTACCCACAAGCGATCGCCGGTCTCTGTTTGGGGTAAGATATCCTTAGGGTTTCGTTGGTCCATGGCATTCCGAATCGAGAGAGGAACGATGCATGCAGTTGTAGCAAGAATTGGGGATCGAACGCTACAGGATTCTGACGCAACGTTTCCAGATTCGGCGCCGCTCACTCACAATGGGGAATGTATTCTGAGGGGGTCGTTCAGACCTTTGTTTCATTTCTATAAGTTCTTATCCAGCATTTTCTTTTGTTTTCATTTCTTGTCGGTCAATCTTCGAAAGCTGAGCTCGATATGTTCCCTCGAATCGCGATGGTTGGAATGTTCCTTTGCGTTGGGCTCGATACCTTGCAGGCCTCCCGATCGTTTGCGCAGGGTAGTCCCTTGTCGGCGCAAAAAAGTGAAGAGAATTGGATTGGATATACCCAATTGAAAACAAATCAGTCGGGAGGCAGATTTGAGAACATACGTACGATGCGAGCATATGTTGGCAGAGTGGACGGTTCGCAAGCGAGTGAAGTGGTACCAAGCGTGATTCAATCGGAATTTGAGTGGACCCAGTTTGCTGGTTGGTCACCTCATGGCGCCGAAGCAGTGGTTTTGCATGGATGGGAAGATCCAGTAAACGCCAAATGGGAAGAAGAGCACCGACAGTTTCGCTTTGATCCGGAAGCATGGCGATTGGACATCTTGCTGGTTGATAGGGATGCAAAGCGTATCACCAATATTTCTGAAGTGGAGCGTGTGAGTCACTACAACAGTGGGCTCTTCTTTTGGCCAAACGATGAAACGCGGTTAGGATTCACTGCGCTGATCGATGGCGAGTCGCATCCGTTCACGATGCGTCGTGATGGGACGAAGAAGAGTGATTTGACCAAAGGCAAAAGTGGATTCAGTTACGGTTACAGCAGCTCGCCCGATGGACGTCGAATTGCGTTTCATCAGAACTATCAAATCGTGATTGCCAATCAAGATGGTTCCGAGCCGCGGCCCGTATCGACGGGAGATCCTTTTCAGTTTGCTCCTCAATGGTCACCCGATAGTCAGTCCTTATTATTTCTTTCAGGTGAACATTACCATTGTCATCCGTATCTTTGGACGAGTGATGGGCAGAGGCCTCGAAAATTGGCGGATCGCGGAGCCTACGCTGGAACGATTGATTTTCTCGATGTTCCCGACTTTCATGGTGGCAGTAGCGATGTCCCCGTTTGGTCATCCTCGGGCAAATCCATTTACTTTACGACGCTCATGGAGGGGCGAGTCGAGATGTGCGAGTCGGATCTGGAAGGAAACATCAACGTGCTCAGCCGCAATCATCGAGGAACTCATTTCTATCATCCCACTCCATCGAAAAATGGTGCCTACCTTTTATGCGGTGCCAAAGTGGATGGTATTCGACAATTAGTGGTTTATGACCGGCAAAAAGGAACCTGGACAACCGTAACTCGCAATGGGATTGGGGAAGCGTCTATGTGGCCACATTGGCGGCCTGCGATTCCATCCCGTTTGCCCTAAGGCTATTTCTTGATCCAACACCCTGGGGTTGGCAGGACTCTATGATATGAACTGGTTCCACAATAGCGATTGAGAATTGGAAGAATGATCGTAGAGCGTCCTGAAGGTTTGTATTGTCCGGCTGGCGATTTTTATGTCGATCCATGGAGCCCCGTCCGCAAAGCCATTATCACCCATGCTCATAGCGACCACGCTCGGACTGGAATGGAATCCTACTTGGCGGTCGTCGACGGAAATGCCATTCTGCGATCGCGGTTAGGCGATCAAGCTGCGATTCAGTGGGTGCGTTATGGCGAGTCGATTCGTGTTGGAGATGCACTCGTTTCCTTGCATCCCTCGGGCCACATGACTGGGGCTGCTCAAGTTCGTATCGAAGTGCAAGGTAGAGTGTCCGTCATCTCTGGCGACTATAAACGGCAGTCCGATCCAACGTGTCCTTCATTCGAGCCGATTCCATGTCACCTATTTGTGACCGAATCCACTTTTGGATTGCCTATCTATTCGTGGTTTGATACCCGTGAAGAAATCGAAGGCATTGCGACATGGTGGAGATCCAATCGCGAAGCGGGTAAGTCATCCATTCTGTTTGCCTATTCGATCGGCAAGACCCAACGGTTGATGGCGGAATTGCAATCCTACGAAATTCCCATGGTAGGTCATGGTGCAATTTTGGAGTCGGTTGCAGCCTACCGTTCATGTGGCGTTCCATTGCCGGAGGTCAAGGCTGTTCACGAAAAGGGACCTGGAGAATCGTGGTCGGAATATCTTCTTTGGGCTCCACCCTCCGCGCAGAATTCTCCTTGGCTTAAACGCTTTGGCAACGTTTCTACCGCCACCGCGTCGGGATGGATGCGCGTCCGTGGTGTTCGCAAGCGAAGAGGGTGCGATCGAGGATTTGTGATTTCGGATCATGTCGACTGGCAAGGCTTGATGGAAACTATACGCGAGGTTCGCTGCGAAGAAGTTTGGGTGACTCACGGATATACGGAGACGGTCGTTCGTTACCTCAAGGAGCTTGGATTGTCCGCCAAGGAAGTCCGAACGCAATTTCAAGGAGAAACGGCTGGGGACGCGAACGAGTTGGCAGGCAGCGAGCAGGAAGATGGCGGCTTAGAGTCATGAAGCGATTCGCTACCCTCTTTCATCAGCTCGATCAAACCTCCAAGACGCAAGCGAAGTTGGATGCAATCGAGGCCTATTTCCGCCAGGCGAGCGAAGCGGATGCGGCGTGGGCATTGCACTTCCTTTGCGGCAACAAATTGAAGCGGGTTGTGAAGACGACAGCCTTGAGATCATGGGCCGCTCAAGAAGCTCATTTGCCCGACTGGTTATTCGCAGAAAGTTACGAAGCCGCAGGGGATCTTGCTGAGACGATGGCGTTGATCCTTCCTCAACCCCACACTGAAGAGGATCAGGATGATTCCATTCGTGAGTTATCGTTATCGTCTTGCATCGAGCATTGGATTGCACCGCTAGCCAAAGCTACCGAATCGGAACAGAAGCAATCGATCGTGAAGATCTGGCGATGTTTTGATGCCCACGAACGGCTTGTCTTCAACAAACTCTTGACTGGAACATTCAGAGTGGGAGTGGCAAAAGGTTTGGTGATTCGCGCTTTAGCCAAAGCTCTCGAGTGTTCGCACGAATGGCTGACCCATCGGCTCATGGGGGATTGGCGGCCCACTGCCGAGGCCTTTCGAAGTCTGAAACAGATCGACGCCATTCAAGTTGATTCGAGAAAGCCCTATCCGTTTTTTCTGGCGAGCACATGGGACCCTAGTTGGATGCAGGATTCGCAGCCACAGGATTGGGCCATTGAGTGGAAGTGGGATGGTATTCGAGCTCAGTGGATCCATCGTGGTGGTGAGTCGTATCTTTGGTCGCGAGGCGATGAGCTTATGACCGATCGGTTTCCCGAACTCCAAGGTTATGAAGATCCCAAATGGAATGGATTCGTCATGGATGGCGAGCTCGTCGCTTATCGCCATGGTTGCGTGCTGCCGTTTTCGGACCTTCAAAAGCGCATCGGTCGAATCCGGTTGAACGCCAAGACGCTTCAAGAAACTCCGATTGCCTTTCTCGCATTCGATCTTCTCGAGTGGCAAGGAAACGATTTGCGTGGCGAACCCTGGGCCGTGCGACGCGAGCGATTAGAAACGATCGTAGCAGCGATGCAGAAAACAGCGGACGACCCTGAGGACTTCAGACTCTCCAACGATCCATTGCCCCTTCCTTTGGCCATCGTGCAAGTGTCGCAAATCCTTCCGATTGAGAAATGGGAAGACTTGGCGATGTGGCGCGATCGGGCTCGCGAAATGCGAGCCGAAGGAGTCATGATCAAGCATCGTGCTTCCCCCTACCGTATCGGACGAACGCGAGGCGATTGGTGGAAGTGGAAGATCGATCCCTGGAGCATCGATGCAGTTTTGTTGTATGCCGAACGAGGG
This sequence comes from Pirellulales bacterium, assembly GCA_046349875.1. GTDB lineage: Bacteria > Planctomycetota > Planctomycetia > Pirellulales > Pirellulaceae > JAXMBN01. The sequence continues at coordinate 6,680 of JAXMBN010000003.1, forward strand.
CATGGTCGAAGAGCGGGATTGTATACTGATTACACGTTCGGACTTTGGAATGGTGCGGAGTGGATTCCGTTTGCGAAGGCATATTCTGGTTTGACGGACGAAGAGATTCGCGAAGTAGATGCATGGATTCGATCTCACTCCACCGAAAAATATGGAAACGCCATCAAGGTAGAGCCCCAGTTGGTTTTTGAAGTTGGCTTTGAAGGAATTCAACGCTCCAATCGACACAAGTCGGGAATTGCCGTTCGCTTTCCAAGGATTCTCAAGTGGAGGCATGATAAGCAGGTATCCGATGCGGATACGATGGAAACGCTTCATCGTTTGTTGGAATCGCACAAGTGATGGAGACGTTTGCGATGAGTCGAAAGCGTGCTGTCGCTATCTTCAGTGCCTTTTGGGAAAAGCAAAACAAACGCCCCTTTCCCTTTCAGCGTCAAGCGTGGAAGGCCTTTGAAGAGGGCAAGCATGGATTGATCCATTCGTCGACCGGTACCGGAAAGACATGGGCCGCGTTCATGGGTGTTTTGCTCCAAGAATTGGCGTCGCAAAAAGAAACGACCGCTCCTGTCGCTACAGTCGATGGCACAATACGCGGATCCAGAAAGAAAAAACAAACGCGCGAATCGAGCTTGAAAGTTCTCTGGATGACTCCATTGCGAGCTCTCGCGGCGGACACCGTTCAATCGTTGGAGGAAGCCAGCCGTGGGTTAGGGTTGGAGTGGCGGATCGAAAAAAGAACTTCGGATACTTCAGCATCCGAGCGTCGCAAGCAAAGCCTTTCCTTTCCGGATGTATGGGTAATCACGCCCGAAAGCTGTAGCGTCTTACTGAGCTATGAAGAGCTTCAGGATCGATTTCGATCCCTTCGTCTTATCGTGGTGGATGAATGGCATGAGTTGCTTGATACGAAACGTGGAGTTCAAGCCGAATTGGTTCTCGCCCGCTTGCGTAAGCTCGCTCCTTCATCGCAACTATGGGCACTGTCGGCAACGCTTGCACAACCCGAGATGGCGTTGGATCGTTTGCTTGGAAACGCTCAGGGAACCAGAACAGTCATTCGCTCCAAGGTGAAAAAGAAGACACATTTTCAAGCATTGCTTTCCGAAGGTGCAGAAAAATTTCCGTGGTCAGGTCACGTTGGGACTTCGGATGTCCAGCGTGTTATTCGATTGTTGCGTCAAGCGCGGACGAGTTTGGTCTTCACCAATACTCGATCGCAAACTGAAATCTGGTATCGCGCGATTTTGAAGGAGCTTCCTGAATTGGCAGGGAGAATGGCGGTCCATCATGGTTCGCTCGACCAAAAAGTGCGATGGTGGGTGGAGGACCAATTGCGAAATGGATCACTTCAATGCTGCGTTTGCACATCGAGCTTAGATCTCGGTATCGATTTTGCCTCGGTCGATCAAGTGATTCAAATTGGAAGCCCCAAAAGTGTGGCTCGCATGGTGCAACGGGCAGGAAGGAGTGGACATCAACCCAATGAGGTTAGCCGCCTGGCCTTCGTGCCAACGAATGCGATGGAGGTTCTGGAATATGTTGCCTTGCGTGATGCGATCGACGAGGAGCGTATCGAAATGAGGCCTTCGATCCCCATGCCGCTCGACGTTCTTTCACAGCATTGCGTCACAATGGCATTGGGTGGCGGATTTGAGGCCGACGACTTGTTGCAAGAGATACGATCGACCCATACCTTTCAAAATCTCACCGAGGAACAATGGAAATGGGTACTCGATTTCATTCATCGCGGTGGCGAAAGTCTTTCGGTTTATCCCGATTTTCACCGTGTTTGTCGCGAAGGCGATCGGTATTTTATGAACGATCGTAGACTCGCCGCGCGCCATCGGATGTCCATCGGAACCATCGTGAGCGATGCGATGGTGAACGTCCAATATCGCAACGGAAGTCGTGTCGGAATGGTGGAAGAGTCGTTTGTGTCGAAACTGAAGGAAGGGGATGTTTTTTCTTTTGGTGGCAAGTCGCTCCAATTGGTTTCGTTTCGCGATCATGCCGCGACCGTTAAGCCAACCAAGTCGCCACCCAATGCGATACCGCGGTGGATGGGTGGGAGGTTGCCGCTATCGTCGGAGTTGGCAGAGGGGATGCGACTTCGTTTAGATGAAGCGAGTCGCGGTCAGATTCGTGGACGGGAAATGGAATGGTTGCGGCCCCTCCTCCATGTACAAGAAACGTGGAGTGCCATTCCCGGATTCGACGAGATCTTGATGGAAACGCTTGTTAATCGGGATGGCCACCATCTATTTATGTATCCTTTCGAAGGGCGTTTGGTTCACGAGGGAATGGCAGCGGTGCTGGCATTGAGACTGTCACGAATCCGTTCGTCGACGTTTACACTGGCGATGAATGATTACGGACTCTGTTTGACGAGCCACGATGCATGGGACTGGGAACGAGCGCTGACCTGTCCGCTTTTTACTTCGAAGCGACTTGAAGAAGACATTTTGGAAACGCTCAATGCTTCCGAGATGCGAAGGCGGCAATTTCGCGAGATCGCGAGGATCGCCGGATTGGTTTTTCAAGGGTATCCTGGACAAGCCAAGCGAGCCAGGCAATTGCAAGCGTCTAGTAACCTTTTCTATGATGCCTTTGCTCAATACGATCCAGATAATCTCCTTTTCAAACAATCGCGGGTTGAGGTTCTTGGATTGCAGTTGCAGTGGGAGCGACTCCATCGCGCCATGCAGAAAATGGAATCGAGTCGCTGGGTCTTTCGCAAACTCGTAAACCCAAGCCCATTCTGTTTTTCGCTTTTGGTGGATCGATTGCGAGATCGAGTCAGCAACGAATCTCTGCTGGATCGAGTCCGCAAAATGCAGGAAAAATTGGAGCATGCATGGCAGCCCTAAATGATGCGACAAGCAAGTTGGAACTTGCGCCCCATGGGATACCCGTTTGGTTGTTAGCGGAGCGGGCGTTGTATATTCCAGGTTTCAAGGCATTGGTTTTGGCCGACACGCACTTTGGAAAAGCAACATCGTTTCGAGCCGAAGGATTAGCCGTGCCAGGTGGAGCGACCAGGGATACGCTTCGTCGCATTCAGCAATTATTGGATTGCTATGCTCCCCAAGAGTTGATTGTGCTTGGTGATTTTATCCATGCTGCGAAGCAAGGGGAAAAGGACTATCTCGACGAGCTACACGAATGGCGGGAATCCAACAGAGATCTAACGATCCATCTCGTGGAAGGGAATCATGACCGCCACAATCGTCGTGTATTGAAATCTTTGAACTTGGTTATTCATGCCGAGGGGTGGTCATGGAATGGATTCGTTTTGAACCATTATCCGCAGTCGGAAAAATCTTCGAATGCAAAATGGAATCCAGTATCCGAATCAGAAAATGGAGACCAGCATGGTGAGACGAAACACTCGACGATAGCTCTTTGCGGCCATCTTCATCCCGGGGTGCGACTTGCAACGGGTCCCAAAATGAGTCAAGTGTTTCCGTGCTTCGTTCTTGGCGAATGCGAATGGATCTTGCCTGCTTTTGGCGCATTCACCGGCATGAAACGCGTCGCACGAGAGGACGATAGCGAAGTGGTGGCCTGTGTTGATGGCTATGTAATGAGGATATCCACAGGTCGTTCAAGCTAGAGGAAATTCTCTGTAAGCGTTTGAGCTTACACGCAATCAGCGGTAACGATAAGTGGATACGGATTGCAAATGCAATGAATTTCTATGGAGCGTCGCTTTTGTTCGAAGAACTCTCAGGAATCGAGAGAGAGGGCCAACCGAGGGCACGGCATAGTGCGAATTGCGAACTGTTGTAGTCGGCAACTACCTTGGCATATTCTCGCTGCGCGGTTGCCAATGCCTGCATTGATTGGAGGACTTCGAGAGGGAGTCCTTGCCGATTGCGAATGCGATCCCAATTGCGTTGATAAGAGTTTTGAGCGGCTGTTACCGCGTCGGCTGCAACTTGCATCTGAAGTTTACGGGAGGTAACTTGCACGTGCGCTTCGATAACTTCCCGAGCGATTCGATCGAGTTGAGCAATTTCTTTTTGGCGAGCTTGTTGAACACGGGCTCGCGATTCTTTGCGAATGGCATTCTCACCAAAGCCGAGTTGACGCACTTCCCAATAGGCCATGGCATCCGCATCAAATCGGTCACTACCATTCACAAAGTTGCCTCCAACGCCTCCGGTGAGTCCTCCGTAGCTTCCGGCCAAGAGCACACTCGGCATAAGGGGCGCATGCCGTTCTCGATTGAGTCGTTCACAAGCTTCGCAAACATAGTGTCGGCATTCTGCAAGTTCAGGTCGCGAGCTCAACGCTTGCGCAACTAACATTTGACTGGTTTGAGATGCATCGATAAGGTCGATAGGATGAATCTGAACTTCCTGTGCTTCAAGCATCGCCGGACCGTCCCACCGAACAAGTTCAGCTAGTCTTGCCGCAGCGACTTGAACACTTTCTTGGGCTCGCAAGTCTTCTGCTTTACGGAGTGCGACCTCGGTCTTCGCGCGATCGTGGTCTGCTTCCAAGCCTTCGCCAGCTTTGGCAAACTCGTCTGTCGTTCTGGCTAATTCCTCAGCTTGCTGGAACGCCTCTTGAGTAATGGCGCGTGTTTGTTGCGCATGCAATAAGGCGATGTAAGCGATCGCCGTTGCATAAAGCGCATCATTGGTTGCTGCTTCGGCACCGGCGCGGCGAGCCAGCCAAGTTTGTTGAGCGATGCGTGGTTGAAATACCGCGTCTGCCACATGAAACTGCGAGACGATTCCGGGGACGGCGGGAGATCCAGCTCCGACGGCACCTGCCCCTAACCCAGAATAGAGTGATCCACGGGACACTTCGACGATGTTGCCTTCGATATCCTGAATGCGGCCTTCATGTTTGTTGTAATTGATCCCAGCTCGCAGGGAAGGAAGCTTCATCGCCTGCGCTCGATCGTATTGCGATAGAGACTCATCGATTCTTGCCTTGGCGAACGCGATTTGGGGGCTTTGACCACTCGTCAACAATAATGCTGTTGTCAAATCAATCGATTGTGTTTCCGACGATGGCGTTGGTGCGTCTTCCTCGATGGAGTTGCGAGGAGCGACCGAATGCAGAATGCCTTCGGAATGGGAATCAGCATCGTTTGTTGCCAAACGTTCCGAATCATGGGAATAGGAACTGAGCTGAAAGGTACCCGCGCTCGCTTGAGTTGGTTTCGTCGTAGGAAGAAGAGTATTTTGTTGTACGGTAACTTGAGGCGAACCAGAGACCTCGGAGGGAAGCGGAACCGAAAGGCTTGGGGTCTGCGAAGGTAAGGCAACAGCTTCCGACCGTCGATTCATCCATCGCGGCGTCGAACGACAACCATGCAATAGGGGTACGACCTGAAGACCCAATAGGATCATGCACCATCGGTGGGAGCGTTTCACGAAAGCCTCCTTGCTTTCCTGTGCTCAGGATGGCATCAAAGAATCGGCGCTATCGTTTCCGTAACCGGATGAATAGTCGTCGTTCCGAGTGCTCGTTTCCGCGATCTACTGTTTGGGCATGTGTGATACCCATGGATTTTAGAGGCGAAGACATCCTGTACTTCGGTCCTCTATCTCATCCATCGGTTGAAACCAATGCAATTCCTCGAAAGGAATCTCACTGACGAGCGAACGCTAGAAAACAGATCTCATCCAATCGGTGCAAACCGAACATTCCGAGAGCTAGCGTTGTTCATTGACGGCAACTGATTGCCCCGCTTTGAAGGCGCTGCCATTGCTAGCAACTACCGAATCGGATTCCTGCACCCCGGCCAGGACCTCGATTTCGCTGGTGCTACGAATGCCCACTTGAAGATTACGACGTTCGAGTGTGCCCTGCTCATTGCGAACGAGGCAGTAGTGCTGTCCATCTTGTTGAAGGATGGCTGTCTTAGGCAGAGCAAGGGTGTCTTGGCGTTCTGCAACGGTTAGTTCCAATTGAGCGTACATTCCGGGACGCAATTTTCCGTCAGCATTGGGAATGTCAATCTCGCATCGCAGCGTTCGATTGGATGATTGCAATGCCCAACTCGTTCGCGCGACCTTCCCTTGAAACGCCTGATTACCAAGGGCTGGGATTCGAACGGAGGCTTGACTGCCGATGCTGACCAAGGCGGCATCGACTTCGGGGACTTCCACAGCAAGTCTTAACGTATCGGCCTGAACGATGACAAAAAGAGGTGTATCGGAAGCGGAACGAGCCGCCTGAATCAACTCACCCAAATCGACATGGCGTTCGGTCAAAGTGCCATCATAAGGTGCACGAATCTCGAGATACCGATGCATGCTTTGCGTTCGTTCCCAATCGGCTTGCGCCACGTTCCGTTTAGAGATGATGGCGTCCAAATCGGCCTGAGCTTTCACGACGGCAATCTGTGCTTCTTGTTGATGCGACTGCGACAATCGTAGCTCGGCTTCCGCTTCCAGCTTGGATGCTTCGGCCGACTTAGCTTCTGAGCGGGTCTCATCCACGATTTTGGAGGAAACGGTTTGCGATGCTACAAGGCTTTCCATCCGCACCAGTTCCGACTGGAACTTGTCGAGGCTTGCAGCGCGTTGGACCAAGTGAGCCTTCGCTTGATCGATCGTTGCTTGCGTGGATTGGTAGGCTACTTTCGCAACTTCGACGGCCGCTTTAGCTTGAGCGATTTCGGCTTCCACTTGTTGGACCGAGGCCTGCTTTTGTTTGAGTTCTTCATCGAGTTCGGGAGCCGAGAGGCGAACGAGTAGCTGTCCTGGTTCAGTCACGTTCCCTTCCGCATCGTAGCGTGGACCTTGTACACGATCGCCGATATCGACCAGCAACTTGGCAACATACCCTGAAACCTTCGCATGAATCGGCGTTGTATTGAACGCATCGATTCGACCTGGTTGCTCCGTTTTCTGGGTCAAGGTCTTGCGTACTGGTTTTACGATGGCGACTTTGGGAAGTTCCGAAGTGGCGCTGTTTGAGGATGCGTTGTTCTGATATTCGGTTTTCGACACGCGTATGTTGGGAGCGCATCCCAACGCTTGCGATGCGATGGCCAGTCCAAAACCGACACGCCAGAAATGTGGCAACTTTTTCATATTAAGAAAGCGCTCCCAATTGTGTCTTGTCATTGGAATGGGGTTCATCTAACGGATGCAGTGAATGGTGAGTTGATTTTTTGGTGGCGATGAGGAAAGCGTAAAGGGACGGTAGAACGAACAACGTCGTCAACGTTCCCCCGATCAGCGAACCAAGCACGGCTCGACCCAGTGGTGCTGTCGATTGTCCACTTTCTCCAAGTCCGAACGCCATCGGAAGCATACCCATCATCATGGCCAAAGATGTCATGAGAATGGGCCTCAAGCGATCGACAATGCCCTGCTCTGCCGATTCCAAAGCTGTCTTGCCTTGGCTTCTCTGTGTTTCGCAAAACGTAATCACAAGAATCGCATTGGCCATGGCAACCCTAGCCCCATGATCATTCCAATGAACGATTGAATATTGAGCGTCGTGCTTGTTGCAATCAGCATGAGGACCGCACCGCTGACCACTCCAGGAACGGTCGCTACGGCCGCCAGTGCCAACCGAAACGATTGGAAGTTTGCGGAGAGCATCAAGAAGATGGAGATCAAGGCCAATAACAAGCCAATGCCTAAGCCGCTGAGCATCTGCCGAAAAGGAGGAATCTGCCCACGCAGTTCATACGAGATGCGGCCGGGCTTGGCACCGGTTTTTTCCAATTCTGCCTTGGCTTGATCATCTAGCGATTTGACCTCTGCCATGGCTCGATCAACATCGGAAGCAACCTTCCCTAAGTCTTGCGATGCGAGGTTGGCTGTCATGGAAAGCTCACGTTTCATATTGTAGCGATCAAATTCACCTGGCATCGACGAGGGAACGATTTGAGCAACGTCACGGAGAAGCAAGGATCTTCCATCTTGATTCAGGACAGGAACCGTTCCCAAATCATCGATCGAATCCATTGATGGTTGTGGAATTTCGACTTGGACTTGATAGCCGATCCCGGTTTTGGGATCGGGCCAATAATTAGGAACGACGAAACGGCTCGAGGATGTCGCTGCCAATACAGACCGACTGATTTGCGACATGTTGGCACCAGAGAGGCCTGCCTTTTCGCGATCGATGCGAACATCGACAGTCGGGTAATCGAGCGACTGGACTGTCTGGACATCGCGAAGCGTTGCCAGTGTGGCGAGTTTCGAGTGCGCCTTCTGAACGAACTCTTTGTTCTCTGCAATCGAACCACCGCGAATGGCAACCTCTATCGGTGTCGAGGATCCGAAGCTCATCACCTCACTAACGATATCGGAAGGTTCAAAGGAGAATCGCACATTCGGGAATTGTGTTGCAAACTGTAGGCGAAGCGTTTCCTTTAAGGCAGCAACATCCGTTTTCGAGTCGTCATGAAAAGCGATGCGAAGGATGGCTTCTTCGGGGCCTCGGGAGAACTGATAAACCGAATTCACCGGAAAGGATGCAGGGACGGTTCCAACGTAGCCCAGCGATAGCCGGATCTTATCTTCGCCAACGGCTTTCTTGACCGCATCGAGTACGTCTTGAGCCATTTTCTCGGTCGTATCAATATGCGTTCCATCGGGAGCGCGAGCTCGTAGGCGAAACTCGGAGGCATTTTGCGTTGGGAAGATCTCGGTGGGAAGTCGTGGCAACCACATGACGAGAATCCAAAGGCTAACAAGCAAGTACGTGGGGACGAGCACCCAGCGACTATAAAGACTCCAACGTGTCCATGGTTGGAACAAGGATGCGAGCCACGACCTTTGAGGATGCGAGTGAGGCTTCAACCACCAGATGCAAAGGATAGGAACGAGAGTGCTCGACAGAATGTAGGATCCGATCATCGCGAATCCGACAGCCATCGCTAAGGGTGCAAAAAGTTCGCGGGGGGCACCGGTCATGAAAAAGGTTGGAATGAACACCGCAAGGATGCATAACATGGCCAACAGACGCGGGACCGCCGTGATTTGATTCCCATGCCAAACCGCCATCGCCACGCTGGATTCACGAGCCAACCGAGAATGGATGTTCTCAATCTCAACCGTTGCCTCATCGACCAAAATTCCCACCGACAAGGCCAAACCGCCGAGCGTCATGAGGTTGATGGTTTGACCGGAAAGCCACAAGCACGTAACACTAAACAAGATGGCCAATGGAATATTGAGAACGACAACGATGGCGCTCCGCCAATCTCGCAAGAATAACAAAACCATGAGACCGGTGAGAAATGCTCCGAGACATCCTTCCATCGTCAGGCTTGTAATGGCTCGCGTCACATTGGGAGACTGATCGAATTCAAAAGAGACACGTATATCATCCGGCAATTCCTTTTGCATTTTAGGAAGCGCTTGTTTGATTTCATCGATCACATTCATGGTCGATGCGTCGGCTCGTTTGGTGGCCAAGATGTAAACGGCGCGACGGCCATTGACCAACGCATAACCTGTCGTGAGATCCGCAGCGTCTTCGATAGTGCCGAGATCTCGAAGGTATACGGTTTGTTCTCCCGTTTTGATCGGAATTTGGCCCAATTCGCGAATGTCACGAACCATGGCGTTGGTGGGTACCGCAGGATAGCGTTCACCAATCTTGAGATTGCCAGACGGACTAATCGTATTGCCAAGCGATAAAGCTTGGACGACTTCGTCAGGAGATATCTGAAACGATCGAAGGCGATCCGGATTCGCTCGAATGACGATGCTCCTGGCTGAACCGCCAAAAGGTGGCGGTGCCGAGACACCTGGCAAGGACGAAAACATCGGGCGAACTTTGAAGAGCGCTTGATCCTGAATTTCGGCGATCGTTTTCGTTCCGCTCGATAGAACCAAGTATCCAACCGGAACGCTGCCTGTATCAAAACGCATGACGAACGGAGGAACCGTTCCAGGAGGCATCATGGCTCGCGACCGATTCACATAGTTGATGGTCTCAGCCATCGCTTGAGCCATGTTCGTTCCGGGATGAAAGACCAGCTTCATCAAAGCGGTCCCTTGAACATTGCGGCTCTCTACGTGATGAATACCATTGATGTACAGAAAGTGATACTCATAATAATTTGTAAGCAGCCCTTCCATCTGTGCAGGGTCCATGCCACCATAGGGTTGGCAGACATAGATGACCGGCAAGTTGAGCGACGGGAAGATGTCGATCGCCATCCTTTTGAGAGGCAGGTCAATGCCTCGAGACTTGAGCCAATCATCCCACTGTTTTGGGCGAAGGATACTAAAGTCCAACAAGCACCAATGCCAAAGTCATGACAAGAATGGTGCGAGGGCGGCGAAGAGCGAAATGGATGGGATTCACGGATAAAATGAGATGGCTAGAGGCCGACGAAACATTTCTGAAAAGTCTAAGTATACCACACAGTCCCATCTATGCGTACGAGAAAGACTCGGCCAAGGTCCCCTTTCAGACTGATTGACTGCGTTTTTGAAAGACAATTGAGGATCCAAATGCGATGAGAGAGCAGGATGTTTATGCGGTGGTTGGCCAGGAGGGATTTGAGCGACTCGTTCAGGCCTTTTATCGCCGTGTGCCCCAAGATTCGATCCTAGGCCCCATGTATCCCGAGGATGATTGGAAAGGTGCAGAAGACCGGCTTCGTGATTTTCTCATCTATCGGTTTGGCGGTCCCCAGAAATACATTGCAGAGCGAGGTCATCCACGTCTTCGGATGCGCCATGCACCTTTTCCCATCGATCAATCAGCCCGCGACCGTTGGATCCAATTGATGGAAATGGCATTTGAAGAGTCGAACTGGGATCCGCAAGCCGCATCGATCGTCAAGCAGTTTTTTGCCCACATGGCAACGTTTCTGATCAACGCCGAAGAATCGCATTAAGAGGGGTTCGCTGGCGATTGAGGCTCGCTTGAAAACCAATCACCAATTGCATTCGACGTGCAATCGACGAGATGCTGAGCTAATCGACTACTCGCTAAATGAAGACCAATCATCGCTGTGCTACCTGCGGGACCACCGGCCGCAAAGCCTACGATGCCAGCCGTCAAACACCCCGCAGCCGTCCCAATGTGTTGCGATTGCTCGCGCGTCGCCCCGAAATACCGAGCTCCACAGTTTGCTCCCCAATCCATGGCATCACATGCCAAGGCAGATGGAATGAGTTTCGACTTTGGCCAGGCGATGGACTTGGTCCACAAGGGAACGGCTCGAATGGCCTGTTGAGCGGTATGGCGTGATGCGAGAACTCGGATGGCTTTCACTCCGCATTGAACAACGAATCGAGTCGTCGTCGTTCCACGCTCGACCTGGAAACTACATGCGGCATCGCTTTTGCACCATCGAGCAAAATGTTCGCAGTTTTGTTCGGTCAAGTGGTAATATTTCTGGCCCAGCTTTGATTGAGCTCGTTCCAATGTTTCCTCGACCGACAATGGATTCTTGACGGACTCCACGCGGATGTTCTTTTTTCCCGCGAACTCTTGCAGCGAGACGGATCGAACCTCCATCGATTGAAGGTCGGGTTGCTTTGATGACTGCGTGGAAGAGTCGGCTGCCAAATGAATGACATTGCCATCACCTAGGTCGATTCCATAGTGGCGATAACGTACCAAACCCAATCGACAGGGAACGTAAAGAAGGTCGCCTTTGGCCATGTTTTGCTGATCGATCCTATCCAAATCGCCATTGCTTCGGGGTGCTTTGGCTCAAATACGAAAGGTGTGCTTTCATCATAGGCTCGAACCGTTGCCGGAAAAGGCGCAAAATTTGTGCTTGCAACGTTGTTTGGTGTCCCAACCGTGGGAATGGTAGCGCGGTTGTCCCAACCGTGGGCGTTAATTCACGTTCCAGCATGTCCGCTGGCACTTCGCGATTGAGGACAATCGCACTACGAGAACCGTAGCGCGGTTGTCCCAACCGTAGAAATGGTAGCTCGGTTGTCCCAACCGTGGGCACTAATTCACGTTCCAGTACGTCCGCTGCCCGCCGCAATGGAAGACAAGCGTTCGATGTTTCGTCAACGGTCAGAACAATCGATACGACCGTCGCAAAAATCGTACAATCTGAGCTGCACGGCGAGCCGATTCAGTTCGGCATGGAATTCCGAACGTCTGCAATTGTAATGGAAAGAGCTGTTAATCAAGGAATTCCTGATGCGGACAATTTATCTCGATCACTCGACCACTACGCCCTTAGCAGGGAGTGTCCGCGAGGGCATGTTGCCATTTTTGGGCGAGCACTTTGCGGATCCTTCGTCGCATCATTGGATGGGGCGAGTTTCCTTTGAGGCCATGGAAGATGCACGCAATGCTGTGGCAACATTGCTGCATTGCCATCCCAGTGAAATCTATTTTACATCCAGCGGCACCGAGAGTATCAATCTCGCCTTGCTTGGGGCAGCACAAGAGATCGAAAACGGACTCGGCCCTGGGGCTGAACCGCACATGATCATTTCCGCCATCGAGCACCTGGCCGTTTCACGCTGTGCGGAATCATTGCAAAAGCGAGGCTGGAAAGTGACTCGGATCGGCTGCAACGATCAAGGTGTTGTCAAGCTCGATCATCTGGAAAGCTCGTTGCGCGAGAGTACAAAGCTCATCAGCATCATGCATGTGAATCATGAGATTGGGACGGTGCAGCCCATTCGTCATTTGCGAGAACTCTGTGATCAACGCGAGATCGTTTTGCATACCGATGCTTGCCAGTCGGTCGGAAAGCTCCGATGCGATTTAGAACTATTGCAAGTCGATATGCTCTCACTCAGTTCGCACAAAATGTACGGCCCCAAAGGAGTTGGTGCATTGTATGTTCGCAATGGCATCGCCATTCAACCTATCATTCACGGCGAGTATCAGGAGAGTGGATTGCGACCGGGAATGGAGAATGTTGCAGGCATCGCTGGGTTAGGTCAAGCAGCTAGGCTCGCGCAGGATGGTCAAGTCGATATTCTTGATCGATTACAAACTTTGGCCGATCGATTTCTGAACCGACTCGAACAAGTGTTGCCGAGCCAAGTGCATCTGCACGGTCGGCGTGCCGAGCGATTACCATCGATACTCAGTTTGGAGTTCATGGGGAAATCGGCGCGGGGCATTGTGGCGAAATGTCCCGAGCTTTGCTTAGGGCCAGTTGGACATGAAGGTCGTTCCGATAGTTATCTCGGAATGGCCACGACATTGGCCGCAATGGGAGTCACTCCCGCTTCTGCCGATTCGACTATCCGTATTAGCCTGGGATGGACGACCACCGATGAAGAGGTCGATCGCGCTGCTGAAATACTGGCGCACGCTTACGAATCAGCATCGTAGCGCTACGAATGCCAAGTATGTGCCAGGTAATCAAAACGAAAAGAAGTGTTCTAGCTTCGGCCTTGTTCGCGAACCGCAACCGCAATCGGTGGTTTCGAAGTTGACGTACGCCGTGGATGCTGTCGTCGTTCTTGAGCAGGTAGTTGCGCAACCTCCGTCTTCGCAGAAGATGCTGCAACTTCTTCTTGGGGAACTGGCGCGGGTTTCGAGAGTGGATTTCGAACCGGAACGGTTTTGGGTTTCACCGGTTGCATCTCCATTAATCGCCGCGTCAACTCGTGAGTATCAACGTCGAGTGCATCGAAGAGGTTGGCCTCTTCGATGTTGAGAGGATGACGTTCCATCGGCTTACAGAGGAAACCGGAATAGGCGACGCCGGCACAACTGGCTGAGACGTTGTTTCTGCAAATACGGTAGCGGGAGCAGGTGCTGGATCAGCAGGCGGAGGGTGGTACCACCGACACCTGGTTTGATTCCGCAGGAATTTCAGCAGCCAAGGGCTTGGTGACCGCGTGCGAAATACGATCGGCGGCGAGAAAAGCGGACGCTCGATCGACTGTCCGATCTTCAGCTCGACGGCCAAAGCCTGCGTTGTCACTCCATCGACGACCATGGGCATTGGCGAATAGAAGAGGATGAATCAACGTGACTAGTCCAAGTCCAAGCATCAATCCGCCCATCGTTGCTCCCGCAATAATGGTTGTCTTGCCAGGTCCTACGGGACGGTCGCTTAGAACAGGACTATCGACGCGAGTGACCAAACTGGTCGATTGTGAAGAAATACGCGATGCTTCAGCTTCGGCAAGTTCGCGTTCGGTTTGTTCCAAAATGTTGGCTCGCGTGCGGACTTCAGCCACGATGTTGGCATAGATGGCACGGCTCTCCGCCAGGCGATCCATTCTCTCTTCCAAATTTTTTTCTTGAGCATCCAGTCGGCTCTTGCTTGCATCGCAGGAGGCTAAACTTTGCTTGGCATTCTGCAGTGCTGCTTGCAGTTCAAAATTGAGGCGAGCCGTAATGTCTGATACGGCACTCTTCGCTGCGGTAACACTGGGGTGATCATCGGTGAACTTGCCTGAAAGCTGAGCTTGGGTGAGTTGGGCATCGACGAGGCCTTCGCGAAGCCGCTTGAGACCCGGCTGAGAATTGAGCAGAGACCCAGGCGCAGAAATAAACGCCGCGGGATTTGCAGCTGCCGAAGTGAGCATCTGCAACTCGGTTTCAAGGTCTTGGCGTTTGGCATCGAGCTGACGAGCTTCTTGCCTGAGTTGCTCGAGAGCGGTTCTTGAACTGCTACCACCACCGACTTCGACCATGCTGCGAAGATCCGGCAAATCCGATCCGATGGAACGTTCAATCTCTTGAAGTCTCTTCGTCGCTTTTGCCAATTCAGACCGAGCCTTCTCGCGAGCTTGCGTAACTTCTTCGACGATGCTCTGAGCTCGGTTCTCGCGGACTTGACGCATGTAGTCTTCGAGAGAATCGCACATCGCTTTGGTCAATTGAATTGCTCGTTGAGGATTGGTGTGTTTCACATCGAGATACACCGTCTCGGTGGCGCCGAACTCGGCGCCGCGCGGTGCATGAACCGACAGACTTTGATCGGCGAATTCTTTGATGTCTCGATTGGTTGGCCACTCGGATGATATTCCAAAAACGGACGCATCAGGTCCAACTGCCATGAACGCATTGCGGATGACTTGCTGATTTCTTGCAAGATCCAGCACCATTTCCTGAGCCGCCTTCAGTTGCGTGGAACTCTCAAACCGTCCCAGTCGCATCGTTGCCCCAGCGGTTTCATCGCGAAGGGTCAACGCTTGCGATGCAAGCCAGACATTCTTCTTGAAACCGAAACAATAGACCGTGCTAAGAGCGAAACAAAGCAAGCAGCACCCAATCCACAACGGTGACCAAAGCACCAGGGTGTGAATCGTACTTTTGACTTTGGGATTCAATAAGATCGCGTTCATGAAGGGCTCGCATCCGAAAATACGGCGGTGTCTCGCGGCAAGTCTGGACAGACCTCCAGCCAGCGATGCGCACCGATCCGTCTTCCAAAGGTACCCCACGTTCCACTATCGGCTGGCAAGGTCGAGGAAGTGGAATGCGGAATTGAGGTGGCCCTTTCAGTTTGTAGCGATTATTCCGACTTCCTAGACCGAGATTCGCCTCCTAGGTCTCGAATGGAAAATGCGGATCCAGCGGTGACTGAGAGAGCTCTACCAGGAACGGTACGAGCCGAGCTCGAACGACTTCCATCAATTGGTGAGCTTTGTCGGACGTCGCGGCATGAGGATTGCCACAACCGGACTGCGTTGTAAGCAAGTGCCAAGGACGCGTGATCGATACCCAACCATGTTGCAATGCAGCCATGCGCATGGGACGAGCTTTACCTTCGTCCGCAGTCAAGGATCCATCCGAATTGCGAGCTACAAGCTCGGGGCGATAAGCCAGTATCATCGATGTTTCCATTTCACCTGCATGGTCATCTGGGTGTTCAAAGATCTTTGAAGAAACATCGCGAACCATTTGAAACCAATTGCAGAGAAAGAGATGAGCTGATGTAGTGCCATGTAGTTCCCGCAGAAAGGGTTTAAAGTCATTGCCTCCGTGGCTATTGAGCAAAACAACCTTGGAGATACCAGACTTCGTCAAGCTTGCAACGGGGTCACGAGCATGGCAAGAAGTATTTGTTGGCTGAAGATTCATCGCCAGCAGGAACTCTTGCATGTTGGTTTCCGTTCCATATACGGTATCATTAGCAGGACGACGCATTTCGCTCTGCTGGTTTGCTTCTTGAGCGATCGTGTCAGCGTCGAACGCACCTCGTAGCAGTCCGTTCTTAAGACAATGGAGATTGTGCGGTTCGGTTGCGCTAGGGAAGGATTACGCTTCAAATGGATTCTTCCAAAACCATGGCAAGATTGTTTTCATCGAGCCGCCAAGGACGAGGAGAGTGTGATTTCATAAAAGACTCTTGGACTAAAATGCGTCGAACGAAGGTCATGCAAAGGAAGCTTGTTTAAGCCAACTGTCGCTATCATAGAGACACGAGTGGATCTCTACATGCATGTGAGGATTACGATGAAAACGTTGCGTCGCCGCTGGATGGTTGGATGTGTGCAGCAGGGTTGGGTTAGCCCATTTGCCTTTATTGGGAGAAACCATGAAAGGGCATTGTTTTGCTAGGTGACTCCATTTTTTGGATATGCAAAGCCTATGTAGGCAACGGCCCTGCAGTCATTGATCAAGTGAAGCAAGTCATGGGGGCTGATTGGCAAGCGACTCTTCTGGCTGTCGATGGTAGTCGAACGGGCGACGTGCTTCAACGTCGAGCAGATTCCGTCTCGCACGCATCTTATCAGCTCGGGTGAAACGACGCGCACTTTGGAATCAAGCTGTTTTACAGGAAGAGGTTTCCATTGCTCTGGGCTTTTCGAAACGCGGCGTTGCAATTGAGATTTGGCAAAGAATATGAGACGATATTGAGCGCAGCGAAAAATTTTGGCGTGCGGTCTGCACGATGTCTATAGTCAGCTTCAACGGCCTGCAACGCGCCAATGTCCGGTGCTGCGCCTCTCTGTATTCAATGACGGGATCACCAGAAACGCTTTTTCGGCAAGGGATTGCCCGTGATCGATTTGAGGTCGCTTTTTCGCGAGAAGACGGACTATGCCAATCCCATCGAACCATCTTCACAAGGCGGAATGAAAATTGCGAAGGTGATACGACAATTGTGTTGCAACATGATTTTGCCGACAAGCAAACGCGCATCTATGGCGGAACTCGCGATGGTCAGCCATAATCGACAAGTGGGGAATGTTGCCGATCGATCAATCGGAGGGACTGGAGTTTAAAAGTTTGCTTGTGTTGCAAAGCCGAATTGGAGATGATCGAAGACGTGGTTCGCGTAAAAAATGCCCAACCAAATGAATACGCCAAGGACCACGTGGACGACGACAGGATCTCCCACACGAAGGTGAGTCATAATCGCCCGCCAAGGTAGCCAGTCGGCAAAATGGCACCGATGATGGCTGTCTGGGGAATCGCATAGAACACGACCGAGAGAACCTCGAGAATGGCGATAGTCGTAATGAGGGTCATTGGAATCTGCATTTCAGACCTTCTTCTAGATCGGCGCGCCTCAAACAAACTTCATGATGGCGGCACAAAGCTGAACATGACGACCACCAGGGTAAAATCACGCGACCAATCCAAACTGCCATCTTCATCGGTGCCTTCCTTTAAGATAGAAATCCCTACTCCCGTTCTCAAATCTCCAATTCGATACATAATGTCCTAACGTCGATCGTTGAACGAGTATCCATTCCCTTAATAAGCAATTTTGACAACAGGGAATCGGAGGAGCGATCGTGGGATGAAAAGCGGTCCGTGGATAGGGTATCGAGTGTCTCGAAACGAACTAACATCGTGCGATTGGACGCGCTTGAAGCGTTGCGCAACGACGTCTTTGGGTATCATCAATTTCGGTATCCTCAGAGGGAAGTGATCGAACGGACTTTGCAAGGCGGTAGCTCCTTGGTGATCGTGCCCACCGGAGGCGGGAAATCCAACTGCTTTCAATTGCCTGCTCTGTATTGGTATGACCGCAACGATGGTGTTCAAGCGGCGCTGACGGTGGTGCTTTCACCGCTGATCGCGTTGATGAAGGATCAGGTCGATCGTTTGGTGTCGCGTGCGATTCCCGCCACGTTTATCAATTCATCGCTCGAGCGATCGGAACGACAGCTCCGTTTAGAGCGACTGAAAGCTGGAGACTTCGCGCTTCTTTATGTGACTCCCGAGCGCTTCCGCCAGCCAGAGTTTCTTGAAGCGATTGCAGGACGTGAAGTCCGCTTGTTGGCAATCGATGAGGCCCATTGCATTAGCCAATGGGGACATGATTTTCGTCCGGATTACTCCTGTATTCCGGCGATACGCGAAAAGCTTGGAAATCCCGTAACGCTCGGACTCACTGCTACGGCAACACCAGAGGTGCAGAAGGATATTCTTCAGCAGTTGGGCATCCAAGGGCAAGCGGATGAACCAGCGCTATTCCATCAAGGCATAGATCGGCCCAATTTGAAGTTAGAAGTCGAACAGGTTTGGGGGATTCAGCAGAAGATCGAATCGATCGTAGTTGGGATGGAAGAAGCAAAACGCTTGAATGGAGGCAGGGAAGCCTCGGGGATTATCTATTTCACGTTGATTCGTACGTTAGAGGAATTCAGCGAGCAGTTGCGACGAAGAGGGATCGCGCATCTTCATTATCACGGAGATCTATCGCGTTCGTATCGCAAGTCGATTCAAAATGCATTTATGGCTGGTGAGTGTGAGGTGGTGTTGGCGACCAATGCGTTTGGGATGGGGATCGACAAGCCTGACATTCGATTTGTCATCCACGCGGATGTCCCCTCCTCTCTTGAAAGTTACTATCAAGAAATTGGACGCGCAGGTCGCGATGGTGCACCATCGCTATGTCGCTTGCTATACGATCAGGAAGATCTGCTTACACAAATGCAGTTCGTTGAGGGACGAAATCCCGACGCCGATTTCCTTCAGCGGCTCTACGAAGTTTTGGTTACAGAAAAAGATGCAGTGCGATCCTTTGGCATCGAGTGGCTTAGTAAGAGGATGGGGGATCGAAATACTCGAGACCAACGCCTTTTCACCGCTTTGGGGCTATTGCAACGAAGCGGCGTGATCGCCGATGAAGAAGCATTCGACCAACTAGAAATCCTGGCGGAATTGCCTCACGAACTTTCTTCAGCGGAATTGCGTGCTGAGAAAAAACGGCGTGATCAGCTGAAGTTGTATGCCATGGTAGAATACGTTCAAGCGTCGGATCGAGAACAATATCTTCGACAGTATTTTGGTGTTTCCTAACAAGCGATTATTCCATTCACGTTTCAACATAGCGAACTTCCTATGAAGACTCTCATTTGCAATGCTGATGTCGTTCTCCCCAAGGCCATGGTCCGCATGAATGTGTTGGTAGATCAGGGCAAAATTGTTTCGCTCGATGCTCCTGATACGGCAACCGCAGATCAGCGAGTGGATGCATCGGGACTGTTGCTGATGCCTGGAGTGATCGACGACCAAGTGCACTTTCGCGAACCAGGTTTAACCCACAAAGAGGATCTGTCCACGGCAAGCCGCGCGTGCGCTGCAGGTGGAATCACAACCTATCTCGAGATGCCCAATACGAAACCTGCAGCCAAGACCGTTGAATTGGTAGAGCAAAAGTATGAACGGGCCGCCCAGGTGTCGTTGGTGAACTACGGGTTCTACATTGGCGCCACAGTCGACAATGTGGAGGAGTTGAAACGCGCAACCAATATTCCCGGGATCAAGATCTTTATCGGGTCGAGTACCGGCGACCTATTGGTCGATGATCAGCAAGCGCTGGAGCGCATCTTCGGGGATACGAAGTTGCCGATTTGTGCTCATTGCGAAGATGAGGCGACAGTACGAGCGAATGCTGAACGATTTCAAGGAACGCATCGTGTTGAAGATCATTCGCGCATTCGTGATCATCAAGCTGCAATCATTGCGACCAAACGAGCCATCGATCTGGCTATTCGGCATCGTCACCGGTTTCACGTGCTGCATGTGAGCACGGGAGCGGAAGTTCCTTTGCTGGCCCCTGCCAAGCCGTGGGTGACGGCAGAGGTGTGTCCGCACCATTTGTTTTTCTCAGTCGACGATTATCAGCGCCTCGGTTCGCTCATTCAAATGAATCCTTCCATCAAGTCTCAAGAGGATTGTCAGGTACTATGGAAGGCGCTTTTGGAAGGAGACATCCAGGTAATCGCGACCGATCACGCTCCCCATTTGCTCTCTGAAAAGGCGCTGCCCTATCCACAGTCGCCGAGCGGATTGCCTGCGGTAGAGAACTCGCTGGCCTTGATGTTGCATCAGGCATCGCTGAAACGCTGCACGTATGTGGATATCGCTTCATGGATGAGCGATGCACCAGCCCGCGTGTGGGGACTCGTTGGAAAAGGACGGATTGAAACAGGGTACGATGCCGATCTCGTGCTCGTCGATCCAAATCTTCAACGCACCATTCGCAATGAAGACCAATGGACCAAATCGAAATGGTCGCCATGGCACGGTGAAACGCTCACTGGCTGGCCGGTGATGACATGGGTTCACGGAAGGCTTGTGTATGATCGCGGCCAAATGCATGAGCAGGTTCGCGGCGAGCGAGTACGATGCGATCATGAACGCGGCGGCTATTGGTCGACCCCCGAAGGCATTGGCGTCTAGAAAAGCCCGAACATAGGAATGTCAGTGCAACCGTAAATATCGGGTGTGCACGCACGATTGTGGCTCTACGAGCTTGGCAGGGCTTTCGTCAGATGCAAAGAACCGCCTGCTTCCGCGACGTAGATCGCTTGGTGAAAACCATGGCGGCGGTAGACACTTCGCGCCACATGGTTGTTTTCTTGAACTTCAAGGGTCATCTTGCAGCACTTGCTGGCAATCGCTTCGGCTTCGATGGCTTTCATTAGAAGTGATCCGATGCCTAGACCGCGATGCGAAGGAAGGACGAAGAAGTCGCTGATCTGGATCGTTGGTTTTGCCGAAAAGGTAGAAAACCCGCGGAAACAGGTTGCGATTCCTATTGGTTGGCTATTTTGGTCCCAAGCTAAGAAGAACAAGGATGTCGGATGTTGCCGAAGGCCTTCAATCAAATGGTTGTGGGCGTATGAGGATAAGGGGCAACCATCGCCCATCGGATCCGACGCATACGCGTTCATCATGGCTAAGACAGCCTGCTGATCGGCAGGGTTATCAAGTTTGGCATGTGCGACGCGGTAGGAAGTTTCCATGAATGCCTCGAGTGATCAAACCGGGTATGCCTAAGCAGGCATCTGAGCGTGGCTTAGATCTTCATCGAGCTTCGTGGTGATCGTTACGAATGAGCTGTGGACCCAGCGAGCCGCCGATCATACCGACCAAAGCTGCAATCAATCCGATCAGTTGTGCTGGAACCTTTTCATCGATCTTTTCCAGGGCTGGCACTACATCACTAAGATGAGTGCCAAACATAATGACGGCCCAGAAAGCGACACCCATGATGATCGCCAAAATGGCGCCTTGTGTCGTGGAGTGTTTCCAGTAGAGGCCAAACGTGAGTGGTACAAAAGAACCTACGAGCGTTACTTGATATGCCGACGATACCAACTCATAGATCGGCGTGCCATGGCTAAGGATCGCATACGTCAAAACCGAGGCCGTGAAGATCAAGATGGTGAGTCGCATCGCAAAGAGGAGTTGCTTGTCATTGAGGCTCGGGGCGAGGTGGCGAAGGATGTTTTCTACAAAACTGGTGGAGGGTGCTAACAATGTTGCGGAAGAACATGATTTGATGGCGGAGACCAATGCTCCAAAGAAAAAGATCTGGGCTATCAAAGGCATGTGATCCAAGATCATTCGCGGCAACACTTGCTGTGGATCGTTCGCAAGAAGCTCGGGAGCATGTTCAGGCATGGCGAGCAATGCGGCCGATACGATAAACATGGGTACGAATGCAAATGCCAAATAGCAAAGTCCACCGATGACGGCTCCATTGCGAGCGGCCGATTCGTTCTTGGCCGACATTACACGTTGGAATACGTCCTGTTGTGGGATGGAACCAAACATCATGGTAATGGCGGCTGCCACATAAAACATCCAATTCTGAATCGAAGCCGCTGTGGTTTCGCCCGCTTCGGGCAATATGTTGAACCAGCCGCGTTCGCGAGCTAGGGCGAAAACTTTGTCGGATCCGCCGACGAGGTCTGCCGAATAGTAAGCGATATACGAAAGGCCGATCACCAACACGATCATCTGGATGAAATCGGTCCAAGCAACCGCCAACATTCCACCCATCATGACGTAGATGAGTACTAAGACTGTTCCAATAACCATGCCCCACTGATGCGAGATTTCGCCTCCCGACAGGATGGAAAAGACCAATCCTAGGGCTGTAATTTGAGCAGCCACCCAACCTAGATAGCTGAGAATGATCATGATGGAACACATGATCTCGACCTTCACCCCGAATCGCTTGCGGTAGAAGTCACCGATGGTGATCAAGTGCATGCGATAAAGTTTGGTCGCAAAAAACACTCCAACCAAGACCAAGCACATCGAAGCACCAAAGGGGTCTTCGATCACTCCGCGTAACCCCTCCTGGACAAAGGTCGCAGGAATTCCCATTACCGTCTCGGCGCCGAACCAGGTCGCAAAGCTCGTCGTGATCACCATGTACAGAGGAAGCGAGTGACCAGCGACCGCAAAGTCCTCCGTATTCTTGATTCGCAAACCTGCCCACGCACCCACCGCCAAAGTTGCAATCAGATAAAGAAGAACGAACACCAACAGCGTTGTATTCATTTGGAGGCTATGTCCCCTTTCCGCATAGCAAGTCGGATGTGGTTACAGGTCCAGGAATGTCGAAGGGAACGGTAGAGAGGGTGGCACGGTCGTGCATCCTTCGACGGGTCGCCATTGTAAGAACGCTTGCGTTCCACGTCGATAACAATTGCTATCTTGCCCCACACAAGGTGCCAGCCACCTATGGTTGACGCCCACCCAACACACAAGGTGCCAGCCACCTATTGTTGACGGTGGAGTCGCTGGAAAAATGCTTGCAAACGGTCGGTTGGCGCGCAAGGTGGCAGCCACCTATTGTTGAGGAAGGCGTGGTAGTCGGAATGGGTGGCGTGGGTAAGGGGAGAGATGACGCCGTTGGTGACCCCTAGGGGCGAGGGGATAGGCATTCGAAAAAATGCGAACTTCTTAGGGAATTTCGGGGTCCAATAGACGAATCAATTACCGTAGGATGAAAGAGAATTCGAGGAACTGGCGAGGAAAAAAATCGTCCAATTAGGACCGGGAAAGGTAGCCCGAGGAGCGACTCCTTCTACATTCGAAGGGGTTGAACAAGAGATACGATGAACAAGGAAGTACGAAGAAACAAAAAGAGACAAGTCATGTCACGGGGAAGATTTTCGACGAAGAAGCGGCGTAGGACAGGGTCCGGTGCTGCTTTGGAATCGCAGCAATTCGCCCGATTTGGCTTGGCTGCTGGCGAGGCCCGGACGGAGGTAATCCGCAAGGCGATTCGCAAATATGCTAGGTCCCTCGCGGTGACGGCAGACCATTGGATGAGCGAACGGCTCGATGCCCAATTGGTTTCCATCGTTTGGTCCGCCTACTGTCTCTTGGACCCACGCCGCCGACGCGATGCGGTTGAACGGGTTCAATTGGCGTATCCCATTGATCGTTTTGAACAGGAAATCCCAGCGCTCCAGGCAAACGCCCTTTGGCAGCGACCTCAGCCAGCTCTCAAGGGCAAAGCCGAGGAGTTGGTTCCCGTTGAATTGGTGAAGTGGGTGGACTCGGCCGTTCAGGTGACCCATGTCGAGGAGAAAAGGGAAATCGTTCGACTCCTCAAAGAGGATCCATCGGACGACCCCAAGCCACTGATGTCCGTTGTCCGCAAATGGCTTTTTGCTAGCGGTTCGGTTCTCGTTGCTGGCTTCCTTGGCTGGCAAGGCATGGCGAATTTCAACGATCGATCCCATGCTTCGAATACAAAAGATCCTCAATCGACTTTGGAGCGACAGCAAGACATTCAACTTGCTGTCGCTCCTTCCATTTCCGGCCAAGCTGACGATGTGATGGAATGGATAGAATCTGCTGCAAGTGCACCAGAGAATCGCGAAGCCCTACCTTCCGAATCGATTCCTTCGCAAATCTTGATTGCGAAGACTGATTTACCGGAATCCCCCAAGGCCGCGGAAGATTCGTCACATCCCGTCATGGAAACTCCGGCTCCCACCTATTCACCGATCGCTATCGCTCAATCGCGCAAGGCTTTGGGTACTCTCTGGAAGACGTGGACGAAATCCCATAGCTCTGACGTAACAAGCCAAGCCAAACTTGAAGTAGCTCAACAATGGCTGGATGAATCGCCTACAGGCTCGGCCGATCGCTTGGTCCTCTTGGAATCGTTGGCCAAGCTGACTGCCGAGCAACACGGTCTGCCGAGCGGTTTAGCCTATTGCGATCAAATTGAGTGTGAGTTTGCTCGCAGTGCTTGGGCTCTTCGATTGGAGTTATTCGAGCATCATTATTTGGATGGTAATTCCATTGCCTCCCATCGCGAGATGGCTGAGATCGGCATTCAACTTTGTGAGAGAGCCCTTTCTGTCGATGAATATCGAACGGCAACGCGTCTCATTCGCATGACTATGGGAGTTGCTGGGCGAAGTCAAGATCGACGTCTGATCGATACTGCCATTCGTCTCCGCGGAACCATCTTCTCTGCGAAGGCTCGATCGACGACCTAGTCGTTTTCTTCGTAATCCCGAGCGCGATGAGTCCGGTTATCGTGTGCGGCACGCGAGATAGTCCGACCCACGAATGGTCCTTCTCTTAAACGCCGCACCAAATCGATGATTGGTTGCAGCGTCCTCGAAGGTTCTTTATCGAGCATCGCAGTGGCGGAATCGTTATGGTTTTTGCGTTGCTGGCTTGGACGCTTCTCGCTCGAGAAATCGTATTACGCTTGCCAAGTCTTCATCGGATAACACCTCACCAAAGTTGTCGGGCATTAGCGAGGTCGTATTCCGCTTTTCACTTTCGACCGATTTGACGGGATAAGTGGTTAACTCGCCTTTCTGATCTGCCAAAACAACGACCTCATTGGAACGTTGTCGAACCCAACCTGTAATGACTTGTCCATCGTCAAAAAGCAACGTCGACATGCGAAACTGTTCATCAACATTGCGATTCGGAAGTAGGATGTCTTCTGCAAGCCGTTGAAGGCCTCGGCCGCCAACACCTTCGAGTTGAGGCCCAATCACTTTGCCGACGTCTCCAAGCTTGTGGCAAATAGAGCAACGTTCTTTGAATAGCGTCGCCCCTAGTTGCGGATCGGCCTGAGCCTTGTTGAGATTAGCAATCCGAAACTCGGCCGCTTTGAGTTTTTGAAGGACCTTGCTGCTATCTGCTGGACGGTACGTCCGTAGTCGCTTGCCCGTATCATCGTCTGGCAATGTTTCCCACCAAGCGTCATTCAAGTTAGCGAGTACGTCCCCACCAAGTTTTCCTTGATCCAACAGTTGACGTAGCCAAGGAAGGTTCTCACGTCTGCTCGAGAGAAGCTTGACGATTTCATTTTGCTGATGAGTGTTTGCAAAGGAAGTGATTCGCGATATCCATGCGATTTCAAGATCCTTGGGCCATTGAGAGACTTGCATCGGGATATGTTGAGGTCCTTCTGGCAAATCGTCGAATCGCATGCCCCAACCCATCTGAGAAGCCCAATCCATTAACTGCGCCGCCAGAGGTCGTTGCTGGCGACCCATTGCCGCGAGCAAACGCAATCGCCCCGATGCATCCACATACTTGGATGAAGCAAGTTGATCGAGTCCTTTAGGCATCGAGGAAATCGGGACTTGCTTGACGGCATTGGATAGTGTCTCCAAGGCATCGCGTAGAGGCGATGGATTGAAACCCGACATGGAGAATCGGCCCACTCCCAGCCATGCATAAGCCGTACCTGGACAATCATCGATGACTTCCATGCGGACCTTTCGGCCTTGCAATGACGACAAGTCCCAGTTCACTACCTTGGCGATGTCGGATCTTGGTGGGAAAGCCGTTTGAAGAACTTCGTCCGTTGTCGCATCGAGCAAAACGACTCGGTTCTTTTCAAGGCTTGGGTCTTTGGGAAGACCATTGTGTCCCACGATCAAGAATTGCAATTGGTTCGGGGCATCGAAAGGTAACGTACACCATTTTCCAACATACTCTTCCGTGTTTCCAATGCTGCTAAAGAACCATTCTTGATTCTTCTCGCCATCAACATTTCGCTTTTGTGTTGGCCACGGACGCAAGGTCCTTCCGCCACGTTCATACCAAGTCAGAACTTGGCTTGTATTAGAATCCGCAAGGATTTTTCCGATCCAGTTTTCCATAGCTTGCGAAACGGCTAGATCCATTTCCGGAGCGAACGCTCCGAACTTTTGAACCTGACCGGTTGCTATTTTGAGTAGCAAGTTCAAGAGTTGTTCCGGGTTGTCTCCATAGAGATTTTGAAGAAGGGGAAGGGTCTTTTTGTTCTGGTCCAGTGGAACAGCAATCGCAATACGAGGGAGGATTTCGCGGATGGCCTCAGACTTCTTGCGTTTCTCATCGGAGTTGGAAGCTTCATTCACTATTGAAGAATTGCGAAGCATCCATGCCATGAGTGGCTCCGTTGGAAACTCACCGGGCAACGAAGTTAAGATCGGTACTAAGGTATCTGCTTCCGGGCTGACAACGGCGATCGAGGAAGCGCTTTGGGGAGGCGTGGAGTCGATGGTCCAATGGCCTAAGGCCGCTTCGCGAACGCTGGGGCGTCGCATCAAGTCACGGACTGCAATTTTGGCTGCATGGGAAAGGACCGGATCGTTCGCACTCCATTGAATATGTAACTTGAGTAGCGGTTGTATATCGGTTGCATCGCCATGCATTCCAATCGCTTCTACCATCGCGCGGTAGGCGATGTTCATGCCCTCGAGATGCTTGCCATACAATGAAGATCGCAAGAGTTCCAGCGAAGGGGCTTTGTCCAGGTTGCCGATCATCAAGGCAAGATGATTCTTCAAGAGTGGACCACATGAACTCCAGGCTTGTTCCCATTGGATTGGCATTGCTCGATGATTTCGAGACAATACCCAACCAGCCGTAGCCCGCACTTCTTCGGGTGCCTTCGAATCTTGGAAAATGCGAGTGACCTCTTGAAGCACTGCAGGCGATGGTGATGTTTGCGTCAGGAGATCCAAAGCAAAACGTCGTTCGACGGGTTGTGTCGATTTCAGTCGTTCCACAGAAGACTTTACAGTGGATGATTTAGGAGCATTGGCGTATCGGATTCGGAAGATCCGCCCACGCTCGCGATCTCGTGCAGGGTGATCCAAAGGGACTTCGTAGTGGCCAATCACGCGATTGTAAAAGTCCGCAATGTAGAGAGCGCCATCGGGACCAAAACGGAGATCGACGGGGCGAAAGTTAGGATCGTCGCTCGTCAAAAAATCAGGCAGCTCCGTTGCAATCGACGTGGCACCCTCCCGATCAATTCGATTGCGATTGATTCGGCTTGTCATGACGTTGCCACTAAAGAAGTTATCACGGAAAGAAGGTGCAAAATGCGATTCTTCGCCAATGGCCAAACCTGCAATAGCGGTGCTTCCGTGAAGGTGACTCATCATCGATGGTGCGAAGCCTAATCCGTCGTCAGGACGGCCAAAGCTTGGATAGCATCCACCGCGAAGGAGTTGCGTGATAGGAACGCTATGACAATCGGCGGTGTAGCGAATTCCCCAACGATCTTCACAAGCGCCAAATGGGTTGACCTGACCTTGAGTCACTTGCTCGACACGAGATCCGTCGGGACGAAATCGGAATGTATTGCCCGAGATCAAAGTGATTTCGTGCTCATCGCTGCCATGAATCTTGGATTGATTGTTGTAACCATGGTTGGCATAAATCCAACCATCGAGCCCTACTGTAAGCGAATTCACCATTCCGTGCGTATCGCGAGTCGTATCGAATGGACCAACGACCACTTTGGACTCGTCGCAAACTCCATCGCCATCGATGTCACGCAAGAACAGAATATTGGGAATGGAAAAGCAGAAACATCCATCGGCGTAAGGAACGATTCCGATTGGAATGTTTAAGCCTTCGCGAAAGACGGTCACTTTTTCTCGATAACCGTCGCCGTCCCTGTCTTCCAAGATTCGTATTTGATCCCGGGCCTGTTCAGGGGTTTTGGCAGGATAGGGATACTCGACGGTTTGTGTCACCCACAATCGCCCTTTGGCATCAAAGGCAATATTCATGGGTTTTTGGATATGCGGTTCACTAGCAACGAAATCGACCACAAATCCCTTGGGGACATGAAACCCTTGAAGTTCTTCTTGAGCAGTTCGTGGCTCCGCAGTACGAACGGCCTGGCCGTACCATTCCGCAGGAGAATTAGGTTCAGCAGCACGTTCATCTTCTTGTGTGAATCCGAACGCACTAGTCAACAAAAACGAAAGAGCAATTAGGTGGGTGCGAAGCATAGAGGAATTCTTCATGAGGATTTACTTCTTGGACTCTAACATGCTAATCAAGTCGGCCAGTTCCTGCAGGGATATCGTTTTCTCCAATCCAGCTGGCATGATTGATAAGGTGCTTGGTTGACGTTTTTCGATTTCTTGAATGGGGATCCGGACGATGCGATCAGCATTGATTACCAACTCCAGTTCATTTCTCGACTCCGACTGAACGATCCCATTGAGCACTTCTCCATCGGTCGTGACAACCTGCGTTGCTTGGTAGCTTTGAGCAAGTCGCAAGCTAGGAAATAGTATCGCTTCGAGGAGATCGCGACGGGTTCGTGTCGATCCAATGCGGGAAAGCTCTGGTCCAATGTTTCCACCCACATACCCGATTCGATGGCAAGCACTACAAGCCGTTTTCTGATCTCGAAAAACTTGAAAGCCTCGTACAGGATCCCCTGGAGGCAGTTGAGATTCCATTTGGTTTAGCTTTTCGACGACATCCACGGGAGGTTTCTGAAGGAATTCGATCAGCTTCTTTGCGGAATCTTGTAACCTTTTGTCGCGATTGCGATACACCGTCGTAAGCGTTTCAGGAGGTATGGATTGATTGGATCGATGAGACTCCAATCGCTTCAGCAATGATTGATCAAGCTCGTCGTCCCCTACGCGACTGATGGCCGTGATGGCGGAAGGCAAATGGAGCGGCGCAACGGTTGCCAAGCCTTCAATTAATCTCTGCGCCGATTGGGAAGTCAACTGGGTTTTGAGAATAGCCTTGCTCGCCCAAGATCGAGCAGACTCGTCGCCATCGACCAATGCTGCGATCCATCGAAGGAGAACGGCTTCGGAAATACCTTTCGATTGATCCGGTAGAGCTTGCGTCCAAAGAAAGGTTTCCAATGTGATATGAGTCGATTGATTGACATGGCTAAGGAGCTTTTCTGCCAACTGCGGATGCCGTTCCGCGTTCCATTGCAGTGTTGCCAACCAACCGAGGATACCTTGTTCGAGTTCCGGCGAGGATTGGGAAAGCCATTCCGCAATGGAAGGACTCCATTCTGCGTTAAGTTCCTTGTCCCTCAATTGTCGCAAGCTCTCGAGGATATGTTTTTGCTTTTCGGGAGATGCTTGTTTTGCAGAGGAAAGCTGAGCCGTGACTAAGGACCTTACTTCGGGACGTTCTTTCCAAGCACTTACGAGGGATAGCCAAACGCGCCCCTGTTCCGAATCACCGTTTGCGCGGGATAGCTCTTGAAGGTCATTGGCAAGCGTTTCTGCCCATTCGGGATGATGCGAAGCGACATCCAATGCGGCGATGCGAAGATTGCTATTCGAACTCAATAACGAGCGAAGCACCAGTTTGGGTTGCAATCGCTGCGACTTCATTTGATCTAGAGCCAACATGGCTGCGCTTTGCTGTGTCGGGGATTTCGCATCGATATACTGTGCCAAAGCTTCTTCTTGCCGGAGTTCGATCATGGCATAGAGAAGCGAGTGACGAAGGACCAAATCCTCATCGCTATCTTCGAGGCAATGCATGAGGCTTTTCAGAGAAGAGACTTGGCCCAACCGTCCCAATCCCTCGGCCGCAGCTCGCCGAACTTGAAGGACTCCATCGCTTTCCACAATCCTCTCCAGTGCTAGGTGCATAGGTAGACGATGCAAGGAAACCAGATGGGCCGATACCTGACGCAAGGAGGGTTCGGCATCTTGGAGAGTGGCCGATAAGATTCGAATGAGCTGAGCATCTTTTTGCGCGTCGCGATGAAGGGTCAAGGCCCTTGAATAGCACCAAAGAGCCTCGATGCGAAGATCGAGAGCCAGTTGTGAATTAGTGATTTGTGCCAGTAAGGCCTCCATTCCTTCCGGTTGGTTTTCCCATGCAATGGCCGCATGCTTCCGTTCCCACCACGATCCTGAAAGGGGGCCGCGAAGTTTTCGAAGATCGATAGGTTGCGATGTAGCGGCTTTCGCAATGGACTCTTGATGGAGTTGTGTTTGCTTGTTGGAGAGGCGATAGATACCTCCAAGAGCCTTGTCTTGATCTACGCCCGAACTCGGGCAACAAAGGTCGTACCAGCCTCCGGTATCGACGATGATCATGCTACCATCGATATCTTCGAGAATATCTGTCGGATGGAAATCGATTCGATCACCTAAGACAAGATCGATATATCGCGTTTCGAAGGTTGCTCCGCGTGGTTGTAGGGCATGCAACGATACACGCTGCAAATTGAACTCAGCTGCCACCAGAGCTCGTTCACGCTGAACCATGAAATCGGAGAAGAGACTGCCGTCATTCCAACAAGCTAATCCGCTAGGCGCGGCAGGACCGAGATGCGTCATGATAGGCATCAGCGGACCGGTTCGAATGTGTCCTTGGATCACATGGTGGTCCTTTCCATAGACACCCCCATACACGGCGTGAGCGATCCCATCGCGTTTGCCCCCACCTGGATGTTGAAGAAAAGTGCTCGTGAAAAATCGTTCTCCTTCAGGAGTCATTGCAAACTCAACCGGATTATCCATGCCCCCGGTCATGACGGCCTCGATTGGACCGCCATCGCGATGACGGCGAAAGATGTGCGCTGCCTTGGATACGAGTTCGGTGCCACTCAATGTCGCGTGCTTCTGTTCCGCAAATGCTCCTTTGCACCAGTAGATCCAACCGTCGCGACCTAAATAGGGACCATGCAGGTCGTTTGCGCATCCAGTGAGAGTCTGGCCATCGAACCATACGGATCGTTCTTCGCAGATACCATCGCCGTCGCGATCGGTAAGCTTCATAATCTGAGGTGGAGTGGATACAAACGTATCGGGCCCGAGGCACAAAACGCCTTCAGGAAATCCCAGTTGCTCGGCTGCTAAGATTCGTCGATCGAACACTCCATCGCCATTGTCATCGACGAGTCGAATCATGCGATGCGGTTTGGTCTGGCTTTGTTCGACCACATTCTTGTTTACACCCGCGCTTTCCACCAATACGAGTCGATGATGATCATCCCAATCGCCTACGATTGGCCAATGAACCAATGGTGGGGCTGCAATAGGCTCCAGGGTCATAGAAGCTGGAACTCGAAAGCCGATTCCGTTGTGCCGAATCGATTGATATTCAATCGGAGACTGTGCTTTCGATTCGGAAAATCCACCGAACAAAATCGCCATCATGGCGAGGGTTGAAAACCAACCGCGGAAAATCAAGGTCATGGTTCGAGCTCGACAGAGTGTACGAAGTGCCAAGCCTTGATCTTAACCTTTCGACTTAGCCTCTTCCATCATGCTAGGACCTTCCCTCGTAGAATCAGCCCATCCTTTTGAGATTCCGTTGTACTTGGAGTGTAAGGTGGACTTGGAGAGAAGCGATCTTTGGTTTCAGGGATTAAGAGTGCGAGTGAGCATTCCATCCTGCTTTGATATTATCTGCCTTCATCTGTTCGAATAGCGATTCGATTTGCTCCCGTGAATTCGATACCTTCACTTCTCGCTCCAGTGGGGTTTTGCGATTGGCAGAAAAATCGGTGAAGTGGAGTCCATACGCTAGGAATTCGTCAGATTCGCTCTTGTTGGTTTCCCAAAGGACGAACTTTCGAATCATCAAAGACCCTTTTGATTCTTTGACGAAAACTTCGCGTCGAATCACTTGGCTTTCAGGTTGTTCGAGGTCTCCTGCTCGCGCGTCCGAGAGGGGGACTTCGACCCGTTCGGTGATTTGCTGGATCCGAACGCTCTCTTGGGTAGGCTGTTTATCGTCGCGAATTCGAATGAACTGTGGGGATATCAAAGTGGCCAAAGGTAGGGGACGCACGACGCGATAATGAGGCTTCGTACCCGATTCGAAATCGATCACCATACGCTGGATAGGCCCACCTCGCGTCGTTTGCGAAAGGACATCGAGACAACTCACTTCAATCACCCATTGCGGAGCGACCATTTGATAAGCAACATGATCCGAATTCACTTCGGCATATTGACTCTCTACGACCATGTCCTTTAGGTCGCTCAGGTACAAACGCCTTGCTTCGTCGGTGAAGCCCCCACCGACTCGCGAAACGATCTGAAGCGTTCCATCGTTTCGTTTCACGGCCACAAGCATATCGTGAAGCATTCCTTGACGATCACCAGTCGATTCCGAAAATCCGACGACCACAAGATCGAGATTGTGACGTTGCTTGATCTTGAATGTGCCGCCAGCATCACTTCTTGCAACGACCCCTTCGGCCCCTTGTTGGTAGATCCATTGATCGACCCAACGATCGATCGCTTTCGGATTATCGACCCAGTTTGCTTCGACAGCGTGGATCTTGTTTCCTTGAGGAAAGGTATTTTCAATCCAAGTCCATCGATCTGCAAATGTTGAGGAGGGGCTCGTACCATTCAACGATAGGACATCAAAGACTGCGAAAGCGATCTGATCGAGTTCGCTTTCGCTACGAGGTTGTCGTATGACGCTGAGAAGATCGTGAATCCTCTCGCGGCCACCGTCTGGAGCGTGACCATAAAGTTCACCAGCCAACATAGCCTCGCGAACATTTGCTTTTTCGAGAATCGATTTGGCTTGATCTTGCCAAGGAAGTCCGGATCGAACGGTTCCGCCAGGATTGATTGTGAAGAGTTCACCATCGCGATAGCAAAGAACGGTAAACTCACCATCCATTTTGCGGCTAACATGGTAGCGACCTTCCGGAACCTTATGCGCAATTCCCGATGGCTCGATGGCAACCATTCGTGCCGCTGCCATGCGGCGATAATCTTGAGCTGATTGGAGGAATGTGGGGTCACCAAGATGGACCGCTTGCCCAATTTGGTACTTCCCGAGAATGATCTCGGACCGTGAAAGATCCCATAGTCCAGCGGTCTTGGTGATCATTGTGGCACCGAGGTTGGTTTCTTGAGTTCGAGATTCGAGAAGTGCAACGTTAGGCAATAGCGATCTTCGAGAATCCGTCCCTCTAGGAATCCGCGATAGGGCATTCCTCCTCTTCGTAGAATCAATGGTTCGCGGCTTTTCGGTCCTGCGCCGAGGACCATCAAGCAGTCTTTCTCGGACAACTCTTTGGCCATCGAGTAGAGAAAATCGTAGGTAATGCCGTTAATATGTTGGAGCTGGATCTTGCCTGAAAAGACAAACTTGCGAATGGCATCTTGCTTCTTAACGAAGACACCCGACCATCGCAAGGGAATGGTCCCGGAAATATTCGCTTCGGTTGGTTTCCATGTCCGTTCTTCCCGTTCTGTGCCATCGGGATGAAAGACTCGTTCGACCAAGTGAACATGATGCGCTAACTCGCCATCGCCGTTCACGTAGACGCGGGCGGTATCGCGCAAGAGCCTTCCCGTTTTTTCAAAATCGATTTCAGGATCCGAATCGACCAGCGCTTGGGCTAGAGCGTCATTGGAACCAAATCGTTGAAGCAATGCGGGATAATCGCAATCCATTGGGGCTTTGAGAAGGCGAATCGAGGCTGCTTGTTTCCCTTGAGGATCGAGCCATCGAACTCGCTTGGTTGGTTGCACGCTGGTAGCTTGGACGACTGCATCGCGTCCCAAACTGTTTGCAAGATGGATCTCGTTCATCAGCAATCACCTTCGCTGCACATTACTGCAGATACTAAATCATATCGAAGCTCATGAGATCATCGTCGCCGTCTTCATCCTCAGATGGTGAGGACTCCGCAGCGACTGTCGTTTGAAGACCAACAAAATCGATTTTGGAAGGAACTCCCAATGCAAGAAAAAGAGTACCTTCATCGTTCGTCAATAGAAAAGCCGTGTCCGCTTCAATGCCACCGCGATAGCTGAAAGCAAACGTAAAGATCGTTCCCTTCGAAAGCTCTTGACGAAGGTCATC
The DNA here is from genome assembly GCA_046349875.1 of Pirellulales bacterium. Taxonomy (GTDB): domain Bacteria; phylum Planctomycetota; class Planctomycetia; order Pirellulales; family Pirellulaceae; genus JAXMBN01. Next base: position 40,886 of record JAXMBN010000003.1, read on the forward strand.
GCACTCGACATCGATGTTCAATTCGTAGATCGACTTGATGTTATGCTGAAGATAGTCATCGACGGTAGCGGTATCGAAGAGTTTGATTGGCGCAAGAAAACTTGATGCGACGGGTTCAAAAGGCTTTCCTTCAGCATCAACTGCGGTGAGATCCGTTTTGGAATACCATTCACCATCGGAGTTCAGGTAACCCATTCCGGTCCCGCCGAGAGCAACCATCGTCTGACCATCATTGGTCAACGTGGCAAGTTCACAACGCCGACCTTGGAGATCGTAGGCTTCGGTCTTCTTAAAGCCATACAGTTTGTCGCGATCGATCTTCGCCATATCAAACGGAAGATCTCGGTCACCGAATTGAAGCACCAAGGGTTTGGCCATGGCTGTAGCCCATCAGCATTGGCAAGAGCGAAGCCTCATAAGACTTCGGGGTGAAATAAAGCATGTCACCGCAAAGCTTAATTAAGAGAATGACGCCACTCCAATCCTTTCCTCCCAAAAAATGGGGAAAGTCCAGGAGGGAGCCTAGCTAGACGGGCTGGTGCGAATGTGCCGAATAGGCAAATCGCTAGACCGTCGAAGAGTTCTTGCGGAGACGAGAATAGGCCTGGCTACTTTTTGGCTTTGGTGGGCTTGGACTTGCCTGGCCAGAAGCTAAGCCAATTGGCAGCGTTGTTGGGCTGCTTCTCTTCTTCGACGCCTTCTCCTTCGATGGGAGATTGGCCGATGAGTTTCTCGGTCAGTTGCGAGATCGCCAAGGTGATCGGAGCCTTGGGAGCTTGTTCGATCAAGGGAATGCCGTTGTTGCGCATTTCTACCATGGTTCGATAGTCATTGGGGATCTGATGGAAGACATCCCGTCCAATCGTCTCTTTGGCTTTCTTCAAACTGATCTGTCCGCTCTCCAATCCCATACGGTTCACGACAATTTTGACCTTGTCGCGAATTCCTTCCATCTCTTCGAAGCTCATCAACAGGCGAACCATGTTTCGAAGGCATGGGAGGTCGAGCTGAACGATGAGGATAACATCATTGGCTAACGACATCGCCGTGAGATCCACTTCGCTGAACGACTTTGAAATATCGAGTACAACGTGGGTGAACGATGCGCGAATCAATCCGAATACCTTGCGAAGACTATCAGGATTGATGAGAGGCACATCTTGAAGCTGCACTGGACGCGGCAACAGGTAAAGCCCCGAGGAGTGCTTTGTCAACGAACGGCGAAGGAGTTGGAAGTCGAGACGCGATACGTTCTGGGTTACGTCGACCAAACTGTAATCGGGAATGGTGTCCAAGAATACGTCGGCATCTCCAAGTGCCAAGTCGAGGTCGACCAAAGCCACCGAGTTTTCCGGATGTTGAGCGAGGTTGCATCCGATGTTGACGGCCAAAGAAGTGCAGCCAACACCACCCGTGGCTCCAGCAACTGCGATCACTTTGCAGCCGCGGGATCGACCATCCGTCGAACCATACTTTGAATCATTGATGCGATTGAAGGCCAGCATCAGTTCATCGATGCTGATGGGGAGTGTGATGAACTCTTTCGCGCCTGCCCGCATCGCTCGTAAGATCTGCTGCCCATTGGTAGCTGCAGAAGCCACGAGAATAGCGCAATCCGGCGACTCGGCTTTTAGCTTCTCGATGAGTTGAAAAGCTTTCTCCGTGTCGGTATCGATGTTGATCACGCCAACATCGGGCTTCGTTTCTTTAATGACATCGGAGAAGAACTCGTAGCGTGAGCATTCGGCTTCGAGCCACACCATTTCCATGCCCAAAAGCATGTTCTTGAGTTGCTCACGAGTTTGATCTTTGGGGTCAACGATGGCAATTCTTAGGACGTTACTCATTGATCAGTCGCTCCGGAGTTATCGACGTACCGCATTGGTGGCCGGTGTGGCCGGAGAATAAGCTTGCGCGGGAACAACAGGGGCTAGATTTCCATTGGCCGAGGGTTGCATCATCGCTTGAGCGTTTCCTGCATTTCCCCATTTGGCATTCATGCCGGCGGGAGAAGCATAACTTGTGTTTGCCGTCGACATGTTTGGATTCATGGAAGAAGCATTCATCGCTGTTCCATTGGGACCACATGGACCACAAGCGGCTCCATTGACCTGCAATGAACCTGGCCCACAATTTGTCGGCACTTCCATATAGCCCTTGCCATAGAATTCGCGATCGTTCGGATTAGTGGAGTTGTAGCCAGGACCACCGGGCGGAACTTCACAAGCTTCCATAGGACCAGCGAAGTCAGGAGTGACGGTAATCAAAAGTTCGACTTCGTTTTGAACTTCACGATTGGCTCGGAATGCTGCACCTAGATAAGGAATATCCGCTAAGCCTGGCAAACCGATCGATTGTGTTTCGGTTCGTACTTGGAGCAAGCCCGCGAGAGCCAATGTCTGGCCTGCTCGCAATTCGACGGCTGTGTCGACGAATCGACTACGCAAGCCTGGTACCGAAACGCCGCTGAGCGTTACGGTTCGCGATGTATCGATCTCACTGATGGTGGGGCGAACTTCAAGGAAGATGCGACCGTCGCCGCGAACCTTCGCGACGAAATCGAGACGTGTTCCGAATTCGCGAAACTCCACGCCCACTTGGCCTAAGCCCGCTGGCACCAAAATCGGGAACTCACCACCCGAGTTGAAGCTCGCGGGTCGCCCATCGATAGCAACCACAGTTGGGTCAGCCATTACCTTCACAAGATTGTTCGAACGCAAGGCGCGAATGAAGGTGAAAAAGCTCGTACTATTGTCAACCACTCCGACCTTGAACGTGTCGAGTCCGGTGGAGCTAAATCCCGTACCAGCTCTCATCACGCCACTAACGCTCTGGCCAACAAAATCATCGCCCGTGCCGAGTCCCCAGTCGATGCCAAGTTCTCGCAGTTTGGTTCGAGAAACTTCAAGGACTTGCGTGTGGAGCATCACCGTATGCATTCCAACAACGCCGATCTTATTGATGACCGTAGGATAATACTGTTCGGCGATCGTAACAACTTGCTCGACGTGCTCGTCGCTGGTCACTTGTCCAGAGAGGATGACGGCATTGTTGATGGGGCGAACCATGATGTTGGCGGTTGGAAACTCGGACTTGAGTACCGCTTCCAGTTCGCGAGCATCGCCAAGGACTACGACTTGAACGGTCCGCATGACTTCGTTCTTGTCGTAGAGATCGATCTGGGTCACACCCGTTGCTTTGGCCGAAACCATCAATTGGTTGCGGCTGATCGGTTGCACCTGAATCATCGCGTCGTTATGAACGATGGATTTGGTGATATCCTGATCGAGTTCCAACAGCTTGCTGCTGTTGATGACCAATTGCATTTGGTCTTGGTTCTTGCTGACGACGAATTTGCCGTCGGGGATGGCGACACCCCCACGAGCCGATGATACCGTTTGGGCGAACGCGGTACCACTCGACAAGCAAGCCCAGCAAAGAGCGTGTGCGAGGAATTGACGTAGACGATGAGTTTTGTTTGTTCGAGCCACTTGCTTCACATCCTTGTGAAACCCATCACCAGCAAGCCCACATTAGGTGAGCTTGGCTGACAATGTTCTCTTCCTTGAGTTTAGTTGTTGTAGAGGAAAGACATCCTGTCTTCCCGTCGCCCTACTCGCTCTTACTGTCTTTGGAATCCTTGTTGGAGTCCTTGGGATCACCCTTCTTTGCTCCAGGGCCTGGGGCACCTGGGTACGAAGGGGAAAAGCCCGAGGTCGACCAACTGCTGGTTGATGGATTCCAAACCATGTTCCCAGCGGAAACGCCCGATACCATCTGATTGGAAGCTGAAGATCCGTTTTGCTTCGACTCTGGAGTTACCAGTTCGGGCATCCCGTCTCGATCTTCCCATCGATATTTAGAAAGACCCGAAGGCGAAATGATGACCATTTCTCCCCCTTCGTCATTCTTTTTTGTTTGTAGTTGCATCGACATCACCGAAGCGATATCCATCGTAGGTTTGGTCGATGCTGCAGCAGATTCAGCCGCCTTGTCACCGGATTTGATCCAGGATAGGAATGCGGCACCGTTTTCGATGCTCTCATCGTTTGTCACTTCTTCCTCGGAGGGAGGTCGAAGAGCAACGCGAAGTTTGCCAAGATTCGTCGCAGTATTCACCGCTTCGTACTGCGAGTTGCGAATCAATAATTGAATCGATTTGATAGCTTTCGTTCCCTGTTCGCCACTGTCGCGAACAGCATTCCCATCGACGGCTTTGACGGTCACGTTTTCGACGATCAAAATCGTTTTGGTTTCTGGGACTCGGCCACCTTTTTCAAAGAAGCCGAAGATGTCAACGCGATCTCCAGGCTTGATGTAGTTCATGTCGGAATTGTTGTCTTTGACCGGAAGGTCAAAAACCTTGTAGCCCTTGGGTATCGTCGTTGAGAGACTATCAATCGCATTGCTCAACTTCTTCTTGACGATTGGCTCGCCTTGGAAGAGGCTCTGGCTCGCATACTTACCGTCTGCCTCTTTGAAGTCGGTGATGGCCCCTGGTGGAACGCGGTCTTTGGGCCATTTTTCCACTTTGACGTTTTCGGAATTGATCTTCCGTGTGGTTTCGATGTCTTTCACCGCGACCAAGATCTCGACCATCGCTACTTCGGGAGCAGCCTTTTTCTGATCGAGCACCACTTGGCTTATGGCGACGGACGCGACGAGTCCGCAGCCTAAGGCCATCGCAAGTAGAACCCAAGATTTAGTACGCATGGATGGAATGCCCCGCAATAATGGAGGTCAATTGTGTTTCTGGTTGCTGTGTGAGAACATCCATTCCCACTCTCCGCTCATTTTGGGCATCCATACCAAGCGATCGTGGCTCCGAGCCTTTGATCACCTATTCCGTTTATTGGCGTTCGAATCCATCTATCTGGAACTCAATCGCCTTGCTTCCAATAATGCAAATAACCGTTTCACTTTTACTAACCCCAACTCCCCGCAACTTTGGAAGGGCGAGGTGTTGAAGTTTGCGGTCTAGGAACACTCTTCCATTACCTTTTCGGCTTTTGGGACGCCAGTATCCGGTAGAATCGTTAGAAGTGGCAAAGTTAATGCAAATTGCCCAGGTTTTAGGCCTGGGCAACATTGTTCAAGTTACGCATTTTGACAGGCGGTTGAGCTTAGAAGTACATTCCTTGCACGGCGAAGTAACCCAAAGCTGCAACTGTCATAGGAATCCCGTAGGGAAGCAACAGCATCTTGCTCTTTCGATCTGCGGCCTGTTGGAACAGGACTTCGGCATCGCGAATCTTGAAGATGTCGTAGGTGATTTGTTGGAATTGAGCGTAGTGCTTGAGCCAGTTTCCGCTCCAAGCAACCATGATCACAGCCATGATCGCGCCGATGACTGTGGTCGCAGCAAAGATATAGAATGTGTGCTCGACATAAACCCAAGCACCAATCCCTGCTAGCAATTTGACGTCTCCAGCGCCCATTCCACCGATGGCATAGAGGAAAAATAGCAAGCTAAGACCGACGATGCTGCCAAGGACGCTCCATCCCAGTCCAGGGAATCCGGCGGTTGCGAAACTATAGAGCCACCCACTAGCAATCATTGGGAAGGTGATCCAGTTCGGAACCTTCAGCATCCAGCCGTCGATCACTGCAGCCACTACGAGGACTACCGAGACTAGCCAAATGTGCCAATGTGTTACCATTCCATTGAGGATTGTGTTCCAGTCCATGTGTGTGACTCCTTGTGTATCAATTGGTGCTGAACCAATAACGTTCAGATGAATGAGTTGTGGGCTATCGAGGCTGAATCATCCACATGACGGTGGCTGCAAAGACTGTCCCAACACATGCGATGATTTCCCAGAGACCAGCGACGGCTTCGATGGGTAACAGGGTTGGAGTCATTTTCATTCGCCTCCCGATAGTCGAGGAGACCATCGATGAAGAATCGGCAAAGGATGAGTGCGAGCAGCCAAGGGCGGGTGCAGAGGTTAAACAACCCGCTACACCCATTCCTTGACTAAACAAGAGGCGTCGCGAAACGCCAGTAGATCGAGTGCGTCGCCTGAGGCGACGAATCGATCAAGGACCTTGAATCTGGTTTGCCACGCCTTGGAAGGTAGCCGAGGCGTTCGTACCGATTGCTCGTACGGCGCTCAAGCAAATAACGATGATCAATGAGAGCATGACCGCGTATTCAACTGCGGTTGGGCCGTCTTCGCTCTTCAAAAATCTCTTCAGTTTCTTTGTAAAGTTCTTCATTTTCTCCCTCTCCGAAAGCAAGGGCCCGAGTTAAAAACCCGGAGCAACCAGATTTAGCGTTCCAGCGTTGCGTCTCACCACAGATCGCACGTCAGAACGCCCGTGACTAAGGCCTAATCAGGCAACATCGCGTACTTCTGCGACATCGAAGGAAATCTAGGATAGAATAAGGGTGTGTCAAATTGATTTGGTTAGAGAAACCGTAATGTCTGCGGTGACACTGCCATCGGAGTAGTCCTTGCTCTGCGCAATCGGAATAACCAGAACACCGAATCGACCGGAGCAATAGAAAACGAGCATGTGCCACCCAAGTCAGGAGTCGTCAGACGATTCAAAACTTCTTTGGAATTCCCTTTGCGAAGGATGCCGTCAGTGTCGAGTGATCGTATCCGGTAAAGGATCTCGGTTTCTTTTATGCCAATCAGGCATCGACGATCCCCATTGGCCGAAGTACCCCTCGCAACCGGTCATTCAATGTTCGCGATTCCAAATTCGTTCGACGGATGTTGAGTCGTAATACGATCGTCCCGATCGTGTGAATAACATTATTGCTGAGCGAATCGATCGGTGTGGGGTATGCACGGCTGTGTGGTACTTTTCCACGGTTGAGACAACCGTGCTACGTAATACGATCGTCCCGATCGTGGGAATAACGTTATTGCTTAGCGAATCGATCGGTGTGGGGTAGGCACGACTACGTGACTTCTCCACGGTTGAGACAACCGTGCTACTTAATGCGATCGTCCCGATCCATCATACCTCTGCCCTGCCCTTTCGGATCTTTGTTTGGTTAGTGTTCAAACTCTTTCATGTCGACTGGCTCGGCGTCGTGATCTTCTGGTTCGAACCACCGATAGATGGTGGGTATGACCAGTAACGTTAAAGCGGTCGAAGTGATGAGACCGCCGATCACAACCGTCGCTAGGGGACGTTGTACTTCGGCGCCCGAACTACTCGATAGAGCCATCGGGATGAAACCAAGTGCTCCACACGATGCCGTCATGAGCACAGGGCGAAGTCGATCGAGAGCTCCTTGGACGACCGCTACTTTCGAGTTGTCGCCACTGTGGCGGAGATGCCGAACGTGTTCGATCAAAACCACACCATTCATAACAGCGATACCAAAGAGTGCGATGAAACCAACACCGGCAGATATCGAAAACGGCATGTCGCGCATCCAAAGGAACAAGATACCTCCCGTGGCAGCGATCGGAACGTTGAGATAGATGAGGAGTGCGAGTTTGACGGAGTTAAAGGTCATGTAGAGCAAAGCAAAAATCAGGAACAACGCGATCGGAACAGCGATCGCAAGTCGCTTGCTTGCTTCTTGAAGATTTTCAAATTGGCCGCCCCAGCGGAGTGTATAGCCAGTAGGAAGTTTGACTTGTGCATCCACCACTTTCTGAGCTTCCGCAACGAACCCTGCAAGGTCGCGACCTCGAACATTGCATTGGACAAGCAGCCGGCGTCGTATCGCATCGCGACTTATTTCGACTGGCCCATCTTCGATACGGATGTCGGCAAGTTGCGATAAAGGTATTTGCCGACCTTGAGGATCTTCAACCTTGAGTTCCGTTAATCGTTCGGCATCGTGGCGCCATTCCGGTCGCAAGCGGACCTGCATTGGAAACCGCATCTGCCCCTCAAAAACTTGGCCGACCGGTTTTCCACCAATCGTGGCTACCGCATCGAGAACATCGCGGGTATTGATTCCATAGCGAGCCAGTTTGTCGCGTTTGACAAGAATGCGCATGTACGGCAAACCTGCAATCTGCTGTGCTTGAACATCGGCTGCTCCAGGAACTTGAGAAATTGATTTCACGAGTTCGTCGCCAGTGATCTTAAGTTGATCTAAGTCATCCCCGTAAAGGCTCAGGCCGATATCTGAGCGGACACCTGCAACCAATTCCTGAACCCGCAACTCGATAGGCTGAGTAAAACTAAAGGCATTTCCAGGAACTTGTTCCTGCAGAGCATTTTGCATCTGTTCGATGAGATTGGGTTTGGTTTGTTCGGCGGGCCATTCCGAATGGGGCTTCAAGCGAACGATGACATCGGTCTGATAAACACCCATGGGATCGTTTGCAATCTCGGGTCGCCCTGTTTTGCTAATGACCGTTTCTACTTCAGGAAAGGTCAAAAGGCATCTTTCGATTCGCTTGGTCATGTCGATCGAAGTTTCTAACGAGACGCTCGGCAATCGAGTGGCCTGAATGGCGATGTCCCCTTCATCGAGTTTCGGGACGAACTCGACTCCAAAGCGCGTCGCAATGAGAACGCTCAGCGAAAAGAGGAGTACCGATCCCATCAACATCGTGGCGGGACGAGCCATCGAAAAATCGAGCATGGGGCGATACATTTGCTTGATGTATCGAACGAGAAGTGTTTCGTGTTCGCGAATTTGGCGAGCAAGAAAGAGTGAGGCCATGACGGGCATCACTGTAATGGCGATGATGAGAGCCGACGAAAGCGCCGTCATGAACGTGAAGGCCATCGGACGAAACATCTTTCCTTCGATTCCCTGAAGGCTCAGGATCGGAAGGAATACGATGATGACGATTATTCCCGCAAACAAGATAGGCTTGCCGACCTCTTTGGCTGATTCGCGATAGACTCCAATGGGGACGTGGTCATTGGGATGATCCTTCAAGTAACGCGACGCACGACGAACGCAATTTTCTACCATCACGACCGCCCCGTCGACGATCACACCAAAGTCGACGGCTCCAAGACTCATCAGATTTGCAGAGACTCCCGCGTATCGCATGGCGATCAGGGCGCACATCGCCGATAGCGGTATCGCCGCAGCAACGATCAATCCCGCGCGAACGTCTCCTAAAAGCAAGAACAGCATGAGAATCACTAGGATAACGCCAAGTCCAATGTTCTCGCCTACTGTGTGAATGGTCTTTTCTACAAGTTCGGTGCGGTCGTAAAACGTATCGATCTCGATTCCCTCAGGAAGCGACTTTTGAATCTCGGCGATCTTGTGTTTTACATCTTCCACAACTTGACGCGAATTGCCTCCCATCAGCATCATGACCATGCCGATCACCGCTTCGCGATTTCCATCTCGCGTGACGGCACCTTGCCGCAACATCGGGGCAAACTGAACATCGGCAACATCGCGAATCCGAATAGGTGTTCCCTTTCGGCTATCGATGATGATCGAACGAATATCCTCTAATGAGCTTACGAGGCCCTCGCCACGAATCAATCGCTGTTCCGCTCCATGCGTGATATAGCCTCCTCCTGCGTTACCATTGTTCTCCTCAAGAGCGGTGAAGACTTGATTGAGGGCAATTCCAAAGCTCTGAAGTTTGGAAGGATCGACTTGGATTTCATAGGTTTTGAGTTCACCGCCAAACGTATTGACTTCGATAACGCCTGGCACGCTTCGAATCTGAAATGCAATTCGCCAGTCCAAGATCGTTCGAAGGTCGCTCAAAGAATGGTGATATCCCTCTTTGCATTTCACTTCGAATTGAAAGATCTCGCTCATCCCTGTAGCGATGGGGCCGAGTTCGGGCGTACCCATCCCTGGCGGAATCGATTCTCTGGCTTTGAGGAGTCGTTCATTGACGAGATTGCGGGCCCAATAGATATCCGTTCCGTCATGAAAGGCAACCGTCACGGCACTTAACCCAAAACGACTTACCGATCGAATCTCGTCGACATTCGGAACACCACTCATGGCGTTTTCGATTGGAAATGTGATGAACTGTTCCACCTCGACCGGGCCCAGTGCGGGAGAGTTGGTGAGAATTTGAACTTGAACATTCGTTAAGTCAGGTACCGCGTCCAATGGAATCGAGGTGGCCGCTAATGCCCCCATCCCCAAAATTAGGACGGAGAGGAGCATCACGATAAAACGGTTCTGAAGAGACCATTCAATAATGGGGTGTACCATGTGTTTACTCCTCACCCATGAGATCGGCCAGCATCTTTGACTTCAGGATGAAACCACCCTGCACGACGATGGGCGTTCCTTCTTCCAGTCCGCTCTCGATCACAATCGATTTTTCATTGGCGGCACCAAGTTTGACATCGCGACGAACAAAGCGATCTCCCTTCTCATGTACGAATACAAAGGAGGTGCCTTGGTGTTCAAGCACGGCCGAGTTAGGGACTTGAAGGACTTGACGCGAATTGTTGTCAGGTAGCTTTACTTGCACAAACATTCCGGGTTTCAGAAGGTGTGAGTCATTAGCAACCACGGCTCGCAACCCAATGGTACGAGTCGATTCATCCATGATTTCGCCGGTGTAAAAGACCTTGGCTTCAAAGTGACGTTCGGGCCAAGCTTCATTCGTTGCAAGTAGTGTTTTGCCTTGCAGTTGTCCTAGAAGCGGGACATGTTCTTCGTAGACATCCGCCGTAATCCAAACGGTTGAGAGATCGGCAATGCTGAATATGAGATCGGTTGTTCGTACTTGCTCGCGAAGTGCAATGTCCTTGCTGATAACCGTTCCTTCAAAGGGTGCTCGGATCCAATAATTGGATATGGCCTCGCCTTGTTTGACAGGGTCGATGGCATGGATATCGTCTTCGCTGCAACCTAAGATGCGTAGATTGGTCGATGCAACAGCCACTCGCGTTTCTGCTTCTTTGGTAGCTTGGCTTGCCAATAATTGGGAAGTGGTCAACTCATATTCGATCTGCTCTAGTCGCGATTGGAATGTTGCTTGATCGGCATTGAGGTTTGAACGAGCAGCCAAGAGTTGCTTTGCAGAAATAGCACCACTCTCCGAAACTTCTTCCAATCGTTGAACATCTGCTTGCGACTTTAGAAAGTTGGAATACCCCAGCAGTAATCGTTCACGAAAGTCTCCCATACCTCGACTTCGAAATCGTGTCTCGATCTCCAGGATGGGTTCGTTCTTGCGCAAGGCCACCAGGAGCTCTCGTGTGTTCTTGGCGATCTCTGCTTGTAAGCGATCTTTGAGTTGAGCCATTTCCCATTCGAGCTTCGCTTGATAATGTTCCAGCTTGGCTTTACCAATTTCTCGGCTGTGGATCACCACCAAGGGATCGTTGGCTAGTACCGTTTGTCCTAGTTGAGCTGTAACGGAGTTCACGGTTCCTTCTACGGTTGGATAGATGTGGGCGATCCGATCTTCGTTCAATGAGACCTTTCCAGTGAGACGGATCATCTTGGAGAACGGTGCCGTTTCGGCCTTGGCAATCTGGATTCCGGATGATTCCCATTGCGATTCGGGGAGTTGAGCGCCCTGTGCCGAAGTCATTTCTTTAGGGACATCGGTATCGTGACTTTCTTTTTGAGTCGTCGGCGACGGCTGAGAACGTCCCCAATACATGCCGGCTATCCCAGCCAAGGGAATGCCGAGTACAGCAATCCACGTCCAAGCATTTTGAATGCGGAAGAATCGAGTCGAACTTTGGCTCATGATGAACCCCATGCCAATTGGATAGTTATGAAATGCTGATGCTGAGGAACGAAAAAAGAATGCTTTGGGAATGCATCACCTAAAAGGCGCAATCTCAAGAGCTGAAAATGTTTCGGGAAGAGACCCGGAAAGAAGGCTCAGCAGCGGAAGACGCAAAGCTGGCTTTGAGAAAGATCGAGTGGAAATGCGCTTTCTTCAGAAGCATTGGGTACTTGCCATGCAACACTCACTTCCTGGCGAAGGAACCAAGGATCACAGCATACGAGATCGAGAAATGCCATCTCCACCTGAAGATCGGCAGAAGTGAATTGCCAATGAGGGTCGACCCAACCTTTAAGACCGATACCATCGTTGGTTTCAGGGGTCAGCAACCAGTGAATATGCCATGCCGTAGGATCGGGAATCTCGCAGCTATGATGGCGATCGAAGTGGCTTGCCAAAGAAGCGGAAGACACTTTGGACGCTAGTAGCTGGGAATGGGAATGGACCACCGGTAAAGGACCGGGCCACGCTGCAATCAATAGCAACCAGCAAAGTAGATTGCGGAGTAGCGAAGGTCGGCTTTGGGCTAACATCGTTCTTCCTTAATCTACAAATAGTGAAACACGCTTAACTTCAAGCGTAGTTTTCTTGAGACATCAAGTCAACTTAACTCGAAGGAGTTAAAGCTGATTGTGAGATAAACCAAGGGATGCTGTCAAAACTCCATTCATCCTAGGGATTGTTCTATCGCAGGAATGATCTTTTGCGGCTTGGTTAAGGGACTGAAACGCGCCACCACCCTTCCCTCTCGATCGATCACGAACTTGGTAAAGTTCCAACCAATTCGTCCCAATCCGAGAAGTCCTGGCTTTTGTTGCTTGAGAAACCGAAAAATCGGATGGGTCGACGGTCCATTGACACAGATCTTGGAAAAGATGGGGAACGAGACGTCGTAGCGGAGCTTACAAAAGGAACCGATTGCCCCATTATCTCCCGGTTCTTGCCACATAAATTGATTGCAAGGAAACCCAAGGACCACGAAGCCTCGATCTTTGTACTCGCGGTAGATTGCTTCCAATGAAGCATACTGAGGCGTGAATCCACATTTGCTGGCAACGTTGACAACCAGCACGACCTTGCCTCGGTAGTCTTCCATGGAAACGGTCTTTCCATCCAAGGTAATCGCATCCAAGCGATAAAACGGGGACTCGCTACTATGCAAATTGGCTTGGGGCTTCATGTTCATACCGGGGTAAATCGATTGGTCCAAGACGATTAGCTATGCAGGTACCATAGAACGATAGCCAAGTCTGCAAAGGTGAGAAGGCGATACTCCAATAAAAAAAGCCGGAAGAACTCCGGCTTCGAGGAATCCAAATGGAAGTCTATTTGCCAACGACGGATCGTCCTTCGCGGAACATGACCACCTTCGTTCCTGCAAGGAGATCATGAAGGCAGCGGCGATCAGGCGTGAAGATCATGAGGATATCGATGAGCACAATCGGTAGAAGGATCATGTCATCCAACGGTCCTGGGATGATTGCGCAAACGATGACGATGGGAAGCGACCAAAGATAACGCAATACGTAAACATGAAGCGGGGGTGGGATTTGTCCGGTCTTGGCATCGACGATTTGAATTTTCGTCAGCATCTTTCCAATCGTTTGGCCACGGCTAAACAAAAACATGCCGTGCAAAACGAGAAAGAAAACCATTCCAATCACGTTCATGATTAAGTTCTCGACTACCCCTGCCGAGCCTTCCCGTGCCCGCTCTGTAAATCCAGTCAAAAGCTGAATGGGGAAAACCACTGCCATCACAAGAAAGCCGTCGACGAGAGCAGAAGCAAAACGCGTGAACCGACCAGCGAGTGCATCGGTGGTGTCAGGGCCGATAACTTGGGGTTCCGCTACTGGTGATTGATAAGGGTTTTGCGACACAGCTCGCCTCCGTTTGGGGTGTGTAAATCAAAGCGAGCATTGTAGTGGCTGAGTAGGAGGGGGCAACAATAGGGGGTTATTTCTTTCCTAGTCGGCGTTTCGCGGCAAAAAACTCGCTTAGGATCCTCCCGGTTTCGAGCGCCAATACACCTGGAGTTACTTGGACCTGATGGTTAAGTCGGGGGTCACGTAGAAGCTGATAAAGCGAATCGACGGCGCCCGCTTTGGGGTCTGTTGCACCATACACGAGCCGTGGGATGCGCGATTGAAGGATCGCGCCTGCACACATCGGGCAAGGTTCAAGCGTGACATAGAGGGTGCAATCTTCAAGTCGCCAGGATTGCAGCTCGGAGGCCGCTTGTGTGATCGCGACCATTTCCGCATGAGCGGTTGGATCGTTGAGTTGCTCGCGTTGATTCCAGGCGCTCGCAATAATTCTTCCGCGATACGTGATGAGTGCCCCACCGGCACTTCGTCCTCTACAACGGCTTGATGTGCAAGTTGCAAAGCGCGCCGCATGAAATGCTCATCCGAAAATGCTTCCTCAATCTCTGGAAAATTCTCGTCCAAGCCGAACGGATCGAATTCAGTGCTCATGGTCGCTTCGAGTCTCATCCCGTTGGGGCAATCTCTATTTGACGAGGCGATACTCGAAGTCTTTGACCGCTACCTTCGACGAAAAAACGCAATAGCCAAACGGACGATTGATCCGCACTTCGCCACGTACGGTAAACGATTTACCTTCACGAGGTAGATCGATCACTTCTTTTCCATCAATCCAAACTTGAATGGTCTTTGGTGTTACCTTCACAACAAAAGAATACCACTGATTGTTCTTTACATCGAGAAACTGGGTCGTTTGATTTTCCGAAGCGTCATTTCCATCGATGCTGCTAATCCCAACGAGTCCGCCACCCCAACCACCACAGATAAATGAACAATGTTCATCGCCAACGGGAAACGTTAAACCAGCGAGAAAATCCGAGCCTTCGATCCGTTTGGCCTTCCAACGGACTTCGAAATTCTCTTTGGGAAACTCTTTCTTATAAGTGATCCCCGTCAGCGGCATACCACTATCAAAAATGAGTTCGCCGTTCTCGGCAACGGATACGTTTCCCTCACCGCCATAATTTGATTTTTCCCAACCCTCTAGAGACTTGGCAACAATGAGGCTTTTCCAACCTTCTTCCTTGCTAGCGTTTGGCTCTTTGGGTGCATTGGTAGTTTTTTTCTCTTGAGCCAAAACCGTTGTCGAAGCTAGCAAACACCAAGCTGCGAGCAATAGATAGGAGAAGTAGCTTCGAGACATCTCGAATTCCTTTAGGTTGGTTAGGTGGGGTGGAATAACTAATTTAGGCTACCATCCCAAGGCTGCTCATGGAATAGGCCGTTGTAATCGAACTTTCCGTTACAGATGGAAGATTCGTTGAATTCGGCCTAAGTGGAATTCCGATACCCAAGTTTGAGTAGTTCTGGCCGGAATATTTTACCCGGTCCCTTCAATAGGTATGAACCCACTCTCAGCTTCCTCTATCTTTCGACCCAATCGTGCGTGTTGGGGGAAGATGAGGAGAATTCGAGGCGAACATGTCACGCGAGAATCGCAAATCACAGAAACAATCGTCCCCCGCGCGACGTTGGTTGGCTGCATGCTCGATGCTCGCAACGTTTGGTGCTGTCATTTGGTGGATGCACACGTCCCCATCCCATGATGTCGCAAATAAGGCAATAGATTCCTCCGCAATCGCTGTACCCCATCCTTTGATGGAAACGCGATCGCTCAATGACAATGACACGATTTCGAACGTTTCTCCTTTAGGGCTTTTAGAGAAGCAAACAGGCTTAGTGAGTTTTGGAGACAATGCCTTAGCATTGCCAGCTGCATTACCTAATGCCGGCAGTGCAGAATCAGCTGGAAACGTACCAACGCTTCCTTTAGCTTTGCCGCAAGCTCCGGAATTTGCGCAGGCTCCTCCAGTGCCCCCATCATTCGTAATGCCGATGGCGGGTGATATATCCTTGCCGACACTTCCACCACCTTTGCCAACTGTTGAAGGCATTGCACCAAGCTCGGGGATGGCTTTGCCAGCTCCTCTCGCGCAAGAGAACAGCTTTGCTCGAACCGAACCAATGGAATCATCTTCAGCATTTGCGAATGTTCCAAATGCAGTACCTTCTGTTCACGCAATTCGCACGAATGCAGTTGCAGTCAGGTTTGGAAGCGCTGCGGCCGAGCCTCCGGCACCTGCAATCAATCAAGAAGTCGTTGCACCAAGCCGTACACCGGAGATCGTAAAGATGCGACCGATGACAATCGGTACAACGCGGCCATCTTCAGCCAGTGTTCCAATGTCTTCAGAGACCAATACGGAATCTCAACCACCAGCGGCCCTGATTCCAATGGCGGTTACGTTGAATGCTCCCACAAATGCAAAATTGAGCGATGAGATTTCCGATGGGGTACCGCAAGAAGTTGCCGTGTCGCGTAGTTTCAAAGATGAAGACATCGCATTGAATGAAATTCCGGCCGCCCCGCTTCCACAAAACTTTGTGAGTCATGCGATTGAAACAGAGTTGGCTCCAATGGAAGGTCCTTTGGTAGTAGCACCACCACTCTTGGATGTGATCGATGGTAACCAGCCCAAGGTTGATACCTTTACAATCTCACAACCTGTCGAGAATCCACCAGCGACCAACATCGTTCCATCAAATCCGCCTGCACCACAAACAGCGTCTGAGTCAACAAGCCGAGTTCCAGCACGTATGGTTTCGACTCAGCTTCCCGCTAAAAATGTTAAGTCTGGAATGGCGGATGATCAGGAATTGCAAAAGCAACTACAACGACTCGTACCCAATGGTCGGATCGAACTCAGTCGGAACGCCAAAGGTGCCATCATCGTGCGCGGGACAGTACCCGATGACGATGCGGCTCGAGAAGTCATGAGTCTTGTGCGGCAAAAACATTTAGTTCCCGTACAAGACCGGTTAGTGGTTCAAGATCGATAAGAATGCCATGGCCGTTGCAGGCTTGGAGCTTGCATCGGTAATTGAGAGGATATCTCTGTTCAGAGTAGGGCAAATGAATATGCGACGGACATTCAAACCCGCAGCCATCAAGTCTATCATGCCGCACTTTAAGGCCGCTATGCTTGGCTTGGGAGCGTTGACTTCTTCGGCTGCTCTCTCGTTTGCTCAAGACGGAGTGCAACGCTCATTGCGTTCCGAGATGCAAGGGGGCTACCAACCTATTTCGACGCAGATTGCTGCTGTTGAGCCCTACGATTTGGTTTCCAAAGCATCCTATGCTGACCAAACGTATTACCCTCAGCAACGGACCACTTCCGAAGGTCATTACATCTCAACGCCAGCGGCTGAGGCATATATTCCACAGCCGATGCCTGAAGCGAATCTCCAGCAACCCATGCATTTCCAAGCCGGAACGCCTGTGGTTCGCGAAGGCGGAGTCGCTCCCTATCAATATCCCGCTCGTCCCTATCCGCAGACGGGTGCTATGGGACCCGCAATGCCAGCTGATTGCTGCATGGGATGCGATCGTAGTTTCTATGTAAACTATGATGCGATCTGGTTCAAGCGAGCTGGCGACGAAGGGTTTTCCATGTCGCAAGGTTCCTTCATGGATGAGTCCGATTACGATTTCTCGGGTCGGTATACATTCGGGCAGCTCTTCGATTGCGTGGATGGTGTGGAAGGGGTCTATACAGGCCGGCTTCGATGGACGCGAGCTGCGGTGAATACCAATGCTCCTGCTACCAGTCTGCTGATACCGGCGGGCACTTTCAATGCAGCTGATCTCGATGCCTTTAGCAATGCAAACTCGCACACTCAAATCTGGCAAGCTCAGTATCAAAACTATGAGTTTAGTCGACGCTGGTGGGCGCAGGATATCATGAGTTCGTTGATCGGATTCAAGATGATTCAATATAAAGAACAATATGCATTCGACTCCGTGCCTGGAGCCGGACCAGGATTGGGCATCTATCGCCGCAATGTTGAAAACCTCTTGCTCGGTGTTCAAGCAGGTGGTGACATGTTCTTTCCCATCAGTCAGCGATTGTCGATCGGTGCGAAAGCTCGTGCGGGCGTGTTCGCAAACTTCAATGAAGGGCAAACCTTCCTCTCCAATCGTGGTGCTTTGAAGGTCAACAACTTCGATAAAGATGTGGATGTGTCTGGCATCATCGAAACGGGAACCGTGGCTCGATACCGCATTCTGCCTAGCGTGGTCGCATCGGCAGGCTATGAATTCTGGTACCTGATGGGGGTCGCCACGGTGCCTCGCCAAGGTGTGCAAGTGATCGCTCCTTTGACCGGAAGCCGCGTCTCGGCCTCCGACGAAGTCCTCATGCACGGTGCTACCGCTGGGCTTGAAGTGAGCTTCTAAACGCGGTGGAAATCAACGCGAATTCCATAAAAGGACGCAGCGAAAGCTTGCGTCCTTTTGTTTTGGGTAGGATTTTCGATTCAGTGGATGTGAACTACAATGTTGCTTTTGAACTGAAGCGAACGACTTATTAGAGGGTGAATGCGCGATGTTGGCGAAGGAGATGAAACCTGGGACAGTGATCAGCTATCAAGAGAATCCGATTCTGCTCGAATCGGTGATGGTTCAATCACCCTCAGCTCGTGGCGCTGCCACCCTGTACAAGTTTCGTGGTCGCAATCTGATCACGAAGCAGAAAGTTGATATCACGCTGAAAGGAACCGACAACTTTCCTGAAGCGGACTTTCAGAAGCGAGCCGTCAAGATGCTCTATAAGGACGGTGAGTTCTTGCATCTTATGGATCAAGAGGATTTCAACCAGTATTCGCTTCCCATTTCCGATTGCGAAGATCAACTCAATTATCTGACCGATGCACTCGAGGGTGTCCTCGCGCTCGTCTACCAAGATGAGTGCGTTGGGTTGCAACTTCCTGCAGCGGTTGAGTTGTCCATTACTCAATGCGATCCTGCAGTCCGCGGTAATTCTGCAACGGCTCGTACGAAGCCTGCTATTCTCGAAACTGGGCTTCAGGTGCAAGTGCCCGAATACATCAAGGAAGGCGAGCGAATCAAAGTGGATACTCGATCAGGCGAGTTTCTTTCTCGAGCCTAGCCATTTATGGATACAAAAAAGGGCGGCCACAAAGGCCGCCCTTCTTTATTTGTTCCATGTTCTATCGACGGCGGCCGATGCGGAACCATCGATGCTTCGGTTGGCAATATTGATAGCCGCTCGACCAATTCGTATCCGAAGTGCTCCAGCCATTGACTGCTTGAGTCGTCATCCCGTGGAAACCGCTGTCTGCAACGGAGTAACCTGCTCCCACAACGCCATTGTTTCCGGGAACGGCCACGTCACCGCCTACCGATCCTTGAGCGTAGGGTGCATAACCCGCTGAGTAATTCGGATAAAAATTGTTTTGTCCTTGTGCGGCAATGCCAGAGGAGACCGCGCCATTCACTTGAGCTGCGGCCGAGTTGGACTGCAACTGGCCTTGGACCGAGGCGCTAGGTTGACCTTGTGCATTCAACTGAACTTGCCCACGAGTTGCACCGTTGGTCTGCATGGGAGCATTCGACTGCAATGGATTGGAAGAAGCATTGACATTGGATTGAATGTTGGCACCAGCCGTTGCATTCTTGGTCGCGTTGGCAGTACCTGTAATGTTTGTCTGGCCATTGACGACTCCATTCACACCTGCTTGCCCATTGATGGAATTTGCGGCGGATGGATTGGGTTGCGGCACTGTACCGGAGATCTGCGTATTTGCATTGCTCTGAAGCGAAGCCGATGGTACGCCTTCGGCAGGAGTAGCGACGGAACTCGATGCTGCATTCGATAGATTGGAATTTGCTGTAGCATTCGAGCCTGCGGACGAGAGGGAAGCACCTGCTTGTGTTCCCGCCTGGGCCGCGGCACCAAGGATGTCTTGCGCCATGGCTGGCAATTGGTTCGCTGTCAAGAATGTCCCAGCGATAGCAGCTTGCAATAGATAATTTCTCATTTTCAAATTCTCCTGAAGTGTTGGAAATCAATGCGTCTTAGACGCAGTCAAAAACTACCTAGGTGATGATTTGGGGATGCAACACGCATGCCAAAAGATTGGTTCTTGCGAAACTTGAAAGAATTGGTGGGTTATCAAACAAAAAGAGGCAGGTAACGAACCTGCCTCGTACGCGATGAACGACCAGCGATCAAGCGTGATCACCAGGGCTTTACTTTCCATCCAATGTAAAAGCCTGTAAGGAAGACAACTCCAGTAGCGACCAACGGACGTTTTCGCAGGTAGCGCGAAAAGGAATCTCGTAGCTCTTCGACGAGAACTTGAAAGTCTTCTTGTTGAGGTTCCAGCGACGTGTAAGGGACTTGATCAAGACCAAGTATTGCTTGATCATCGAGTTCATTGAAAGGTGTCGTTTTCATAACATATGCTCCAATTGAAATGCACTATTTAGATCCACGAAGGATGCTCTTCAACCAAGCTAGATTGGTTGATAGCTCGTTGGCGGATCGGTGAAAATGTTGAAACGATGAAGCCGCATGGTAAAGGGAAAGACCAGCAGCAATGCCGCCAAATAGAAGGAGTCCCAAGCCCACAACGCAGTGACATAGCCAAAGGGACCATCCCATCCATGCGTGAAGCCCATAGGCGAGGCCTAGGGAAAGAATGGGGACTCCGGCGAGACACGCAATGCCACAGAGAACCAAAGCCAAAATGGAGCGTAAGGATTGATTGAACGCTAGTTTCGAATCAGCAATCAGCAGATGCCACTGCAACTCGCTAAGCTCTACAACTGCAGCAGCCACATGACTTCCAAGAGTTCCCATTTCGTGCAATGGGCTCTTGTCCCGATCTCTACCGGCCGAACCCTTATCTACTTTCGCGCTGTGAGCCATGCTAAAGCACCTCCTGCAAGAAATGCGGCGATCAACGTCCAGCGTGGGTGAGCGACAACGGTATGCCGAACTCGATCCAACGAAGCATCGGTCCACGAAGATGCCGAATCAGTCCAACCAGACTCCCGTGGGAATCTCTCGGCGGACATGCTCTGCATTGGGGGCTGAATGGGTTCGCTGAGAAAGTCGATCATGACGGAATCCTTCTACCACATATTTCTTGATCGCGGCTGATAGCAAGTTCCTCGCCGCCGTCGCGACGAGTTCCTTAGTCGTTTGAGCTAGAGGAGCGGTCCAGTGAGCCTGCAGCGGTTCTTGAACTGGTGCGCTCATCTGCGCTCTCTGATCTTGTCGATGGGGCACAGCAGTGACCGGCCGAATGGATCGAGAGATTGTCCGCACCAATACAAACCCTACTACCGAGCAAAACGAGACCGCGAGCAGCGGTCTCGCTTTAACATGCTCTCTCCAATCCACCAATCGTTTGGCTTCATACTGCATGTTCTCGGCGCAAACAGATCCTTCTTCGCGAACATCTTGCATGCGTAACAAAATAGATTGAGAGTTTGCGACTTCATTCGACATAATCATCGCCTTCGAGCAGCCATCGAAATGCCGATCGCCATACCTGCAAGTACGCCTGCGCCGACGGCAATGGCTACCGATTCGAGTGGGCGACGACTCACCGCCTTCATCGTGCAGTCATAACCTTTCTGCGCTTCTGAGGCGACGCGATCGTAGTTGTCGCGAATGGCTTCGCCAGCGTACTCCGCATATTTCGACGCCTGCGATGCAATACGATGAACGCTTTGTTCAGCCGAGCCGCAGCATTGATCAATGAAAGCCATGATGGCCTCCTTGCTCTCGCCCGTTTTTTGCTGAACCAGCCCTACGAGTTGTTCTACATTTCCTTCGACACGCTTCAGCTCATCATGGGTGAAGTCGCCGAACTTTTCTTTCAAACCACCCACGATTTGCTTCCAGCTACCCATCATTTGTTCCTTAGTAACCATTGCGATCTACTCCTTGAGGGATGTTGAATGTTGAACTTGCACTTTTCACGACGCAAGAATCGTGCCATCAAACAATGGAAATGCAGAAATATGCGGCTAACGATCACCTCAAGAACAACCGAAAGGTTTTGGCGATGGGTTCCGAACGATGATCGAGCAATTGGAAGAAAACCGATCAGCAAGGTGCGGAATGAAACCCAGAAAGATGGAGTCAGGATTTATTGTTTGATCTTCGCCAAGAATCGATAAATAGGTCGATGGCCGAACAAGTTACTTGTGTTCCCGAAATGCTTCTCTTCATTGGCATGCTAGTTGCGTACTTGCCAACTCAATGTTGTGCTTCAAGCGAAGCATTTGGTTGTGAGAGTTAAGAAAAATTTGAGGAGACATACCATGTTGTCATGGGCTTTGGCGTTTTTCCTTTTGGCGCTGATCGCAGGTGTACTTGGCTTCGGAGGAATCGCTGCGGGAGCAGCCTCGATTGCACAGATACTATTCTTTTTGTTTTTAGTACTGTTCCTTGTATCGCTCTTCGCCAATCTCCTGAGGGGCAAGCCGATCCCTTAAGCGAGGGCGTGTAGTAAGCGAGGTACTGGCCTTCATGGTTAGTCCTCGCAGGTTCTTCAGGTGGGAATCGTTCCGGTGATGATGGGGGACTGGGAACATGAAACGCGGTCAATGCGGATGTGGGAATCCGGTTTACTTTGGAAACAGTGAATGTCTTGCTTGTGGACGCGTTCTTGGCAATTGCATTGTTTGTGGGCAAGAAACAAGTTTCTCGAGAAAGCCGGATGGATTACTCGTTTGTGATTACCATCTTTGCGGGGCTACCGTGACTCCCTGTTCAAATTCAGAACACGGTGTTTGTACGTGGATGGTCCCGATTCGTGAAGGATTTGCAGCGGAGTGCGAATGGTGCAAGATGACGACATTGCGTCCCGACTTGCAAGTCACCGACCATACGAAATTGTGGGCCAAACTGGAGCGAGCAAAACAGCGTTTCCTCGTTGCGGTGAAGGGATTGAAGTTGCCCCCCTTCTCTTCCGATGCTCGATTGAACCTTCCTTTAACATTTCGGTTTCCTCATGATTCGGTCGATGAACATGGGCACCCCATTCCTGCAATCACAGGCCATTCTCAAGGTGTCATTTCGATTCGGTTGCTCGAAGCGGACAGCGTTCTGCGGGAGAAGACGCGGGTAGAGCTGCAAGAACCGCATCGTTCTTTGATTAGCCATTTTCGGCACGAATATGGGCACTATTTGGATTGGGCCACCTGGACAGCACGCGATCAGCAGGAGTCCATCGAGCTATTCGGCGATCCGCATGCAATAGACTACGAGGCAGCAAAACAGTGCTACTATCACTCGGGTCCTGCGGACGATTGGAGTGATCAATATGTAAGCCCCTATGCTTCGATGCATCCGTGGGAAGATTTTGCTGAAACAGTTGCGCTATACCTGGATATGAACGCTATCTGCAGCAATGCCGAATGGTTTGGCTGGAAGGAGTTTGCATCAGAAACCGATTCGATAGAGCAAATGGTAAACGATGCCATTCGAATCTCGTGCTTTGTCAGTGAATGCAATCTCGATATGGGATTTTCGGTTCTCATTCCAGAAGTCATCAATCCCAAGGTTTTGGAAAAACTCTCCTACATACATCGATTGCGCAAACTGCCTGATGAATTGAGCATGGTGGGAGTATCCGAAGAGCTCCCAGAGAATCAATCTGCCGTATCTTAGGATTGAGAAGGATCGTTTTTCAATGAGTCGTAGATCGTCGTCGATCGAGTGGGCTTCGCGCATCGGTCTTTTTGTATTGATTGTCTTTGTTCTCTCCATTGCGCGAGAGGTTTTCATTCCTTTTGCGCTCTCTATCTTGTTCAGTTTCTTGCTTCATCCCGCAGTGGTGCGCTTGCAAAGATGGGGTTTTCCAAGAGCGCCAGCCGTCATAGTGGTTTCGATTCTTGCGGTCACGACTGCCGGACTCGTTTTCTACCATCTGGGATCGGAGATGGCATCGTTTCTCCAGCAACTACCAAAGTACAAATCAGAGTTTACGTTGAAAGTCAAAGAACTTGGCGTTGCAGGATCCAATCTGGGTGGATTTGTGCAGTCGTTTCGCCATGAAATGCAGGATGCGTTGGCTTCTGATCGATCGAAAGATGCCAATGATAATCCTGCGAGTCTTCGACCGTCCGCGGAAGAGGATAAAGTTCCTCGGCCTGAGTCTGACTTGAGTTCTCAACGTCATGAAAAGTCGGTGGATTCGGCCGATGAAGTTCGTAGAGATAGCGATGCGACCGTCGCTGGAAACGATGCCGGTCATCCGCTGTTTGTCAAAGCTGTCGATGATACGCAACCAGGAGAGTTGTGGGGATGGTTATTGTCAGCAAGTTCGCTCCTCGCTCCGATTGGTACGGGAGGATTGGTCCTTGTCTTCACTTTGTTTTTATTGGTCTATCAAGAAGATCTTCGCGACCGATTTATCAAGGTGGTATCGGGAGGACAATTCGTCACGACAACTCATGCGCTCAACGAAGCCGGTGAGCGGATCACTCGTTATTTAGTTGCTCAGACAATTGTAAACGGTTCCTACGGCATCGTTGTCTCTGCAGGGTTGTGGCTGATTGGGGCGACGATGACTGAGAATGGATTTCCCAACATTTTGCTATGGGGTGCATGTTGTGCCATTCTTCGCTTTATCCCCTATGCTGGGCCAGTGATTGCAGGATGTTTTCCCATCGCCATCGCCTTGGCCGTATTTCCGGGTTTCAATGTCTTCTTCGCCGTCTTGTCACTGATCATCTTGCTGGAGCTCTTGAGCAACAATCTTTTGGAGCCTTGGTTGTATGGAAGCAGTACAGGTATCTCCGCCGTTGCAGTCATCTTTGCTTCTGTTTTCTGGGGTTGGCTATGGGGTCCTGTTGGCCTTCTTTTGGCGACACCACTCACGGTTTGCCTCGTTGTTCTTGGAAAACACGTTTCTCCGTTTCGCGTCTTTCGCATCTTGCTTGGGGAAGGCGAACCACTCGGCAAAGCCATGCGGTTCTATCAACGGCTGCTAGCCAAGGACCGTCATCAAGCAATGGCACTGGCAAAAGAAAAGATGGTTCAAAGCGACATGAGTTCGTTGCTCGACTCCATGATCGTCCCAACCTTACGACGCATGCGGAAGGACCGCAAAGAAGGGCGATTGCGGTCTGAACATGAGTTGCAGATGTCGGATACGATCATTGAAATGTTGGAGGAACTTGTTCCACCACCAAAAGAAGAGCATTCTGCGGGGCACTTCGTGATTGCTATCCCCACGCGGAATGCCGTAGAGGAAAAGCTTCTTCAAATCGGATTGTCGAATTGGATGAATCCAAATCTTCAGGTGTGTGTATTCCCTCCCACTTGGATGCCAACACGAATCCTATCAAACCTCAAGACTCGAGATCCTGACATCGTAGTGATTGGCGTACTGGGGCCTGGGGGGCTCACGCAAACAGAATTTCTTGCGAGTCAAATTCGCAAGACTCTTCCCGATACAAAGTTGATCCTCAACTACATGGGAAAACCGGCTCGATTTGATGCGTTGTTCCAACGAATGCGAGCATCGGGAATTAGCTACGTTGCGACCTCATTCGGTCAGACCAATAAGTTCGTGCGAATGTTTCTTAGCGATGACGAAACATCTGGCATAAATTCGATGGAAAACCAGGAAGCTGTCCCACATTAATCCAAGGAGCGGGTAACGATGTCGACGGTCCTCATTGTAGATGACAGTGAATCGCATCTAGTGTTACTTCAAGCATTGCTTCGAGAACATGGTCTCGAGGTCCTGTGTGCTCGGAGTGGAGAGGAAGCCATCTCTCTTGCGGTCGAACAGCGACCACAGTTCGTACTCATCGATCTCAATATGCCGGACGTCGATGGATGGGAGTCGATCAAACGCATGCGATCTGAAGATGTTCTCGGCGTAACACCCATTATTGCAATGTCGGCCAGCTTACTCGACGGCGATGAATGCCGCGCTAGGGTCGCCGGTTGCAACGCATGTGTTACTAAACCAATCGACATGGAAGCCTTGCTTGCAATCTTGAATCGCCTTGCGCGATCCGAGACCAATGTAACTACATTCGCCAGCTAGCGTGAATGCTTTGATAAATTAGTTTTTGTCTCGGTCAAATCAGCTTTTACGAAGGGTCCATCGAATCCAGTGGAATCGAAGTCATTGGCATCATGCAGCCAATAGAACAAGTTTTGGCATTTGCAAAATTCGTCCCCAATTACGAGGAAATCACGATGACTTTGAAGACCTAGCCAATGCATTTATGACGAACTGCGAGACGTCCTGAGCATAGAGAAACAATTGCTTTTCCGCGTTGCCCAAAATGATCCAGCACGCAACCTCAGAGAAACTTCGATGCGCGTTGGAATCGCATTTGGAAGAAACGATCCAGCAAGTGAATCGGGTAGAGATGGCATTTGAAGAGACTGGAAAAGCTGCACGTGCCAAAACATGTGAGGCCATGAAGGGGCTCATAGAGGAAGCCGAAGAAATGCTCAAAGAAGATGCGACCGATGACGTTCGCGATGCCTTGATCATCGCATGTTCACAGAAGGTTGAACACTATGAAATCGCGACCTATGGTACTTTGTGTACTTGGGCCCGCGCTCTTGGATACCGAAAAGCTCTTACACTGCTTAAACAGAATATCAGTGAAGAGGAAAAGGCTGACAAGAATCTATCGGCCATCGCTGAAGAAGTGAATCAAGCTGCTTTAGAATTTGTGCCCAATCGCTAACGAAAAGAGTGATTCGCAACGTATTCGAAGCCCAGCTCATGCCCCCTCGCTTCTCTTTGCAGCGAGGGGGAGGAATGCTGGGCTTCTTTCTTAATTTGCGGTGCGGTCGAAAACTCCATCCGACCAGAATGGAGAACGACTTTTTACCGCGCACGGTGAACCGACGGCACGCAACCTGGTCTATGGCCAGTCGAGTATCAAACCAGAACGCTTTCCACTCGAGTAAGTCATTTCTGATTTACAGCTTATCATCGTGATCTTTCTCAATGCCCTGAATCAATGAACCGATTCGAGGAATGGGGCACAACGTTTGCAGCGTATGCATGATGGAACGCTCTTTCATTGGTGAAATAGGAAACGACGATAGTGTTGAAACGATGTGAGGTGTAATGATGAAGTTCATACCTTGGATGATGAGTATTGCGGTCGTAGCCATGGGGTGGGCGCATGCCCAAGAGAGAACGCGCGATGCAGCGATCAAAGTCGATGATGGAAAGTCGGCAAGTCAAAAGATGCTTATGCCCACCAGCAAACTGATTGGGACAACGGTGAAGGATCTCGATGGCGAGAATTGCGGTGATATCAATGCATTTGTCTTTGATATCAAGGGGCAAGTTCATTATGTGCTTATTGGATTGGGAGGCGTTGTTGGCGTAGGGGAATCCGAAGTGGCCGTCCCATGGTCCGCGTTTCATTGCGAGTGCACCATGGAGAACGAAAAGATGGTCTGCCATCCCAAACTGAAAATGTCGTCTAAGCAATTGCAGACGGCACCACATTTGAAAGCTCAAGGATATCTTGAGCTGACCGATTCCGAGTGGTCGAAAAACAATGCCACTTTCTTTCGAACGACTCCAATGCCAAGTCCACTCGCCAAAACGGATATGAGCTCGAAAGTGATTGATACCAAAGTCATGGGGACGGGAAAAGAGGCGGTCGGTCAACTCGACGAACTCATGATTCAGAACGGCAGTGGCGAAATTCCGTTTGCTGTTCTGGGGCGAGGTGGCGTTGCAGGGGTTGGAGAAAGTTACGTTGCAGTATCTTTTCCGTCCCTTCAGTTCATCGTCGATGATAAGGATTTCAAAATTCAGTATCGCGGCAAAGAAGGTGAAATTGACAAGGCGATCAAAGTGACCCCAAGCGAGTATCCCGAATTGCGTTTGGGGAGTGTTGCCAACCAAGTAAAACGAGGTGAGTCTCGCTAGAAGCTCCGTCAGAAATCGACGATCGAAAACGCCGATCCTTAGGGTCGGCGTTTTTTGTTGACTAGTAGCAATTCAGCTCGAGCATGAATACATGCCGCCATTTAAATGGACGCGTCATTGGCACAAAGATTGCAACCGGACGGGAAGTCGTGGTTTTGTATTGGAAGTCGAAAAACAGGAGAGCGAAAGATGAGTCGCACCGTATTTGAAACTCGCGATGACCTAAATGCATGGGAACGTGTTAAGAAGGCCTTCGCGAATGACTGGGAGCAAACCAAGGCGGACTTTGGGGTTGCTGGGGCACGTGATATGGGGCAGGATGTCGATGACACTCTTAAGCAAATGATTGGCTCAGACAATGCGTTTGAGAATCACGAGCAAGCCTTCCGTTTTGGGTATATCGCTCGGCGACGATGGTCCGATAAGTATCCGCGATGGTCGAAGGAATTGGATGGAGAGTTGCGTAGGCACTATGATGGAGACTACGATGCCGATGCGCATTACATCCGACACGCTTATGAGCGAGATGAGAGCGGTTGGTAGATAACGTTCCGAGGGTGATTGGTACGATAGCCCCGAGGCGCAGGTCGCGTCCGGGGCTTGGGAACTCGTACCTGTTCATCGTAAATTCGAAGTTCCGCAATACTGATTCGTTGCAAACAAAAAACGCTGCTTGATAACAAGCAGCGTTGATAGGATCGATTCGCTAACCGTGCATTTCTATCCGTTTCCACCCTTCTTCTCGATCGCATCCGCTTTTTTCTCGCCAGCCTTCTCGATGGCATCTGCTTTCTTTTCGCCAGCTTCTTCAATGGCATCTGCCTTGGTCTCATCGGATGCATTCTTTGCAGAACCGGTCAGCGTCTTGCCCGCAGCATTACGGACGTCGTCCGCTGCTTGATTGTGAGACGAACGTACCGCATCGGCTTGCTGCTGACTGGATTGACGAACAGCATCCGCTTGTCGATCCGTCATAGAATCGGAGCATCCGTTAAACGACATAAATCCACAGAGAGTAGCGATTGGAATCCAAACTTTCATGACTAACCCTTTCAATGGTATTTGTATTGAGAGAACCAACAAAAGGGGTAGAAGCATGTTCTGTGCCAAAGAATCTTGAAGCTCCGATTTTCAAAGTATCTAGTAAGCGCTGGAGCTTGATTTGACTCACAGAAAGCTTTGCGGACGCGATGGTTATTTTTTGGTCAATAGAACGGCTTGGAGCTTCTTTATTTCTCGTTCGATCTGATCCTTGTTCAGCTTCTTTGCATCGAGTGTCGCATCAGATCCATCGCCTTCACTTGCCGAAGCTGGGGCGTTGCCGTCAGTAGAGTCGTTGCTTTCAGATGAATTGGGGAAGTGCATCGCCAAGGCCTCGAGGACGCGTCCTTGAAATTTGAGGCTTTCCAAAGGATCGACAAAGTGAATGGAAAAGTGGACTTCGAAAGTAAAGTAGTACGTGTCAACTTCTTTCAAGATGACGATAGGTTCACTTTCTTTGGCCAAAAAGTCGAGCGATCGGAGCGTGTGCGTCATTTGCTGGATCGCACGCTGAAGGTCTTCGGTCCGATCGATGACGATGGGAACCATGAGGCGTACCAGGTTGTCACTAAGGGTTAAATTGGTCACCGCTTTTTCGATGAGGAGCGTATTGGGAAGGATGAGTTCATGGTTTTGTGAGTTCTTGAGACGCGTGCTTCGAAGACCGATGTGAGTTACAGAACATTGCGAATCATTGAGCAGAACCACGTCGCCGACACGAATGGGCTGTTCCATCAGCAAGATGATACCGCTCATAAAATTGTTCATGACGTCTTGGCTTCCAAAGCCGACGGCGATGGCGACTGCTCCACCGAGAAAAGCAAAAGCGGTGAGAGGGATGTTTAGAACTCGGAACGCGATGATTCCAAAGAAAATGCAAAGGGTATAGCGAAAGATAGAACGCCATGCCACCGCGACACCCTGCGGTATTCCGAGCAACGGAAGCAAAGTGCGTCCAATCCATCGACTGACGAGGTACGAAAGGACGATTCCGAAGGTGATAAAGATGGTTAAGACGAAGGCGTGGCCTAAAGTAATCGATCGGTCATCGACTTCTGTGATTTCATAACTGGCCAAGTCGCCCAGAATGGCCCATGGTCCCCATGCGAGATCCCGTTTGCGTTTCTCAATGGTATCATCGAGATCTTCTTGAAATCGTTCCATCGCGCGTTGCATCCACCGCGACTGTTCCAGGAGTTTGGTTCGCTCTTGAATCACCCGCAAACGTGGACCTTGCTGCGTTTCTCCTGCTTCCTCTGGCTTTATCGATTGCGATGTTGACGTTGTGGCTTTAGAAAGTAAGTCACGGAGGTTCGACTGAAACCCTTCCATCTGCTCGACAAAGTTGTCCGTTTCTTTACTCCATTTTTGAAGATCTTCTAAGTTTGGCGTTTCTTGAGTTTCGTATCGAAGCCGGAACTTCCACAATGTCTTCGCTTCCGGCAAAAGGTCGAGCCATTCTTCGAGCGTGGAGACGTGTGTTTGATACCATTCAGGAGATTGCGAAAGGCTCTCTTCGGGATCAGAGGGAGACGGAGGTGCTTCGGCGATCATGGTGAGGCCTGGATCCGAAGCTTCCCACAGGCGCAATGCTTCTTTCCCTTCGGCCACTAGTTTATCAATTCTACTTTCGACTGCTGCTAAGTCATCTTCAGTCATCGATTCCTTGCGTAGCTCTCTGATGCGATTCTTTGTTTGATCTTCAAGCAAGTCGAGTTCTTCAAGTTTTTGTTCTAGCGAGTAGAGTTCGAGCGCACGCAGTTCTGTTTTGACGCGAGCCAACGTCGCGTCGTCGGCTGCTGACGTGTCTCCTTTCTCTTTTCCTTTTGATGATCTTTCCTTCTCTCTGAGCTCCGTCTTGCTGGTCTCCAGCAGTTTCTCAATGCTTTCCTTTCGAGTTTTGAGTTCTTGAGACTGCTCATGGATATCGATCAAAGCATCGCGAGCTTTCTCGAGGGACTCGAAGGAACGGAGTTCTGCTTTCAAGAATGGGGATGGCGATTTCGCTTCGGACAGTTCTTGGAGGCGTCGAAGCGATGCCTGTGTCGACTCAAGGTCTCGCAATGTCATCTCAAGTTGCCGGTAGTAGTTTTCCAACGTCCGCAGCTTTCGGACGCGTGCATGGGAATCGTTATCCGAATTCGACTGCGCGAGATCTTCGATTTTGCTCTGAAGTTCAGATCGGACTTCTCGAATTTCTTTCAAGCGGCTTGGAACATCAGCAGTCCAACGAATATCGGCAGAGGGTGTCTTTGCAAACGAAGCCGTTGTCACAGCCAGGCTGATTGTGAAGACAACAGAAAGGGTAGGTAGATGCATGTTGGTTGCCATCAATAGAGGTGAATCGTTTTATGAGGCTTGGCAATTTGCATGCCAGGAAGGGAGATCGCTGTTTGATGAATCGGATTGCTCGATTTTCGACCAACTCCTCCAGTCTGATGGAGAGTACTGAGGCCATTCAAGCCGCTTTGGAAGTTCTGGCACGCGATGTGCGTCCTAAGGACAGCACTGGATCACAATTCAAAGGAAGGGTAAAGCCGATGGCAACGTTAGAAAAGAACATGGTGGCAAATTCAAACTGCGTCCCACCCAAGGGAGCGATCTCAGTTCCATCCAACGATGGTCACGCGAGGAAAGGAAGCTCCGGCGCGATATCGCCATTCGCAAGCAAGAGCTTCTTGCGCGGCTGATTGGTCTTTGTGATCATCACAATGCAAATGCATAGGTACAAATCATTATGAGTTCGACGGTCGCCGGAAAAACCCGTTGTTACAGCGAAATTGCAAGCCTGCTTTGGAAGCATGGGCTTTGGAGTTTTGGCAAATCCCTTGGGCTTCAGGATGTGCAAGCTGGGGCGGCAGAGTCGCTTAATGTAAGTCGCGATGGGAGTTCGCCAGACCCAGAGGCATTAGCGGATGACATTGAAAAGCTGGGACCGATCTACATCAAGTTTGCGCAGATCGCGGCAACGCGAAAAGATTTGGTACCAGCCGAGTACTGTCAAGCTTTTCGACGGCTGCAAGACGACGTCGCGCCGATCACGGTCGAAGAAATCTATTCAGTACTGGAGCAGGAATTGGGGGCATCGGTCGCGACGATGTTTTCTACCTTCGACCCAAAACCGCTAGCTACTGCATCGATCGCTCAGGTTCATCGAGCCACGTTGCGTGACGGTCGAGAGGTTGTCGTCAAAATTCAAAAACCAGGCATCCTTCCGAAAGCGGAAGAACAGCTCGAATGTCTGCAGCAGCTTAGCGATATGGCCGACAAGGCGACTGACTTCGGCCGAGCAATGCGTTTCGGGTCGATGGTTCGAGCCGTCGCGTACGCCTTCAGTTCAGAAGTCGATTTCCGCAACGAAGCTCGGAACCTGATTCAACTTCGGCAGAATTTAAGCGAATTTGATGCCGTTCAAATTCCAAGGGTGTATGAGAGCTTCACTCGTCCACGCGTCGTTGTCATGGAGTATATCAGCGGTACTCCCATCGACAAAATGAGTGGAGTGGTATTGAACGAAATCGATACGGTTCCGATCGCGAAGCAGCTTGTGCATGCTTACCTTAAACAAACGCTCATTGATGGGATTTTTCATGCGGACCCGCACCCAGGCAATCTGTTACTGACCAGGGAGCACCGGGTGGCTATTCTCGATGGTGGTATGGTCGTTCGGTTATCGCCAACTACTCGAAGTTCCTTGGGAATGTTGGTGCTTTCGATCTCAGAGGGAGACGGTGAGAGCGTTGGCAACATTGCCGCAGAGATCGGTTTTCAGGAAGCGAATTTCGATCGAGTGTCGTTTCGGAAAGGCATTGGACAAATCGTTGCTCATACGCAGATCGGTCAAGGCAAGGGTACTTCGATTGGTCAAAGCATGATTCGCCTTGTATCTGCTGCGGGGCGAAGCGGGTTAACCATGCCGGCCGAGCTAATTCTGTTCACCAAGGCCTTGCTGCAGATGGAGGAAACTCTGCTCAAGCTCAATCCATCCATGCATTTGGGCGAGCTGGTCAAAGAGTTTTGCCCAGAGATCATGAGGGCCAAAGCCTTTGAGGGACTCAGTCTAACCAAATTCACTCAGAAGGCTTTTGAGGTAGCGGATTTGTCGGCTGAATTGCCAAGGCGACTCAATCGTATCACTCAGCAATTGGCTGACAATGAATTCAAGATCCGTGTCGACACTATCGATGAACGCTCATTGATCGCCGGGATCGAAAAAGTGGCGAATCGCATTGCGGCGGGGCTCGTATCGGCTGCCCTGATTGTGGCTGCATCCATTCTCATGAATATCGAATCGATTCGGGATTCAGGGGCAGCATGGTCGATTGCCATTGCCTTTTTCATTCTCGCCGCGTCGGTTGGTCTGTATTTGATCTACCGATCGATTGCTACGGATCACGTGCCAGTAACCAGGAACTAGTTCATTCGTCCATGTCAGCAAGGAGTCTCCAATGACGGTCCAATCATCCAAAAAGAATGCTCAAGAGTTAGGTTTTAAGCAACAAGAAGTCGCCAGCGTGGCGCAAAAAATTCTTATCCATCTTGTGGACCTGAATAGTCAGGTGAAACAAGCCCATTGGAATATCGAAGGAGCAGGATTTCTTTCCTTCCACAAACAACTGGATGACGTCTACAGTTACTTTGAGGAAGCGATCGATGAGCTTGCGGAACGCATTCGTGCACTCGGTGAGCCGGCGGATGGTGCTCCGAAAACCATCGTGCGAGAATCCGAGCTGGAAGTTTTTCCCGACGGGCTGGTCACCGTCAATAATGCTATGAAGATACTTTCGAGTCGACTCAATTTCGTTAGTCTGGCTATTCGGGACGCGCTTGAAGAGGTAGAAGATCTGGATCCGATCTCGCACGACATGCTCATCGAGATTTGTACTCACGTCGAGAAGTTCAAATGGCTTATCGATTCACAAATCGTTAGCTAACAAAGCGGTTCATCGCAGGCATGTGCTTCATAGACACATGCCTTTTTTTATGCGCGCAAAGTCGGTTGAGCGAACATAGTGGCCGATCAACGCGCATTATCTTTTGCGTCAGAAGCGAATATCCACGGTGGCATGGCATTTGCGTTGCCAAAGTGCGGATGCATCCGAGTGGTTGGATGCAAAACATGAACTCACCCTCAGGAGGAAAGTTATGAGACTTTTTGTTGCGATGCTGACGTGGATCAGCGTTTCGGGGTTGGCATTGGCGGGGAATGTGACGGCTCGCATCAGCGGCGGTTCGCTCTATGTCTATGGTGACAACGCAGACAACGCTGTCGTAATCCAATCTTCTCAGCCTGGACAGATTTCGGTGACAGGCCTTACGACCGGATCGGGGGTAACGACCTCTGTGAACGGGCAGGTGAACGGGACGGCCAACTTGGCTGGATGGACCCGAGGCATTTACGTCTACATGTACAATGGACAAGATTCAGTTCAAATTCCACAAGCTAACATCCAAGGTGCATTGCACGTTGATATGGGGGATGGAAATGACGAGCTCTTTATTGGCGGCAACGCTGTGGCAGAAGCACTGCTGCCTTTCTTAGACTTGCTTCCCCAAGAGCAAGTCGGCTCGGTCAATGTAGCGTCGACTCTGTATATTACAACGCTCAACGGCGATGACTTGGTCTCTCTGGCAAGTGTTAGCGTACATGCCGCCGCAACCATTGATCTTGGCGTAGGCGATGATGATCTATACGTTGGAGGACCATCCGAGTCGGTCTACAGCGCTTCTTTTGACTCGAATCTCGTTGTTCTTCCTGGCTCAGGAGCGGATTTAGTTCAATTCAGTGCCGTGTCCGTATTGCTTGATCTAATCATCGACGATGCCACTTCGCCACTCGATCTCGATTTGTTTGGAGTTCACGTAGGACGCAACGCGTTTATTTATGGAACCCCAAGTGACGATACCGTTTCGATAGAAAGCATGTTTGTATCGAATCTGCTCAAGATCATTACCGAAGATGGTCAAGACCGTGTCACACTGACCGATATCGATGCAACGGTTTTGGAAATGTATGGTCATGGTGGAAACGATCAATTCGGAGTCTTTAGCTCTGTTGCCGATCGCCTAGTTTGCTATCTCGATGCTGGTGTTGATTCTCTAGAGATCGCAGGTGGCCAGTTTCCGATCATCTATGCATTCGGCGGAAGTCATGATGATCTGTTCCGTTTCAGTGGAATGTCGTCGAACGAGGTCTATCTTTACGGTGATGGCGGCGTTGACACATTCCAGAATACGGGGAACAGCATTGGCAAACTGCGAACCTACTCTATTGAAAATCAGTAATTAAAGAGTCATTGCAGGACTCGTTTGATAAGGCCGTTCCATGAACGGCCTTTCTTTTTTGAATCGGCACATCTTTGGAAGACGCGTATTTGTAGCTGAGTGTTTTGTTGAGAAATGGGCGATTCGGTATGCAAAATGCGTTTGTTTTCGAGGAGTGGAAAAGCCACTTGTTTCGGTCTAACGAATTGATTTGATTGATCTCTAGGAGAGAAATGATGGAATGGTTTACAACAGCATCAAGCGTCTTGGCAGCAGCAGAATATTCGCTCGTCTATTTGCTGGGAGGCGGAGGTCTTGTGGGGGCGATCGTCGTCTATCTAGTGGCTCGCAGTCTGGGAAAGTAGATTGGCCGTCAGCACTTCAAACGGATGTCTGACGCGAAACGTAGTTTGAGATAGAGTGAGGTAGAGAGATCTACCTCTTTTCTTTTTTGCGATCATCGAAATGCGTTGGGCCGCCCAGCAACGTGCATTCGAGAACTTCTTTCATTTCGCGAAACAGCCATTCAACGCTCGATCGTTCCCGTAAGTTGAGGCTGCTTTGGGGCTCGTTATTAAGAATGAGAGCCCAAGCAACTTACTCTGTCCATTGGCGAAGCTTGATTTCTTCGATGAGATTCTGAACGCTCTCAACAAGGCTTGTGTAGGACTTGCCTCCCGCGTTCTCGAGATCACCGACCGCGCAGTATTGCTCAACTTGGTGAGCCAATTCGGCTGACCCTTTGGCGTAAAAGGTCGATACAAGACCTTTGAGGCTATGAGCGGCCAGTCTCGCACCGGCAGCGTCATGGCGTTCCAATGCCCCTTGAAGATTCTGCAGAAGTACCGGCGCATCTTCCGTAAAGATCTGTGCCAGCTGTATCAAGAGTTCTTTGTTTCCGTCCAAGGACTTAAGGGATAGTTCTTCGTCGATTTGTAACATCGTCTCAGCAACTTGTACGTCAAGGAATGCAATAGCAAAACGAAGGCTCCATGCACCAAAAGGGGCAGAAGCCAGTCGGGCTTGGAGAAGCAAACTTCATGCCATAACCAGTGACGAGCCAATTTTCGCAGCGGTTTGTCTACTGGAGTACCAGGTGATCCCTTATCATACAGTGCAGTGATTGAAGAACGCTTGCTCTGAACGAAAAACGACCAGTGACGCGAAATTTGACGTACGAAACACGTCGTTTTGGCTTCCTTTCCGACGGTTTGACAGAATTTAGGAACGGCTGAACGAAAATCTGGCACCTGACCCTTTTCAAGGCACGGGAAATGCGGTTGCCTTGTAAGCATTCCACGAGTTGAAACTCCCTAATAGTGAGAATCGAGTTGTCCAAAGTACTTGTCATTGATGACGATCGCAGCGTGCGACACATCATCACCCATGGATTGACAGGGCATGATGAATTTGATGTCGTATGCGCAGCCGATGGAGAGAGCGGATTGAGGCTCGTCGAGTCGGAGTCGCCTCGCGTCATCTTGTTAGATGTGTTCTTACCGGAACATAATGGTTTGGAATTGTTTCGTAAGATCAAGAGCATGGATAGCAAGGTTCCTGTGATTTTTATCACAGGGGACACCTCAAGCGAAACGGCGATACAGGCAATGCGGGCGGGAGCGTTCGATTATCTTTCCAAGCCTCTTAACATTGAGCAAGTGCGAAAGCTAACCGCCAGCGCACTTGAAGCTCGGAAGTTGATGGATGAACCGGTGGCTTTGTTCGTCGGCGATGGTGATGCTGGAGGCGAGCGGTTTGTAGGCAAGTCCAAGTCGATGATCGAAGTTTATAAGTCGATCGGTCGTGTGGCCGCTCAAAATGTCGCCGTCTTAATACGTGGAGAGAGCGGTTGCGGAAAAGAACTCGTTGCCCGCGCATTGGTCCAGCATAGCGATCGCAGCGACAAGCCTTTTGTAGCTGTGAACTGTGCCGCCATCCCCGATCAACTCCTAGAAAGTGAACTCTTTGGGCATGAAAAAGGTGCGTTTACGGGAGCTGAGCGTCGGCGCATAGGAAGATTCGAGCAATGCGATGGAGGTACGATTTTTCTTGATGAAGTAGGAGATATGTCTCCAATCATTCAAGGAAAAGTGTTAAGGCTGTTGCAGGAACAAAAGTTTGAACGTGTTGGAGGCAATGAACTCGTTACGACCGATGTTCGGATTATTGCAGCGACAAATCGGCCTCTGGAAGTGATGGTCAAGAACAATGAGTTTCGCGAAGATCTTCTTTACCGTTTGAATGGATTTACAATCCAATTGCCTCCGCTCAAGGAACGCAAAGAAGATATTCCCCTGCTATTAGAGTATTTTTTGCGGCGCGCAAAATCGGATATGGGTCGACCTGAGCTCCAAGGCATATCGCCCGAGGCCTTGGAGCGCTTGTTGGCCTATGATTGGCCTGGCAATGTTCGTCAGCTTCAATCGGTCGTGCGACAATCTTTGTTGCATACGACTGGGACCGTTATTGGGGTGGGCAGCTTGCCAGGTTTTATTCACTCGAGAGCTGTGGAATTGCAAGCCGAAGGAGGAGTGGTTCCCGAGATCGAGTCAATCCTCTCTCAAGTAGTTCCCAGCCTTTCACTGGATGGTGCAACCGACCGCGTTGTCGTGATGCCGGAAGATTCTCCGCAACATGACTCGAATGAATCCTATACGACTGAGTTTGCATTGAGTCGATTCATAGATGAACGGCTCAAAGCAGGGTCGAACAACCTCTATGATGAAGTGCTAGAACAGGTCGAACGAAGATTATTTTCGAGGGTTTTGGAATCTACCCATGGAAATCAATCGAAAACCGCCGAGATCCTTGGGATTACGCGAGGAAAGGTCCGCGACCGAATTGCTGCCTTCAATATTCAGCTTGAGCGAAGTGTATCGATGCGAAGCTGATCTCATTCATAATGATCGGTGCTGCCAACACTAGAGTATGAGCTTCTCAACTTTCCTATACGTAGGCCCACCGAGTTTGAACCCTTCTTGTATGTCTCAACACAAGCTGGACGGCAATCGACCATCTTGCTTTGCCAAGGGACATACTTTTGAGAGGACATCGCATGCGAGTGTTTGGCACGAGTCTTGCTTGTCAGCCTGTACGTGTCGCGAACTCTCCTAAAGCCTTGTTTTTTGTGTGATGCGAAAGGTTGTGCGGTATGGCAACGGTGCTCGAAGAAGTGCAAAACCTTCCCCTTGGAGCTCAACTTCTAGAAAAAGGTGCAAGTTTTTGCATTTGGGCACCACATGCAGAACGGGTCACGGTGGTTGGTACCTTCAACGATTGGAATGGAGAATCACATCCGCTCGTACGAAACGCGAATGGAACGTGGGAAGGAGTCGTGCCGGAAGCCAAGCCCGGGGACGAATACCGATTGATGATCACCCATGGGGATCGAACATGGAGCCGCATCGATCCTCGGGCCAGGCAGGTAACCAACTCGGTCGGCAATGCCGTTTTGTATCGAGATGATTTCGATTGGGGGGCGGATGCTTTTCAGTTGCCTCCTTGGAATGAGCTCGTCATTTACGAGCTGCATATTGGAACCTTTGGCGGTGAAGATGGAGTCAATAATTTTGATAAGGCGATCGAGCGATTGGATTATTTGCGCGATCTTGGAATCAATGCGATTGAACTGATGCCACTGGCAGAGTTCGCAGGAGATTATTCGTGGGGATACAATCCAGCCCATCCCTTCGCTGTGGAAACGGCTTACGGAGGCCCCAGTGGTCTCAAGCGATTCGTCAAAGCTGCGCATGAACGCGGCATCGGCGTGATTATTGACGTTGTCTACAACCATTTTGGTCCTTCCGATCTGGACCTTTGGCAGTTTGATGGTTGGAGCGAGAACGGAAAAGGAGGAATCTATTTCTTCAATGATTGGAGATCCGCAACCCCTTGGGGAGATACGCGACCTGATTATGGACGTGGTGAAGTACGGCAATATATTTTCGACAATGCGATGATGTGGTTGTCAGAATATCGCGCTGATGGATTGCGATACGACATGACGCTCTATATGCGTTCGGTCGATGGAGATGAATCCAAAAGCATTCCGGAAGGATTCAGCTTAGCGCAATGGATTAATACGGAGGTCGAGAAGCGGTATCCAGGTCGGATCGTCATTGCCGAAGATCTTCGCAACAACGCTCTGCTTACAGCCAAGTGTGATCAGGGGGGAGCCCATTTTGGCGCCCAATGGGCCGCCGATTTTGTCCATCCGATCCGACAAGCCATTATTGAGATCGACGACAGCCATCGAAGTATGCAAGCGGTGCGCGAAGCGATTGAAATACGCTACAACGAAGATAGTTTTCAGAGAGTGCTCTATACCGAATCGCATGATGAAGTCGCCAACGGCAAGCAACGGGTCGTTTCTGAAATCGATCCGAGCGATGAACCAGGAAGGTATGCCATCAAACGTTCAACGCTTGGAGCTGCCGTTCTTATGACCGCTCCAGGTATTCCGATGTTGTTTCAAGGCCAAGAGTTCTTGCGCGATAAGTGGTTCATGGATACCCGGCCACTCGATTGGGACCGCTCGGAAAAGTACGAAGGAATTGTCCAGCTTTATCGTGATTTGATTGAGTTGCGTCGCAATCGCAAAGGGCTCACCAAAGGGCTCACCGGGCAACATGGCCATGTTGTCCACCTCGATGATATCGGTAAAGTATTGGTGCTCCATCGATGGTTTGAAAGTGGAATTCATGACTGTACGGTCGTGGTTTATCACTTTGCCGGAGGACGCAAAGAACACTACCGGATTCCTTGGCCTTCGTCAGGAAAGTGGGATCTACTTTTTAACAGCGACTCGCGACTCTACCATCCTTGGCTGGACGATACAGTCGTTCAGGGAATCGAGACGGAAGCAACACCCATGAATGGTTTCGAGAATTCGCAAGAAATTTCGATGGGGGCCTATAGCTGTCTCATTTTCGGCAAACGTGCTACATGAGCAGTCTTTCGATGGAATCAAAAGGTTACTACGATCGCCTTCCCACTCAGCATTCGTGGAGTGAGCTTGGACTGAAGAGCGAGCAAGAGTGGGCTGACTATGGTCCATGCGAACGCCGATGCCCACAACGATGCGTGACGACGGAACAACAACGAGCTAGAAACGAGCATACTTTTTCGAGGCGATCATGCTAGATAGTTTTGCCCACCTCTTTAGTTCCCACGGGTTTCCAGCTCGGTGGAACTGTGGGCCAGCTTGGAAGCAGGAACCGTGGTGGGGCTGGATTCACATCGGTAGTGATCTGGTGATTTGGCTCTGCTATTTTGCGATACCTGTCATTCTTCTCGGGATCGCTCGCAAGAAGAAGGATCTTCCTTTTCCAACGTTAGTCGTATTGTTTGCCTTATTTATCTTGGCTTGTGGTGGGACGCACCTTGCGGATGCAATCGTTTTCTATGTTCCAATCTATCGCGCGTCGGGTTTGTTAAAGCTTTTTACCGCGATCATATCAATGTCGACCGTGATTGCGCTGTATTTTATTATCCCGAAGGCGCTACAGTTGCGGGGACCAAAAGAAGCCGAGCGTGAGATTCAGCATCAGACGCAAGCTTTGCAAAATCTCACGAGCCAATTGAGCAATGAGATCGAAGCGCATCGCGGTACGCTTTCAGAGCTTCAGAGGAACCGCGAACTACTTCATCTAGCAATGTCCGCGGGTGATATCGGGTTCTTTCACTGGAACCTCGAATCGGATGCTTTGGAGATGGATGAAGCCCTGATTCGGCTGCTAGGATTTCAAACCATCTCGGTCGATCACCTGTCACCTTCGCTATTCTTTGAACATGTGCATCCAGAGGATCGCGAAAATCTGAAGTCCGAAGTCGACGATTGCGTGCAGACTTGCAAGAACTACAACGCTCGATTCCGTTACCAGCGTCCTGACGGAACGTCGGTTTGGTTATCTGGACGAGGGCTCGTTTTGCGAAATAGCCGAGGCGAACCTTCGACATTCATCGGATTTAATCAAGATATTTCACATCAGGTCGAAAGAGAGGCCAAGCTGGATGAACTCGCCAAGCAAGCGATTAGCGCTAGCGAGCATAAGAGCCGATTCATTGCACAGGTAAGCCACGAGATTCGCACGCCACTTACGGCGATGTTAGGAGGACTCGACGCTCTTCTGATGGAATGTGAGCCTGGTGGGACTCGCGATGCCATCAGGATCGTGCGATCCCAAGGAGAGCTTTTACAGATCTTGGTCAATGACGTTCTCGATCTCTCAAAAATTGAAGCCGGCCATCTTCATATACAAACTGCGCCGATCGATGTCGCGAACCTCATTGCCGATGTCTGTTCTTTGATGGATCCTCTAGCAGTCGAGAAGGGGCTAGTCATTCGTTGGTTTTCTGAATCGCAATTGCCCGCTACCATTCAAAGCGATGGGTATCGGTTGAAACAAGTTTTTGTAAATCTAATTGGGAATGCCATCAAGTTCACGGATGAAGGCGAAATTGTGGTGCGCGTTCGATTGGACGCAACAGTTCCCTTGGAGTCGTTCTTGGTGGTGGAAGTGGAGGACTCGGGACGCGGAATTCCGCAAGACAAACTCGGAGAGATCTTTGAAGAATACACTCAGGCCTCGGCGGATCCATCGGGGTCAGGCTTGGGCTTGGCCATTTGCAAGAAGCTACTGCAGCTCATGAATGGAACCTTGTTGGTTCGAAGTGAAGAAGGAAAGGGATCGACCTTTGAGATTCGCATTCCATTAGGAGATATCCGGCAATACACTTTGGAGAAGGTCAATCCAATCACACGTGCGGAGTCCGTAAAAGAACATGGGATCGCTCAGTTGTCTCCCATGGCCTTACGAGTTCTTGCGGCGGAAGATACGCGGGCCATTCAATTCGTCCTTCGAAGAATGCTTGAACCGTACGTGCTAGAGCTCGTCATCGTACCGAATGGACGCGTGGCCATTGAAACAGTGTTGGGAAGAGGTGTGGATAGTTTTGATGTCATCTTAATGGACATTCAAATGCCTGAAATCGATGGAACCGAAGCTACCCTTGAGTTGCGAAAGCGTGGATACACGCGACCCATCATCGCTTTGACCGCTGGTGCTATGGAAAGTGAGCGCAAGGCCTGTATGGCTGCAGGTTGTACACACTTCCTTGCTAAGCCGATTGATGTCCAAGATCTTAAACGTGTCTTGGAATCGATCGCGTCCAACGATAACCAGGGCAATCCCTCTTTCTAGCCCATCGCGATTTTTCTTTTCTGTCTCCCATCGACGCGTCCGTCGACAAACGGGCACATGATTTGCGTCACCTTCTTGAATGATGTCGTCAGGTACACAAGCATTCAAGGAGATCGATGATGAGTCAAATCAAGCACGTCACCGATGATGATGTTCGCAAATTGCGCAATGAAGATCCGGTAACAGGTCAAGCCGGTGCTCATTTGTTGGGAACGGGGATCGGAACCGCCATTGGTGGCATCGCAGCAGGTGCAGCTGCGGGAAGCGTAGTCGGTCCCCTTGGGACCGTCGCCGGAGCAGTTCTGGGTGGTGTGACAGGTGGCTTAGTAGGCAAGGCCCTTGCCGAGAACATGGATCCGACCTTGGAAGTCGATTATTGGCGTGGAGCTTATCACACGCGTCCTTATTTCGATCAACGTGTTCCTTTTGAAACCATGGAACCTGCATACCGTATGGGGGCAGATGCATTCGAGCCTGGTTTTGATTGGGAAGAAATCGAGCCTGATCTGCGAGAGAAGTGGGATCATACCTATGCCACAGATTCCACGGTGACATGGGAGAAGGCTCGCCTTGCTGCTCGCGATGCCTATGCGCGTCGACGTCAGTTAGCGGACACGGTGGATTGTTGTGATTGAGTGGATATATCAAAAGATCGTTCGTGGGAGGGTGGCGTAATGAGATGGTTGTTCAAATCCTTAATTCTCTGTGCACTTTTAGCACAGCAGGGATGGGCTCGTGTGTGGACCGATACATCTGGGCAGTTCAAAGTGGAAGCTGAATTGGTCGTGGCCGATCAGTCGCTGGTCGTCCTTCGAACTGCCAAAGGCAACTTGCTTGCGGTGAGGATCTCCGAGCTTTCTGAGGCAGATCGCAGCTATTTGAACGCTCAGGAGACTAAGGATCTGATCAAGAAATTGGATGTCGTTAAGGACTATCCAGCCTTTCGCTTGGTCGATGGCACGGAGGTGGTTGGTCCCGTGACGGGATATGGCATTACACCTCTCGTGGTATATCGCAAATCGGGCGATGTGATCGTTGGGGAGACAGAGTACAAGAAATTGATACCGATCTATCGGGAGATTATTCCGGAGATAGTCGGTCATTTCGAACATGCAAACCTCAAGACGCCCAATGAGCTTGAAAAATGGCTCGAAAAGAGTGGACCGGTTCCACATACCTATCAGATGGAAACGGTTAGTCTCCAAACGGCAGAGCAAGGGACTGTAAAGATTCCATTGTTTATGTTCGATCCACAGGACCGTTATGAACTCGATGCAGGGTTTGCGCGTTGGAAGTCGCTCCATGAATCA
Organism: Pirellulales bacterium; assembly: GCA_046349875.1. Classification (GTDB taxonomy): domain Bacteria; phylum Planctomycetota; class Planctomycetia; order Pirellulales; family Pirellulaceae; genus JAXMBN01. The sequence continues at coordinate 84,166 of JAXMBN010000003.1, forward strand.
GAAGTAGCGCAGGCGGATAAAGAAAATCATCTGCGGGATGAATTGATTCGTGCGAAAGTTGTCTCGCGTTATCGAAACAAAGCAGATGTTGCTGCCGCCGTGCGAGAATCCAACTACCGAATGATGCAATTGAACTTGCTGGCGGCCAATGCAGGCGTCACGGATATTTGGGAGGTGTCACTCACCGCGCCCGTTCCTTACGCTCAACCTGTGTCCGTGATGATTTCCGCTCCAGATAGCGAGACGGCAGAGTCGCTTGCATTGAAGCAATACCCAAAGTTCGTCGTCAACTATACGAGGAAAGCATCCGGCTTCTAGTGAAGGTAGCATCGAAAGCCGACCTATTTCCCAACCCGACGGGTCACAAAGAGACGTCCTCTTCCATAACCCGACGCGTCAGTCTTGAAGTTGCGCAAATGAGCGGTCGGATTGGGAAGGCTCTTAGTTGTTTGGCATGCTTATTGCGTTGCATTCGATTGGCACTTCGAATTTTCAAAGAGGAGATAGGATCATGCAAATGAGGTTTTTAGCAATCGGTTCGATGGTGAGCGCACTTCTCATGACTCCGCAAGCTTACTCGCAATTGGGTATTGCGGTCGAGGTAAACCCGGTAGTTACTCCGGCAGTCACGGTAGGACCGAGCACGGTATATGAGCCCGTGACGACGAGTTACTACTATCCTTCAACGCCCGTTTACACTTCAGGTTATTCCACCTATCGCTACTCATATCCAACGTACTACGCGAATAGTTATCCCTACTACTATCGCAGCCCTCGCGTTGTGGCTCCCTATCGCTATAGCTACCCCACTTACCGAAGTTTGCCACGTGGAAGATGGGGATGGTAACTCTCTTTCCTTCGATCACTATTTTTCTGATTGAGGTCGCTCGTCGATTCTGTATTTCATTCATTGACAAAGGGGATTCCCATGCCTCGTTTTCAATCGTTGGATGGAGCCGAGATCTACTACAAGCGTTGGGGACACGGTCGCCCTGTCGTGCTCATCCATGGCTGGCCGCTACAGGCCGATGCATGGGATGAAATTGGATGTCGATTGGTGGAAAATGGCTTTCAAGTCATTGCATACGATCGACGAGGCTTTGGGCGATCTGATCATGAATGGACCGGATATGATTACGACTCGTTGACGGACGACCTTAGCGTCTTGATTAGACATCTTTCACTAAAGGACTTTAGTCTTGTTGGGTTTTCGATGGGAGGTGGCGAGGCAATTCGCTATGCACGCCGTCATGGAGGCGATGGACTTCGGAGTTTGGTGTTAGTCAGTGCCATCACTCCGTGCCTCTCCGCATCCGATTCAGACTCCGTGCCTGCCGAGAAGCTGATCGCGATGAAAGAGGCGCTCGCTTATGATCGTGGTGCTCACTACACCAAGTTTTTCAAAGATTTTTTTAACGTTCATCTGATGAACCATCCTGTTTCCTATGAGACGTTGGAATGGTTCCATCGAATGGCGATGCAAGCATCCTTACGAGGAGCGTTGGAGTGCATCGATAGTTTTGGTTTTACCGACTTTCAGCAAGACTTGGTGCAGACTTCCGTGCCGGTGCTTCTAGTCCATGGTGAAGTCGACCAGATCGTGCCTTGTGCAAGCACCGCTATGCGAGCGGTCAAGCTATTGAAGGACGGTCGATTGATTACGTACCCTGATGCTTCGCATGGAATTTGCATCACGCACCGCGAAGAATTGTTGCGAGATCTGATCGATTTCTTGGGGGCGACCCATCGCATCTGACCATTCGTGTCACACACTGAATTTCGAATGTGCCTAGCGCTTGATTTGCCGATAAAGTTCGATATATCGAGCAATCATGTCGACAAGGATGGCGCTGTCGAGCGGTTTCATGGCGTAATCATCGCAGCCCGATTCCAGGCATTTGGTGCGGTCGTCTTTCATTGCATTGGCCGTTAATGCAATGATCGGCTTGGAAAAGCCTTTTTCACGAAGCTCTTTTGCGGCCGAATAGCCATCCATGACGGGCATTTGCATGTCCATCAAAACCAAGTCAATCGGTGAATCGGCATCGTCAAGCAATGTGGCAATCGCCTCTTGTCCATTGGTCGCGAAAGATACTCGACCGCCTGCTTTCTCGATAAAGTTCTGGGCAAGGATACGAATATCGCGACGGTCGTCGACCACCAAGATGTTTCCATCGATTTGGAACTTTCTGGGAGGTGGAATGGTGTTTTCCAATTGAGGAACACGCGAGGTGTTGGTGACCGACGACTTCGCTGCCGGAATGAGAAGCCGAAACTGACTCCCCTTCCCTACTTCGCTTTGTACCGCAATGTCTCCACCAAGTGCGATCGCTAATCGCTTGCTGATCGCCAGGCCTAGTCCTGTTCCCTGAAAGTTCCGAGTCGATGATGTGTCCGCCTGCATGAAGGGTTGAAACAATTGTGCGATATCTCGCGGGGCGATACCAATACCAGTATCTTTGACATCGAACGCAAGCTGCTGCATACCGTGATCATAGCTGCAATACACCGAAACCTGGCCAATGTCTGTAAACTTGATGGCATTGCCGACCAAATTGACAAGGATCTGACGCAAGCGAACGGCATCGGTTTGAACCAAGCTAGGAATGGAACCTGACACCGATACTTGGAATTCAATGCCCTTCTCCATGGCGCGAACGTGGAGAAGCTGGTGGACTTCTGCCAGTAGGTGGGAAGGTGAGACAGGAGACAGATCGACAGCTAGATTTCCCGAATCGATCTTGGATAAGTCGAGAATGTCGTTGATGATCTGTAGAAGATACTTTCCGTTATTGCGAATCGTTTGAATCGACTGGATATCATCTGGGTTTTGAAGATGGTCGGCCATGATCTCAGCATGTCCGAGAATTGCGGTCATGGGAGTTCGTATCTCGTGGCTCATGTTGGCCAGAAATTCACCGCGAGCTCGACTAGCGTGTTCCGCGGCTTCTTGGGCGCGGCGGAGCTTCTCTTCCTTTTCAACAAGCTCCGTGATGTCGGTGTTGGATCCGAACCAGTTGACAACGTCACCCTGTTGATTGCGAATAGGAAGGGCGCGCGATAAAAACCATCGATACGATCCATCCTTGCCGCGAAGAGGAAAGGTATCCTCCCATGGTTCGCCGGTATCCCAACTATGTTGAATGGAAGCGACGACGCGGTCGACGTGATCGGGATGATGCACTTTCTGCCATCCCCATCCCTGCATGTCGTCGAGTGTTGTCCCCGTATAGTCGTACCATCGTTTGTTGTACCAATAGATCCATCCTTTGCTATCAGCCATCCAGGCAAAGTGCGAGATGTTATCGGCCAGCGTACGGAATCGAGCCTCGCTTTCTTTGAGATCGAACTCGGCGCGAAGTTGAGCCGTAAGGTCCTTGGCGATGGCCGAGATCCCCATGAAACGACCATTGTCGTAGTGCAACGGGGCAATATTCAATAGAACTTCGATTCGGCGTCCATCCTTATGGATACGAACCGAGCGATATTGTTCGATTTTGTTGCCGCACCGCAGTTCACCAAGAAAATCAAGTTCTTCCTTGTGCAATTCCGGCGGGATGATCTTGAGTATCGATTGTCCCACCATTTCGTCGGCAGAATAACCGAAAAGCCTCTCGGCGGCTCCATTCCAGGATGTGACTATCCCTTCCGTATCTTTACTGATGATGGCATCGTTCGACGAATGGATGATGGCAGCCATCCGCATTCGCAATTCTTCGGCCTGACGGAGCTGACCGATATCGCGAATCGTTGCCACAAACGACTGGGCCTTGCCATGTTCATCGCGAATCAAGGTTGCGGTCACGGAGACCCAGAATAGCTTTCCTCTGTGATTGATGTACCGCTTCTCGATCGTGAAATAGGGAATCTCATTGCGCAACAACTTGCCGACTAGTTCCTGGTTGTAGGTAAGATCATCAGGATGCGTGAGCTCGGCAAAGGTCTTGGATAGGAGGTCCTCTACTTTCGATTCGAGTAAATCACAAAATGCTTGATTGACTCGCAGTATTCGCCCGTCTAACGAAGTATTGGCAATTCCAATCGGAGCAAGATCGAAGATGGTGCGAAACGCTAATTCCCTTTCAGAAAGTTGCCGCTCGATGTGGCGACGCTCCGAGACGTCTCGAAAGACAAGCACGCTTCCGTTGACGTGCCCTTCTGCATTCCTGATCGGGGCAGCGCTGTCATCGATGGGAAACTCTTGCTTGTCGCGACGGATGAGCAGCGTATGATTCGCTAATCCAACAATCAAACCCGTTTCCAAGCTGCGAATGGCAGGGTTCTCAACGGGAAGTCGAGTACTCTCATTGATAATGACGAAGATATCAGTGAGAGCTTTTCCGCGAGCATCCGGAGTTTTCCATCCTGTCAAAATCTCTGCGACAGGATTGAGTTCTACGACGCGTCCTTCCGTATCCGTAGTGATGACACCATCCCCAATACTTTTCAAGGTAATGGAAAGCAGTTCGTTGGCCGCCTGGACTTCGCGAACCACCTGTTCCCTCGCTCGAATATGTTTGCGAACGGTGGTCACAAAGAAACTCGTCGCGACGATCACCAAGCAACTCGAGAGGATCGAGGTGAATAGAGTCGTTTGGTAGGACTGCTCGGTAGCATTATTGCGCGCACTAGCTTGGCTGCGGGCAAGTCCCACAATTTCATCAAGCACACCGCGAGCCAGATCCATTTCGTGTTTTCCAGCATTGTTGCTGACGCGTTCGCGAGCCGCCTCAATACCCTTTTCACGACGAACTTGGATGTTGGCTTCCAGTAACTCGACTCGCTTATCGATGTGGACACGAAGACGTTGGATCAATCCATTCATCATGGGATCCTGACGCGTAAATTCCATCAAGTATTGGATGCGATCGTTAAGCCTTGCCATGGCGGAATGGTAAGGCTCTAAGTATTCTTCAGCGCCCGTTATTAAGAAACCACGCTGTCCTGTTTCTGCATCAATCAATGTAGTTCGCAGAAGCTCGGCCGCGTCAACGACAGTTTGGCTACGAAACGAGTCCTTCGCATCATCATTGAGTCGTTTGGTGTAATAAAGGAATGAGAGCAAATTCACCAAGACCAAGATCCCGGTCGCAACGGCGAGAGCATTAATGGTATTGCGCGATGGCGTCACGCTTGGGCTCCAATTCGAGTGTTCTTAGAATCCACCAGTTTAATGCAGCGAAAATAGATCCGCGAGAGCAACAAAATTCGCTTGCAGAGTGTTTTGTGAAATTGCCGAACAACACCTGCTAAGCTTCGCATGAGGCCTTAACGATGAAAGGCGAAAAGGGCTTGATGTGGAAGTGGAGAACCTGCAAGCTCTGCCGAGAGAATATCGGTAGCAATTTGACTAAATGTGATTCCGTTGCCTCCGAATCCAAGGGCAAAAAGAATTTGTGGATGCTGGGGGTGTCGATCGATGTAGGCAAGTCCATCATGTGTTTTGCCAAATGTCCCTGCCCAACAATAATCGGTGGCAAAGGAAACGAAGGGAATCAGATGTCGCGCTTTCTTTTCTAACGTCTTGGCCTTCGTTTCCAATTGGGCTTGGCGTCGAGCTGGGCTGTGAAATCTCTCGTCTTCTCCGCCGACCAACAAGCGTCGATCCGAAGTGATTCTTAGATAAAGATAGGGATCTTTGGCTTCCCACAACATCCAATGCGGGTCCCAACCACCAAGGTCGGAGTCCTTCAACGGCTCGGATACGATCGCATAGGTATTATCCAAATTGAGAACCTTTTCGGGCAACCATTTTACGGATTCATATCCTGTAGCAATCACCAGCCAACGACAACGAATGCAAAGGTTGTCGCCGGTTGTAAGTAGCATTTCAGGCCCAATCGATTTCACATCCACGATTTCTGTCCGGTCCACGATTTTTGCCCCTTGAAGTGAGGCGTCGTGAAGCAGCGCGTGGGCAAATCGATAGGGGTCGCAAGATGCTGCCTGTTGACTCGAAAGGCAGGCTACTCCTTCAAGTTGATACAATTTCCGGGTGGACTCTTGATCATGGTACACCACATCCAACCCAAGATCCCGTCTCGCTCGATATTCGTGCCAAAGACAATGCCGCCGATCGGTTATCTGCAAAATACAAACTCGTGGTTCTTCGAAAATCGCAGGGATTACCGAGAGAACGGGCAAGAGATTCCAATCGGTCGATCGAAGCATGAGAAATACGGTAGGCTTGAGAGGCTCCTTCGAATCCAATCTTCTGGGCAAGTTCCACTAATGGAATATCGATCTCGTACTGCAGTAATGCGGTACTCGCGGAAGTACTTCCACAGGCAACGTCGCGTTTGTCCACCACAAGCACGCGATGACCTTCCCTCGCTAACCGCTGAGCTCACCATGGCTCCCGTGATTCCAGCCCCGAGTACGACCACGTCGGCTTCGGTGTCGTCACGCAATCGAGGGTACGTACAAAAAATTCCATTCTTATGAAGCCAGTAAGCATGATTCGTCGTAAGTTGCATAGTTCGATTCCCCGAGTAGAACCTAACTCGAGGCAACTTGTATGCCAGTTAACTTCAATTGGCATCGATTTTGCATAGATCGATTGAGTATTCTCAATTTGCCTTCGGTCTATGGAGTTTCGCAATGACCATTTCTACTTTGTTGCTCGTCGTGCTCATTCTAATTTTGATTGGTGCATTGCCGGTGTATCCGTATAGTCGCACTTGGGGTGCGGTGCCCAGTGGAAGTGTCGGAATCATACTTCTGATCGTACTGATCCTCGTTTTGCTTGGTCGAATCTAGTTCGATGCACTCTGACCGTTCAGTGTGATGCATGAACGAGCGTTACGAAATAGTTTGGACCTTAGCTCCACTTGTTGGCGGTTTAGCATTCGTGCGAGCAAGTGGGCGATGACGGTGTCAGTTGTCCAAGGTGCTTGGCCAGCAAGCGAATGAGATCAGGTCCATGAATGGGTTTAGGAACGTAGTCGTGGCAGCCGATGGCTAAGCAGATATCTCTTTCGCCTTCCATTGCGTCTGCGGTGAGTGCAATGATAGGTATATCAAATCCAAGTTGACGTAGTCGGATCACGGCATCTTTGCCGTTGAGTACCGGCATTTGCATATCCATCAAAACAATGTCGAAGGCACTCCCTGATGCACGAGCGTTTACCGCTTCGTCAATCGCGATTTGACCATTTTCGGCGACTGACACGATCGCCCCTGCTTTTTCTAGGTAGTATTTGGCAACACGCCACACATCCCTCCGATCGTCGGCTAAAAGAACGCGAGCTTGAAGCGGCACGATTTCTTGGTTGCGGTCGACTCGAGAAAATGCCGGCATCTCGGACGAGGCATGGGATGCATCGACCAGTCGTTCCAAATCGACATGACTGACTGGATGCCACAAGCTGAAGCGACTTCCTTTTCCGAGAGTACTCTCAACCGTTATGTCCGCACCCATTCTTTCGGCGAGTCGTTTACTGATGCTCAGTCCGAGGCCTGAACCTCCGTAGCGATGTTTCGATTCGCGGACCAATTGTGTGAAAGGCTGAAAAAGCCGTTGTACTCCGTCTGGAGCAATTCCGATTCCTGTGTCCTCCACTTCGAACACAAGAGCATCGCGATTCTGCGTATCTTTGCGCAGACTGATTCGCACGTGAACGTGACCTTCGTTGGTGAACTTGAGTGCGTTGCTAATCAAGTTGACTAGTATTTGTCGCATCCGGATACGATCGGAAGTCACGAAGCGAGGAACGGATGTATCAAACGACATCGATAAGGGGATTCCTTCCTCTTTGGCACGAACATCCATCAACATTCGTACGTCTTCCGTTAACTGAAGAATATCAACTTGTTGCTTCTCGATGGCGACTTTTCCTGCTTCGATCTTCGATAGATCGAGCATATCGTTGATCAACGCCAATAAATATTCTCCGTTGCGGCGAATCGTTTCCACGCGTTCGAAGAACTCTGGATGCCCCGGTTCTCTTTGAAGAATGTCGGCAAACCCCAACATCGCTGTCATAGGTGTACGAAGTTCGTGACTGATGGTTGTCAGGAATTCCGTCTTGGCTCGATTGGCTGCCTCGGCCTCTATATTGGCTTTTTCCAGCTTTTCTAGGGCTTCCCGTTCGTTGGTGATGTCGCGGTCGATTTGCAAGACTTGGGTTGCACCATCGCGTCCTTCTACAATTTGCATCCGTGAAGAAACATACAGGCGTTTTCCTGTCCTAGTTATCTGACTCAACGTTCCATGCCATTCATGATTGCTGAACAACGCTGCTTCGATTTCGTTCCAAGGGACGTCTGCTTGCGTCTGTAGAAGGGAGTGCGAGGGTCTGCCAAGGGATTCCTCGGTTGAAAATCCATAGAGCAAGCAAGCTCCTCGATTCCAAGATTCGATGCCTTCCTCGATGCTCCAGAGAAGTATGGCATCCGTGGAGCTCTCGACCATCTGGCCCATGCGTTCGAGACGAGTTGTTAGGTGATAGCGTTCGCTGAGATCGCGAGCAATTAAACAAAGGAGTGGCGAATCCTCATTTCCAAGGATGCTTGCACTGAATTCGACCGGAACATAGGTTCCGTCTCGACGTTGCCAAATCGATTCTTGAAGCAAGCCTTGTGGATTTTCGCGAATCGACTTCCAGTCAAGAGAATGCGACGGATCAATCACTTCCATTGTGATCCTCGCACACGAACGTTGATCGTGTTGCGTCATGCGTTGCATGGCGGGATTCATGTACAAAATGGATCCCGTTTCCGTCAGCAATACAATGGCATCCAGAGCGGACTCGGTGATGTGTCGATAGGGTGCGAGATCGTTCTGAATCCAATCGACGGTCGAACTTCCGTTCGAATCAGCTCGGTTTCTACAACGAGGGTTTGAAATGGAGGGACTGCGCGATGGTTCAGATGTCAGGCCGATGTCGTCCGCGTTGGATGCATCATACGGTTCGGTAGAAATCCTCTTCAAAAAACTGTCGATCGCTTGCGGCATTTGATTGGGATGCAAGACTTCGTCTACGCAATTCTTCGCAGCAGAACCATCCCATGAGCAAAGGGCCGACTGAGTCTCTTGAGTTTGAACAACGATATAGCCAGACGATGCACGAAGTGCTTGTAAGCCTCTCAAGCCATCATCGCTTTTGGAGGTCAGCATGACTCCGACGGTAGTGAGATTGGGATTTGCCGCAAGAGATTGAAAGAGTCGGTCGATAGGCCGAACTGCGGGATCTTCACTGCTGGAATTCGCTGAAAAGAGTCTTTGTTGGTCGAATTCCATCGAATAGTTCGGCGGAATCCAATAGATCGTGCCTGCCTCGATAAGCATTCCGCAGTTGGCAGTTTGCAAAGGAATCTTAGAGTGAAGCGAAGTTGGAGGACCGCGTGACTCTTGCGTTGGAAGCGGTGAACCCTGGATAAGGATAAATGCCCACGGGCAATCCGCCGGCACTTGAGCGAAGAAGTCAGACAATGCTTTGCAGCTGCATGCTGAATAACCAATTGCCACGATCGTAGGCGGTACGTGAATCGACGTACCATCATCACTGAACATAATGGGGTCCAATGTGGTAAGACCAACGGAAGAAGGCGCGGGCGTTTCAAGTGAGACGCAGCCGAGCGACATTGGTCGGCAGAAGATGAGTCAGTTCAATCATTCACAATTAGGACCAGCCACCCTGGAGGATCCTTGCCCAGATTGCTCTGGAGATCGATACTCAACCACCCCATTTTCGTGGTCGTGTGCATCTTTGTCAATCGAGTTGATTCACCTCGTGCACCGATTTGGGAATAAAAGTCACTTTCCCAAAAGATAAAGACGGAAGAAGCAATTTGTTATTGATCATTGCTCAAAGGATGTGAGGAAAGCAACGACCTGGCGGTTCATGGCTTTCAAAACTCCTTGATGGACTCTTTCTTCTAGCGAAGCGCGAAACAAAGGGCTCATTGTATGCTCAATGGTTACGTGACCCTGAAAGTGAACCTTCACGCATTCATCTTGTGGTGTCGCTTCGATTGCGAATCGATAATCTTGAAGCATCGCGGTTGGCTCGGCCAGCGTTGCAATGATGCGCGTTCGTTCGGGTGTGATCGATACTTCTTGAACAATTCGGATATCGGTAGCACCAATGGAATCATCGGGAAGTTGCAAGCGAAGCAATTGCTTTTGATGGACCGAAGATTTGGATCGGCGAAGGATGGCGTTGAGCAAGGGGCGTCGGTCCGATGTTAAGTCGATTTGACGCTCTAGCAGTTGTTCTTCCAATATTTGACATCCACATTGTTCGAGCATCCTTGGCATGAATTGATCGCGGACCAACTGCGTCCTCACCTCTGAATAGGGCAGCGATATGGCTCGTTCATCATTCCAATTCTCAGTGGCTTGGATGGATTGCGGGGCAAAGTTCCAAATGGCGGCACTGACGACTCCAAAAGCGGTTAATACTCCAAAAAGTGTCGTAACGACGATCTGTCCGAAGCGATGTTGATAGTTCATTTGAGGCTCCTGCTCTCGAAAAAGAGCAATCGTTTGCGAGTTTTGCGTGTTCGAGTCCTCCTCTTCGAACGGCGCTAATAGATGACTATCGAAGATCCTCCGATCTTCTCTTCTAGTTCACTGGACCATCTTGATGGGGTGCACTCTCATGCGGTGTATTTACCCTATCGCGAGTTTCTTGAAGGATACGTTTGACATCGGATTTGACCTTGTCCGTTCGTAGTTCCAACGAAGGACGCTGGGGATCGCTGCGAAAGGTGATCCATCCCAATGCCAATAGCACAACCAACAATGTGAGAACGATCAAAATTGCCTTCATGAGGGTGTTCCTTCTTGTGTGTAGCGAGCTCTTCATCCAGAACAACAGCCGCGTGAAACTAAGCACGAGCACTTTCTAGCTGAAGCACTTTTCGCGCCGCATCAATCAGCTTGATCCGAGAATCCATGGCAAACTTGCGAAGCTGCGCATAAGCTGATTCCTCATTGACATCCTTCCGCGCATGATGACACCTTTGGCTCTCTCGATGGTTTTTCTCGCCTCGAACTGCTCTTTCAGGGTGACAATTTCGTCCTTGAGGTTTTGAAACTCTTCGAATCGTTTCAGAACGAGATGGATGGTTGGGCGAAGTTCGGCCACTGATACAGGTTCCACCAGATAAGCCATAACGTGATCTTCAAGAGCTTTTTCGACTTCTCTGAGTGAGTTTTGATGCGCTGCGATGATGGCTGGAACGGGACGATGTTTTGCAATTTCAAGCAAGCAGTGCACTCCATCATGCATTCCCAGTTTGAGACCGCACAGAATTAGATCGACCTCTTCATCAGCGATGACTCGATCAATGAGCTCGCCGCCTTGTGTTCCCTCGTATGCAACTTGGTGGTTTAGCGACCGAATCGCGGAACATAAGGTGGATCGTGTTCGATCATTCTCATGCCATATGGCTACCTTGCGGCTATCGTAAGATTTGAATTCAGCGTCCATGTTGGCTCCTTTCTCTTTCAATCACGTATGCGTTGGCGAAGGCAAACGCAAAAACTGTGCCAACTCGTAAGAGCTGTCTACCAATCACTTTAGAGGACTCGGAACACCATCCGGGAAAAGAATCACGAGAGTGTGGGAGAAGCAATCGCGAGGAACTTGAGAAGACTTTTCGCGATGCGAAAGACAGGCATGCGCGATCACCAAGCAACCTGGTTTTCTATCTATCAACGAAGATTTCCTTCAGTCTTAGAGCGGATTCTAGATTGAAGGATGAGCGAATAGGAATTAGATGAGGAGTTCAGTGTACCGAAGGGGGGTGATCTTGCGGAGGCAGCGTTTTCGAGCCTAGCGCATGGGAAAGTGTCTCCATGAACTGTCCCACATCAATGGGCTTGGGAAGAAAGTGCGTACACCCCGCACCCAGTGCTCGCGCTTTATCTCCTTCTAGCTTGTAAGCGGAGTATGCCAGTATAGGAAGTTGCATCCCGAGCTCCTGACGAATAAAGACTGCGGTGGACCAACCATCGAGTTCTGGCATGTTCATGTCAAGGATGATTGCATTCACGGAATGTTCACGCAGAAGTTTTAGTCCTTCTTGACCATTTGTCGCTAATAAGACGGCGTGGCCTGCATTGCGAAGACAGTTCTCCAGCATGGTCCGAACGAGGCGGTCATCATCCACCACAAGAATCATTGACATAGCAACTCCTGATTTTGCAGTCACGTTTCCTCGTATCTCATTGGGGACGAATTACGTTGCCGAGTTCACGCTTCTGCTCAATGTTTGGAGGAGCAAAAATGAGACCAATCCTCTGAATGGTGGAATTCCCTTAGTCGTGTCATCATTCCACATCTAAGCGGCTTCTTTTTGAACAGAATGCTCGCTATTCAGTCATCGCATCCTCCGCTTTCGTTATTCGCAACACGTTGGAAGGGTGTGAGAAACCTTGCCGTCGATTGGCACCCTATTTGCGTCTAAGGGTTGTCGACAGATGAGTTTCAATGCGCAGTGTGCCGCATGTTTCATTCACTAGGTGAGGAAGTCGATATGCCACAACTATCGGAATTGCGTTCCACCATGCAACGCTCCAGTGAGCCCATAAAGAACCACATGGCTGCCGAGGATTGGGGTGCTGAAGACTGGGTAGCCGATTCTCGGTTCTCGGCATCACGAGCGGAAATGGTGGAGCAGAAGTTAGCAGCGCTACAAAGTCGAACTCGATTGATCTTCGAACGACGAACGGGCGAGTCGTCCTGAAGTGCTATGGTGTACCACTTAGCATTGGACTCGGTGAAAGGCAAGCAACATGGAGAGTGGATCGGATTCGTCTGTCATCGATGCTGTTGAATCCAGTGGCTCCGTTGGTTCGCATCAAATGCGAGCGCGGGCCATCGACTTAGGAAGGAAATTACGGCAAGTCGATGAGCCTAAATCCAAAAACAAGAGAAACATTTTTCCTGCGATCGAGTACCCTCTAGAGCAGATTGTTTCAGAAATTGTCGAAGGGCATCACGCAGCCGTTCAGTGGGCGAAACATGGGGAAGATGTATCTCCAATCGTCGACTGGATGCTCGACAATTACTACATTTTGTCGGAGCGGATCGATGAAATTCGAGTCGATCTTCCCCCGGGGTTCTTGAAGGAGCTTCCCCGGGTTCGCGGCGTTCCACGGATGCAGGTGCTTGCGTCCGAACTGTTGCTTCTTTCGGATTGTTCGCTCGACGAAGCATTGATTGTCGAGTTTGTCCGCGCATTTCAAGAGACGTGCGATGTACGCATCGGCGAATTGTGGGCACTATCGACCTGGCTAAAGCTTTGTTTGTTGGAGCGGCTTGGCTCGATTGCGAATGCGCTGGTTGAAGATCACGCCGCATTGCTTCGGGCAAGTGAATTTCTCTCCAAAGTTGCTTCACAACCTTATGCAACCTATAGCCTTTTGCCTCTCTTGGATAGTGGAGCTGCGATCCTCCGCGCACATCGCAAGCTTCTGCTTGAGCATGAGCCGCAAGACTCAATCGTCATGTCGGTTGAGGATCATGCCGAATCGACAGGGCGCACGATCAGCGAACTGCAGAAGCTCGAACAGCGTCGTTTGGCCACAATGCAGGTCACAATAGGCAATATCATCACTAGCCTGCGTCTGCTTTCGTCCATGGATTGGGCGGATGTGTTCGAGAGTGTGAGCGATGTCGAGACGCTGTTAAGGCAAGATTCGGTCTACCCAAGAATGGACTTCGCTTCCCGAAATATCTATCGCAGCGCGATTGAAGAACTCGCAAAAGGGAGCGACTGTACAGAGCAAGAAATAGCTCGGCTTGCCATCGAACTTGCGCGAAATGAATCCTCAACAACTCTGCGGAGTCATGTAGGTTACTGGTTGATTGATGCAGGGCGTGGCGAGCTAGAATCTCGCATCGAATTTAGGCCAAAACTCTCTCAGAGGCTGATTCATCTAGGATTACGTCATCCCTACGCGACCTATTTTGGAGGATGGATTGCCCTTGGTGTGGCTCTTTTGGTTAGCAGCACTTACTTGGTTGCTCGCGGTGGATGGGATATCTGGATCATATGGCTATGGATTGTCACCAGCACGATTCCGATCAGCGAGGTGTCCATCGCCATCTGGAATGCAATCCTGACTCGATGGTTGCCTGTCTGCCAACTCCCCAAACTCGACTTTACCGATGGCGTTGATAAATCGAATCCAACCTGGATCGTTGTGCCGTCCATGTTGACATCTTCCAAGGAAATACAGCATCTGCTGGCGCAGCTTGAGAATCACTATCTTGCCAATCGAGATCATCAGTTTCGCTTCGCACTTTTAACGGATTTCCCTGACGCAAAGGTGGAACATGGCGATGGAGATGCAGAGCTTGTTCAAATGGCAATTCAGGGAATTCGAAAGCTCAATGAACGATATTCCGTGCGTGATGGATCGTCTGCTTTCTATTTATTTCATCGCTATCGTCGGTGGAACGCGTCGGAAGGAAGGTGGATGGGATGGGAACGGAAACGAGGAAAATTGCTCGAATTCACCAAGTGGGTTCAGACCGGTGCTACGAATTCTAAAGTTATGGTGGAAGGTGATCTCTCAGGGCTTGAGCCGTATCGGCATCCAGAAAACACTCCGTGGATCATCACGTTGGATAGCGATACCCTGTTGCCTCGCGACGCAGCTCAACGCCTCGTCGGTGTTGCAAGCCATCCATTGAATCGAGTGGAGCTCGATGAATGGACGCATCAGGTTGTTCGCGGCTATACGATCTTTCAACCGAGAGTCAGTTTGCATACGGGCGAGCAAAAGCGAACGCGATATTTGGAACTCCATACGGCGCACTCGGGACTTGATCCATACGTTTCCGCGGCCTCCGACGTTTATCAAGACCTATTTCGCGAAGGGAGTTTTACGGGAAAAGGGATTTTCGATCTGCGTCGATTCGAAATGTTGCTCGACGGGGTATTTCCAGAGAATCGCATCCTCTCCCACGACTTGATCGAAGGTTGTCATGTAAGAGTGGGGCTAGCAAGTGATATCGAAGTCTATGATGGTTATCCAGGTCGTTATGACGCTGACATGCGACGCCATCATCGATGGACGCGCGGTGATTGGCAGATTGCTTCATGGTTGTTTCCGAAAGTACCGACCGAAACAGGATGGGCGAGCAACCGTCTTTCGGCTCTTTCCAAGTGGAAAATTGTCGACAACTTACGAAGAAGCCTTGTAGCGCCGGCCGCCCTATTCGTTTTGTTCTTAGGTTTTTGGCTTGGGGGTGAGGCAAGCATCGCGGGAGCGATGACGGGAATTCTTTTATGCTTTGTACCCTTTCTCATCCAAGTTGCCGTGGGTTGGACGAGGGGGCCAAGGCCTGTGAGCTGGATGCAACGTTTACGCAAGCACGCCATCGATTCGATCAGATCCTTCGAGCTTTGCTTCTACCAATTGGCATTCCTGCCGCATCGCAGTGTGTTGATGATCGACGCGATCCTCCGCACCCTTTATCGAATCGTGATTTCCCAAAAGCGTCTTTTGGAATGGGAAACGGCGGCGGCTGTGGAAGAACGAGTCAAGCGTGAAAAAGGAGCAATCCTCAAGCAGCTTGTTGGGTGCAGCCTTGCTGGACTTGGGATGTGTTTCCTATTTGAGGACGCGATCGCATGGGTTGTGGGTGCCATTTGGTTGGTAGCGCCCTTCGTGGGGCATGCGATCTCCATGCCCGTTACGAATCAAGCAAAACCGATGCAGGAGGATCAGGAACTTTATCTCTTGCAATTGGCCAATGCCACCTGGGGGTACTTCGAGTCGTTCGTGGATGAACGGAATCACTGGTTGCCTCCCGATAACGTCCAAGAGTACCCACTGCTCAAGATTGCTCATCGCATTTCACCGACCAACGAAGGAATGTTTCTGGTTTCTACATTGGTAGCCCGAGAGCTTGGTTTTATCGGAATGGATTCAATGATTCAGCTCTTGCAGAAGAATCTAGATTCTTGGCTGAGCCTCCCGATGTTCCAAGGGCATCACTACAACTGGTATGAAACAAGAACGCTGGAGCCTTTGGCACCTCGTTACGTTTCGACCGTCGACAGCGGAAATCTCCTGGCAAGTTATCTTACGGTTTCTGCAGGGCTGGTGGAGCAGCTCGATAGACCACTTTTTGGTCCTCAGGTTGTGCAGTCAGTGAAGGCTTCCCTTCAATGGCTCATACGACGCATGCGTCGTATCAAAGTAGATGCAAAGAGTGTTTCGAAGGATGTCAGCGCGCTGGTCGAAGAGTATGTCGAGTATCTCGAAACGGCTCAGTGGATGATGGATTCCTTTGCGAAAGGAGATTCGGCTTGGAAACACTTTGTCGAACGAATGGATGTGTTGGCAGCACGATTGCGACAGATGGAATGGCATTTGAAAGATGTGTCGTCTCCGTCGCTCGTTTTGGAAGTCGGTCAATGGGCTCGCCTATTAGCAGAGCGTCTAGAAAATCAAAGTCGTGAAGCAAAGTCCTTGGTGCCATGGATGTTCAGCGAAAAGTATCAAGCACTTCTAGCGATTTCAGCCGCTGAATCCAAAGATGTAACTCCCATAACTCGATCGATGCGGAATGGCTGTACGCTCAACGAGATTTTCCGCTTCCCGAAATTGCTGGAAGGGGCGAACGTCAAGAACACGCCTGAGTATCGCGCAGTTGCGGGCAGCGCACGAGAAGCTGCGGCGATCGCCCAGGATATGATTGAACGTGTATATCTTGTAAAGAAGCGATGTGAAGACGCTGCAGAAGCCATGTCATTCGGCTTTCTACTAAACGATCGTCGAAATCTCTTTTCGATTGGTTACAACATCGATTTGGGAAAATTGGACAAGAACTGCTATGACCTTTTGTGCAGCGAATGTCGGCTTGCGTCCTATCTCGCCATCGCGCGCGGAGATGTCGATGCTGAACATTGGTTTCGTTTAGGTAGGCAGGCAACATTGATTCAAGGTGCGCCCACTTTGCTGTCCTGGGGTGGGACGATGTTTGAATACCTCATGCCGAATCTCTTCTTAAGAAGCTTGCCAGGGTCGCTGCTCGAGTCCACTTGTCGCTCGGCCGTCGCTAGGCAGATGGAGTACGGAGCCGAACTGGGAATTCCATGGGGAGTAAGTGAATCTGCCTATGCATCGATCGCAGCAAACTCAGACTATCAGTATCGCTCATTTGGTGTGCCCAGCTTAGGGTTGAAACGCGGGCTCGCGAAGGATCAAGTGGTTTCTCCCTATTCGACATTCCTTGCATTGACTTTGGCAAACGAGAAGGCCATCGCCAACTTGGCTCGTATGGAAGAATTAGGGATGGGGACTTGGGGCTTCTACGACGCGATCGATTTTACGCGTTCGCGCCTTCGCAAAGGTGAACAATATCGTACCGTGCGGAATTACATGGCTCATCATCACGGCATGAGTCTGTTGTCGCTATGCAATGCGCTTCGGGACAACGTGATATCGAAGTGGTTTCATTCCATTCCGATGGTTCGAGCCAATCAATTGCTACTGGAAGAAAAATCTCTTGAGTTCGCCACATCGAAATTGCCAGAGCCTGCGGAGGACGATCCTGCCGCAAATCGGGCGAAGGAACGAGTGGTTCTAAGCCGCATCGTTCGAGGGTTGGAACATAACTCGCCCAAAGTTCATCTACTTACCAATGGCCGATTTACCTCCTACTTCAATCATGTTGGTGGAGGTTTTTGTCTTGCTGAAGGGATACAACTCAATCGCTGGCGCGCAGACCTGTCAAC
The DNA here is from genome assembly GCA_046349875.1 of Pirellulales bacterium. Taxonomy (GTDB): domain Bacteria; phylum Planctomycetota; class Planctomycetia; order Pirellulales; family Pirellulaceae; genus JAXMBN01. The sequence continues at coordinate 101,872 of JAXMBN010000003.1, forward strand.
AGAATCTTTTGGATCGTTCGTCTATCTTCGCGATCCAAAAACGGAAGAGGTGTGGTCCCCAACGCTTTTGCCGACAAAATGTGTGCCAGATCAGTATGAGGTTGTTTACTCGGCTGATAAGGCCGAGGTCCATCGAAAACAAGGAACGATCGAGACACACTTGGAGATCGTTGTCTCGCCTGAGCATGCGGCCGAAGTTCGGCAATTGCGCATCACCAACACCGGCACTCACATGAGGACTCTCGAGGTTTCAACTTACCAAGAAGTGACGTTAACACCCAGAAAAGTTGATGCTGCTCATCCTGCCTTTCAAAAACTCTTTCTGGAAACCGAATATGTTGAAGAGGATGCGACGTTGATTGCTCGCAGACGTCCAAGAGACAAGACACTCAAGCCACTGTTTGCACTTCACACACTTGCCGTGCCGGCTCATGTGGCATCGAGCGTGCAGTGGGAGACAAGCCGCGAAGAATTTTTGGGGCGATTGGGCGATATCGAAGATCCACAGGGATTGTATGAACCAGAATGGAGCCGAAAAACGGGGGCGGTACTGGATACGATTTTTGCACTTCGATGCACAGTCGAAATTCCCTCGGGGGAAAGCGTCGTAATCGGTATGACAACGGCAATGGCCGAAAGTGAAGAGGAAGCCAAGCAACTAGGCGATCTGTACCATGATCTTCGAGGCGTTCAGCGGGCGCTGGAGTTGGCTTGGGCCTTTGCCCAGGTCGAGACACATCAAGATTCGTTTGAGCCTCGCAAGGTTCATCTGTTCAATCAGTTGGCAGGGCATTTGATGTACCCTGCTTTCTTAGAGAATTCTTCGCATGCGTCAATGAAGAATCGGTGGAGCCAAAGCATGCTGTGGCGTTTTGGCATCTCTGGCGATTTTCCCATCGTTCTATGCCATATCCAGAATGCGTCCGGTATGGAGGTTTTTCGAGACTTGCTGGATTCACAGGAGTATTTGATGAAACGCGGTCTGACCTGGGACCTCGTGATGCTCAACGAGTTTCCAGGATCGTACTTTGATACCTTGCAAGAGGAGCTGCAGGGGATTCTTGCCAACCGCGATCCACAAGTTGCCAAGCATGCCTTCGTGTTGCGCCGCGCCTCTCTCTCGGAAGAAGACATTGTCTTGCTAACAAGTGTATCAGCATTGGAGTGGGACGCAAAAAATGGTCGATTAGAAACGCAGCTGCGGCGCTTGGAGCCACGCGTCAGGTCTTCTGCATTGTCGTTACGCGCGTCGAGCCTTCAAAGGAAGAAGCAAATCGTTGCCGTTTCGCAAGAAAAGGAAAACGTTGCATGCTTTGATTCGGTGTCGTGTTTCAATGGATACGGACGATTTGTAGAAGGAGGGTACCGAATCGAGAATGCAACGAAACACAAGGTCCCGGCACCATGGAGCAACATTCTTGCCAATGAATCGTTCGGTGCCTTGATTACAGAAGTTGGCGGAGGATATACCTGGTTTCGAAATAGTCGCGAGAACAAGCTCACCACCTGGTCCAACGATCCTGTCCTGGATACTCCCAGTGAAGTTCTATACCTGACCGAAGCCTCGGGGGTTTGGTCGCCGCTGCAAGCTATCGGCGATTTCCAGTTGGAGCGGGTAGTGCATGGAATGGGCGTCACAACCTTTCACAGAGTTCGCGATGAGATCGAATCGAAATTGCAAGTGTTCGTCGATCCTGAATTGCCGATCAAGTATTATTTCCTACGTCTTTCCAATGAATCGACTAAGGAACGGAGCATTGACCTGACGTTTTATGCGGAGACGGTTTTGGGTGTGCAGCGTGAAGATACCTTGCTTCATCAATATTCGGATTGGGATGAGACAAATCATTGTTTGGTGATGAAGAATGGATATCATCCCGATTTCCCCGAGCAAGAGTTTTATATTTCGTCGATGGGCGAGAGTATTGTTGAATGGTCTGCGGATCGGGCTTCGTTCTTGGGACGTTATGGTAGCTGGAAAGATCCGCTGGGGTTGCGATCGGCCTTGAATGGCAAAGTCGGTGCGCGACTCGATCCATGTGGCGTTGTTCGTCTTGCGTTGGATATTCCGCCCAATGGGACACGTGAAGTTTGCGTGGTCATGGGAGCGGCTAATAATCAAGCCGAGCGTCAGAAACACTTCCACGCAATCGATCGTATGGAAGCGATCCATGAACGGCTCGACCATTGCGAACGAGAATGGAACAATCGATGCCAAAGCGTGCGGGTATCCACTCCCAACGCGACCATGGATCGATTGATGAATGGATGGTTGCTCTATCAAACGATCGCTTGCCGTTTGTTTGCTCGATCGGCGTTTTATCAGTCGGGAGGGGCGTTCGGATTTCGTGATCAATTGCAAGACGCCATGGCATTGGTGTATTCGTGCCCGAGCATGGCTCGGAAACATCTTTTGCATGCAGCAAGTCGACAATACATCGAGGGTGACGTTCAGCATTGGTGGCATCCTCCATCCGGTCGAGGCACTCGGACACGGTTCTCGGACGACTTTCTATTCTTGCCATACGTCGTTGGGTATTACGTGCGTGTCACCGGTGATCGAGACGTTCTCTATGAAACGGTACCTTTCTTGGAATCGGTTCCATTGACTGAGGATGAGCATGAACGATATGAACAGCCAACGCAAAGCAGCGAGTCGGCATCGGTTCTCGAACACTGTCTACGCGCGCTGAAACACGGCATGCGATATGGCGAACATGGCTTGCCATTGATGGGATGTGGAGACTGGAATGATGGAATGAGTCGCGTCGGAGCGGGAGGGCGAGGCGAAAGTGTGTGGGTTGCATGGTTTCAAATCGTCGTTTTTCGCGAGTTTGCATCCCTACTGCGCGAAGAAGGTGAACAGGAGCCGTGGTGTCAACTCCTGGAGTCGACTGCGGAGCGTCTTCAACAAGCGATTGAGGATACTGCCTGGGACGGTCGTTGGTACCGGAGAGCATTCTTTGATGATGGGACACCGCTCGGCAGTGATCAAAACTCTGAATGTCGAATCGATTCGTTGAGCCAATCATGGGCGGTGCTTGCGAATGGAGAAACGTCGAGATCGGTGGAGGCATTTCAATCGGCTCTTGATCGGCTATATCACCCGCAAGCAAAACTGCTGTTGTTGTTCCAGCCACCCTTTGTCGATTCTGTGCAAGATCCTGGGTACATCCAAGGATATGTGGCTGGCGTTCGAGAAAACGGAGGCCAATACACCCATGCGGCTATCTGGATGATTCAAGCCGCAACAAGACTGGGACGAGGTGATTTGGCGATGGAACTATTTGATGCTTTGAATCCGATTCATCATACGCAAGATCCGGACGGAGTTGCCAAATACAAGCTAGAGCCCTATGTAATCGCCGCCGATGTTTATTCCAATCCAGATCACTTTGGCCGCGGAGGCTGGTCGTGGTATACAGGATCGTCCGCTTGGCTGTATCGAATCGGATTGGAGTCGATTCTGGGATTAGAGAAACGCGGATCGGTGGTTCGTTTTCGTCCTCAAGTTCCATCGTCATGGCATGAGTATTCGGTCGAAATTCCCTATGGTGGATCGATATGGAAAATACGCGTTACTCTGGCGGACGGTACGTCCGAAGCGTCGAATCGCGATACCATCGAGCTCTACGATGACGGTACATCCTATGAAGTGGAGATCGTCATCGCCAAGCAGCGTCCCAAGCTTAGGTGCAAAGGAACTGCAACACATTTTAAGAGAGAGCCGCAAACTAGTTGTGGGCTTTGAGCACGGCTGCCGTGGCTTGCGACTTATTCAGTACATAGTAATGAATGCCGGGAACTCCTGCTTGGATCAATTCGGCAACCTGCTGCTGCGCGAATTCGACACCCACGGAGTATTGCCACGCAGCATCGTCTTTTTCGCCAAGCCGGTCGACAAAGGATTGCGGTAAGGAGGCTTTGCATAGGGAAGCGATGCGCTGAATTTGCGCCAGGTTGGTTACAGGGAGAATACCTGGCACGATGGGGACCTGAATGCCAATGGCCTGACATCGATCGCGAAATCGGAAGAAGTCTTCGTTCTTGTAAAACAACTGCGTCACGACGATATCGCCACCCGCGTCGACTTTACGTTTGAGGTTCTTGAGGTCCTCGTCGGCATTGACCGCTTCTTGATGGACTTCAGGATAGCCGGCCACGGCGATTCCATAACGAGGAAACTCGGTTCGAATGAGTTTCACCAGTTCGTTGGCATAGCGGAGTCCGCCTTCGACTGGACGAAACGCCGTTTCCCCTTTGGGCGGATCCCCACGGAGTGCCACGATATAGTCGATACCCTGTTGTTGCGCGGTGGTAAGATAACGCCGCAAATCGTCGACCGTGGACCCTACACACGTCAAATGGGAAGCTACAGGAACTCCGAACTGGCGTTTGACAGAACTTGCCACTTGAAGCGTACGATCCTGAGTGGATCCCCCGGCTCCGTACGTGCAAGTGAAGAAGTCCGGTTTAAACTGGCAAAGTTCGCGGACCGTTTGCATCAAAGCCGTTACACCCTCTTCCGTCTTGGGTGGAAATAGTTCGAACGACAAGCCAAGCTTCGAGCCACGAAATACGTCAGCAATTCCCATCGGATCCAGCTCACAAATCTGTCATTAGCAAAAGTCATGGAGCCCCATCTGCTGGCTCGACAACCTCGACGCCATGTCGAGATCCCAAGTATACATAATTCCCGCGAATCGGAAGTCGCCCATAACGATCTTGAAAACGGATTCATGCAGGAAGGAGTCGTTGTTCCGCGAAAGACGCCCAGAAATAGCCACTGAAAAACGGGGCTCACGCAAGGTGTGAACGACTCGTTTAGGGTTGAGGGGAATCCAATACCATCTCAAGTTGCATCACTAAATCGGACGCGGCTGCCGACACTTCCGAGTCGCCCGAGACGGCCAGCGCCAATAGATCCTTTTGGTATTCGTTCCAGATCCAAATGGCAGCTTCGGGGCTTTCATCGATCATAGGGAAAAACTGCTCACGGATAATTTGAAGCTGTAATGTGGAATCACCATTCGCCAACGCTTGATGATGTGATTCAATGATTACCGAACCAAATAGCTTTGCTGCCGCATCGACGTCGACCGTAATACGATTGGGAAGGTCTTGAACCCAATGTACGATTTTGGCGGTGGTCCATCCGGCAAATAGACAGCCCATCAAAAGAACTCCCAAGGCGATCCAAAGCAGTCCTCTTGTTCGCCGCGGCATGTTGCACCAACTTGGTTCCATGCTGAAAGAGCCATCGCTGAAGTCGGCGAGCCAATGCTCATCAGCTGAATGTAGAGCTTATTGAATGAATCGCGAAGCCGCTAATCCGCGTAATGAATGAAAGCCATGCTAATCTTGTATTGGTAGCGATCAGGATCACCCGCAGGAATCAAGCCAGCGTCAATGAGCCCCTGTCGCACGACCACCGCAAAATGTTCAGTTGCGTCATAGTCCTCATCATCATCCTCTTCTTCGGGAATTGGATACTTTCTGATGATTTCCTTGAACTTCTCGAGCACCTTGCCATCCAATTCGCACGTGCCCTGTTGGACGCAAAACTTGACAAACTCCGCTCCGCCATCGATAGCAAGTGGAGTTGCGCGGCCAACAAAATCATCCTCTTCCCATTGGTCACCGGTTTTACCTTGAGGTGACGGAATTCGATCGTCTGTACTCTTGCCAAAAATTCGGCGGAGAAATTCAATCATGTGACGCAGGCTCCAATGAGGTTTGGCGTAACGACGAATGTTGCGAAGAGCACAAGACCTTTCGACTTAACTCTTCGTGCTCTTCCAATCTTCGTGGTAATCAATCTTTTGGATTGTCATGCACATTATCTTGGCGTACTTATAGAAACCTTTCTCATTTGTTCTTGTTGATACGGAAATGCCCAATGATTTCTGCTATCGCTTCATGAGCCTCAGGGGATGTGACGACAACCAAAGTGGCTTGATCTGGAAGTGAGTTGATACGATGATTTTCTTTCCATTGGTCTGGCAAAACATTTGATTTCAGAAGTGCAATCAAAATGGAAGGATCGAATTTCTTACCGTTCTGCGACCAGACCGCCAAATCTTCCACCGGGTAGGCTCTTACCAAAAGCGGTTGGGCAGGTTGTACCACTTCAGGTTTGGGATTCTGCTGCGCCCGAAGCAGTCCAAGAGAGGACAATAAACATACCATTGCCAGTACCGCCATCCATTTTCGCATAGAAGAATCCTTTCAAAGAGAATGTTAAACAGCGGTATACATGGTACCAGGGTGCGTCGGGGAGAATCAACAGGCTTAATAACTTCGGTAGAGATCATCAAACGGTAGAACAAATATCAATGCAAAGAATTCCGGGCCAAGTCAGCACATACGATTCCTTCGGGATTGGCAACATGGACCTGTGATAATGGCGCCGGATTGGGATGGCATAAAATTGAAGCAAGGCGTTCCTAAAGCTGCGATACGCGGGATTGTAATCGATTCAATGAAGGAACCACGAAAGTCACGAAAAACACGAAAGATGATCTTGCAAGATGTGAGAGCAGGCTCAATTGAGACGCACTTCGCTGATCGCACGAGAAAGAGTTGCCTTTCAAAAGCTCGGGTTCCATTGCCAGCAACTCATTAAACGAACGAGATGACCGACTTGGGGAACTCCGAACCTACCACGAAGAGCACGAAAAACACGAAGAAGATTTCTACCGCGAGACATTGGCTCCAATGAAGTTCCGCCCGTTGGCGTCCTGCTTGTTCGGATAAACGTCTCCTCACATGTCCATAGCATTCGACCAAGGGCTAACTTGGTTACATGGACCTGTGATAATGGCGCGGGGTTGGGATGACATAGAATTGAAGCAAGGCGTTCCTAAAGCTGCGATACGGGGATTGTAATCGATTCCATGAAGGAACCACGAAAGTCACGAAAAACACGAAAGATAATCTTGCAAGATGTGAGAGCAGGCTCAATGGAGCCGCACTTCGATGATCGCACAAGAAAGAGTTGCCTTTAAAAAACTCTGGTTCCCCTGCTAGCAACTCATTGAACGAACGAGATGACCGACTTGGGGAACTCCGAACCTACCACGAAGAGCACGAAAAACAGGAAGAAGATTTCTACCGCGAGACATAGGCTCCAATGAAGTTCCGCCCGTTGGCGTCCTGCTTGTTCGGATAAACGTCTCCTCACATGTCCATGGCATTCGACCAAGGGCTAACTTGGTTACATGGACCTGTGATAATGGCGCGGGGTTGGGCGGCATAGATTTGAAGTGAGCCGTTCCTTGAGCTGCGATACGCGGGATTGTAATCAATGCAATGATAGAACCACGAAAGTCACGAAAAACACGAAAGATGATCTTGCAAGATGTGAGAGCAGGCTCAATGGAGCCGCACTTCGATGATCGCACGAGAAAGAGTTACCTTTTGAAAGCTCTGGTTCCCCTGCTAGCAACTCATTGAACGAACGTGATGACCGACGTGGGGAACTCCGAACCTACCACGAAGAGCACGAAAAACACGAAGAAGATCTCTACCGCGAGACATGGGCTCCAATGAAGTTTCGCCCGTTGGCGTCCTGCTTGTTCGGATAAACGTCTCCTCAAATGTCCATAGCATTCGACCAAGGGCTAGCTGCATCGAATAGATATTTTGAGGAACGAGTCATCGGAATGTCTGATGGTTCGTGGTGCCATTTAAAATTCGAAACGACGAATGTTGCGAACATCACAGAACAAGACCTTTCGACACGATTCTTCGTGCTCTTCCAATCTTCGTGGTAATCCATCTTCTGGATTGCCAAACGAGTTAACTCGGTGTCCCCACAGAAACCTTCTTTATTTGTGACGTTCATGGGTCAAAAATGCAGAATGCAGTTAGTGAGAATGTCACATGGCCTGTTGAGACTGCGTTCAAGTGAGGCAAGAAATCTTTTCGTTCGAGAGGGCCGCTCTCCCGTTCGCGTTCAAGGCTCGGTTAGCGACCCTTGGGAGCGAATGATCCTATTGCGATTACACCCTCGTCTCCAACCTCAAGGACGTCTGCCGTAACGGGATGGCCAGAGTCATTGTATTCGTGCAAAACAACGGCACCAAGTCGACCAAGGAAGTCATGATCTGCTTTCGAAATAATGTAAACGAAATCACGCGCAGGGGCGACTACATACACTGGCCAGCCATGCGTTGGACTGACTAGTTCACGAAATCCTTTAGCGAGTATAAGCGAAGCTTTGAAGGGTGAGTCATTCGTGGAGAGCATGCCCAGTTTCACGCCATCGATCTCTTGAATCTTTAACTTTGTGTTCGCGAGCACTTGATTCATTTGAACTTCCGCCTGACCGATGACCGTTTCTCGGGTAACTTGCCATTCCGTCAACATCGAATGGGTGATCCACGAAATCCGCGACTGATCAGGAGGCGTGAAAACAAAGACTTTGACCAGATCGTCGGATACGACCTCATGCAATGTGTCATCGAAACCGGCTTGATAGTCAGACGGTTCGATCGAGAATCGTAGGTGCGTTTTCACCGTTTCCCAATCAGGATGGTCGTCGATCCTTTCGATGTCCAATTGCTTCGCAAAACGCGCGATCGCATCGGCGTCGTTATCTCGCGCGTAGTTCCGGCGAATGTTTTCAAGATTGACGGTCACTGTGACGTCGCCAATCTGGACTCTGTAAAGTCCTTCGTCGGTCACCGTAAACGGTAACTCACGATTTTCAAGTTCGAGTTGGAATAGTTTATCGGCGGTCGGGTTCGGTGATTTGGGCATGGGTGTAGACTCGGTACAACCAATGACGAACAACAAAGCGACGGTAAGAACGTATCTCATTATTGTCCGCTAACGTGGGCGATGTCGATTCGAATGCAATGATTCAAAAACTGAATAACAACGATCACTTGGCTTCAAACGAATCTTACCCATTTGAATCGCCAAAATGCAGGTAGCACCAAGTATTTGAAACGGGATCCGCATTCATTCGAGATTCACGTATATTTGCGATTCCGTGGTTCCATCCAGGTATCGCATGCTTTTAGTGCTGCATAGCGATATAACGCAAGCGCGAAGCTCTATTGAGATCGGTAGGTTATGGCGATCGGAGCCAGTCTTGCAGCCGTTGCGTCTCCCGAATCAGCGAGTCTACGGACCCGTCCCACGGATCGATGAAAGCATCACGAAACAAGACACCAAATTCTTGGCCAATCTCGAAGCATACTTCTCCAAGATCGATGTCGGGAAAAAGCTTCGCAACATTGTCCATTGGTTCTACGTTTGCGAGTCGAAGTTGTTGGCGTAAAACACACCGGACCCTCGCACAAGTATCGACGGTGACTTCGGTGTTTGCATAATACTTGCGGTGAAATTCATCGTCCGTTATCGAGGGACGGCTGTTCATACCGCGAACATTAGGCGAGTCAAGCCAAGTCGCTATCGATGCAAGCCATTGACGTACTGGAATGGACATATTGTATGGTCTCACGCGTGGACTCGCTGGTGGCGTCATTGATCGCCCCCGATGAACGCCATAACTGAGTGGGGTTTCGATAAATGTGCTCGGACCTCAGGCCGCAAATCAATCAGATTAGCAAAATCCCAGGAATGCGATTGACCTTCATCCCTTTGAATTAAGTTCCGCCACGTGCATGATGTTCGCTTCTATCGCTTTTGAGAATGAAAGTAGGCACGTTGTTTGGAACGATCGAAGGCAACATATACTCCGCCGCGATTTTGCTCATGATGATGATAGCACAGCCCTTCGTTGATTTCTGCGGTATAGTGAGGCAGGCTTCTTGGGATGGAATTGCCATTTCGTTCCAGAAAATCTCGCGGCCCATCATATCCAATAAAAGAACCTTGCGATTCTAGAATCCGATATGTGGTCACGTAGAAAGGCTCTTGAATCTCCGATAGTTTCCACTTGGTTGCCCATCGAAGAAATTCTTCTTCCGAAATGTCAAATTCGTAGTATGACCAACTGTAAGAGCGAGCGAATGAGACATTGGAAGCGGCAATGGGTAGCTATTTTACTTTGGGAAGCGACTTGCCCTGCTCAACTTTTGTTACCAGGGACCAGCCGAGGCTAAGACCCAGTCCAACCAGTAAGAGCACTGTCAGACAAAACAGCCCTTCGGCAAGTCGATTCATAAGATGATAGGCCTTGGCAATGTGGAAACAGGATGACTGCTCATTGGCAAGTTCATTCATCATCCGAATTCGTTGGATTGCATTCAATGCAATGAACCACAAAAGTCATGAAATGCACGAAAGAACAAAATCCTCACTATTTCTTCCCTCTCCCTTTCTAAGAACTCTCATCAATCCCCCGACTCCTGCAAAAAGGAAGGAATCTGTGCAAGTGCGGTTTGGAGTGTGAGTCCTGCTCGCGCTCAAAGAAAGTTGCATTGTATCTACTTGCGAAGCTCTTGCTCAATGAAGTCGAAGGCATCACCCGGCTGTTGTCTTTCAGATCCTTCCAATGCATATTCCTGAGAGCGGAAGTAATGAACTTTACGATTGCGGGCATCATACCCAATGATCCGAGTCATTGATGCGGTGTTGCCGACGTGTCGAAATGTCTGCAGGAATTGAAGATCCGTTTCTTGCGATCCTGGGGCAATCGCATTTCCGTGTTGTTCCCTTGCCAGAAAGGCGTTGAAGTCCACCTCATTTGCAGCCACAAAGCCGACATCGCCAAGCCGCTGTTTGAATGCGCTATCGTCAAGATGATCGGGGACATCGAACGATGATAACGCTCTGCCACGCACCTTGGGCTCGATGCTCGGCAAGGAAAGCCACCACCAAATAAGGAGTCCAATTGCAATACTAGTAATCGAGGTTGCTAGAAAAAATGTCCGCTTCATACTGACATGCTCCCAATGGATGGCTTCATCATCCCATTCTTACGATTCAGCTCGCCAGAGCAGGTGACATGATAGATGTCGAAACGGCCGAGCGACATTTCCGTTCTATTGATTGTACCGGTTTTCTCTTAGCATAGCACATAGCGCCATGGGGACTATCGAAACGAAAATTGACTCCGTATTGGTAGTAACTATTTTCAATGAGAACCGCCACGGAACAATCGTCGACATTTCGGGCAATGCTAATCAAAATCCTCACCAAGAATGCGTTGAGGTGTACCAAATAACGAAGCAGGCATAAGGCAATCCAATTGCTAGGAAGCAAAAGAATGCTGATATCCAGAAGTGAATTACTCCGTCTATTAAACCACTTGTAGGGATCAATAACTTTCCATCGTTGTTCGTACCGAATATCGATGCGTAAAACATGATGAGAGGAATGCCAACGAGCACGACTGCCAGAAGTGCTATCAAAGCCAATGGGAAGAAGAAGAGCGATGGGAATGGATAGAGAATGAGCAAGCCAAGATGAATTGCCGAAACGAGTCCCGAAACAATATGGATCGGTTTCCAATCAAGATCACGCATCGGATGTGATTGCCTTCCATTTCAATATGCCGCAGGCGCTGTATCGCCAAGAGTAAACGGTTGATTTCGCGCATGCCAAATCGTCGTTTGAGGATTTCGGTGCCAGGGACTTATTCATAGATCAGCTTCTGCATTGTTGATGTATCCTTTACGAGGCGGCAGCAGCTCGGGGGCGTTTAAGTGACGTAGAAGTCCTGATGTTGCAACGGTAGTTTTTGTCGAGAGTATTTCCTGCATATGCGACGATGATTTATGTGAGACTTGCCATCCGATGGTGCCAGTTTTCAAGTGTCGCACAATCCAGCTCGTCCCAGTCGTAATATAGCGGAGGACCACCGCCCGAATGCCGTAAAAACTGAAGGAAACTGACGATCGTTTCACATTGCTTCAAGTTAAACCCACCGCTAAAAGTTTCACTTTCCCACCAAGCAACCTTGTAAGTACTTGATTGTGATAGCTTGGGCTCAGCGCGATTGAAAAAATACATAAACGAATCAAGTTTTTCACATGCATTTTCATGCAGCAGCGAAGCCAGCAGGAAGCCTGGCAAATGATAGTTCCACAGGTGTGGTGACTCGATTGAGCTGAAACCATTGGCAGGCGAAATGTCATAGTCTTGGAAGTAACGCGCTGGTGGAACTTCCGTCCATCGACGATTCGCAAATAGCGAGTATTCGTCAATGCCAACAGGGTTCATTCCCATCATTGAAGGATAGGGAGGAACCGGGTCTGCTGGGAAATAGAGACGCAAATCATTAGCAAGTGACTGAATGGTAATCATCATCGACCGAAAAGAATGATGTCATGGATCGTTATATCACCGTGATGAGCAATGTTGAATCCGAATTTGGAATCGGGGAACCTAGTGCATTTTGTGGATCGTTAGCTTTGGGCCTCGATTGAAAATTCATTCTATGGTCGGCAGAAGTACTTGCGATTAGGTGATAGCTTGCGATCTTGGCCTTTCCACTGAATACTCCTTCGGTTCAGAGTTACTGCTGATACCAAAAATAACCACGAAAGTCACGAAAAACACGAACGAATGCACGAATGATCAACACGCGGGAATTCTTCCCTCTCCCTTTCTAGAAACACTCGGCAATGGAACGACTCTTTCAAAAGGGAGAGAGATCGAGGGTGAGGGATTGGCGTCATTCAGATCGCCAGTCCATGAAGAATTGCATTCGATGCAAAGGATGAACCACGAAAGTCACGAAATTCACGAAAGAGAAAAAGATGTCTTTGGAATCTATGGCGATGTGTGGCAAGGGAATCTTGATTGAGAGCGCTCACGTATAGCGATTCGATCCGCAGCGATGGTTCAGTTGCAGTGAAAGAAAATTACTGGGGCAGACGATGGCTAATATTTTTTTGCCCCACCATTTTTCTGCCCTCTCAAGGAATGGCTATCTCCAGGATTGAGCTGTTGGGAATTTGACTGCCGAGTTGATTGATCGAGGGCAAAAAAATGTGAGGGCAAAAAGATGGAGATGTGGCAGCGGAATCTTGATTGAGAGAGCTCACCTATAACGATTCGATCCACAGCCATGGTTCAGTTGCCGTGAAAGAAGATTGCCGGTGCAGGCGATGGCTAATATTATTTGCCCCACCATTTTTCTGCCCTCTCAAGCAATTGTTATCTCTAGGATTGAGCTGTTGGGAAGTTGACTGTCGAGTTGATTGATCGAGGGCAAAAAGATGTGAGGGCAAAAAGATGTGAGGGCAAAAAGATGGAGATGTGTGGCAGCGGAATCTTGATTGAGAGCGCTCACCTATAGCGATTCGATCCGCAGCGATGGTTCAGTTGTCGTGAAAGAAGATTACTGGGGCAGACGATGGCTAATGTTTCTTTGCCCAGTCGTTTTCCAAGAAAAGGATATGTCAATCTCTACAATTGATTCAATTATCCGTTCTTCGATCTTTGAGCGACTTGTTCTTGGATTTCGACGATCAATCGGTCGAGCTCATGGGTAAGTCTACCCGCCGCTTGGTCATAAAGAAGGAAGAACAGCAGTATGGGTAATCCGATCAGTGGAATGGATATCAGCAATGAAAAGAAACCAAGCAAAGTACCAGAGATTGTGACCGATGTTTTTAGCCCAATCTTGACGCCAATATTGCCGCCGTTGCGAACGAGAGCAATCAGGCCACAGCCTTGAGTGAAAGTTGACGTGCAGTGAAGCCCCGAAAACTTATGCACGTCTTCGGTGGCGGATTGGGTAACATCGCATTTCCTTGCCTTAAAGGCATGCACTACACATCGCGTGGCTTCCTCGATGGATACTCCTTTCAAAGTCAAGTTGCGGACAATCATGGGTTGCTACCACAGGCTGTTAGTGATTATGAAATGAAACTCATCAAGCGGATTAGGGCGAGTTACCCGTCACGGTGAAGGCCAATGGTCCTTAGGAACTCGGTCACTATATTTCTCAAGCCATTGGACTGCATCAAGCCGCAATCGACACCTAAAATCATGGAGGATAGTCGTCAACATCGAGATCCGAGTATCGGATTAGATAGAACGTTTGTGGCTCAGGGCAAACATAAAAGCGGTAGGATCGAATCGTTCATTTTGTGGAATCGCAAAGCTTCTTACTCAATTTGTCGATGTCGTATCGGAGGTGACCGTAACATTGCCTGTTGCGCGAAGGAATCCTACGACGGCTGATTCTCCTACAATGAGAATACTCAACATCATGACCGGGATGCGGGTCGCATCGAAAAATGGCCAGTCAGAAGCTGTCAGGATGCGGTTGCTTACCGTGTAGAGCGATGGAAGAACCAATCCACACAAAAGCATTCCGACGAGAAAACGATGTCGATGGAGAAATGTTCGATCACTGGCATGGGCAATAGTGACGACGTTCAACATTGCCAAAGAAGCGACCATGACAGATAGAGATGACGCAGAATCGCCCAATACCGACGGTAATGCAAGTACGACCATCGATACTACGACGCCAAAGTAGCCCATTGCGGCCTGTGGTGAATTCGTCATATGGCTGAAGTACGCTTTTTGTGTTGTGGTTGCCTCGTCTTAGTCAAAATATCTTAACCGGTTTCGAAGGTAGGATGTCAAAATTGGTCATTTTTTGCAAATCGGCGCAATGAGAAGCATGGTAGAAGTTTCATCGCACACTATTGTCTCATCGTACAATGATGTTTTGAATCCGCTATTCGATATCGATTGCACCCGATGCAGCGTTTCCGTAAAAAGTCGCCAGTGGAACCATCATGGATTCATCGGGATTCGAGCAAATCAAATTTGGTATAGCGTTCCATATTGGCAGGCGTTGCAACCTAAAGCAGACTCGTCGAGTACTGATCAACCACCTTTCGTATCTTCTTGTTGCGATAATTCCAAGGCATTGAGTCGCTGATTTCGATCCAACTTACGGAAGAGTTCTGGCCATGATGATGTTGAAGTCGGTCGCAATGTAGTCCGCAAACGCATTGCTCCATTCAAAGCCATTGCGCCGATACAACGCATGCGCGGCATGGAATGCGGAACCTGTACCGGTTTCGAGAAGGAGACGCGAGTATCCGCGCTGGTGAGCCGTACGAATGATTTTATCGAGAATGGCTTGTCCGACACCGCGACGCAGATACGCATCCCGAGTTCGCATCGATTTAATCTCGCCAGTCTGAGAATCCAACTCCTTTAGCGCCCCGCATCCGCATAACTCGCCATCCCATCTCGCCGTCCAAAAAGTGATACTGGGCATCTTCAGATTCTGTATAGCCAGCGCGTGGACGTGGCCAGGAGGAGAATTGCGGTGCATTCCAGCAAGATGCTCTTCAATCAGTGCGTGAACCTCTGGGGTAGCTAAGTCATCCTCACGCACTTCGATACGCATTTATCTACTCCACAGAAGGAAGAAATCCAAGAGGTTGTTTATTTGTGCATTCGTTCGTGCTTTTCGTGACGTTCGTGGTTCCATCTTTTGAAGTTGCACGTTTGAGCATTTCACTAGCCTACGATCAATCGAGCGACTGGCTCATGTACGCCAAAAACACTGCGAAATCCAATCCGTCGCTGACACATAGGGTTGTAGTAAATACTCAAATGCGCAACTTGAAAACTTACGCTTCGGGGTGTGAATCGCGTGGTCCCTTATTTCCATCTTGGAATCGATGGCAAGCCGCCCTGCTCTTTCTTTATAACGCTAACGCATCGCCGAAACGATCTCGTTCGGCCTGTGTGATTCGATACATATCATGGATGAGCCGTTGGTCGCCATCGCGCTGTTCGACTTGACGGCGAGAGAACATTCGGCTTTGCGTGGCGATCATGACTTCCGGTGGTAAGGTGGCAAGTTGCCCGAACAGGCGAGCATAATTGACAAAGCTAGGAACATTGCTCGTCACAAAGCCGTACATCATGCTACATACGCCGATAACTTTGCCTGTGAAGATGCCGGTGTTGATGGCGGTTTTGGAATAATCGCCCATGATACATCCGAGAAACTGCATCCCAGTTGCTACTTTGCCATGGGAATAGTCCATATTCACCGTGCCATAAGTATTCTTGAGATCGCTATTGCAGGTTCCCGCTCCCAAGTTGATCCAACTTCCCAAGTAGCTGTGTCCCAAGAATCCATGGTGTTGTTTATTGCTATACGGTTCAACGACCGACGCTTCCACTTCACCGCCGATCTTCGTGGTATGTCCCAACGACACCTGGTCTTTGATGGCGGCATGTTCAAGAATCTTGCATTTGCGTCCGATGTACAGCGGGCCACGGAGAAGTGTGTACGGACCAATCTTGGCCCCTTCTTCGATGACAATCGGTCCCGATTGCGTTTCGAAGAGAACGTATTCGCCGATATCCACTTTGGGGCCAACAAAGACTCCATCTCGTTGTTCCGTCCAATCCGAAGTCCAACGAATCCGTTCTTCAAGATTGGAACGAAGGATCGCCATGTTCTGCGAAACGACTTCGTGCGGTGCTTGAAAAGTGCTTAATGTTCGAGGATCGCGCGTCCAGTGAGCGGCTTGCTTGAGAAGTTCCGCAACCGCTTGCATGCCGCCTTCGCCTTGAAGTTGTTGCAGGCGGACAGGTGGGGCAACGATGGCTGCGATTTGCTGTCGATCCCATACAACCGTAGGTTCGCGAGCTCCACTCGAAAGAAGTTCTCGCAAGGCGTAGAAGTTTTCAATGCTCGGTACGAGCCGAGCATTGAGCAAGAGGGAAGGTTGTTCAGCCAAGTCTTGAGCGTCGTCCCCTAGAATTTTTAGCGAACGAACGTCATGTCGTTGGGTCCATTCCAAATAGGGGCGACTGATACCATACGTGGGAACGCCAAGTCGCTCCACGATGTCGACCAGGCGAAGACTTCCACATGTAATCATCGCGGCCAATCGCCCCAGCGTAATTGGAGCTAAGTCGTCGCAATGATGATCTTCAAAAAGGACGATTGCCATCCGTCTTTCCTCTTCTGCGGTCCCGTGGAAAGACGCATTATGGCACTCGCCACGCCCCCGAAAAGTACAGCTCCAAAAGTATGTTAGTTTGGGTGGATTTGGAGGACTGTAAGACACAACATGGGAATAGAATTCCCTCGTTTGGATGACTGTTTATCGATCTCGAGCCGCCAACGCAATCAAGCACCATTCCTTAAACGCGGCACTGCCCATGAACGTGGAATGTAAGAGCGTTAATCCAGCGTTGCAAACGACGTGAGTGCTTGACGGATCAACTTGGCTTCCAGGTCCTCATGAGCCTTTAGATTGCTAAGAAAAGAACGCACTTCTTGAACGACGTCATGGAGGTTGGCTCGGAGCGTTCCTCGATACTCAAAATCATCGACCTGTTCACTGAGTTCGACCAGAGAAAGATAAAGCCATCGGTGACCATGCAATGCTTGTGAAACTTGCTGGTGAAGTTCTTCGTTCACAAGCTTGGAATCGGAAAGATAGCCGAAGGTTTCTTCGAGATCAAACTGCACCGCAAGCTTGTCGCGCATGACCTGCAAGAGCCGCCCCAATGATACAAGGGTGAGGTCATCGTTCGACAATGGATCGTAGGCCTCGCTACAAAATCGTTCGAGTAAAGCAACGCCTTCCCAAAGCTCGGTATGGGATTCTTTCACTTCTTGAAGAAAGGCGGCATTGAGAATGGGAAATCGAAGGTGTCGCATCGAAACCCCCTATCGCATCGCGAAGTACAAGACAAGTCAACAACAAGGATTGGCGTATTGCCGACAATCCGTAACGGGTCGCATGTAGGAAACTCTATCAGCGAAGAACGAATGCCTTTCTTGATCGTTGAAGCTAACTCTTTCATAGGCCCGATGCAAGAAGGGACTTCGTGAAATGATGGCAAAAACGAAAGTGGAAAAAGTGTTGAGTCCACTGTTGACAATCGCTTATCGATGCGCACAATGCGTCACTACTCGAAACGCGTTACCAATCGTGTTCATGATTGATGAACTCGATGATACGAAGTATCGAGATTGATGATCGATGCAAGGAATTGCAAGATCGCTTGAACATGTGATTGATTTGAATGCCGTAGCTCGATACGATTCAAAATTGTTCAAACCCTTTGATCCGAATCCAATCGAATTTCTAAGTCGCTCTCCTCTTCCGATACATGAAATCCATAGGATGGCCGTTGGCTACGGATGGCCTTTTCAAGTTCATCGTTCTTCTATAGTGAATTCCAGCCTTGCTTGTCCTCGCATTTCAATGCAACGAATGTGATTGGTCGTTGGACGAGCGATTCGTGAAGAGATAACCATAAAGAGATGTTGCTTTGTCGTTTGCAGGATGCAGTGACAAAGTGACCTGGAAAAGCCTTCAGGGAACGAAGGCTCCCTGCGGCATGATGCCGCTCTTTTTCTTTCTCCAAAAGACGTTGTTGCCGCGAAATCGTAGCGTGGCGTCGTAGCGGGGCCGTCCCCAGCCGTGACGGAATGTCGGTTTGAGTAAGCTTGCGATCGGGACGATCGTGCTACATAGGTGGCGCCCTGTCGGTTGCAAGAAAATCGTAGTGCGGCTGTCCTCAGCCGTGACGGAACGGCGCTTTGAGTTGCCCAACGATCGGGACGATCGCGCTACATAGGTTACCCTACGATCGGGACGATCGTGCTACAGAAATCAAATCAATTCGACTAGCCGCTTAGCCATGCATCGAGATGCTCGTCGATAAACTCTTTATCGTTCCAATGGGGATACATCCGTTCGACGCGATTGATTTCTTCGTATTGTCCCTGGCCGAGTCCTTCATTGGGGTCAAGACACCAGATACCTTCCAGCAATCGATTGCGTCGCAAGCTTTCATGGATCCCTGCAATGCAACCATGAAAGCCATTGGCGGCATCGAAAAAGGCTGAATTGATGTCGGTAATCTCGACTCCTGATTGCAAGAGTTGCGGCCAATCGGTGGAGGATGGTTCGAGTTGTCGACAACATTGAAAATGGTGGATGGCTTTTTGGGTCCAGGTGGACCAATGACCTAATAAACCACCTACAATTCGAAGGGACCGTCCATCGTAAGGGAATTCCGTCATAAGGTCGGCTGCGATGTTGTCATCATTGCCGGTATAGAGTGCTACATCCGTGCGGCCCGATTGCAATACTGCTCGAATCACATCCCACGTTTGGTACCGATTAAAAGGTGCAATTTTGATGGCGACGACGCGTTCGATTTCGACAAACTCACGCCAAAAGCGATGGGATAGAACGCGACCTCCCACGGCAGGTTGAAGATAAAAGCCAAAGATGGGGATGACTGAGCTGACTTCTCTGCAATGCGTCAAAATTTGATCTTCGGATGCCGCTTTCCATGCGGATAGGCTTAGCAGTCCGCAGTCGTAGCCAAGGTTGGACGCGATTTGCGCTTCATGAATTGCTTGAGATGTGGTTCCGCAGATGCCAGCAATGCCAATAACAGGGCGTGATGCCTTGGCTAGTTCCTCGGCCGCGAGCGACAGTACGGGTTCCAAGAGTCCATGCGAGGCATCGCGAATAGCAAACTGAGTTGTATGGACAGCGACGGCGAGACCACCCGATCCGCTCGCTAAATAGTAACGAGACAATGCTCGTTGCCTTCGTTCGTCAAGCTTCCTGGCTGCCGTCAACGCCAAGGGATGAGCCGGGATGGCTTGTCCATGAAGAAGGTGGGCACGAAGTTCAGGGAGCTCCCAGGCTTTTTTTCGGGACATAGCAACCAAGACCCTTGCAAAACAATCGGCGGAAGGACAGCACCCAAGATACGTTGAAAAGACTCTGCGAAAAAGCTCGCTTGGTCTCGTTCAATGGGTGGGTATTTGAGTAAAAAGGAAGAAAATGAAGATGCCCTTGCGAACGATTGGGGTTTAATGGTGCACCTTCAAAGGATCGGGGTTGGAGTGCCGCTAAAATGTTTAGAGCGTGCATTCCCATCCAGCGGTGAATACCTCTCATCCACGGCGCCGAGTATGAAGCGTGCATTAGATATGGTGATGTCAAAGACTTGCTGCCGGTTCTGGCAAATTGGAATCGTACTTGTGGCGGTTCAGGGTTTGGGGGATTGGCCTCATGTGTTAGGGCAGTCGGTTGCAGAATCGAGCGAACGGGAAACGCTTTTTCGGCGGTATCTTCAAGAGCATTGTGCAAGCTGTCACAACCAAGATCAAAAGGAAGGCAACTTAACGCTCGATTCCTTTACCGGTTTTGAAGAAGCATCGCGTTCGCCGGAGCACTGGTGGAAAGTGCTCAAGAATGTTCGCGCAGGATTGATGCCACCCCATGGCGAACCCAAGCCCAGTGACGCGGAACAGAAAGAGTTTGTGGATGCAATCAAGTATTCCATCTTCAAGATCGATCCTCGTTCTCCTGATCCTGGCCGACTTACCGTACGCAGGTTGAATCGTACCGAGTATGCCAATACCATTCGCGACTTGATGGGTGTTCGATTCGAAGCCGAGATACTTTTTCCTCCGGACGATTCAGGGCATGGATTTGATAACATCGGAGATGCATTGACATTTTCGCCGATGTTGATGGATAAATATTTTCAGGCGGCCCAAGCGGTGGTTGAATTGGCCGTTCCCAAAAAGACTTGGCAGACGCCCGTCGTGACCCTCGCGGGTACCGAGATGAAAGGTGAAGGAGATTCTCGCGGCGATCGGCTGGATGGAAAGCAGAAGGGCAAGGTACGCGGGAGCATGATCGTTCCTGAAAGCGGAACCTATCGTGTCGCCATTGCATTTCGGTTGCATGGATCGTTTGATTTCGATCCCGCTCGCTATACCGTAGTCTTGACGGTCGATGGAAAGACGGAGGCTGAAGGCGAATACGGTTGGGACGAAAACAAGTTCATCCCCTTCTCTTTCGAACGCGAGTGGAACGAGGGAGCTCATGAGGTTGAGCTTACGCTAACTCCTTTGCCTCGTAAGGAAGGAAGTGAGTTTTCCTTTCCAGGTCAATCGACCTTTGTCCGATTTGAGATGCAGCATTTGCGGGCCGAAGGGCCGATCGGCACGGAACGCAAAGTCCATCCCGATCGCTATCAACGATTCTTTCATCGGGAGGATCCACCCACGGATGCAAGTGAGCGTCGATTGTATGCGCGCGAGGTTTTAACAAAGTTTTGCGAAAAGGCCTTTCGCGGCGATGTGGATATCAAAACGATTGGCCGGCTTGTCGACTTGGCCGAGCGACGTTACTCGGAAGAAGGTGTAACGTTTGAGCAAGGAATCGGTCAAGCGATGGTTGCGATTCTCGCTTCACCTCGGTTTCTCTTCCGATTGGAAAATGGTGGTTCCGATGAGATCGCTGGTGACCTATCCAATCGTTCGCAGGTCGATGAACGGACGCTCGCCAATCGGCTCTCCTATTTCTTGTGGTCCACGATGCCGGATGACGAGTTGATGAGTTTGGTCGAGCATGGGAAGTTGCGAGCTGAATTGGAGCCACAGCTTCACCGAATGCTTCGCGATCCGAAGGCAGAGCAGTTTACACGGAACTTTGTTGGTCAATGGTTGCGAACGCGAGACGTGACGCAGATCTCTGTCGATCCTATCGGCGTGCTTGGATATCAGAAGGAGTTTGATGAGCTACTCGAGCAGTTTCGCAATCGTCGCGGACGACGTGGGTTTGAAGCGACGACCCCTGAAGAACAGAAGGCCCGCGATCGATTTCGCGAACTGCGAGGCATTGCTGATCGCTTTGACAATGATCTCCGTCGGGCCATGCGACGCGAGACGGAGATGTGCGTCGAGTATCTCGTGAAGGAAGATCGCAGCGTATTGGATCTCTTGGATTGCAACTATACTTTTCTCAATGATAAGCTTGCCACGCATTATGGAATCACGGGTGTGCGAGGTGGCGACATGCGGAAGGTGGACTTACCTGAGGGGAGTCCACGTGGTGGAGTATTGACTCATGCTTCCATGCATCTGGTGACATCCAATCCAACGCGTACATCGCCGGTAAAACGTGGTTTATTTGTGCTTGAAAACATTTTGGGAACACCTTCTGCACCGGCACCACCGGGGGTCCCTGATTTGGAAGAGTCTGGCGATCGATTTGCTGGAAGAACGCCAACGTTGCGAGAACTATTGCAGGTGCACCGGGAATCCGCATTGTGCTCATCGTGTCATGCACGGATGGACCCTCTGGGGCTGGCGCTCGAGAATTTCAATGCTCTTGGGCAATGGCGTGACGATGAAAAAGGAACGCCGATCGACACAGCTGGTCGGCTTGCGACAGGCGAAGAGTTTCAAGACATTCGCGAACTCAAAAAGATCCTGCGGGATAAACATGCAACGGATTTCTATCGATGCCTCACCCAAAAAATGTTGACCTACGCGATTGGGCGTGGGCTAGAGTATTCGGATGAACATACTGTCGATCAAATCGTCGATTCGATGGTGCAAAGCGATGGTAAGTTTAGTACCCTGCTCTTAGGAGTGGTTCGCTCGGCTCCGTTTCAGCAACGTCGTTCGGTGAATGTGGCTTCCGTAACAGATCCACGCCAAGGAAAGGAATAGGACCATGAGTCTTGCCAAATCGATTTCGCTCGGACGACGAAACCGTCGAGCCTTCATGGTGGCGTCCGGCGTGGGTGTCTTATTGCCACGTATGGCGTCTTCATCACGCTCTGCTGAAGTGCGCGCGGCAACTGACGTGGGAAGAACAGCCGCTGGCAATCCTCTACGTATGGCCTTCATGTCGATACCCAATGGTGTCCAGCAAGACCATTGGTTTCCAACGGAAGACTTTCAGCTCAATGAAACCATGAAGCCATTGGAGTCGCTCAAAGATTCCATTCAAGTGATCGGTGGTCTGGACCATATCCATGCCACGCCTGGAGCTGATGGAGCAGGTGACCACGCACGCGCCAGTGCAACTTTCTTGACAGGAGCTCGGGCTCGCAAGACTGCGGGCAGCGACATATTTGTGGGGGTCTCCATCGATCAAGTGGCGGCTCAAGCGATTCGAGGCCAGACCCGGTTTGCAAGTCTCGAACTGACATCGGACTTGATTCGCAATTCGGGGAGTTGCGATTCGGGGTATGCATGTGCTTACCAATACAACCTCGCATGGAGTTCTCCGACCACTCCTGTAACCCCGGAAGCCAATCCGCGATTGGTCTTTGAAAAACTATTCGGAATGGGGTCACCAAGTGAACGAAAGAAGAACTTTGAATTGCGACAAGCCAGCGATCGAAGTGTGTTGGATTTTGTATTGGAAGAATCGAAAGACGTTTATCGTGAACTTGGATCGACCGACAAGAAGAAGTTCGAAGAGTATTTGGAAGTGGTACGCAATGTCGAGTTGCGTTTGAAGGACGCTGAGAAACATCGAGATCTACCTGTGACCGAACAGGATTCCCCGTCGGGAATTCCCGGGGACTTTGCCGACTACATGAATTTGATGTACGACTTGCTCGCCCTTGCTTTCCAAACGGATAGTACGCGGATTGCAACGTTGCTATTGGCCTATGATGGAAGCAATCGAATCTTTCCACAGTTGGGGATTCCCGAGGGACATCACTACCTAACCCACAACCAAAGAAATAATGAGTACGCGAAAAAGGTAGCCGCGATTGATCGCTACTATATCGAGTGCCTGGCCCGATTTCTAAAGCGGTTGAGCGAGATTGAAGAGGCGGATGGATCGACCTTGTTAGACAATTCCATGATTGTTTATGGTGGTGCGATTGCGGACGGAAATCGACATACGCACGACAATCTCCCCGTGATTGTAGCTGGTAAAGCCGGAGGTCAGTTCAAGACCGGACGATATTACAAGGCCAGCAAGCAACCGATGTCCAACTTGTTTGTGGATATGTTGTGCCAATTTGGTTGTGAAGTGGACCGCTTCGGGGATTCCACAGGTCGACTGAATATGGCCTAATAAGGGTGATGGTCGTGGATCTGACTGGTTGAACCCATGGCCGGGTCCGACGTCATTTCGCAACTTTGACCCAATTTAGGCAGCTCATGCATACGCACTCTTACATCCATCGGCTCGTCAATTTGATCGAGCCTTCCAAAGATATTCTTTTCAATATGACTTCCGAAGAAGCCGCCGCGCGGGTTCGATCGGGAGATTGGCAGCGGATCCAATCGATTCAGGGACAGTTTGCGATTTGCGCTCAGGACGGTCGCTCCGTTTTGATGGCTCGGTCGATCGGTCGTCCGATGCGCTATTTCTTGGCCAAGAAGATCGACGGCCCCATGTTGGTTGTAGCGGAGCGTATCGATGAGATTCGTCGATGTTTGGAAGAGCATGGGATCGCAGATCAGTTCCATCCGTCCTATACCCGAATGGTGCCGGCTCACCATGTGGTTCGAATCGAATTGATTGGTTGCCCGGACCCCAATCCGCGCTACGATCGTTTTTTTACTCCGCAACGCGAAACGTTGCCGTGCGATTTGGATGCCATTGGAAGTCGCTATGTGATGGCGCTCGATCAAGCGATCGATCGTTGGCTGGACCGTATCGGCAAGCAAGAGCCTCTTGGCGTTTTGTTTTCAGGCGGCATCGATAGTGGTGCCGTTTTGTTGACGCTTTATCATCGGCTTCTGGCTCGAGGTGAATCACCGAGTCGATTGAAGGCGTTTACGCTTCGCGTGGATGGTGATGCAAGTGATGCCGATCAAGCGATTGCATTTGTTCAAAAGACGGGATTGGAGATGCTTCTCGAGATTGTCGACGTCTCGAGTCAAGATCTCGATTGGAAAGAAGCGGTTCGAACCATCGAAGATTACAAGACGCTCGATGTTCAAGCAGCCACTATGGCGTTGGGATTGTGCCGCGCCGTCCGACAACGATATCCGGACTGGAAGTATTTGATCGACGGAGATGGTGGCGACGAAAACTTGAAGGATTATCCGATCGAAGAGAATTCCGAACTAACGATTCGTTCGGTTCTGAACAACCTCATGCTCTATCAAGAAGGTTGGGGAGTCCATGCGATCAAGCACTCCTTAGTCTATAGTGGTGGGCAAAGTCGAGGGCACGTACGATCGTTTGCACCTGCATCGCAATTGGGGTTCGAAGGCTTCAGTCCTTTTGCGGTACCTTCGGTGATCGAGGTCGCAGAAGCGATTCCTTTCATTTCACTGACCGATTGGAGTCATGAAAAACTTTATGCGCTGAAGGGCGAAATTGTTCGGCGAGGTATCAAACAAGTCTGTGGAATTGACATGCCGACCTTTGAGAAACGTCGGTTTCAACATGGGGCCGTCACGCGTGGAACGTTCGATCGATTGTTTCCAGTGCAAGAGGAAGCGTACCGCGAGTATTTTCTTTCGTTGTGGGGAACTCGGTGAGTTCGCTCACGGAAACGATCTTGCAGCATCGCGGACCCAAGGCGCAAGTGCATCCCGATGCCTATCAAGTCGCCTTTGAAGAGTGGGAAAGCGACGGGCAGCAGCCGGTATCGGTAACGACGGTGATTCTGGTTGGGGCCGAGTGTGCATTCCGCTGCACCATGTGCGACCTGTGGAAGCATACTCTGGATTCTGCAACGCCCATTGGATCGCTTCCTAAACAAATGGCCGATGCCATTGGTGATCGAAAGGCGACTGATTGGATCAAGCTTTACAATGGGAGCAATTTCTTTGATCCCCGCAGTGTTCCTCGCGAAGATTACGAAGCATTGAGCCGGTTATGTCAGCCTTACAAAAGGGTCGTGGTCGAAAACCATGCGCGAATTCTTTCATCGTCGATTCCAGACTTTGCAAAAAGTCTCGCTGGCAGGTTAGAAATTGCGATGGGATTGGAAACGATCCACCCAGGTTCGATGGAAATCCTCAATAAACAATGCTCGTTGGATGAGTTTCAACGGGCTTGCGAATGGTTGTTGCAACAACAAATTTCGATTCGATGCTTTGTTCTACTGCAGCCTCCCGATACACGATCGGAAGAGAGCGTGGAATGGGCTGTTCGTTCGACCGAGTTTGCATTGAAGCATGGGGCAAGGCATGTTTCAGTGATTCCAACGCGCGGCGGAAATGGGGTCATGGAGCAACTGCAGGTTCAAGGAAGGTTTCATCCTCCAACAGCGTGGCAGTTGGAAGAATCGATGGAGATGATTCTGGGATTGCGATCGGATCAAGTCACGACGGTGGATCTCTGGGATTGGGGACGTTTGCAAGGCCATTGCCCTCAATGTTCTGGTCCCCGTCAGGACCGATTGCATCGAATGAATTTGGAGCAACGAGTCATTCCTTTTCCCGAATGCACGTGTGCATGTTTCAAAGGAAAAGGGGCAAGCGATGCGTGAACGCAAGTTTGCCGTGATTGTTGGCTCGGGGTTTTCAGGCAGTTTGTTGGCCTGGATTCTTCAGAGACAAGGTAAGGATGTGGTGCTGATCGATCGAGGCACACATCCTCGATTCGCGATTGGGGAATCCTCCACGCCAACGGCTGACTTTCTGTTGGCCCATCTTTCGGATCGTTGGAATCTTCCGTCTCTAGCACCTTTTGCATGTTGGGGAACATGGAAAGAGAAGGTTCCGCAGGTTCGTTGTGGTAAGAAGCGAGGCTTCAGCTACTATGCGCACCGAGCCGGGCAGGACTACACCGATGATGCCATTCATTCGCGATCGTTGTTGGTGGCGGCGAGTTGCGAAGATCGATGGAGCGATACCCAATGGTATCGTCGCGATGTCGATCAACATTGGTTTCAATGCGCGATCGAGGCTGGTGTGCAGGCGTTCGAGCGAACAGCGATTCAAACAGCAGAGTGGGACGCATCGACGCAACTTTGGCACGTTCAAGCACAGGGTGAACGCGAAGCCTGGAGAGGAAGTTGCGATTGGTTGATCGATGCGAGTGGCGGAGGTGCAGCGCTTGCAGCATGGACCGGGCAGAAGCAAGACGACGCCTGGATGCGGACTCGTACTGGGGCCGTTTTTGCACATTTCAACAATCTACCATCCTTCGTCGAGGACTACTACGACAAAGGCTTACGTACGCAAGATCCATTTCATGGGGATGATGCAGCGCAACATCATGTGGTGGAGGATGGTTGGCAGTGGCAAATTCGCTTTGATCATGGTGTTACAAGTTGTGGGTGGGTTTTACCAGAGCAGCGACTTGCGAAGGTATGCAAAGAACAAGATCTGCATTCGTGGTGGGTTGATCAAAATGCGCGGTACCCGACTTTGCACAAGATGCTTCAGCAGGCCAAGATCGATCCCGAGGCTGGATCGATACGCATTCAGCATCGGATGAGTCGCTGTTTGGATCGAGCTGCAGGGAAACGATGGATTGCAGTACCCACAGCGTATGGATTCGTGGATCCTCTGCATAGTTCGGGGATCGCTCATGCGTTGAGTGGAGTCGCTCGCATTGCCGAGTTGCTCCTGTGCTCTGAGCATCGATGGGACGAGAGTTGTTTGAATTATGATCGGCAGCTGCGAAGCGAGTTGGCTTGGATCGATACATTGGTATCGGGATGTTACGCTTGCTTGCCATCCTTTGATCGCTTTGTTGGCTTTTCGGCATTTTATTTTGTAGCCGCTATTGGATTTGAAAAGCAGTTGGCGGCGGACCCCATTGTATGGCCTCTTGGATTTATGCAGGCTGATGATGACCAGCTTCGAAGCGTTGCCGAAGACTTCTGGCATCGCGCTTCTTTAGAACGAGCGGAAAGTGAAAGAGATGATCCGTGGATGCGATCACTCAGGGAAAGGCTTCAACCGTGGAATCAAGTGGGGCTATTGGAGGCCGAACGTGGCAATCGCTTAGCGCATACGGTTGCACCGAAATATGCGATGATCGCGGTCGGGAGTCGTCCGCCAGTGGCAGGCTGATTTCAATCTTGGTCCTTCGCTTTGAACCAGGGGGAAGTCTAGCCTGGATCCAGAATCTTGATACGATGCAACGATGGTTACAATTCAACTCAAAACATCCGATTGGAAAGAGAGGGCTCGGCGACACTTTGAGCAAGTGCGTCCGTGGACGGAGGCGTTCCTCAGTCGTCGCAAGATCGGCGCGTCGCATCCAATTCATGATTTTCTATTCGTGTACTACCAATACTCGCCTGCCAAGCTAGAGCAATGGCATCCAGGTGTAGGAGTCGAGCTAGAGGTTTGTGATAGGTCAGCGATGGATGGAGACATGTGGGACGAGCGTTTCTACACCGCTTGCGAAATGGGTGTCTTTTGTGATGTTCGCAAGATGAACGAGGCCACGATCGAGCAGCTACGGTGGATTGCTAGGTTGCTCCAGGCAACGGCCGAGCGTAAGGGAAACTATTCGTGTTTGGGGATGCATGAGTGGGCCATGGTGTATCGCGGAGACGAGATTCGCCATGCGAAGACGATCGGTCTGCGTCTACCTCAATCGGAAGTGGATGCGATCGTCGAGACACGGCCTATTACCTGTACGCACTATGATGCCTTTCGCTTCTTTGCGGACGATGCGAGGCCGCTCAACAAGCATCTCTTAACGTTGGATTCCCGGATGGAAATGGAGCAACCTGCTTGCATCCATGCCAACATGGATCTCTATAAATGGGCCTACAAAGCGATGCCATGGATTGGGAGCGAGCTCTTGCGAGAGTGCTTCGAATTGGCGCTTGCCGCCAGAGCCTTGGACATGCGGGCTAGCCCATACGATTTGACTCGATGGCCCGAATATCCTTCGATCTTGATGGAGACTTCGCAAGGTCGAGCCGAATATGAGGTGCTGCAGCGAGAGATCGCAGAAAGGGCAGCACCTCTTCGGGAGCGACTTTGTCATCAACTGCGCGCCGTGCTTGCATCCGTTTCAATCGATTGCAGCCTGGAGCATGCGCCCCTGGAACGACGTGCATGCCTTGTGGAAACCGAAAAGGATCTGAAGCCTCATCGAGGATGATCCGCATCATCATCCGGTATTAGAACTAACCGTGAAGTTTTTGAGTCACTTCGGCGATGTGTTTGCCTTGGAAACGAGCTTGGGTAAGTTCTTTTTCCGAGGGACTTCGTGAGCCATCGGGGCCAGCGATCGTGGCAGCACCCCATGGGGAGCCTCCTTTGACTTCACTGATGTCCGCCAGGACGGGGCATGCGTACGGTAGACCGACGACGATCATGCCGTGGTGCATAAGGGTTGGTAGGAAGCTGATGATCGTGCTTTCATTTCCGCCACCCGTACCTGTGCTCGTAAAAACGCTTCCGACCTTACCGACGAGAGCTCCTTTGGCCCATAAGCCGCCAGTCTGGTCGAGAAACGATCGCATCTGTCCGCACATGTTACCGAACCGCGTAGGAGTGCCAAAGATAATCGCGTCATAGTCACCGAGTTCTTTGGGGTCGGCAATCGGAGCGGATTGATCGATCTTGGCTCCCACACGTTTGGCTGTCTCGGGCGTCATCGTTTCCGGAACGCGCTTGATGGTCACTTCTACACCGCTGACCGAACGAGCTCCCTCGGCGATCGCTTGGGCCATCGTTTCAATATGGCCGTACATGGAATAGTACAGAACGAGAATTTTCGACATAGGATTTTCCTTTCCAAAGGGCTGATTCATTGTATCCGCTCGTGATCCAGTGATCGCAAGCATCTTAGCGAAAACGCTACCGTGGCAAACCGCTTGCCAATTAGTTGATATATCAGGTATTTGCTCAAAAAATTAGGGTTCAGTGGTGAGGGATGAGCGAGCTTTCTCGAGAAGTCGATTGAGTTCACGAAGTTCCGTAGCAGAAAGGTGGCCAAGCAAAGCCTGGTGAAGTTCGCGAACCGGGTCGTCCATCTTTTGGAGAAGCTTGCGAGCTTTCTCTGTCAATTCGACGTAGATAATCCGCTTGTCCTGATCGCATCGCTCGCGTCGGATGTGGCCCGAGGCCTCAAGTCGATCGAGCAGGCCCGTCATGGCGGGTACTACTTGGACCATCCGTTCTGTGATTTCTTGGCATGGAAGAGGCTGTCCTTCCCCTCGCAGTATTCGCAGCACATTGTATTGAGAGGATGTGACACCAAAGGAGCGAAACAACTTGCCAAAGCGATTCTGAAATTGATCGTTGGTTCGGAGAAGATTCAAATAGGCTTCTTGCTCCGACGAATCGAACGGTCGCTTCTTTTTGAGTTCGTGCTGAAGTCGCGAAGCCATCGTGGTGAACTGCCTAGGATGATGAATCACTCTACTCGTCGGATCGAATGATCTTTTGAACCGAACCGTAAAAATACTTTACATGTAAAGTATTGTGAGGTCAAGAGGTTTGCCTGCGATACGGTTGAAGCCGAGCCTAGAGATCTCTGCAGATGGTTCTTTCGTCAGCAAAACCAAAGCCGAGCCATGCAAAAGCGTTGGCAGAAATGGTTGGGCTGCTATATTGCTGGTTCTTTGGCAAAAGGAAGCAATATAGTTGGGTCGATACATGATCAAGTTCTTTCTAGCGATATTCGCCGCGATGGTGACGAGTTTCTTGGGATTGATTGCAGTGGAAGTCTTGAGTGCATTCGCGCATCCGTTTCCCGAAGGATTTTCGGGAACGAAGGAAGAAATGTGCGAACATGTCGCCAAGTATCCGCACTGGTTTTTAGCCGTTGTGGTTGTCTTGTGGTCTGGAGTTTCTGCTCTCGGTACTTGGGTGGCTAAACGTATGGCAGGCAAGAATGCGGCCATAGTAATGTCGTTGCTATTAGGATTGGGAGTATTTACCAATGTTCTTCAACTCCCCTACCCTCTTTGGTTCGAATGGGTCATCGCCCCAAGTGTCGTTGCCGCATCTTTGGTGATCGTTTTCAAGTCAGCGAAAGGATCTCGCGGAGTGACTGATCCGCTCCCCGTTCCCTAAATGTTCGAAAGCGTGCCAAAGGGATTAGATAGCAGTTCCGCATTTGAGTGTTATCACAACCCGAAGCGTCAGTTTTGAAGTTGCGCATTTGAATATCAATCATAACCCGATGCGTCAGTTTTGAAGATTCGCATTTGATAGATATCACAACCCGAAGCGTCAGCGAGGGACTGATTTTTCCTTTGTTTTGGCTAGTCCGAGACTTCCTTGCTAACGCTTTTTGATGTGAAGAACGCGATCCCTCGCTGACGCTTCGGGTTGTGATATAACTGCCCCTTGCTGACGCTCGGGTTGTGATATAGTCGTCCCTTGCTGACGCTGCGGGTTGTGAAATAGGTTGTCCCTTGCTGACGCTGCGGGTTGTGAAGTATTTGTCCCTTGCTGACGCTACGGGTTGTGAAGATCAACACTTGCTAGACACTGAGCTTTCGTTAGCGCAACTACTAGAGTGTTAGCGTGGCTTGCGTTCGATGGCCAAGGCAACCAAAACACAGCTGCCATCATCGATGACCTCGATCCCTGCATCGCGAGCGCGTTGCGAAGCGATGCGGTCTTCGGCTCCTGGTTGCATCCACAGGACTTGAACCTTGGCGGCGATGGCTTGTTCGACAATCTGTCGTGTTACATGGGGAGGTGTGACGATGGAAAGAGCTTCGACCGATTCTGGCACGGCAGCAAGTGTGGGAAACGCTTGGTAGCCCTCGACTGTTTCCGCCACAGGGTTTAATGGAAACGTCTTCCTACCCGAACGCACCAACGCTTGAAAGATGATATTGCCATACTTGGAACGATCGCGGGATGCTCCCGCGACTGCAAAGGACTTGGCATGGAGAAATCGAGCGATGGGATCGTGTGGTGTCGTCATCATTTTAGGTGCGCTTTTGAGTATTATCACAACCCGACGCGTAAGCTATAGCGCTTGGCGAGTGCGAAGTCATGAAGTCAATCCTGTTGCGAGCCAACGAGCGCATTGCTCACCCAGTTCTTGACGAGCCTTGTCTTCGTATTCACGCGATTGTTCGTTCGTGAGTACATCCTTCCATCTCCCATTCACACCTTTGTGGATGAAAACGTCGGCCCCTGCATCCCAGAAGGCGCCACCCAATGGAACGCTTTTGGTCGCATGTTTTTTCATCCAATCAAAGGAACAATATTCGATGATGGAAGGCCATCGCGCCAAGTCGATGGAGATATTCAGAAAGTTTGCGATGCGTTCCATCTCGCCAGGCATATCGCGTTTGAGGCTTTCGAAATGAACCAATAGTACATTGGGAAGGGTGCGGATAGCCCACCACGAACGGACGTTTTCCCAGAATGGCCAGAAGGGATAGCCATCGCCTTGAAACCAGTCGAGCCAATACTGACGAATATCTTGGGGAGGCGGAGTGATCGGAGGTCCTACGCGACCAGGTGCATCATTCAAAGCGTCGTACCAAAGTTGATTCGCATTCGCATGATGGTTATAGAGGCTCCATACGACATCGCGTCCATCGCGAGCGATATAAATGTATTTAGCTTGCTGAGAAAATACTAATGCATCGACCGGCAAATGCGTTTTAAGAAAGCGGCGATGGGACTGGGCTTCTACGGCAGTTAGTTTGACTTCTTTCGGCGGTACGCGGAGATCCATCCATGGCGACATCTCTGCGACGGATAGATCTGGATCCCCTTGAAACAGCAATTGAGCCACGATCTGCTGCATCCAGGTCGTCCCTGATTTTCCGTAGGTGGCGATGATAATGTCATCTGGGCGAAAGTTGAAATCATTCCAAATCGTCGAGTCGAAATGGTGATTATGTATTTCGCGGGTTTTCTTGGGCCAATCCACTGGCTACTCCCTCGTTGGTATTCGTGATCCCTGGGCCAAAGCAATGAGCATCATCTTAGCGGCTTGGCCGCAATGTGGAGAAGGTGCTTCAAGGGCTTGCCATGCCATCGTTTGAATCGCAATTTCGTTGGCGGAATAAGGAGGTGCCCGGACCGTGGTACAATGGCCATGTCATAACCAAATTCTTGGGGTGCCGCATGAGTTCAGCAAATTGGGGGAAACGTAGGTAATCCATGGACGATCGCGATGCATTATCCTCGATTGCTGGTTGGATCGATGCGGTACGCGCTGGCGAGCCATTGGGGCAGCAGGCCCTTTGGGACCGCTTCTTCCCGCAAATTGTGAGGCTCGCCAAATCTCGCATGTGCGATGGGATTTGTCGGGCGGGAGATGAGGAAGATGTGGCATTGAGCGTCCTCAACAGTTTCTTTGCAGGATTTCAGGAAAATAGTTTTCCGGACGTGAGGGGGCGCGATGATCTTTGGCGATTGCTATCCCGGATGACGCAGCGCAAAGTGGCGGACTGGGTTCGTTCACAAGGCCGGAAGAAGCGTTTTGCCTTGGGAGAATCGGCCTTGATGCGTAACGCTTTCGATGAAAATCCGCTTCCGATGGAACAGCAGAAGCATCCTGGGCCAACGCCCGATATGGAATTGGTTTTCATCGAGCAGTGCCAGCGACTGATGAAATTGTTGCCCACCGATTTGCAAGCCGTCGTCATTCAAAAACTTTCTGGCCAAAAAAACGAAGACATCGCAAATCAATTGAACTGTTCCATTGCTACGGTCGAACGGCGCCTCAAGTTGATACGCGAACTATGGACGAAAGCAATTGAGGATGAACGAGGACTCGAACCCTAATTTTCCAACCCTATCTTTGGATGATCGGCTCGTCATCGAAAACCTTTGTAGCGAGTTCGATCGCGAATGGCTTGCGCAAGGAGATTCTCCATCGATTGGAGCGTATCTGTCGAGGGTTGGTGAATTTCTTCAAGAGGCGATGCTTGAAGAGCTGATCCGGATCGATAGGGAGTATCGTCAGCGGCAGGGGAAGCCGCAGAGCATGGAGGAGTATGTCAAAGAGTTTCCTCGTTGGGCAAGGGCCGTACATCGCGCTCACCGCGATCGAGCCGTTGAAGATTTCAAGAGCGATTCGATCGAGTCGGATGCAACAAACAATACCGATTGGCTCTTGGCGGCACAACAAGCGAAAGAAATCTTCGAGCTCGTACGAAGATTTCAGCATGAAGGAATGGCATCGGCATCCCCATCGACGCAGGATCCAACGGAATGGATGGACCGCCAGGCACCTCTGATCGAATCGATTCAAAAGACACTGGCTGGATTTCAAAGGAACGCCCCTGTTCGGAACGGTATTCCTTCACAGCGACTCGGCGATTTTCAAATCGTGCGACAAATTGGGCGGGGAGGAATGGGGGCTGTATTTGAAGCCGAGCAGATTTCACTCAAACGGAAGGTCGCTCTCAAAATTCTCTGGGTGTCAACGGGCCAGCAAGAGGAGGCTCGTGAACGATTTCAACGAGAAGCAACAACTGTCGCGAATCTTCATCATACGAACATCGTTCCGATCTTTGCGGTGGGTGAAGAACAAGGTTTTGACTATTATGCGATGCAATTGATCGATGGGCAAAGCTTGGATATCGTTCTTCGTCAAGCCAAAGAGGATCTTGATTGGAAGAAGGTTGCGAACTGGGGGCTTCAAGCTGCAGAGGCATTATCGCATGCTCATGAGCGAGGAGTCGTTCATCGTGATGTGAAGCCATCCAACTTGAT
This sequence comes from Pirellulales bacterium, assembly GCA_046349875.1. Lineage (GTDB taxonomy): Bacteria > Planctomycetota > Planctomycetia > Pirellulales > Pirellulaceae > JAXMBN01. Next base: position 136,163 of record JAXMBN010000003.1, read on the forward strand.
TTTGGATTCGTCGGCGCGTATTTGGTTAACCGATTTTGGACTCGCAAAAAGCCCTGACGATCAATCGTTGAGTTTCGCGGGGGCGATGATTGGGACACCTCGCTATATGAGCCCCGAGCAGGCTTCGGCTGCTTCCAATAGTGTGGATCATCGTAGCGACATCTATAGCCTTGGTGCCTCGCTGTATGAACTATTGTCAGGGCGCCCCGTCTTTGATGGAGATTCACCGCTTCAGGTGATTCAACAGATTCTCAAGGAAGAACCCAAGCGTTTGGATAGAATCCAACCCGAGGTTCCTCGCGATCTCGTCACGGTGGTGATGAAGTGTTTGAATAAGGATCCATCGCAGCGATACGCCAGTGCAAAAGAACTAGCCGATGATCTTCGCTCCGTAAGTGAAGGTCGTCCGATCAAGGCGCGTCGAACGAGTGCATTGGAAGTGCTTGGGAAATGGTTGAAACGACACGCCACCGTCGTTCGCAACGTCGGTGCCATCGTGGTGGTTACTTCCTTTGTGCTTGGCATTGCCATTTGGAGTCTTGCAAGCTGGAAGAGTTATCGACTCGCGAAACTCCGATTGAAATCTTCCAATGGATCCGTCGTGGCTTCCGTTTTCAATGCCGAAGGGAAACAGGTCGGTTCGTCTGTGAGTCTCCCTACACAAACGCCCATCGAGATCGAAGCGGGCCGCTATCAGGTGCGATTGGCAAGCCCTGGAGTTCCAAGTATTGAGTCCTCCCTGATGCTTGATCCTCAAAGTTCAGTGGAATTCGAGGTCGATCCTCAAGAGAGTTTGGTTTGTGATCCGTTGCCTGAGCGATTAGGATACCGCGTCTTGGAGGAACCCAAGGGAACGGTGGTGTCGTGGGATGCAAATGATTTTCGATTTGAATCAGAACTCGATCGACCTATTCCTTTGCGACAAGCATGGAAGTTAAGCGAACTGAAATGGAAGAGTTCGGTGAAACATGTCGTCGGGCTTGGCCGTGTCGATTCCAAGGGTCATGTCGAGGTAGTCGTAACCCAGTCGAAAGTTTCGAGCGTATGGGCAATCGCGTCCGACCGAGGGCTTCTATGGAAGCAATCGTTTGCGCAATCGGAATCGGAGGATTCACTAGATCAGGAGAATGATGTGCGAGGCGACATCTTGGCTCCTCCGATGTTAGTGGACGATGCAGATGGAGATGGCCACCAAGATTTACTCGTAACCATCGGGCAGAATCCCAAAGAGCCTCGAACGGACGTGGAACAAGTTCATCGCTTTGTGGCACTCTTGTCTGGGAATACGGGCCGTATTTTGTGGCGATATGACATTCCCAAAGAGTTGTTTGCGGGACGAGGGAATCAACCGATTCCCAAATCGCTCTGGTGGGAGCTTGCTGAACCGTTTCAGACGGGTACGCAGAATCAGAGTGACTCGATCGTTCGGCAAGGGCGATTGCTTCGGCACCTCAACCGCACCACCATGCGAAATGCTCCTCATTGTGAAGTGCCCCAAGTACAACTGATACGAACCAATGGCATACCTCGAGTCGGTGTGCAATGTGCGTCTCAATTGCAGTTGTTGCAACTTGAAAATGGAACCCCAATCGAGAATACAAGGACTTGCGATGTCTTCCTAGATTGCCTTCCATCGTTTTGGATGTCGATGGAGATCAAAGCGATGATTTGTTGGTGATTGCCCTGCCATTGCAGGTACTCGCCGGGACGATGGTTCCGATGGTACCTCGGGTACGGGTCATGGCACTGGTCCGTTCGCGAAAGCAAGCAACTATGGGAACGGATTTTGGCGACGGAACTACCGCCGACGAAAGGCTTGCAGGGTCCGACCCCCGTGTGGTAACCTTGGTCAGTAGCGATCGATTGTTGGTACCGAATCAATGCAATTTGCAGGCTGGATACCTAGGACGATTGGTACCCATGGTCGGGTTTGGAAGCGATTCGAATCGATACCGGGGAAACTCATTGGAACCAACCGATTCCCAACGCGGATTTTCGATTGCACCACTTCGCATCCCAAGTCTTGGGCAGGGGTTGCAAGGGGAAGTGGTTTGTGGCATCGGTTGGGGAACTCCCATGCAGGTCGTTGTCGAGTGTCGCGATCGACTCGACGGAAAATTGCTATGCAGCGGGAGGAACTTTCAGATGCGATCGATGTTGTCGAGGGGATTGAGCATATCGCAGAAGAACGTACGGTGCAGGTTTTGCTTGGAGGAGGACGATCCACCAAGTTGCTTCAAGGATTTGACGAACAATCGGGACGTCTCAAATATCAGATCTCTGCGTTTGAGAGGTTGGAGCGCAAAGATGTAAATGGAGATGGTTGCAAGGAACTCTGCATCTATCGAGATTTGGGACAGGAGTTCGCGCCTCGCGTGCAATTGACCATTGCTCAGTCGCTGGAAGGCGAACAATGGAGGGCTCTCGATGAGCCTTACCAGCTTGGATCGGATTTTGATCAAGATGGAGTGCAAGATTTGTTGGTCGGCAATGATTCATTGGTGCGGGCCGTTTCCGGAACTACTGGCGTGCCTTTGTGGACTTACCGATCGCCAGCACCGATCCACGCGTGGAGGCTTCAAACCTATGAGAGCTCGATGAGTGAATGGACCGACGTGCTTTCTCCTGCGATGTATCAAGAGAAGTCTCCCACGACCATCACTCAGCAAAGAGCTACCGCGGGGATGGCAGCGCGGGACGCTTGGGACATCGATCATGATGGAGCCGGCGATGTTTTGGTGCAAACGATTTGCAAAACTTCGCGAGCCCATTCACCGGTACTGATGCTGTCGGGGCGTACTGGGAAAGTGCTTTGGCGAATTGGAGAGGAGAGTGGATCGTCTGAAGATCCTCCCCGACTCCAGCCATGGGACCTGAATGGAGATGGCAAGTTAGAAGTGCTGCGCATCCATGCTAGTCGAAAAGCACAAGCAACCGCCGGAGGTCCGAGCCGTCTATGGGATGCGACGCTTTATGAAGCAGGTACCGTCGAGCCAATATGGACTCGATCGTTTTTTTCTGGCGACTCAGGCTCCATCATGGATCAGATGAGAATGGCGGCCTATCCAAGAGCCAAAGCGATGAAGGTGAATGCGGACGAATACTGGGACTTGTTGCTGGTGACGACCGAAAATGTATTAGGAGTGACTCAACCACAGTATTGTTGGACTGTACTGAGTGGCAAGGAGGGAGTTTCGGCTTCTCCAAGATTGATCCATGACAAAGGCGATCCTCTCGCCATGTTGGAACGATCGGTGACAGTTGACGTCGATGGTGATGGGAGACGGGAACTTCTAGCAACGCGATTGGAAGAAGGTGTTCTAGCTAGTGAGGGTGGACGTTTTGTGGTGCTCGAATTGTGGGATGCTTCCAATCGCGAAAAGCTGTGGGAAAGGAAGTATCGAGTTCATGATCGTTATTGGAATGGGAACGATCGTTCTTCCTTAAGGCCGCATGTAATTTACTCGCGCGGAGGTTCCGTTCGCTTTGCACTGGCTCTGTTCGATGAGAAGAGCGAATCAAAGATTATCTTGATCGATGCAAAAGGAGAAACGCTCAAGGAAATGAAGCTCGATCGTCGCCAGGACGGTTCCTCTCAGGTTGGTCCTTGTTGGATTGGGGATGTAAATGGCGATGGGGATCAGGATCTCTTGGTTGATGATCATGGATTGTTGGCTATCGAAGTGTGGAAGGATAATCGGGAATGGAAACGATATGACGTGCAGGCCAGCGATCCCTCGATGCAGCTTCACCTTATGCATATCGATTCGCAGAATCGACTGTTGCAGGTGTCCGATCCGACAATGCGTTGGGTGCAAGCATGGAAGGCGGATACTGGGGATCGCCTGTGGACGGTTCATGGACCGCGAACGCAGGTGCGAAGTCGATCGACCGAATCTGTGTCCGTTCAAGTGCTACAGAGTTTTACGATGGAAGCAGGTTGGGTTCAGTTCCATGGCGATCATGGCATGCATAGCGTACACCTGGGACATGTTGGTGAAGGTCGCCCAAGTTTTATGTCTCCATCGCACGTCCGCATGGGGCGAGGGATCGTGGAAGATGTTCGTTGGAAACGCCCCTTGCCATGGGCTCAAGTGGTCGATCTAGAACTGGGCTTTGGTCTTCCACCGAAGTTGCCACTCTTCATGGCCTTTGTGCTCATGGCCAGTGGGTTATTGATCGTGGCACCGTGGATGATCTATCGGATGTATCGTTTTCAACAACTGACCATGACAGGTGCTTTCCTAGGATTGGTGAGCATCATGGGACTCGATATGGCGTTCTTTGCCAATTCGTATCCAATGTCGATCTTTCAAGTCTCGCCAACGGCCATGGAAAAGCTGTCGTTGGCCATTCAGTTTGCTCCGTTCTGGCTGGGGATTTTGACCATTCCCAAGTGGATTTATGAGGGCCGTTTTAAGCTGATCGTAGGTTGGGCAGTGGTGCTGTTGTGTTGTACGTTGGGGATGGCGTGCCTAGCGATTGCAAGATCCATTGACCTTTCTCCTTGGGCTGATGGGGAGAGTTTTGCTTGGCGTTTCGAACCAGCTATTCTTTTCTATGGAGCTTTTGCAGCGTGTTGGATGGGTGTTCCGGTATGGGTTTGCAATGGGATCTATCGCCGATGGTTTTTGCGGAAGAAAGAGAATGCAGCACCGATTCGAAGTCGGCCGAAAGTGTGGAATCGTCGTCAGATGATCAACTATTTGTTTCGGATCGGAGTGGTTGCGTGGATTGCTTACGTGACGATGATTCCTGAGTGGATCGGTAGGCTCTATCGTCCTGATGGTGAGATTGGTGGAAGTTTTGGTTTGTTGGAAACGGAATCAGGGGTTCGAGCTCCATTATGGGATCCCCCCAAGCCCTATAGTGGACTTATTGCGTCGACGATCCGCATGCCATGGCAGCCAGTTCAAGGAAATGCTCATCTCGAAATTCATCTGCAGCATACCGCGTCGCGTTTGCCCATGATGATTGCAGTTCTATGTGGATTGCTTTTGGTAATATCGCGATGCCTAGGAATTCGCTGGTTCGAAAAAGAAAACCGGTTCTTCTGGGATTTAGGATTGGGAATGCTCGGCTTGGAGTTGATTACTTATGGAACCCGAGTGATCACTTGGGACGAGCTTCCCACCGGTGGGATGTTGATCATTGCGAACTCAATCATTGCTATAGTGAGCCTTTGGAGACACCATCGTCGGTGGAAAGTGGATTTCCGGGGGCGAGCTGGAGTGATATAAGATTCGTGCGCCAACAACCATGTGGATGTTCAACAGTTGATTTTGAGCTAGGAAACGAATGGAACCAAAATCGCTGAGCAAGTTCTTGAGTCTTATCTTGCGGCATCAACCGGAAGTGATTGGAGCCACCTTAGATAGCGCAGGATGGATCGATGTCGACGACCTGCTTGAAAAACTGAGGCTTCATGGCAAGCTTGTATCAAGAGATTTGCTTGAGGATGTCGTCGCTACGAGTGATAAACAACGATTCGCTTTTAGTGAAGATGGGACGCGTATTCGGGCCAATCAGGGGCATTCTTTATCATCCGTGGATTTGGCTCTGGATCCAACAGTTCCTCCAGAAAGGCTCTTCCATGGAACGATTGCGAACTTCATTTCGAGTATTCGAGAACGAGGTTTAGAGAAGCGGTCACGGCAACATGTGCACCTTTCAAAGGATGAAGAAACCGCGAGAATTGTCGGGGCGCGACGCGGGAAGCCAACCATCCTTGTCGTAAGGAGTCGCGAGATGCATGCTCGCGGTTATGCCTTCTACCTATCTGCCAATCAGGTTTGGCTAACAGATCACGTCCCATCAGAATTCATTCAGTTTCCTGACGATTAGGGCGTTTCCAACACAGGTTCACTGGAAGATCCATTGGCGGATCGAGATGAGGCTTGGGTGTAAAGGGAGTCGGCTCGAACCCAGCGACGAAAACTGAGAATATAGAAACCACCCTCGGAGTCGATGACCTCGATTCGTTGACTCACCCAAGTCGCAGTGCGATTCTTTGAGGATCGCAAGGTGACTTGTTGGTCCAAGCGTTGAATCCCTTTCCATCCTGAGATGCGAAAGGTGGTTTGCGAATCGTCCAGGCAGCTTACCGTGATCGGGTGATACTTGGGAAGGTGAGGCTTGGACGATTCGATGTAAGCGCGAAATGAAGGACCGCGTTGAGCAAACCAAAAGGGAAAGAGATAAGCCATCGCAGGGCCAACGACTAGGTCGCGATAGTATCTCGTTCGTCGATATACCCATAGGAAAATCACGCCACAGAAGGCGAGCATCAAGAGATTGATGAAGGTTGCAAGGATGGGGCTGTAACAATAGATGGTCATCAGGGCTGCACAGGATGCCTTGTTTCCGAATTCGAGCAATGCGTCCACGGTTGGAAAGGGAATCAACCACACCATGAATTCAAAAAACAATTTGACAAAATTGATGACCAAAATGTTGATGGCGGCAAAAGCTGACATTGCAAGCTGTAGAGAGAACGTACCGATGCCGGCCGAGAGATAAAGAGGATGGGTCGCTTGATCGAGATTGGAGATCGCAGGTTGTCCTGCATCGGGGATGCCTGTGCTCCCTAGCCATCGCACGGCAAGAAAAATGATGACGGCCGAATAGGCTTCCAGCTTTTCGGCCGCAAGACTAATCGGTTTGCTTACTTTGGTCATCCGCGGAAGGCTGGTGAGGATAGCCAAGCAGGCCATGGTCCAAAAGAGCCAAGGACTGTCCAAGGGACCTTCGGTGCGAAACAAAGCGCTTCGCTCTTGTAGCCAGTCAGGACCGTAGGTGGCAACACCCGATAGAAAAGCTAGTCCGAAGAATGGCGAGAGCGCAATGGGGGCTAGCGGGCCAAGCCACTCACTGGTGCTCAATTGCTGACGGATGCTATCGCTGGCAGACTGAGTTGAAGCATCGAGTCCCGATGAAAAGTCGGGCAAGACTGTTTGATCCCACATGCGTTGCTACCCAATCGCTCCAAAATGGAATAGATGCTCTACCCTGTGATCGATCCCAAGCAGAATCGTCAACTGGATTGGTTACGATTTCGTTCCGTTCGGGTCGATGCACGCGAAGGCAAGGAACAGATTCGTTCCCATTCGCTTTTCGGATTTTAAGACGCAAGCTTAGAGAAGAATCGTTCGATCTTTGCGAGGATTTGAGATTTTTCAAATTCTCTTTGCTACAGATAGGATCGCGACCAAGCGGCTATGGGCCTGGATTCAGCCGTACGCGTCGAATGCACCACCAGTCGCTGCCGCGATGCCCACCTACGCGATTGGAATCGAAATAGAGTGTCATTCCATCGGCCGAAAGAATCGGGCGTCCTTCTGAAAACTCGGTGTTTACCGGTTTGTCGAATCGAATAGGAATCGAGAATGGTTGCTGGAGGTTGGGGCGGACACAGAAATAGATGTCCATTTCTCCAAGCCCACCGCGTCGATCGGAACTGAAAAAAAGTACGCGGTCATCCAGGGCTAAGCTGGGTGAAAAGTCTTGAGCTCTTGAATTGAAGGGAACAGGCAACCACTGAGGGGCTTGAAATCGTTCGGATCGATCGCGCCGCTTAACAACAAAGATGTCGTCACTTCCAATGGAGGGTTCGCGAGCCGAGCAAAAATAGAACTCCAATCCGTTCTGGGACATCCAGCCTTGGCCATCGTTTGAAGGGGAGTTCAAATATTCGTCGGGCCATTCCGATGGCCCCCACGTTCCATCCTCAAGGCTCCATTGTTGTAGATCGAACCCTCCTAATTTGGAATGAATGGGTGAACAGAAGAGGATCCGAGTGCGATCGTCTGAAATTGTAGGAAAGAATAGATACTCTTCGCCCGTGAGTTTTGTGCGGTCGCGAAACGGTTCTTGCGGTGACGATCGTGTTGCCAGTGTTGAGTTTTGACCATCGCGATAGAGAAGTGTCAATTCATCTGGAGTGATGAAGTTCTCATGCATGGGGCCGTCCGGATGGACGTCGCGACCGAGATTGATAGGATCGCTCCACGTCCATTCGGACGAAAACAAAGGATGCCGCAGCAAATCCTCAGGTAAGGCTTGGACAAGTTGTTTAGTCTCGGGTGTGTTCCAATCGAGGGCTGTGAGTCTGGGCTTGGCGATCACCGAAGCGATGATAGGACCATTGTCGCGACGCAATTGAAACTTGGTTTCAGTAAAGACGAGGTCTTTAGGATTCGAGATAACCCATTGGTAGTCGCCATAGGGAAGTGGATTGACTCCCTTTTTCAACTTGAAGATTTGCCGCGACAATTGATTTTCAACGACGAGACCTCCTTCGTCGGAAACGCGCGCTGCAACAACAGGATCGTCCATGGTGACAACAAAGTCGCAATGCGACCTTCGAAGAAGAAGCATCAAGGATGCGGCAATGATGCTAAACAAGCTGGTTGCGAAGATGGCCGTCCATAGGACCTTGCGCTGTGATGCTTTGGTTGGTGGATGACTTTTCAACGCAATGGGTTGGCCTTCGAGGTATGCTCGCAAGACTTGCGCAAAGTTGCCTGCTGTAGGAAATCGATCGTCGATATTGGACTCAAGGGCCTTTTGGAGGATGGCTTCGAAATCTTTATCGATGTCGGCACGATGAGAACGTGGAGGTTGAATGGCATCGCCGCGAGCGAGTGCTGCCATGACTTGCGATGCGTTACCTTGATGAACAGGCCTTCCGGTAACCAATTCGTAACCAATGGCACCTAGAGCATAGATATCACTTGCAGGGCCGATGCGATGTTGGGCTCCTTGTACTTGTTCCGGTGCCATGTAAGCAGGTGTGCCGAGGATGGTTCCTGACTTGGTGATGCGAGGATCCTCGCTTTCTTGGACGGCTAAACCGAAATCTAAGAGCACCGGCTCTGCTTCGTGATCCATGACGATGTTGGCTGGCTTGATATCTCGGTGAAGGACGCCCGCAGAATGTGCCGTTTGAACGGCATCCGCGAGTTTCACTAAGAACAACGCTGTTTCCTTGGAATCCCAAGGTTGCTGGCGAAGCATCTTTTGATGCAGTGTTTCGCCGTCAATGCGAGGCATCACGAGCACGGTTAGTCCATTCCATTCGAAGAGATCGAGTATGGAAAGGAGGTTGCGATGAGAGAGATGCGCCATCGAAGTTGCTTCACGCAACCAGCGTTTGGACTCGGATGCAAGTTCCACACGAGGGACCTTGAGAGCGACCGATCGTTTCAATTGATTGTCTTTGGCCCCATAGACGACTCCCATCGATCCCACACCAAGAACTTCTTCGATTTGGTAACGCCCAAGAATGGTGCCAGGAGGAAGGGTCCCAGGAGGAAGAGTGCCTGCGGGGGAAGCGGCAAGTGAGTTTCCTGTTTCTGCTGGTACGGTATCAAATGGCTCGCGGAGGGTAGATTCGTTGGAGTCCTCGAGAAATCCTTCAGCCGAGTGGTGCGCTTCGAGTAATGATTCCACTTCCTCCCTCAGGAGTGGATCCTGCTGACATGCCGTATTGAGATACTCAAATCGAGCATGAGGGTCCGTGATCTCGAGGGCGGACAAAAAAATCTGATTGGCTTTAGAATTCCAGGTCATTGGGCACTTACGAAAATATCGAAATCAGCTGCCAGGATGAGGGGGGTATCCTTCAATGCGAGAAATCAAGGGAGATTGCACGTCGATTTCCCAGGGAAGTTGCTCCGAGTATACTATTGGATCTACTTCTCTGCTTGCCATCTTCATCCATGTCTATGTCAGCTGATCGAACCACCTCCCCTGCACCATCCATCGGAGAGCCTGTAGATATGGGAGAATGGTTGCCCTTGGTCTACGACGAGCTTCGAAAGCTTGCAGCCATTCGACTTGCCAATGATTCGGCAGGAAAGACTTTGCAACCAACTGCTTTGGTTCATGAAGTCTATCTTCGGCTCCTAGGGAATGGGATGTCACCAATCCTTGCCGATCAGCGCGTCTTCTTTGCCGCAGCGGCGGAGTCGATGCGACGAATTTTGATTGATCGCGCTCGAGCCAAGAGTGCCCAAAAGCGAGGTGGGAATGCGAAGCCAGTGGATCTCGATCTGAGCCAACTGACCGCGCTGGATTCCGAAAGGTCGTCTGAGATCTTGGCACTCGATGAAGCCTTGGAAGAACTTGCCACACATGATTCCGAAACGGCTCGGCTCATTCAATTACGTTTTGGTGGGTTGACCCATCAGCAAGCAGCCGAATCGCCGGAATCGTCGTGGAAACGCGGATCGTGACGCTGGAAAAGCATGAAACCACCGAAGGTGTCCAGCCAGGGCAGCGTAGGTTCGCGGTGATTCGATCGACCTGAGACCCGTGGTATCGGATCGGAATTCGCGGCACAAATCGAAATGTTCGAGTCTTTGTCATTTTGCGTGGCAAATTGACAAAGGCCGCATTGTTGGGTGCAACTATTTTGAAATCTGATGAAGCTTGGTCATACTGAAATAGTTGGCAGCTCTTTTCCTTCGGTTGGATTGGTTTTGGCTTCATGATGGGTTCGCGCACAAGGTTGGGTCGTGTTGGTCCTTTATTGTTGTTCATCGGGTTCATAGGATGGAACTCGCAATTGCTGGGTGGCCTAGTCGTAACATTGCAGCCAACCTCATCGACAACAATGCATGTGGGTGAGACGGCCTTCTTGGACGTTCTTGTTCGAACCGATTCCGGTTCACTGTCGATCGATTCGTTTGTTGCTCTATTGGATATCCAAGGTGGATCAGCCGGAGGATTTACCTTTGGGATGCCCCCTGCGACTTCTCCCTTCAGCGATTCCCAGTATTTGTTCTTAGGAAGAAGTTGGTCACAGAACCTGGGATCTCCGATCGGTGGTTTACAGAACGCCGATCAAACATTCTTTGCTTTCGATAAGACGGATTTATCGGGAGCATCGAGTCCTGTAGTTTTGTCGACGTTGGACAAGCTTTTGTTTCGAGTGGCTGTTTCGGCGAATGCGATCGGCGATTATCAGGTGAAACTTCGCAATCCGGAGTCGGCCATGTTTGATGGCCTCGGTGTTCGCCAGGGGGATCTGGCTGGATCCATTCACTATTCAGTAACCGCCGTCCCTGAGCCATCATCGCTTGGACTATGCGGCTTGGGTACGCTTGGAGTGAGTTGGATCGCGCGACGGCGTAGGTTGCGCTCCATCGCCACAAGCCCAAGTCTGGGCCGATAGAATTAGCCCGTGTAGCCGTGTCTTGCTCAGGCCGTCTTTTGTAGGGGTGGAAGGCTCAGGCTGTCTCAGTCGGGTTTTCTAGCCGCGAGAAAAAGTTGAAATAATCGGTGCAAATGGAACGAGTATTTCGCATTGGAATTTGTTCAGGCCGCCCCGAGCGATCTCCATCGACAGTGGGTCCTGAGCTCCCTTGCACCTGGAATGGCATCGACTTCTTTCGACGAAACGAGACGTTTCGCGTATTTGTGATGGGCCGGCCTCTGGCTGGAAAAGGGAATGAACTACGGTCGTGTTCCCTTTTGGCTAGTCGGAGCGAACTGCGTTATGGATTCATCGTCTTACGGGTCTCAGCAAGAAACCACTACCTCCTCGTTTCATCAACGGATTGACGTCGACCCCAAGGTCCAAGCATCTCTCAAGGATGGGATGCAAGTCCTTCAGGATCTATTCACAGGCGTGATCCAGACCTTTCAAAACGCAGTAGGGGAGGAGTGGAGCAAGAACGCATTGGCCGCGGCATGGCTCGGTCAAGCGATTGCCTGCTTGCAGGGAATCGAGCAAGGATGGGAGCTTGGGGATTTCGAACAGCCTCACAAGCTTGGAGAGCTGAATTGTTTTCTGGATCGCATGAAGCGAGAGATCGAAGGCTCACGGGTCGAGTTTCAAATGGATGCCATCCGGTCGAAGCTTACGCAGGTTGTGCAAATGCTGGTCGACAAACGGTGTGATACCAAGTTGCTGCGAGAAGTGCTGGGTTACATCCAAGTAGCGCTGAAATCGATTGAAGACACGCCAGCTTCTCCATCCTCTTCGGCTTTCTCTGCTTCCTAAGCAATCGCTGAAGCAGTTCTTTTCCGCATTGGGTGTTCAAGACCCATTCGACTGCTTTGTTTCATTTGATTGACTTCTTCTGCCCAACGACTTAACCACTATGAATTTCTTTCCTCGCAAGCACAAGAAATCGACCACCACATACCAGCATGCGCAGCGAAGCAAGTCGCGTAAGCAAAAGCGATTGACACGAATGTTGAGAATTGAATCGCTCGAGGATCGTCGAGTGATGGCCTTGGGTTTTTCACCTTATGAACTCATCGGCGATTTCGTTCGCAATAACGCAGAAAACTACGTTGCAACGAGTCCCGTCAAGGTCGACAACACTCCTTTGGTTGCGCCGGATGGTGGCACCGAAATCCTGCGTTCCCGAGTAAGCGACTTCTATCCGAAGAATGGCCTCGTCACGATTGAAACCGGCATGGGTTCGGATTCTGCTTTCTCGACGACGCAGAGGATTGAGGTGCAGACCAATTCGATTGACTATACCGAAAGTGTCACGAAAGAGGTCGGATTCGTACGTCAGCTTACCACGGTGTTCTACACCATGACGGCTCGGGTAGAGACTGCAGGCGAATATACCTTTTATTTGGATCCAATCTCTTCGCGATTCGCAACGCCCACATTCAAGGTGGATGGCATTGAATCCAAGGCTGAGCCACTTGGTTATCATCACCTTAAGATAAGCATGGTGCCTGGGCGAGATTACTCCATCGTCATTACAAATCCAACCGGCCAGTACAACGATTTGAATCGAATCAAATTTGAATGGTCGGGACCTAACTTGACTCGCCGTGGGTTCATTCCTGCCAGCGATATCGCATGGAGCTATCGCTACAACACCAGTTATGAATCTGGATACGATCGCAATGGAGTCATCATCGTTGGTGCGCATCTTTCGGCCGAAAAACTGACCGATCTCGGGTCGATTAAGTACACCACCAGTCTTGCGATACCTCAGACAGGAACTTATCAGTTTTATCTATCGAGTAGCGAGACCAGTTCGCTCAAGGTAAATGGTGAGTCGTTTATTCAGCAGTCCAATGGACAGGAAAATTCCGTATCGCGAGTCTACACTGCTGGTACGGTGTTATCTCTCGAACTGTCTTATACTGCGATGACACGTGGTGCTCGCCGATTGAGATTGGATTGGTCGGGGCCCGGATTTTCGCGGCGGGAATTGCAGTCGTCTGAACCAGTTCGATATGAAACGCGTTCAACATCTGGAACGGTGTATTCTGATCTCAGCGCGTTCGCTTTGACATGGAATGGCGCGACGACGTCCATTCTTAAAGCCGGTGCAAGTGCTGACGAAATTCAAGCGGCACTGAATGCATTACCGAATATTGCCTCGTCAGGTGGAAAAGTTTTGGTGACCAAGACGAATGGCGCGTCCTCGTATGGCGTTACATTCACCGGAGGCTTATGGTACCGCCCGTCCATCATTCAGAGTTCCAATCCAACTATTGTCAAAGTTGTTCCATCGACCTCCGTGGCGCTTACAAAGCGTGATCCTAATTCTCAGTTGAAGATTCAAGCGATTCCTGGGTTAGAAATAGCGGAAATTGCGATCCCCAACCCAACCTCGATCGCCATCGATAACGCACCTATTTTTACTCCTGAGTCATTTCGCATTGATTCGGACTTCTATGGTGTGAAGCGAGAACGATTGCGTGGTTCACTTCAAATTCTGAAGATTCAGGGGCAATTCGTTCCCGAGCCGAAGACCTTGAATGTTGAAACCAGCAAGAGCGGACTTCGTGTAGTTTCCATCTCATCGACATCGATGGGTGATTACACGTTGATGCCTTTGATCGATTCCAATGGAGCAGAACGCCCAATCAACTTTATTACTCTTGGAGGCTTGAATTTTGAGGCTCCTTCGGGCATCAAGGCGAAACTGATTGCAAAGAGTAGTGATAACAACGAACTAGTATTCGTTGCCCAAGACACTTCGGTGCTTGTTACAGCGCCTTATGAAGGGGGCAAGCTAACATTGCGATTGATCGGGGATTCGACCAAGCCTATTTTCTCAGCAGATTTGCGTTCTGGAACCGTTGTTACAACCAACCGATTTGAGTTCGTATCGTTAGAGTTGGGCGGATTCTCGATTCCGGCATCACCTTCGATGACAGTTGCCTACGATGCCACTGCCGATAAATTCCAGTTTTCGTTCAACGGACAGCCGCTCGAAACCACTGCTATGACGGGCACGTGGGGGCCGAAGAATGCGGGCGTGACTGGGGAGTTACCCGTACAGCAGTTCGAATTGTGGGGCGTGACGTACGCTGGAACAACCTACGAGGCTGCAGCGCTTCCTAGTGGTTCGTTTCAATCGATTGCCCAATTTGAAAACTATCCCAATAAGGTCCTCGGAACTCTAGGACCGTCGGATGGATTCGCCATCGATCTTGGGGCCAACGCTCCCAAAGGAAACGTAGGTGTACGATTCAATACGGCTTTTCGAATGCCGACCACGGGAGAGTACGTTCTCGACCAAACCAGCCAGGCTTCTCCCAATGGATTCTGGAATGGCATCACTCAAGTGAAGCTCAACGGAAATGTCGTTTTCAATGATACCAACAGCAATCCATTCATTAACAAGATCAAACTTCAGTTGATTGGAGGGCAAGAGTACGCTCTTGAATTCACCCGAATCGAGACTCAAAGCATCTATTCGTTCACGAAGGGAAAGTACTCATTGACGTTATCGACGCCGGGCTATCTATATACGCTCGGTGAAATGCGAAGTGTCGATTTGGCACCGATGGGCGAATACTACACCACGATTCTCAATTTCGATGAAGCGGTTCTTCGTCGGCGGGTGGAAATGAGAATCGATATGGTTCCCGATTTGACGTCCGAGCAAAAGGAGCAAGCCAAACGAAATTACACGTTGAAGATCGATCGCAATCGCTTGACGCTCACCAATCTACCCATCCTCTATTCCCTATACACCAATCAAGGTACTTCGGTAGCAACCAGCGCTTCGTATAGCGGAGTCTATGGCAATCCAGTCAAGATGAAGATCGGAACGGGAAGCTTTTCCATCGGCAAAGGGGCGATGAGTTCCATCGAAGACTTTTCGATCGATTCCTTTTCCATCGGCCAGACACAATTGAATTCGTCTGGTGAATTCGTAACTACATTTGAACCCATTCAGCCAATGAGTCCGGGCGGATTCAAACTCGCCTACTTCAAGCTCAATAAATTTGATCGCGATGGCTCGATGTTGATCGCTGCCAATTCCTTTGGGATCTATGGCAATAAGACTCAATTGCCCTTGGATGTTGCCGATGTTCAATTGAATGGACTTGCCGATTTGGGAACTGCGTCGGACCCAGCCTTGGTTGTGACGAACGCTCAATTTGGTCGTTTGACTTACAGCGTTCCGAAGGTGCAGGTAGGAAGTTTGGTGTTTGATGCTGCTGCCGTTGGCAGTTCGAAGCCCTTGACCGTCAACTATCTTCCATCGCAACCATCCAATCGCAAAAGCTATGTCGTATTGGGTGGGGCAACGATGAAACCCAGTGCAACGGTCATCAAGTCGGATCTACAAGTGGTTTTTGGTGGTAATGGCAGCGACGGATTGCGCATTTATCCAGCCAACTCAAAATCGCCCGCGACGTATACCTTTGGGTTTGGTGTGTCGAGCAGTTTCTTAGCGGGAACTCAAGCGGTACGTCCTGTCGATGGCCCAAGTGGACTTCGTTTGCTTTATGATCCGCTTACCAAAGCATTCCAGTTCCTCGGTGCGGCGACTCTCGATTTCAATCCAACGGTACCACACACCGCTTCGAATCTTGCGTTCACCGGAACGCCTTTGGAAGTCACTGCGACTCTGCCCAAAGGTGTGACCAACTTTCCTGTGAATCGACTCGATGGAAGTTCATTGAATTTCTTTCTTAGTGAACGAGCATCATTGAATGGCTTCGCAATGGCGCCCCGGCCGGTAGGAACACCCTATGCCGTTCTTGCGAGTGGAAAGGCCCTTCAACGTGGACAGAATCTTTATTCGCTGAACAGTGGATTCCGTTTGGGACTTCTTGGCAATAGCGATCTGAGCGCTATTCGATACCTCGAGCGCGCAACGATGTGGTCAGCCAACACGGCAGTGGGAAGCGTGAATAATACCGCTTCCAAATGGGCGAACCAGCTGGTTATGCGACCTGATGGAAACCTCGTACTTCCCAGTACAGCAGGCGATATCATCTGTCGTCCGACCCGGCCGGAAACCCTGGAGCCGAATTGCGAGTCTACAACACGGGAAAAATAGCGATCGTTGATAGTACTGAAAGACACTTTGGTCCCAAGGATCTTCAGCTGCGGTAACCGCCTTCGATCCTTGCGTCGATCAGTTCCACTGCTGAAAGTCTTGGTGGAACGTTTGCGATGAACTTGAGGGATCGCCCCGTATGGCACTATGGCCGCCGTCAATTTGCTGGAGGGAAGTTTCCACGTCCGGCGTTTGGATTTCACTCCAACAGTAGATCAGCCGTCGAGCTTCGTGCTCGGTGGAATTCAGATGGATGGTGGAGGTAAGGCAATCCTTACCGATAGTCTTCAGTTGAGTTTCTCGAAAGCGATCTTTGATGGAAACGTCATCGCGGAAAGTTCCAATCCGCTTCAGGCGGCCACAACCATTGTCGCGAAGGCTGGCAAGATTGCACTCGCCAATGTCAAATCGGCCATCGTCACCAAAGTTGGTGATATGGTATTCAATCAATATCAGTCGACCTTGAATACGATGTCGACGCCGATGTCGTGGGTTTTCAAAGGGGCTGCGACCTATCTTGGCAAATCGGTGAATGTGGGCGAACCGGTCGAAGGCAGTCCTCAACTGAAGATCATTAATGATCCCATCAAAGGCTTCGTCCTTCGTACACTCAGCAAGTCAGCCGATCTCCCTAACGCTACTTTTCCGCTACCGGACGCGATCAAAATTGCAGGTTTGAATTTTGATCTGACTCAGTTCGTTCAAGATGCGACTGCCATCGTCGAATCCGCCTCGAAAACCTACAGTCTTGCCTCGCGCGAATACACCGTCAAAGTTGGCAACACAAGCTTTACCATGAGCGCCAATATGAAGGTGAAAGTGAGCGCATCGGGAGCGGAACCGATCTCGTTTACGGCGACTGCAAAACAGAATTCGCAATTCTCGGTTGGAGGAGCGAATTTTCAGGTAACCAACATTCATGTTGGATACGACGTCGCCGACAAGCAGCTGACGATGAATGGGCAAGCGGTATTTAGTTTTAAGGCTGGACGCGGCAATACGAATCTCACGGTCCAGCTTGGCTCCGATGCCGAGCCAGGTCTCGTCATTAAGAATGGAGATCTCGAAAAACTCCTCGTTACGGTCGACGGCGCCTTTGAAATTCTCAAGCTCACCGGCAAAGTCCAAAAGCTCACGTTGGAATACAAGGGACAAGATCAAGAGTTTGCGATCTATGGTGGGGTCAGTATTTCGACCCAACCGCAAGGAGGCATCCAGGTCATCAAGGATCTTGAAGTATCGCTTGGCACAAGGGATGAACCCGGGATTCGCATCGTTTCCGGCAGCCTCAAGTCCTTGGACATTACGATCAATGGTGAGATCAATCTCTTCAAGATCACAGCGGCACCCAAAGATCTACACATTCGCTATTCTGCCGAAGAAGCTCAGTTGCAGATCACCGGCAAGGTTGTCGTCACATTGGCTCCCATGCTAACCCTGATCGCAGAGTTGCCGGGTAAGGGATTGTTGATTGACACGGATAATGGAACGGTACAAGTACGTGGACTGAGTTTGCGAGCCCAAGGAGAAATCACTTTTGGAGTCATGACCATCAAAGATCTCCATATCGACTACGAGCAAGCCGATAACGGGGATGTAACGATTGGTGCAGGTGCCGAGATCGATTTGCCAAGTGGGTTGGCTTTGGGCGGCGAATTCAAAATCATCAATGGCAAGTTGGATTCGATTCGCATTATCTTCGAACGCAATCCAGGGATCCTCGTGGCGAACGGGCTCGTCAATATCTATGGAATTGATGTATCGGTAGCAGGGCTTTCCAATCTCGATTTGTTTGAAATGAAGGGTACGATCAAAGCCACTGTTGGACCGAAAGTGAAGTACGGCGCACAATCGTATGCGCTAGTGGATGTGCAAGGGACCGTGACGATTACTCCACGTGACCTAACCGTGGAAGGGAATGCACTCTTCGTTGGTGGCAAGTTCGGAAAAGGAACATTTAAGGGAGTGCTCAATTGGACTGATACGCCGAGGGTCACCTTTGACGCGGATGTCAAGCTTTATCCGGGTGATATCGTGCAAGGCAAGATCAAGGCCTATGCCGATATCAATGGCAACGTCGATTTCAATGCGGCCATGGGAGTGTTTATTCCCAAGGGTGTCCCATTGGCCGGAGGGATGTCGCTTGGACAATTGAATGTCGAGTTACGGGTTCGCCCAGCGCTGGAACCGTCCGCTAGCTATGTGCGGTTTGGCTTCAGCGATATTTCGATTACAGCAATCAAGATCCCGACGTTCCATGGTAACGTGAAGTTGAGCTTTGATAACTTGGTCAACTACGGATTTGGGGCGCGATTTTACATTCCTCTTCCTTGGCCGCTTCCGAACATCGATTATTCCATCGACTTCAATGGCAGCTTCCAGATCCGTGATGCATCCAACGGCCCATTCATTCAAATCTTGGCAGCATCCAGTGTTCCAAACTCGCCAGATGGATTGATCCGATTTGAAGCGATGACGCCCATTCCAACCTCAACGTTCATCGACCTTTATGCCGATCGAGACGAATTCGGAAATGATGGGTATCTCATTGCAAGTCATATCCCGTATTCCCCAGGTGCGCAGAACTTCACTTGGGAAAATATGGTGGCATTTGCAAACCCAGGGCAACCCGTCTATGTGTATGCCGTAATCAACGATGGTGAGCATCCTACGTCGTACTCAGAGTATTCACCACGATTCAATACGACATCCGGCTTTGTTCCAACTTTGCTTGCACCGACGACCGTTCCTTTCAGTCCAGGTGAACGCAAGGTCTTTTCAGGAGCCAATGGAAACGCGATCGTCGTGACTGATCCGCGGCTTGCTCTGGATCCCGATTCTGAGATCGAGGTGCAGTTGGATGTCGGCTTTGGAACGATCGATCTTCCGCAGATTCCCAACGATGTTCGCTATTCTGGGAATGGGACCAAGCGTATGGTGCTTCGCGGAACTGCGTCCCAGGTCAACTCGGCCCTGAATGGTGCTTTCTATATTCCAATGCTCGAGACAAGTGAGGCTGACAAGATCGATGTGACGGTACGATTGCTTCCGTTGGAAAATCTGAGTGGTGGGACGAAGTCTCGGATCGTCCTCCAACCCAATCTGATATCGCTCGAGTTTATTCCCACGCAGGGCTTGGAAGATCCACGCATCATCACCGTGGGTAGCGAAGAAGAAACACCATTGAGCGAACTACAGTTCGACCAACTCCAGACTTCCTATATTCATAGCGCAACCATTGCGATCAGCGATTACGAAGCGGGCAAGGATTGGTTGAGTCTACCAGTTGAGGAAACCTATCAATCGGGTATCGATTCCTATTTCGACGAGACCACTGGTGTCTTGACTCTGACAGGAATGGATTGGGCGGAAGACTATCTCGATGCATTGCAAAGCGTGAGTTTTGTAACCCATAGTTCGGCAACGTCTAAGAGTCTAGTGATTCAGATCGCTGATGAAGAGGGGGAAGTTGGAAGCTTGACTGTGCCGTTGCAAATGCGAGCGTCTCATGTCGCCCCGACGCTAGACGTGGGACCTATGGGAATCGATTACATCGAGGGAGGCGGGCCGGTTTCGATATCGCCTGAAGGCAACATTCAAGTTGCGAGTGGATCGAAGATTGATCGCATCGTCATTGGATTTGCCCCAGGTAGCTATGTAACTGGATTGGACCAGTTATCGCTCCTCAGCAGCGACATTCAAGGCTCATTCAATGCCACCGATGGAACGCTTACTCTGACCGGTGATGCTCCGATAAGCGGGTGGAACGCCGCTTTGCAACAGGTGATGTATCAGTCCAATGGATCGTCGTTTGTGGAGGGGAATCGCTATTTGGTAATCACCGTCTATGACGACGGTCTCGAAAACAACTCTGATTCCGATGTCTTAGTGATTTCGCGGACTTCAAGCACTCCGGTTCACTCCAGTCCAGTCCTATCATTGGGGACTCTGAAAGACACTTTGTGCCAACGAAGAACGGATGATCCTGGCTCCCGAACTCACCTTGAGTAGTGATGCATCCATTTTGTTGGTGCTTCCGTTGCCATTAGTTCTAATTATATCCAAGGCGAAGATGAATTGATCGTCGGATCCGTCTGGGAGGGAATGACGGCCGAGTTCGATGAGAAGACCGGAGTTCTTACGATCGAAGGAGTGGCAACTGCCTATGCTTACCAAGATGCACTGCGAAGCGTTGCATTCGTAGATCGCGCCGGCTTCCGAACACCAGGGCAGATTGAGTTTACCCTTCGCATTTCCGATGGTCTGAGCATTGACGCAAGAGAAAGCATGCTCGTCGACATTCGGTCGGCCGCGTTCCTGGATAGCCCACTGAGCGGCGTACCTACTTACGAAGTGGGACGGTCCTTGGAGCCGATTGTTCCTGAGTTGCGCGTTCAGAGTAGCGGTACCATCACCAACGCTATGGTCACGATTGCGGAAGGGTATGATGCTGCTCAGGATGAATTGATCTACGCGACTCAGCACGGTATTCAGGGGCACTTTCATACTGCGACGGGTACCCTGGAGCTTTCCGGTGAAGGAACCGCCGAGCAATACCAAGCGGCACTTCGGTCGATCCAGTATCGCAATAATCGCTATAACCCCAGCGCCGGTGATCGCACTCTATCCATTCAAGTTTGGGAATCGGGTGTGCCAAGCAATGTCTACGAAACCAGTATCTCTGTGGAGCCAGACGTTGTTCCCCCATCCGTAACGGTTGGGCTAGGAGTGAGCTACACCGAAGATGGATCGCCAGTTCAGGTCGCAAAAGATTTTGATCTTACTTCGCGAGATGCCACCTCGGCGTTCTTGGCTGCAGGAGACGAATTGTTCGGTGCCGAAATAAGCATCGTGAATTTTGTCGATACAGAAGACGCGCTTCTGTTGGGCGGTTCGACGAATCCAGAGATCAGTGGTGCATTCGATCCTCAGGAAGGAAGGATTTACCTGACGGGCCAAGCCTCCTTCGCCGATTACGAACAAGCGATTCGATCCATTTACTATTACAACACCAGCGAAGCGCCCGATACTACACCGCGACAAATCAGCATTCGACTGTTGGATAGTGCTGCGAATGGACTCGAGAACCAACTGATACTCACCCAAGTGATCGTTGGTGTTCCCGATCCTATCCAATTGGTCGCAGGTTCCGCTGAAGATCTTACGATGGAGGCAAACGAAGACCCGATTCGCTTGGGATTTGAAGATCTTGTATTCACCAGTGACGACTTAACGAATCCAGATGCTATCCTTCGCTTTACCGTTACAAGTGTTCCGAGCGAAGCATTGGGCCGCGTTCGCATGGCGGATGGAGATTGGTTGGAGGTCGGCAGAACCTATTCCTTGGAGCAAATGCAGGGAATGATGTTCGAACCTGAGTTAACCGCTGTTGGGACAGGGGAACTCTCCTACGAGGTGTTTGTTGCCGATGTGGATACAGGCTCGCAGGATCAATCCGTATATCGCGATTCCATTTCCATTACCGTTCGTGGTGTATCGACTTCGACAACTTCCGAAGCGTTCGTTGCGCAAATGGGACGAGATCTGTTGGGCAAAGATCTGGCATCATCCGATCTTATTTCACTGGCTTCACAACTCGACTTGCGATTGCAACGAGTTGGATTGAGCGAAAACGGATATGTAGCGGAATATGAAGCGCGTCAAAGCATCGTCCGTGAATTCATGTCGGGCGACTTGTATCGTCGCAGTCAGTTGGAATCGATGTACCAAGAGCTTTTGCGACGGAGTGTGACGCAGGGCGAATTGAGCAATCATTTGAGTACGTTGGCGCTTGGTACCAGCCTCGAGTCGATTCGATGGAGCCTACTGGCAAGTGACGAGTACTACCAACTGCAACATTTCAGTGGATATGAGAACTTCGTCGATGCAGTCTACCTCCATTTGTTCCAACACGGACCTTCCTTGAGTGAGAAGACGCAGTGGGTCAGCCAGCTCAAGCAAGGTGCTTCACGTCTTGCCGTGATTTCGTCCATTGGTGATTGGGATCATTGGAATATCGAAGATCAAAAGTCCATTTTGAAGGATCTAATCCGGAGGGAGTCGCAGTCCGATGATCCTCTCGAATATAGTTTCGTAAGTCGAGATCGTCTTATCGTCTCGGCCATCGGTTCCGATGAGTATTACTCGCAGTTTGCGGTTCCAACGGCGTTGCCAAGAGTGTTGACACAAGTAACCAATGCGTACCCATTTGTGGGAAAGCTGGGTGACATCAATGGTGACAAGGCAGGTGGAACCCTCATCGCCCCACAATATGTATTGGTCGCAGCCCACAGTGTTGCCGGTATTCCTCCACGACAATTGACTTTCACGATCGAAGGAAGCGTGTACACTGTCGACTCGGTCTCAATTCACCCTGATTTCAATGCGTATCTATTAGGCACGGAAGATGGCAATGATATCGCCATCCTAAAGCTCACCCGTGAAGTCGTTGGAGTCACACCAGGAGTATTGAGTGGAAGAAGTCCTCGCTTAGGAGAAGTTTATTCGTTAGTTGGATTTGGACGTGAAGAA
Source organism: Pirellulales bacterium (assembly GCA_046349875.1). Lineage (GTDB taxonomy): Bacteria > Planctomycetota > Planctomycetia > Pirellulales > Pirellulaceae > JAXMBN01. Next base: position 158,977 of record JAXMBN010000003.1, read on the forward strand.
GAATCCGCATTCGGTACCAAACGCGTCGGTTCAACTCCTGGAATCACAGCCGTCGGTGCCAACGTATTCCAGTGGACGCGGAGAAGTCTCTCGCAAAACAATAGCGATCCTGGGGATTCGGGGTCACCTATTCTGGTCAAAGTCAATGGAATCGACCAAGTCGTGGGAGTCGTGTCGGGTGGATTGCGATCTAACTCGGAAGTCGGAGATGTCGCGACCAATACTCGCGTGGACGCTTTCGTCGATTGGATTCGCTCAATCGTTCCTTCTATTCAAATTGCGGATATCGCGGATGCTCCGTCCTTGCAACTTGAAAAGACATCGATCTACCTCAATGAAAATGAAGGACTTCAGTCTCTTGACTTCGTAGTGGCATCCGATGGTGATGTCGACATGGAAGTCAGCGCCGATCAGCCGAATCTACTGTCGGAACTTTCTGTCAATTTGGGAGCAAATACTGGAGGCCAAATCGACTTTCAGATGTCTCCGAACCAGACGGGCGTTGTTCATATCGTTGTCACGGCGACCACCGGTACTTTGCAGACTCGCGAAACACTGACGCTCCACGTCGTTGGAAGAAATGATCCACCTACGATCGACTCGGTACCAGCCCAAAAGGTTTCGTCGGCACTTGTCCCCTTGAATATTCCTTTGACGGGGATTTCGGCAGGGAATGGCGAATCAGGAAACGTTCAAATATCCATTCTTGATGTTCAACCATCTCGCTTCTTCCAATCCACAAAACTCCAATATCAAAGCGGGGCCTCATCTGGCTTATTGACCGTTGTTCCGTCAGGTGTGCAAGGAGAGGCTAGTATCGAGTTGGAAGTGCGCGACGCTGGTTCCGATGGTCAGATGGGGACCGCCGACGATGCCACCCATGTGGAGTCGATAGAGGTCGTGTTCAACCATGATCCTTCGCTTCGCGTAGCAGATCGCGTGCGACTAGTTCTTTCCGAAGGAGCCAAATCGATCGAATTGGTTGGGATATCCGATGGCGATCAGCAGAGTCAACCGATCGTTATCAATGCCGTATCTGATAATGTTTCGATAGTGGATCACCCACAAGTGATCTATGATCCATCGGTAGCGATGAGCAAGGGGAGCCTTCGTTTGACCCCATTGGGACTTGGGCAAGCGACGATCACGCTGACGATTGCCGATCGTGGATGGGACAAACTCCCAAGTCAAGATGATGCGTTCGCGACTATGACCATTCAGGTGGAAGTGGCCAGTCAAGCTGCTCCATGGCAGAATCCTTCGAATCCCATGGATGTCAATGGCGATAACTTGGTTACGCCGCTTGATGCTCTCACCATCATCAACAAAATGAACTTAGATGGGATTGGAGTTCTGGGGAATCGCAGCACCATCGCGCCCCCATTCTTTGATGTGGATGGCGATGGGATTCTTCAACCAGTCGATGCCTTGCTAGTCATCAATTCGCTTTTCCAGACGAACACTGGAAGTGAAGGTGAAGCAATGGATTCGTTTGATCCATTGAAATCAAGTTTGCCGGATGATGAGTCAAGCGAATCGATCTGGAGTGATCTTCAATGGATGTTCGTGGACGAGACACATCCATCGTCACTGAAGCGTCGTTGGAAGTAGTCGAGAGCATTGTGCGTGGTTCACCCGCATTGGATGGGTGAAGTGCGATGGACCACTTCGGGAAGTCAGGTCATGATCGACCGGGATCAAGAGGAATGCTTTAACATCCAGAGCATTTCGCGCCCGATCTGTCGCACGCGTTCCTCGTAACGCTCTGATTCTTGAGGCGTATCATCGGCCACTTTGGGATCCTCGTATCGAATGGGAACGCGGAGATCACATCCCATCACCACGGGACAAGCATCATCCGCTTGCGAGCATGTCATAACCGCGCAGTATCCATTGGTTGGATTGGGCGGTTCGTGAAACACTTTTGAGAAGCACTCGAAACCAGTGTCGGTGTCGCCCACGCAGACGCGATAGCGTGGATTGGAGGCCGCAGGATCATCGGCCACGATTCGAAGCCCGGTCTTCCGCATCGCAGTCACGGCTCGCGGGTTGAAGGCCGTCGCCTCGGTTCCTCCCGAATAGGAGATCACCTCGGGGATTCCATAATAGTACGAAGCTACTTGCGCCCAGATCTGTGAAATATGGCTGCGGCGAGAGTTGTGTGTGCAGATAAAGGTCAAGCGAGCGGTCTTGCCGGCATTGTGTTGGTCGCGGATGTATTGACTGACTTGGTTGAGTTCTCGGCATCGAGTTTCAGGGATCCAAGGGAACTCGGTTTCGCAAGCCTGAAGATAGTGGAGCAGCGAAGAAGAAAATGCGCTTCGATTCATAATATTCCAGTGATAATAAGTGATTAACAGCAGCCATCGCTTCCGCAGCAGCCGGATGGTTTTGCAATCGGCAACATCTTGCTAGGCCCTTTTTTGCCCTCCAGCCACTTTTCGAACATCGTTCGATCAGGATATTGCGCTTGGCCTACAAGGGTTCCATCGACAAGAATGAGCGGAAGGCAATGGGTACCTTGTGTGCTTATCAACTCGTGAACGACTTTGTTCTCGATAAAGGCCATGGGCTGCTGAGCGAGATTAAATCGCTCGACCTCTATCCCTTGGGATTTAAGCCAATCGAGATCCGAAGCGAATCGAACGAGAGTCGGATCGACATCTGTGCCACAAACTCCTGAGGAACAGCACATAGGCTTATCGTATACTTGAAGAGTTTTCATAATCGTTTCCGTTTTGGTCGTTTTTTGAAGGGGATTCGTTGACGACTGTCAATTGATAGAGCGGAATGGCGATGAAGGCTCCAATGCATGGGGCAATCAAATAGATCCAAAGATGTCCTATCGTTCCTGAAACCACTGCTGGTGCAAACGAGCGGGCTGGATTCATGGAAGCTGCCGCAAATAGGGCCCGCAAACATGGCTTCGAGGGCGATCACCGAACCAATCGCTACACCAGCCATGATCCCTTTTTCTTTGGCGCCCGACGAGACACGCAAGATGACGAACATCAAGATGGCTGTCAGAATGCCTTCCAAGACGAACGATTGGTAGATAGGTCCGCTTGGTAGGGTCGTTCCCAGTGTTGAATGAAAGGGAAATAGGGATTTCAGGGTGACGCTGGCTAAGAACGCTCCCAAAAACTGACTGAACAAATAGGGGATTACCAGTTTCTTTTCAAATCGACCAGCCGCTAGAAATCCAAGCGTGACGGCCGGATTCAAATGGCATCCTGAAACGTCGCCGATGGCATAGATCATGGCCAATACGATGAGCCCAAACGTCAATGCAATGCCTGCATGCGAAATAGCCCCATGAGATGTATGATCGATAACGATGGCCCCCGTACCTGCGAAGACGAGTGCAAACGTGCCGATGGCCTCTGCAAAAAGTTTGGGACGGTCATTCTCATCTAGTCGCAGCATCGTACTTTGGATCCCTTCGAACGTTGAGTGACCTCTTCCATCAGACAGAGGCCTTGATCAAGCAATGATCGAACGCAAAGATCAATCACGCGATAGTAGATGTTATTTCCATCGCGTCTAGCTGCGACAATTCCTAAGTCGGAAAGTTTTTGGACTTGATTGGATACCGCTTGCGGTTTCATGCCAATCGTTTTGGCAAGTTCTGTAACGCATAGCTCGTCCGCGCGTATCAATGCATGGAGTAAGCGTAGCCTTGTATCGTTGGCGAGCACTTTGAAAACGGCCGCCAAGCCTCCTGCCTGAATGGGACTTAAGAGCTTGCGGTGCTGCAACGGAATGGGAGCGCGACATGACTTGGATTCGGTTTTGGTCGAGGCCATGTGACGATTCTCTCAAGAGGAATGAGTTGAAGCAAATAATTGCAGTAAGCGTTGGCTTCCGCGCGGTTCGAAGTCGAGCATCGGAATGACCGCCATGCGGTGCGTTTGATCGGAAACTTGCCGGATATGGGGGATTTCTTGTTGGGCGCGACCTTTCAACAGGGGATCCGTCGTTTGGGAACCGACCAACGAAGCGTTTACTATCCACGCCCAAGGCTCAATGCCCGCTCGCCGAAGATCGTTTTGCAGAGACTTGGCTTCGAGAATCGGCGTCGTCTCTGGGAGTGTAACGATCAACACTTTCGTGTGAGCCGGATCTTGAAGTCGCATCAATGGTGTTGATTGTTGCGTTGGGCTCTCGGAGTGCCGCAAGACTTCGCGATGGTACGCTCCTGCAGCATCGAGTAGCAGAAGCGTGTGTCCGGTCGGCGCCGTGTCGATGACTACGAACTGGCTCTCCGATTCCTGCAGGATTCTCGAGAAGGCGCGGAATACAGCGATCTCTTCCGTGCAAGGCGATCGAAGGTCTTCTTCGAGCAGTGCCTTGCCTGCGGCATCGAGTTGTCCACCTTGGGTTGCAAGCACTTCGTTGCGATATCGTTCCACCTCGGTGTGTGGATCAATGCGATCAACACGTAGGTGAGGATACGTGGACTCGATCGTCATCGACAAATGAGCAGCAGGATCGGTCGTTGTTAAATGGACAGAGTGGCCGCGATGGGCAAGCTCGACCGCTACAGCTGCAGCCACTGTCGTCTTTCCAACGCCCCCCTTCCCCATAACCATGATGACTCCCCTATGCGCGGGCTCGAGTTCGTCGACCAAGTCGCGCAGGGTGGGCAGATTTTCTGCTGTAGAAGTAGCGGGCATCTCGCTAATCGTTTGAGATGTCTCCGAAAAGAACTGGCGCAATGCTTCCAAGCCAACCATGTTGTGGAGATGAAGCGGTATCTGATCCATCGGAAGGGATTGCAGGGCATCGGGCATCTCACGAAGTGCCGCTGCCTGTTGTTGATGAATCGCCGACGCAAGAGAATCATCGGTCGAGGGTGTTGGCAACAACCCATTGACGACAAAGTGCTGATTGTGAATCCCCAACTGCGATAACTCCGAACTCGTTCGAGCTGCTTCCTGCAAGGCAGAACGTTGAGGTCGAGAGACGAGCACGATTTTAGTGAGAGCAGGGTCGGTAAGACGCCTGACCGCAAGAGCATATTGGGACTTTTGTTTGGCCAAGCCTGAAAGCGGTCCAAGGCAAGACGTTCCAGAACGATTGGCTTCGAGATAATCGCTCCAAGCACCAGGCAATTGCATCAAGCGAAGGGTGTGTCCGGTCGGTGCGGTATCGAAGAGGATATGATCAAACGTCAGTTCTGACTCTTCCCGCGTAAGCCATTCCGTAAATTCATCGAAGGCAGCGATCTCGGTCGTGCAAGCACCCGACAATTGTTCTTCCATGCCTCGCAGAACCTCCTCTGGAAGAAGGCCTCGAACCGGAGTCAAAATGCGGTCGCGGTATGCCTGCGCTGCTTGATCGGGGTTGATATTGAGTGCGAAGAGATTTTCGACGTGCGGAATCGGCGTCGGTGTACTCGCCAATTTCGTATGAAAAACTTGGTCGAGGTTGGAAGCCGGATCGGTACTGATCAATAGGACTCGCTTGCCTCGATCCGCCAGCCAAAGGGCCGTTGCACAGGCAAGGGACGTTTTGCCGACCCCGCCCTTCCCCGTGAAGAAAAGGAGCTTCGGTAGTTGTTTCAATAACTTCATCATCGTCATCCTGCTTAACGGTAAATCCACTATTACACTACCAAGTGTAATAGTGGCGTCAAGGGGGAGTTCGATGGACCGCAACGGATCGATAGATCTCAATTGCACCTTGGTACGTGGAGTCTATCGAGGGTTTTCAGGTAATGGAGTTTCAGGCACTCCGATAAAATATTCGACAGAGTTGTTGGTTCCTACAGCCATCCGCGTCCCATCTTGTGAGAGCTTCACCCGGCGCGGGCTGTCCGCAAAGGATTGACGCAGTTTGGGCTCGCCTGTCGCTACGTCCCAAAGAAGGATCGATCGGTCTTGGCTGGCACTGGCTAAGGTTGAGCCATCGCCAGAGAAATCGGTACTCCATACCATCGCCGAATGTCCGCGAAAAGTCTGGATGCGCGACCTGGACTCAACATGCCAATACTCAATATCATTCCCAACACAAAGTGCGACATGACTTTGATCTGGTGAAAACTGAACATGTTGTATGATCTGATCGCATTCGGCGAAGGTGGCAACCAACTCTCCAGACTCAACCTGATAGATGCGCACCCGCCGGTCCCCTTGAGTTGTTGCAAGTAGTTGACTATCAGGTGAGAATGCAATACTCGTCACGGGAGTTGTATGACCGGAAAGCGTATGCTTGGGATGCGGCGAGTCGACTTCCCAAAGATGCGTTGAAAAATCCATGCAGCCCGAAGCAATCCAGCGACCATTGGGTGCTATCGCAACTGTAGGTACGTGCATGTTATGGCCTTCAAAGAGTTGCAATGAGCTCCCTGAATCGGCATCAAACAATTGCACCTCACCAGAGTTGGTTCCGACTACCACCTGTTTTCCATCAGCTGAAAAAGCCGATGCGATGATCGCGCCTTTGACCCGCAGTGGCATCGATGTCTGCCTATCCAAGTGATGGATTTGATGGCCGCAAAGGAGGCTCATTCCCGAAGGGCTCATAGCCATCCAACCTCCGTTCCTAGCAATGGATAGTCGTAAGTCCCTGGGGCTAAGCTCCCAAATTTGAAGGGAAGAACCGCTTACGAAAAATTGCTTTCCGTCCTGAAGAAATTGAAGGCCCGATAGAAACTCGGTATCGACGCGGACTTTGAAATCGATTGCTCCGCTCTGCAAATGAATCGCATAGATGGTCCCCGAGGATTCACCTACAAGGGCGTAGGGGGATTCCGAGTGGAAGGCAAGGATTTGATTGGGGAAGTTTGGAAGCGTTATGGATTTCATGACCTTTTGTGCCTTGAGGTCGATCTGAATGAGCCGATTGAGTGAGTCCCACACGTGCATTGTTTGCGTGTGCGTGTTGAGGTGAATCAAGCGGCACGATTCTTTCAGGCGATACAACAACTGCGAGGAAGGTTCGTTCAAGGAATCGAGATTCCAGTGAAGAATAGCGCCATCGGCATATCCGACAACGATCCCTGGTTGCATTTCGTGGACGACATGAATCGCCGTGGGGACTTGTTGCTCATGCTGCAAAGATCGGACGACCTCTCCAGATTCTAGATCGATGCAGTCGATGGCCGATGCGCTGCGCACGACAACTATTTGATTGTCGCGCGCAAACGCGATTTCCAGAGGGCGTTGCGGCAAGGTAAAAGAACGCGACGTTTCTTGCTCGATATCAAACACCGTCACACGTGGATCTTCATGCTCGATGGATCCAATGGCCAAAAGCGTTTCATCGGATGAAAAGGCTGACGTTCCAGCCGCCGTCGAAACTTTCGTGGAGTGAAGCGAATGGGGATCCAATAGGTAGGTTTGGCTGACTCCTTGTGCCAGGAGCGATGATGCAACCCATTTTCCATTTCCTGATATCGTCGCTTGGTTGCTGAACGCCGGAATCCTCTTCATAGGGCGTACCGAATCGACGACATTTTTCCACCGACGCCACTCGAAGCCGACAGAATCGGATTGCGGCGAGTATCGATCGAGAATGCGGCGGGCTTGTTCAAGATCTCCCGCTTCCATGTGTTGTCCCACCAAGTTCATATGCGTCACATAGAGATTGTGGGTCGCGCGTTGGCTTGCCTCTCGAAATTGTTGAGCTCTATATTCTGCTTCTTTGGACTCTTCGTTGGCTCGATACTCTTGCATACGAGCCTTCTCGGCATATCGTTCTGCGAGGATGCGTTGTTCCTGTTCGGATTGGACCGCTTTCTCTGACTCCTTTCTCGCAAGCGACTCGGCATTCTTGGCATGGATGGCGATTGACCATTGCCAAAGACTAACGATCGACGTGAGCATGAGAGCGGCCCCAACACCAAGTATCGATCGCAACAGTACGCGATGCTTGGCGAGAGCTTTTCGTAAGAGATAGAAACGCGAAGGAGGGCATGCCGATACTGGCTCATCTCTGAGATAATGATCGATATCCAAGGCAAGTTCATTGGCGGATGCGTAGCGCCGGTTTCGATCCTTGTCGATCGACTTCATGACAATCCAATCGAGTTCGCCTTGCAGGATGGAGCTCAAAGGAGCGTTGGAACCTGACGGGCGGTCGGTACGTAAAGGATAGGTTGGGCGGGTTTGGCTAATGCGCAAGCTCGGACATTCGGGCTCCATTTCACGAATCGCTTGAAGCATCTCGATGATGCCTGCCTTCATCAGTTCGGCGCGCGAGATCGGCGTGGATCCGGTGAGCAACATATAGAGGACGACTCCAAGGGAGTAGACATCGCTCCGCGTATCGATGTCTAGTTGGTCGAGCTGCGTTTGCTCGGGGCTCATGAATTCTGGAGTTCCAATGACTTGCCCAAAGTGCGTGAACAGTGTTTTCTCGGTCAAGGGGAATGATATGGCTTTGGCAACGCCAAAATCGATGACCTTGGGAATAGCTTTGCCATCGAAGGTGCAAACCAAAATATTGGAAGGCTTGATATCGCGATGGATAATGCCTTTTTGATGAGCGTGATGGATGGCATGGCAAACCGGAAGAAAAAGTTCCAAGCGTTCCTTCAATGAGAGACCGTGTTGGTCGCAGTAATCCGAAATAGGTTTACCCTTGATAAGCTCCATCACAAAATACGGCCGCCCTTCTTCCGTCATGCCAGCATCGTAGACGCGAGCGATATTGGGGTGATCCATCATGGCCAAGGCTTGGCGTTCCGCTTCAAAGCGAGCCAACACTTGGTGGCTGTCCATACCGGGTTTGAGAACCTTAACGGCAACGCGACGGCGAATTGGAGTTTCCTGTTCCGCCATATAGACGATGCCAAATCCTCCTTCACCGATCACTTGCAAGAGTTTGTAAGGCCCAATTCGATCAACGTGAGGTATGGATTCGTTGGCTTGGACAACGGTCTCGGGTAGTGCGACCAGACTTCGCGATGCGAGTGGTTGGTTGAGGAGAGTATGGGGATTTGCGTGTGATGCCAGCAGAGCTTCGATACGTTCACGCAGAGCAAAATCGTTGCGACATGCGTCCTCCAAATACCGAACTCGCTCGCCCTGTGATTCGAACTCGAGGGCCTTCAAGAATATCTCTTTTTCATTCGGCTGTGGTTCAGAACTCATCGCAAGCGCATCTCAAGATAGGAGGGTTTGATGCTTTGTGGATCGGCAGTGTAGACCGATAGACCCATCTGGTTGGTCATATCCCCAGCTCCACTTGCAACCAAGCGCGAGCATAATTCCAGTGGCGATAGGCGGTGGCGCGAGCCATGCCGACGACTTCCGCTGCAGATTCAATCGACAGCCCTGCGTACAAATGAAGCCGCGTGATCTCGTACGCATCGGGATCCAATGCATGAAATTTTTCTAAGCAGTCGTCGATGTCGACCAGAATGTCCGTCCCATCATCGACCTCAACAATGTCGGAGAGATCCAAGCGAATGCAATGCCCGCCTCGTTTGAGGCGTCGGCGTTTTCGGGCGTTATCAATCAAGATGCGGCGCATGGCTTCGGCTGCTGCTCCGAAGAAGTGCTTGCGATTCTGCCAATGGACTCCGTCTTTTCGGTCGAACATCCGAAGGTACGTTTCGTGGACCAACCCAACCGCGTCCAAGGTGATCCCTGCAGGCTCCTGCGCTAGTTTGTTCTGTGCGACTCGCTGAAGATCGTCGTAGACGAGTTCCATCAGACGATGGGCTCCGTTGAGATCGCCTTGCTGAATCGATTGGAGAATCTGAGTCAGATTTCCCGAGGGTTCCATGCACGACGACTCCGGTATAGTTGCGATTGGAAGATGGCCATCTTAAGGATAGGCGCTCTTTGGAATCGCATTGTCTCACGAATTTCCGGAATTTTCGAGTGCGAAGAGTGACCTCCCAAGCCTAAAGCCAAGATTGGCCAGCAATGTAGAGCGGAGATTTGGTTTCAGGCTCACTTGTTTCTGAGAGAGGCGATGAGTGCTCGAAATGGAAGTCGTGCGTTCCCTGGAAAGTCATTCAACTGCAGCAGAAGGAGTTGATTGAGGTCGAGAACCACCGACGAGCCAATCAAAGATGGGGGATGCCATCAGCGTTGTAATCACCGCCATGATGACGAGAATCGCAAAGAGCTCTTCCGAGATAATGCCTCGTTGCAACCCTATGTTGATGATGATCAATTCCATTAAACCGCGAGCATTCATCAACGTGCCAATCCCCATCGCTTCACGGTTGGGAAGGCCGGTGGAAAGAGCGGCGATCCAACAGGCGATTCCTTTTCCGAGAATGGCGGCAATCAGCACGAGAAGACAGAATCCCCAAAGCCCCGCGCTGTTGAGTAATCCGATTTTGGTGTTGAGTCCCGAATAAGTAAAAAAGAGTGGCAAGAGAATTGCAATGGTGAGCGGCTGGATTCGCTCGATCAGTTGGCGAGCCATATATTTTCGGGGCATGCATGCTCCAATGACAAACGCTCCGAACACAGCATGAAGACCGATGAGATCCGTAAACCAAGCTCCCGCTGACATGAAAGCAAGACCGATCACAACACCTGTTTCCGTCAAGTTTTCTTTCTCGACGACGAATCGTTCTATCCAATTCAGAAAGGGTCGCAATAGTCCGAAGGCGATAAGAACAAAGCCCAAGCCACAAGAAATATTGACGATCGCGTATTGCATGTTGTCATCAAAACTCGCCAAGACCACCGCCAGTAAGCACCATGCGGTTGCATCATCGATGGCTCCTGCTCCAATAGCAACCGTTCCCATAGTGGTCCCAGCTAAGCCTTTAAAGTGAATGATGCGAGCTAACATCGGGAAGGCTGTGATGCACATGGAAGCTCCGAGGAAGAGCATGGCCTCGAAGTCGGAGGTTGTTTCAGGAAAGAGCTTGGTGTAACGCAAGAAGACCCAACCAAGCCCAACACCCAATACAAATGGAGTTATCATTCCCGCCAAGGATACGGCCATCGAACTCTTGAAGTGCTTGCGAATGATATCGACACGAAACTCCATACCCACGATGAACATGTACAGCGCTAAGCCAAGCTGTGAAGCTGGAAAGAGATAACTTTGGGTATCGCGAGTCGTCTGCGTTTTGTCCCATGGAAAGAGAAATGTTTGCCATTCAGGGAAGAGATAGCCGAAAAGCGATGGTCCCAGCAAAACGCCAGCAATCATCTCAGCGACCACTTGGGGTTGTCCGAATCGCTTGGCAACCATCCCAATTAAACGGCAGAAAAGCAGGATCACAGCAATCTGCGCGAAAAAATGAACGGCTAGATCGACGTTTTTCATGCTGAAAGAGACCCGCAAGGAAGGATCGGAAAGAACCGCGACTTAGCATAATAGTTGTTGGAACAACTATCGTCTAGACAAGTATCTGTCGGAATGTACCGATCGAGAGTTCAAAGAATGTGCGAAAAAGAAGAATTTCTCGACCGTTCGACGCAAAATGCGGTCCAAGGGTTAATCCATCATGCCTTTGCCGAGAAGGATTCGATCGACACACTTGTCGATGCGAGATTCGCGGGTCGTTGATTGCTTGGCGGCTGTGAAGTGAAGAAGATAGCCGCGTTGTCGACCAGGGGTTAGTTTTTCAAACGCCTCTTTGAGTTTAGGTAGTTCATCGAATCTCTTTTGTAATTCTTCGGGATAGGCGAGCTTGTTTTTGGCCGAAAAATCGACTTTGCGATCGGGCGTTCTAGGTCGATCGCCTCTTGAATATAAGCAGGGAGGATCGACAAAATTTCGGCGACCTCCTTCGCAGTGGTGACGCGCATCTGACGAGTCGCTTGAGAGTTTTCGCCAGGTGCGACCAAAATGTTGTGAGTGTCCTTGAGAAGCGATCCTTTGAAAAAGCTAATCGAACAATACTCTTTGAAGGCGCTGAGAATGACAATATTCTTGGAGTCGAAGGTGTAGCATGGCACCTTCCATTTGAGTTCTTCCCGTAAGACCACAATCGAGAAGGGCTTTGCGAAGTTTGGTAAGGATCGGGCGCCATGGATTCACTTTGCACTCGGGAGTGCCACCGAGCGGACAACGTCCGCACCCATCCTTTAAGTAGTTGTCGATCAAGGGGTTTTTCTTAGGCATCAGGGAGCTCGGCAAGTCTCAGCAAGATAACGCGGACAGGGTGATATTCCATTGCTACATATTATGTCTCGGAATAACCAATCGCGAAAGTCAATGTTCTATTTGCCGACATACCGTCCCAAGCCGCTAGTGCGACCAGCTATTTCATAACCCGAAGCGTCAGCGAGGGACATTTCAGAGGAGCCTAATACACTGCAAAAGCCCATCCCTCGCTTTTGAGAACTTCTACTTGTAGGGCCGGCTCATTTGAAGGTGAAAAATGTAGGGCAAAAAAATGCATGTTCGTTGTGGATCAATTGGCCATGCGTATTTAGTTCGGAGGATCGAAGAAGAGAATCAGAATCAATTGAAAGCGGAGGTAGGTTATGTATTGATCTGCAAAATTAGGTTTTGCCCGCCGATTTTTTTGCCCTAACGAACCACCCTGATTGTCAGATCATTTGCGTGAGCACGTCATTATCTACGAAGGCGAGTGTTGAATGATTGCAGGCTAGTCACTTCAGCGTCTCTCTGGACGTTTCTGACTCTGGTCTACTTCAATCTGCAGTATTCATACCTGGGGTCCGATCTATTGAGGGCAAAAAATGTGGGGCAAAAAATGCATGTTCGTTGTGGATCTAATGGCCATGCGAATCTAGTTCGGAGATCGAAATAGAGAATCAGAACTAATTGAAAACGGAGGTAGTTTATGTCTTGATCGGCAAAATCTTTTTGCCCTCCATTTTTTTGCCCTAATGGAACAACCCTGATTGTCAGATCATTTGCGCGCGGTCAGTGATCTAGAAGGCGAGTGTTGAATGATTGCATGCTAGATACTTTCCAGCCAATCACAAGACGTTTCTGACTCTGGTCTCTTCAAGCTGCAACATTCAAACGTAGGGCCCGATCTATTGAGGGCAAAAAAATGTGGAGCAAAAAAATGAATGTTCGTTGTGAATCAACTGGTCATGCGAATCTAGCTCGGAGTATCGAAGTAGAGAATCAGAATCAATTGAAAGCGGAAGCAAGTTATGTATTGATCGGCAAAATCTTTTTGCCCTCCATTTTTTTGCCCGAATCGAACAACCAGAATTGTTGGATCCCTTTTGGTGCCATCGTTGATCTACGAAGGCGAGTGTTGAACGCTTGAAGGTTAGATACTTCAACCGAAAACTTGAACGACCCTGACACTTGGGGTTGATAGTTGCTCCATTTTAAATCGTTGCATAAGTTCCTTGCAATTTTCTTGACGTGACGAATTCTTTCGCTAAGATTTCGGGAGGTGGCGAATTCTTTCGCTACGTATGGGCATAAACGAGATGCAAGGGAGTCGCCATGGCACGATCAAGTTCGAATCAACCTACGGAAGTGGAACTGCAAATCCTTCGAATCCTGTGGGATCAAGGGCCAAGCATCGCGCGCCAAATTCACGACTCGCTTCAAACCTTTAAGCAGACGACCTATTCCACGACGGTCAAAATGTTATCGGTCATGCTCGGAAAAGGATTGGTAAAACGCGATGAGTCGGTATCGCCTCAGGTTTATCGTGCAGCTGTCACTCGCGATGTTGCAGGGAAGCGATTGGTAAAGGATCTTGTTGAAAAGGTTTATGACGGGGCAGCGGCAACGCTGGTTCTCCATGCGCTTCGCGCTGGAAAATCATCAGCCGAAGACTTGGCGGAAATCCGAAAATTGCTCGACGAAATGGAGGGCCGATCATGAACCAAGTCGACTGGCAACTCTGGATGGACTGGCTGTCAGGGCCCGCTCTCGAACGATTAGGTTGGGTGCTGATTCACTCCTTGTGGCAGCTGGCCCTGATCGGTAGCGTTGCTTGGCTTTTCGATAGCGTACTTCGCCGTAACAACGCACAGACTCGTTATTGGACGAGTGTCTTATTCTTGGGAATGATGGCTTCGACTCCTTTGGTGACTTGGTTTCTGGTGGAAAGCAATAGTGAAGGAAACGTTTCTGCTTTCCTGGAACGTCGCCAAGCAATTCTCGATGCCGATGATCATCATCGTTTGAACCCTGGAATAGAGTCTGACCGCATGATCGCAAATGCATCGCCTTCTTGGGAACATCAAGCTGATGGAGATCCCAGTGTCGATCGTGTTCGAGAGAATGCTTCTGCGATGGCAGGCAACACGGCAGGATTCATGACTCGCCACTTTCTCAAAGGGATCGTCATCGCTTGGTGGATCGGAGGATGCATCGCGGCCTTGCGTCCAATCGTTAGTTGGTTCCATATTCGGCGACTGAAGACGTGTGGCCTTCAAGAGATTTCTGATGAGTTAGGAATGCGAGTTGCCCGTTTGGTTGGGCTCTTTCTCGCGAAACGGAAGGTAGCTGTCTGGCAATCATCACTCGTACGTTCTCCGATCGTGGTGGGGCTTTTTCAAAGCACGATCCTCCTACCAATGGGATTGGTGGCGCAGCTAAGTCCTCAGCAGATCGAATGGATCATTGCGCATGAGCTTGCTCACGTTCGACGTCATGATTACTTGATCAACTTACTGCAAACGTGGGTGGAGACTCTCTTCTTTTTTCATCCGATGGTTTGGTGGTTGTCACATCGCGTGCGCGTTGAACGAGAACATTGTTGCGATGATATGGTGGTAGAGAAGCTTGGCAATCCTTCGCAGTATGGTCGTGCACTCTTGGCGATTGAAGAATGGAATCATGCAGAATCGGTATTCGCTTTAGGGGCCAGGGATGGAACGTTGCTCGCACGAGTTCAACGGTTGGCTCAACGGGACGCAAAGCGTCCCTCGACGATTGGATATCCGATCTCGCTCGTGTTGATAAGCCTTTTAGCAGTTGTTGGTACTGGAATCGCTTGGAACTCATTGCAGGGTGGATTTCCAGGTTCTCAAGAACCGGTCAGCGATGCTTCGAACGCTTTTGGCCGCGAGTCCTTTGGACTGCAGTGTCGACTTGTTGCGATCCCGGCAGGCTTGCAGGCAAAGTCGATCGATTGGAGTCGTGCCAACGTCACATTTGCAACAGCGGAGGAGATGGCCTTTGCGGTAGAGATCAAGAATACCAGTCGAATGCCGATTTCGCTTCTCAGCGAAGTTTTTCATATTGCGCCTGATAATTCGCAACCACTCCGTTGGAACGAATCGTGGTTTGATCAGAGCCGTTTTGAGTTTGATTTTAGCGATGCGAATGGAAACCGTGTTCCGCGGCCGGTTCGAGAGTTCTTTCAGCCTTGGACACTTGGGCTCGAAGCATTACCCTGCGAACTGCTTCCCAACCAGTCGGCCATCGTCTTGCTGCGACCGGGAGCTTATCCAAGTCCGATGGCTTGGCAATTGCCGTCTGGCAGTTATGAAGTGGTTGTTCGCTATCGTGGGCCTAATGAGGTTATGCGGCGAGAGATGTCCAGATTCAAGTCATCGCCGGCGATCGAGAGCGTATGGTCGCATGAAGTGGATTCGAAACCGATTCGTTTTTCGATTGAACAGAATCAACCCATTCGACCGCTTCACGAGTTGGTTTGGGGGAAGTCCGTGAACGGATTGCAAGCTGCGATCGAGTTTCGAAAAGCAGAAAATGTCGAGGGCGATCCAGGGATGCCCATCGGTTACCCCATCGGTTCGAAGTTCAAAACGATCGTGCACGTACGCAATAGTGGAACCAAGGCGGTGTCGTTCATCAGTGAAACGGCGCGGCAGGGCGATCGCGTCGTCGTCACCGATGAAAAGGGAGTCGAAGTTACCGTTCGAGACGTTTGGTTTAGCGGTTGGCCAGTGGATGTGGCATGGAAGCTGGAGCCGGGCGAATCGGCTCCTCTGGAAATACTCACACCACTGATCGGAGAGATCGACAAGCTGGGGCGTTACAACGTCAAGATGACCCTTCGGTTTGCAAGTCGCTCGATGAAGGATCCTGCGGGAAACACTGTGTTTCCGCGTGAAGGTGACTATACCCATGACCTAGAGACAGGCGAAGCATCACTGTGGCTTCAAAAGGCCAGTTCTGTTCATGCGTCGGATAGGCCTGGCAAATGGCAGGTAATGTCTGGCGTGGAGCTCGAATTGGAATCCAAGCTCTTTCATGGCGCGGATTTGATGACGACTGCGTTCATTCATTGGGCATCGAAGGAGCAGGCCGAGGCACGCTACGTACCGGTGCACATCGCTTCGGACTTCTTCGGTAACCGTGAGAAGTATCTAACGGCTTGGGAAGATGGAAAGCCCGAGCTTTGGTGGATGAAGAAGATAGAATCATTCAATGGGCAAGGCAGCATTGGCAGCGAGTCCCAAGTGCATCGATTGGATTACAGTCGACCGCTATGGATCATTGAACATCTCTACGATGGCTATCCGGATGATTTGCAAGAATTCAATGATATTCGATCGAAGTTCGAAAGCACGTTTCACCCCAAGTTGAATGGAAAAGAAACGTACCGATACTATCGAACGAGCTTGCCGGGGAGTGAGCCTCCGGTTCGCGATACCGGTAAGATCATGATCTTCCTCGATCCTGACGAGAAGTGCCGTGTTTCTTCGTCGCTTCCTGACAGTCCGCATGAAACGCCCTGCACGCTGGATACAGTTGGTGACGTCATTGAGAACATTGCAAATAAGCTTCGCGAGATCAAAGGGATTCCCCCGCTCTATTTAGAGTTTGGTGCTGCGCCTCAGTATCCAATCGCTTCCTTAAGAAAATTGCTCGCCAACTGTTCGGGTAAAGGGGTGATTCTCCCGGTGATGCCTGAATCAGATGGGGGACAAGCATCGAATTCGAACATGCCATGGCGAGCTTTTGGTAAAGTCGTCGATGACCAAGGCAGGCCCTTGAAGGGAGTCCGCGTTCGAGCGGCCACTGGTGTTGGGACTTTGCGCGGAGGCGGAAGTGGTGAGACGGACGCCGAAGGTAACTATGATTTCAAGTTCGGATTTGGAGTCCTGTACGGAAACGAAGGAGGAGCACCTTCCGCTCAGACGCAGTATGCATTCATCGCTGCTTCCATGGACGGTTACTTTGAAAAGAACATGAATCGCCATGGTGATGGAATCGCGAGTTTGCGCGAAGTAAGCGCTGCCGATCTTAAACATTGGAGTGTCGAAGCCAACGAAGTCTGTTTGCCTGAACGACCGCGAAGAGTTGATTTTGTGATGGTACCTGCGGCGCGGTTCCGTGGCATATTGGTAGATGAAAAGGATCAACCCCTGGCGAACTATTCCGTTGCGTTGGGAGGCGAGAATTTGGCGCCGGGTTCTTCGGTACATGCGCAAGTGCTGACCGATGCGGAAGGCAGATTTCGGATCGATGACATCCCCACGACTAGTGCATTTCATATCGAAGTGCGCAAGCCACGAAATGAACTGAAACCACCTTGGAACGATTCTTGGGCGAGCGGACTCGTTTTCTTTGAAGATCCTGGTTCGAAGGACCTTCGCATCCGGCTGGAACAAGACGATAAGAGCATCGCGAGGTTAGAAGCAACGACATTCCGTTTGAAGATTCAGGGCCCTGGAATCGGTGGACGTCAAGCGATCAAGGCTGCACAAGAAAAGCCGCTGATCGATCCGACGCGCAGGCCAAAAGGAGAATGGTTCAACGGTACGATGGAAACCGAATCGTTTGAATGGGTACTCTCGAATGGAGCGGAGGGATCCCAATAGAAGAATCGTTTAGAAGTCGATGCATCATTTTGGGGAAGCATGTTCATGATCGTGGGGACCATGATCATGATCACTATGCGAATGATCATGCGAATGGGATGGCGATTCCGTCGAATGGACATGCTGATGGCCTGGGAGATTTTCGATGCCGAACGCGATCGCGATCCCCAAGAGAAACACCGTGGTCAGCTTGCCGCGATCGTGATCGTGAAACGCAACTTCGGGTAAGAGATCTGCAAGTGCGATTCCGATGAAGAAGCCGGCGGATAGGGCCAGGCCCCATCCGAGTACCGCTGAATTCGCAAAGAGTTGGCTAACACCGAAATAGAAAGCCATCGCTCCTATCGGGCAAGCTAACGAAAATGCAAAATTGGCGAGCGACTGGTGTGTTGCCGACCAGTGTTGACGCTTCATGACCGAGGTAATGGCAAACGCGTCCAAGGGCTTATGAAGAGCAACCGCTAAGAAGGTTCCCAATCCCCCAAGACCAAGCCAAGCGTTATGTTCCGATTCCGCCATGACGCTCGTCGCCAATGCGACGCCATCGAATAGTGTGTGGAGAAGCAATCCGAAGAAGAGACCCGTCCAGCTCATTCCTCGCGATGTCGCATCAGACCCATGCGAATGGTGGTGACCGTGATGATGTCCATGGTGATGCCCATGATCGCATGTATGTCCCGTCTCTGCCCCAGCTTCAGTCTCGTCCGGACCAGAATGATCATGGGTGTGGAATAGTCTAATGAGCAAAAACATGATGATGAGCCCAATTAAGGTCCCAGCGCCCGCATAGGATGCCACGCCAAGAGAGTCGACGGCATGCGGAAGGAGGTGCAAAAGGGCTATTCCCAACATCAAGCCTCCGACGCCGCTCATCAAAAGCTGCGTTCGAAGGTGAGTCATCTTTAAGAGGGTCGATAAGCGGCCCCCAAGCATCGAGGCCGCGATGATCACAAGACAGTAAATAGTGAGGACGACGATGGGGCTCATGCGGACCTGTTCCACGAAATGCAGTTAAGTTGCAAATGCAATGTTTTGGATTTTACCCGAGTGGAGTGGGCTCTGGCGAGTCCAACGCTTACCACCGATCGCAAAAAATCCGTAGCCCGATTGTCCCAATCGGTAGAACGGTAGTCCGATTGTCTCAATCGGTAGAGCCATAGTCCGATTGTCCCAATCGGAATTCACTTTTCCCGATTTTTCCAATCCTAAAGTAAAGGCAATTCCTCCCAGCATCGTTTCCTTCACAAGAACGCCTTCCCCTCGAAATGTTACCAAGCCGCGACTGGATCGCTTCGTATACGATCTTCTTTTCAAAAGAATAGAATTTTCGGTGTGAACCTGCCAAGATTTACCGAGTCTAACTCGGGGCGTCGAAACCGAGCATTCTCTCCCCCTATTCTTTTCGAGAAGTGCATTCATGAATGTGGAAGCATCCTACAATCGCTGGGCATCTTGCTACGATTCGATGGTGAACCCGACCCGAGATCTGGATCGGGAAGCCGCTCAAACGAATTTCGCTGGACGATCCTTCTCGCGCATTTTAGAGGTTGGGTGCGGTACAGGCAAAAACACGCAATGGATGACCGAGTTCGCGGATCATATCGTTGCCATGGATCTTTCAGAAGAAATGCTCCATCAGGCTATGTCCAAGGTTTCTAGTTCGAAGGTCCATTGGCGGCGAGCGGACATTCGGAATGCGTGGGGAGATTTGGGAGATCCCTTTGATCTCATCACCTTTCACTTAGTGTTAGAGCACGTTCAGGATCTCCTATTTGTATTTGATCAAGCGGATCGAACTCTCATGCCGGGAGGATTCGTGTATGTGAGCGAACTCCATCCCTTCAAGCAATACCTTGGTTCGCAAGCTCGATTTGAATCAGAGCATGGTACTCAGTTGGTGGAAGCCTATTTACATCATGTGAGCGATTATGTTTCTGCGGCCAAGCACGTGGGATGGAAGTTGGTGGACCTTGGCGAATGGTTCGATAGTGAACCGGTGGATTCCAAAGCCGCCGCGGTGCCTCGATTGATCACTTTAATGTTTCAACGTCCTGCGAGCGTTTGATAAAAGCTATCTCGGAACGATGGCGTTGTGCCAGGCAAGGGACCATCGATCGCGAACCTCGAGGGCTCTTCCGTTGTCTGGCTAAGTGAACATGCGATAAAAAGGCGAGGCAATGGTGGAAGGATTGCCTCGAATGCAACGAGTAGAAGAGAGTGTTAGGCGGATCATGGTACGACAAATCTATTTTTGGGTGAGTTATCTCTAGGCTTGCAGCTTTGTCGGAAAGCTTGATGAGGATTCTGCTATGAAGATTTGACACTTACTCGTTGTTTGAGTGAACCATGAAAGACGTTAAAGAAGAGGAATGGAATACATCGGTTGCAGCACGCGTTGCTGGAGAAGACTTACGACCGGGTGACTATGTCGCGTTATCGCGAGAAACGATCGAGCTACCATCGTTCTTTTGGTGTGATTCGAGCGCAATTGGTTCGTACGAAGAGCCTGTGCGAATCCAATTCCTGTCGCGGGAGTCGGGCTGCCCTTGCAAGATTATTACGGTCTGTTTGCCATTTGTTTATGCAGAGCGACCATCAGGGGCTGTGGTTACCTTCGACATCCGGCGTAATGAGCTGTTGAAGTTGCATCGGAAAAAAGGTTGCAAAATCTTCGAACGGCTGAAGTCGAACGGCAAGTGATGATGCCTCGATCGATGAAAGTTTCAAGAAAAACGGCTTCGCCAATCTAGGGCGAAGCCGTTGCGCTGGGGGCAGAAGCGAGTCCTACCGTATTCACGGTTTGCACGGTGTATCGGTAGGATTGCTTGGGATCGCGCGTGGCATCGACATACTGCAGAGGTACGAGAGGTTGTACGGGTGTGTCGGAATAGGAAAGGCCTTGATAGATGGGCCTTCCAAAATTGTTCTTGCCGTTCTCGGGTACTGTTGCAATCAGTTGTCCGTCGCGAAAAATCTGGAACTTTGCAATGCCACTCTCTAGATCTCCCGGTGCGTCCCACAATAACTTTCCATCGACGAATCGAACGTTTTGGGGAGGGTTAGGAGGCGTCGCATCTGGGATCTGTGTGTCCTTGCCATAGTGAACCCATGCTTCTGCAATCGCAGCATTAGGGAGCCAAGAAGATTCAAGAGGATCTCGGCTCCATTCCTTTGCAGGGCCAACCGTTAGTGATACATGGTCACCGTACCAAGCTTCATTCATGGAGATCGTGGGTAATGTTGGCGATCCCTCATGAGGCATGCGTAGAGCGATACAGGCATCGAGCCAGCGGATGGCGAGATAGCGTTGATTTCCGCAATCGTGACTCGAGAGAGGATCGATTGCCAATCCGACGAGCCCTTTCTGATTGCGGACAGTCTTGAAAAACTTTTCGTTGGCCGGCCATACGGCAGAGAACTGTCCTTCTTTGACGGTGTAACCTTCTTTGGTGCCTAGGTTGCACATCATGGGAACCTGCAGAGCGGCAGAAGAAAGTGTGTGGTGACGAATGCGCGTTTGATTCGGTTCTTCGGCGAGAAGAGGAACACCGGATCGAAGCCAAGCCGCCATCACTCGCTCTGGATAAAGCATCACCATTCCGCCTACCCAGTGACCGCCACCACTATGGCCCCATAGTGCCCATGGAACCTCGGAGAGTTCAGGGTGACTGGCAGATTTTCCAAGGTCTTGCAGACATCGCAAAAAAGTAGCTGCGGATCCATTGCGCGGATCGCACCACATCTGGCACTCCGCAGTTTGCGGTTGTTCGTAAGCAGGTGCGAGTAACGCACATTGATGCTTGGCTGCGAGAGCCTGCCAATGAAGATCGAAGGCTCCGGTAAGTCCAGACTTGCACGAACCTTCTCCACATCCATGTTGATGGACGATAACACCTCGAAGCTTCTCGACTTGAGGTGGAATCCAAATCGTGTAATTCACTGGAAAGATAAGCTGTCCCGGCTCCGTGGACGCTTCATACCGAACACGATAATAAGGAGGCTTCACTTCGGGGAAAACATCGTAAGGTGGTTGCTGAGCAAAAACGCAGGTTGCATCCATCAACCATACGAAGAAGAGTGCAAAGAAATGTGAAGGGATGGAAGGAAAAGCAAAGGATGGTTGGAGTCGCATTGCAGGGGCTCGAGAAAAAGGTGGGAAGCTCGAGAATCGAAAATCGCCGAAGTCTATACAACGAGGATTTCGGTCATGGGGCCCAATTCTAAACAAGTTCTAAGTAAATTCAAAAAGGTTTGTTTTCAAAAATGGCCGTTTTGTCTTGAAGGAAAGGAATGTCGGAACTTCGAAGAGAAAGGATGCATGTGCGGGGATCGCGAATGCTATGATCGTGGTTAACGTGATGGAAGGTTCATGCGATTCACATTGGCAATAGCCCCGTGGGCGGTGGTGGTGCTGGCCCGTGCATTATTGTCGTGATTAAGTGTGAAGCAACCGTGACTGTTTATCATTTTCAAGCAGGCGATGATCCCGAGATTTCGATGCTTGGTAAGGAGTGGTCTAATTGCCAAGCAATGGTTTGTGGTGGTAGCGATGAACGTGGTTCGAATTGCCTTGCGGATGAGGCAATGAGAGGATTGCATCGAATTGGAGTTGAAATAGTTGGGGTTTCGAACTCGGATGCTTGCGGAGTTCTTTCAGACGGCAACTGGTATGAAAGGTAGCATCTACTACGTTTGTCGGATTACTTAGTATATTAAGAGAGACTAAACTTTGGCTTCTCGAACCATATATATTGCGGTCGCAACTATCATCGCTTTTGCGATAGTTGGTATTGTGATTTTGAGGCGAACGGCACCAATTCGCGAGCTAAATGCAGTGAGGGATTCCATAGTAGATCGCCTTGAAGAGTCGAAGTCGTTCCCGCCAGTTAATACGGATCCTGCAGATTGGCAACAAATTGTAGGCTGGACGCAGATTGCAATTCCTAATTGCTTTTTTGAGCCAGAGTATGTAGTGGATTGGGCTCGATTTAGAGAGTTTTCGAAATCATGGAATTCGAAACGGTCAAATCCAGTAGACTCTGCAACCATAAACTGGATCTGGGACGAACTGGAAATACTCACGAAGAATGGGAAATCGTATTCTGAGAAATATCGGCCAACGAAGCCTATTGGCTCCGTTCATAAGAACAATGGTTCTCCCTAAGATAAGAGACGTTAACAGCGATAAGGGGCGAGGTGAGGACGGATTCTGAGCGGGGAACTGGACCACTTCTCGTCCCTAAATAAGGTCGATTCGAGGGTACTTCGAGCCCGCTTAGAGGTCACTGCGTGATGTCATTCTACATAAGGAATTACCGCATCTTCCCATGCTTTTGAATCGATCGCTGTTTCGATCAACGGCGCGAATCGTTTTTTATATATCGTTGGCATTGTATTTAGGTGCCGCTCCCGTAAGGCGTCTTTTCGTTCCATGGCGTTGATCGGCTAGAATGAAATCCATGGTCGCTAGTCTTCAAGGCACAATCCGATTTCCAACGGATGCCTCTCGCGCACGCCCGCGCGCAAGAGCCTTCGAGTGGTCAACTCAACCTCCGAGAGAGTTTGACAGGGGCTTTCAGCATCCATCACCTGCTCCGAGCCCATCATTCCTCGGTAAAACGATCACTCCAGCTTGGAAGCTCACAAGCACAGACCATAGAACCCAGCAGTTCTCAGTGGAGGCAATTAGCAACGCCAGTGGCAGCGTGGTCGAACGCCTGGCATACACCGCCTTTGGACAGCCCACCTTTACCAATGCTTCAGGTTCAGCGCTCTCATCTTCTGCCAAAGCCACTCGCTACACCTTCACCGGTCGTGAATGGGATTCCGCCCTCGAACTCCATCACTTCAGGGCAAGTTGGATGAGCGGTGTGAGTGGAAGGTTTATGGGAAGGGATCCGATAGATTACGAAGGTAGCGAATGGAATCTCTATGAGATTTTTGGAGGAGATGCTTTGAGTGAAACGGACTCAAGTGGCCTTGCCTTTGGCCTTGCCGTTGACTCAGTTTCGGGAGCAATACAACAATGTATGAAAAAGGCTACTCCAGCAGCGCAAATTGAGTGCTTAGAGTTATTTATCTCTCAAGGGTTCGACAAAAAGGGTGTTCTTAAACAGCTGGTTAATAAAATAAAATACGGCAAACCTCGTCCGCCGCGTCCTAACAGAAGACAGAACCGCCGTGGAACAAACTGCACTGAAGCGCAAGTCACCTATTACTACGGAATGGTCACCTTGGCATGCAAAACGAATTCTTATTCATGTGGGCAGGAAGGTGCGAAGACCGATTTGTGTCCAAAGGAGTTACTTGCAAGATCGACATTGGCTGGCGGGTGCGCTACCGTGAGGTTTACATACCAGCGAATGTGCTTTCCTCGCTCGCATCCCGAATGGCAAGAACATGAGAATAAGCGTGCTGAAGCGTTAAAGACTGCATCTATTTGCTTAGCGAAAGCGAAGCGGATCCTTGTTGCGATGGAAAATGATGAAACACGATGTAATTGATGCGATATTAGACACTTGGGCAGACATCAGCTACAGTGAAGTTGTTGATCAGAGTCTGCGTGAATATTCTCCGCATCCTGAAGAGCAAGATGCTAAGCGATTATTTCTGGGACATAAGTGGGGAGAGATTACTGACGAAGTGCTGAGTAGTGATGTACCGAATCCATTCCTAATTGGATCAACGGCGTTGCGTTACTATCTGCCTGCCTTTTTGATTTGTGCGATTCGAAAGAAACGTTGGTGCGAACTACTTGAGTATTTAGCTGATATAAAGCTTCGAGTTCCTAGAAAAGAAAATGCACTTGAACGATTCAAGGAGGATTTTGATCCCTTATCGCAAGCGCAAAGATTTGCGGTTATGCGATTCCTGCAATATGCGAGCAGCTTCTATGAAGATGATTCACGAGTCAAAGCTAGAATCAAGGATTCCATTGAGCGGTACTGGGGACGGAGTGACTGTTAATAGACGATTCGGTGTGCCACTTGGTTTCGCCTAACCGTTATTGATAGCCATTTCTAACGGCATGAGGGCGTTTGGAATTCCCCTCGAAAAGTTGACACTGAATCGGTTCTCCCTAAGAGAGGAGACGTTAACAACGATTAGGGGCGAGGTGAGGACGGATTCTGAGCGGGGAGCGGGTGGAGTCTGAAATCGTCAAGAATCGCGATTTCTTCAGGTTTTCTCTATCGCACTAAACCACTGCAAACCGTTTTCGAGAGGCCTCTTGGCATGCTGCCAGAGGCCCATTCGAGCATGACCAATCGCGATGGTTGTGCTGTTTTGAGGATGATTTTCGGGGCATCGACAGAGTCTCTACCGCCGAACGAACCGTAGTTCGGTTGTCCTCAACCGTATGGGCGCATCTACCGACATGGAGTGTGTTATTGCTCATCGTAGTTGCATCGGTAACGCTTGGGGTTTGTTGCCCCTCACCCCCGCACTTCTCCCCTCTTGCAGTTCATAACGCCATGGGCAATCCGTTGCGGGGCGAGGGGAGAATACCGGAGTTAGTCGTGGGATTGCTTCGCTTGATGATGAGCGCTAAGCAGACCTTCGGGCTTGATGAAAGCGAGCTGCGACGTGCTGCAAAATGTTCAAGCAAGTGCCAAACCGTTAGAAGACTGGTTCGGAAGAACGGTCATACATCCGATGCCGATTGGCCTGAATGAGCGGATTGAGTTCGTGCGGAGCGGATCCTATCAGCCGTATGGCGTTTGCCACGGTTTCGTATGCACTACCAACCGACGCTAACGCGTTGCGGCTAAGGTCATGCCGCTTGTTTTTATATATCGATGACGTTGTACTTAGATGCCGTATCCGGATGGTGTCGTTTTGTTTGCGATCCATGGCGTTGATCGGTTAGAATGGAACCCATGGTCGCTAGTCTTCAAGGCACATTCCGATTTCCAACTGATGCTTCTCGCGCATCCCCGCGCGCAAGAGGTTTGGAACGATCCACTCAACTTCCAAGAATCATTGACATGGGCTTTCAGCATCCATCACCTGCTCCTAGCCCATCATTCCTTGGGAAAACGATCAGGTCAGTTTGGAAGAGCACAAGCAGTGACCATAGAAATCGATGGTGTACGATCGCAGGGATAATGGTGATGGCAATCGCCTGCTGTTCGATCACTATGGGGCAAGATCGACC
Organism: Pirellulales bacterium; assembly: GCA_046349875.1. Lineage (GTDB taxonomy): Bacteria > Planctomycetota > Planctomycetia > Pirellulales > Pirellulaceae > JAXMBN01. The sequence goes on from JAXMBN010000003.1 coordinate 184,795, forward strand.
CAATATCGTACTGGTCCTGTTCGATGATTTGGGTTGGGGACAACCTCAGTGTTACGATGCCGCTTCAACTCTTCCAACACCCCAATTGAATCTCCTGGCAACACAGGGGATGCGTTTCACCGATGCCCATTCCGCTGCGGCTGTTTGCACTCCGACTCGCTATGGAATCCTGACTGGACGGTATCCATGTCGCATCGGTCAATTCGGAGTTTTGGGAACATGGTCACCGCCCATCCTTCCAACGACACGTCTCACCTTGCCTTCATTGCTTCAACAAGGCGGCTACGATACGGCGTGTATCGGAAAGTGGCATCTCGGCCTTCAATGGAAAGAACGCGGCAAAGAGATCCCTGAAATTGGAACGCGTTTCCGCGAAGGTCCCAATGAATTGGGATTCGACTATTTTTGTGGTTACACACACGCCGCTGGAATCGAAGCGGTACTGGAGCAGGATCGAGTCATCAGTCATATCAGCAAGGTAGAGAGTCAACCCTTGATGACGCGCAAAGCGGTGGAATGGCTTGAGCAACGAGATGCCACCCGGCCGTTCTTTCTGTATTTTCCGATGTGTCCACCTCATTATCCCGTGGCACCTTCGGCTGAGTTTGTTGGTAAGAGCGGAGGGGTCGATATCGCGGGGAAAGATCTGCAAGGTCAAGCCGATCCCAAACGGTATCCCGATTGGTTGTATCAGGGAGATGCGATGCTAGGTGCACTGCTTAAGGTTCTTGAACAAAGAGGCCTCGCAGATAACACCATCGTTATCGCCACTTCCGATAATGGGGCCGAGCATCGCAGTTATCCGCCTCTTCGCGAATCCAAGCGAAGTATCTATGAAGGTGGACATCGAGTTCCACTCGTGGTTCGATGGCCAAAGAAGATCAAGCCAGGTTCCGTTTGGAATCATCCTGTTTGCTTAACCGATCTAATGGCAACAGTGGCACCCTTAGCCAAACAGTCGTTGCCCGCCAATGCAGGCGAAGATAGTGTCAGTTTCTTACCGGCTTTATTGGGGCAGACAGCGGATTCCACTCGCGATGCCATCGTCCATCAATCGATGGCCGGGGATCTTGCCATTCGCTCCGATGCTTGGAAGCTGATCTGTTTTAAGAATGGACGCCGCGAACTCTATAATCTGAAAGAGGATCTCAGCGAAAGCAAAGATCGACTCAAGGAGTTTCCGGAGATCGAACAGCGATTGGCAGCGATGCTTCAAAAGTGTCTCGAAGAAGGTCGAAGTACGCCAGGGGTTCGACAGGTGAATGAATATGAGATTACTGTTCCGAAAATGAAAGATTCAGAGAAGCGAAAAAGGTAAGTGCTCGCTGGGAAATGCAATCTGATTGACTTCGAAATGCGTGCCGATAGAATCCAATGGAAGATCTATGAATGCAGAGTAAAGTGCTCGGTGGTCCTTAACTCTTGTTGCATGTTGTCTTTATGAATGGGACGCGACTACATTCAAGCCTCCCTTCTGTCCGAGCAGCTCTTTGGGGAGTGCTTGGTTTTGTGATCTTCATTGAGGTATCAGGGATCGAGCAACTCCATGCAAGTTGTGGAGACCATTTAGCTCATCGTTACTTTCCATCGCGTTTGCATGGAAAACAACCGGATGCCGTTTCGTGGACGACTCCATTGAGATATGGCGATGCAGTGCCATCTTCGAAGGAAGAAGGATGTTTGTCGTGCCAGGATCAAACAACGACCCGTGTGAAGTCGACAACCATCGTGCGAGTTCGCTCCGATTGGCAATTGGAGCAGTTGAATCGGACTCAGACTTTTGAATTACGAGAGTTCTACTGGGTCGTGCCTAGTGATTTTGAAGTTCGGGAGGGTGAGCCAAACATCGTCCTTCGTCCCCCGATTGCGTCTCGGCTTGGTTAGACGAATCGCAGGTTGCAGAATTTTCAGTTCCCATTTGGGGATGTTCCATTCGATCTACGCAGGAGACGCAATGTCATCCCGCGTATGAAGTCTCTTTTGATTCGTCGAAGCCGTTCTTACACCAAGGCTCTTTGGCGAGGATTCATCGGGATTCGATGAAGAAATGGAGCTCGGTACGGTAATGAGATGTTCATCCGTGCCCATTCAAAGTCGACGATTCAAAGCACTATCAGGCAAAGAGAATGAACTCATGATAATCCATCCAACTTGGCCAATTGGGCCACTGTTCCTCATCCGCATGTGTCTTGCGATGCTATTTGCATCCATTTCAACCATGGGCATGTCCCATGGTCAGGATACTTCTGACAAGAATCCTTCCAGCTGGCATGCGTGGGAACGCATAAATGATGCAGAAGCTTGGGCGTTGCTACCAGAGGTAGCGAGTGGTGAGAAGAGAATGCTCCCGAATTGGGTAAAGCCAATTGTTTTGCAAATGCCGAGAACAGCTGCAGCTCTATTGGAACTGGACGCAGCGTTTCGAAATGACTTGTCGTTGGATCCTCAGCTGCGAGCCAAGCTGCGATGGATTGTGGCAAATGCAAACAACTCCGAGTATGGAAAAGCGATGGCTCTCAGCGATTACAAACGCGTTGCTGGAGCGAGGGCGGAGATCACGGACTTTACCGGACCTTCTTCACAATGGCCCGACGACTTGAGAAGTGAGTTCGAATTTGTTCAATTGCTCTCCGTTGCAGCACCGACCATTCCTGACTCGTTATTTGAAGGACTTCGGGAGCGTTACGGAGATCGCGGCGTGGCCGCAATCGTGTTACATACGGCGTACAACAACTTTCAAGACCGCCTCCTGCTGGGGCTGGGTGTTCCGATCGAAGGGATGGGGCCGGCAGCGCCGTTGAATGTTCGGTTTGTGGAAGGCGCGGTTCAGGTCAAGCCGCTTATTCCATCCGAGAATGGAGTGGATCGTTCTAATGAACAGGGAAAGGCAGTGACTCATGGTGATCGTCAATGGACGAGCCTGACGTTTGAAGAATTGCAGAGTCGACTACAGAGCCAACGTAAGCGAGTGCCTCGCCTTCGTGTTCCCTCATGGGACGAAATTGCAAATCGATTACCACCGGCTATGGCTGCGAGCCCAACTTCCATCCGTTGGAGTTTGATGAACTATGGATACGCGCCCGACTTGGCGATTGCATGGACCCGCGCGACTCGAACGCATTGGGCGGAGTACCCATCGAATCGTATTTTTGAAGAGAGTCTATTCTGGGTTCAAACAAGAGCCTTAGGGTGTAACTACTGCATGGGGCATTGCGAAATGCTGCTCGAATTGGCCGGTATGTCGCATTCGGATGTCATGCGACGGACCAGGTTATTAGCTGAAAGCGACTGGTCGGCCTTCCCTGAGGAAGAGCAGCGAGCCTACGATTTCGCTCGAAAATTGACGGCAACTCCGAGCAAAATGACTGCAAGCGATTACACAACTCTCGAGAGAGATTTCGGTTCCAAGCGGGCGATGTCGATCTTCCTTTGGCTTTGCCGAGGTCTTTATATGACTCGTATTTCTGACGGGTTTCAACTCCCGCTCGAGACCGAAAATGTGTTTGCATCCACTCCTCCGAAACCAAAAGAAGAGTTTTTGGCGTTGGCACAGGAAGAATTAACTGAGGAATCGGAAGCGATCATTCGAGAGCTCAGATCGAATCTACCATCTGATTCCGAAGCGATCGCCATGCTAAACGACATATTGAAAGGCAGCAATCTTGGTCCTGACGATGGATGGTTTCCGCTTGCAAAAGTGGAGAATCGATTTGATTGGATTTATGTTCGGAGACGCTACGACAAAGATTCAAATGGTGTCCTATCTGCCAGTGAGATGGGTGTGAGCGATGTTGATTTTCAGCGACTCGATCGTGATTCGGATGGACAGTTGACTGAGGCCGATTGGGATTGGAGCAAGCATTCACTAACCTCTTCGCCAGGATCGGATCTTTTTTGGAGGACGGATCGCGACGGCAATGGAAAGATCACCAAAGAAGAATTTGGGCAGCTCTTCGATGACCTTGTTTCCTCTGGTGAGTTTCTGACGATCGATGAGCTGCGCGACGAGCTGACGGTTCGACCACCGAAAGCAGGTACAAAGCCACCGGCAGGACCGACGAGGAATACACTGATCAAGGCCCTCAAAAGTCAAGAACTTGGTTCGTTGAACGCTGGGCCGCATTTGAATGAGGTGGCTCCCGATTTTGTCTTGAAATCGTTGGACAACCAAGAGGTTCAACTTTCTAAGATTGTCCCTCAAAAGCCCACGGTTCTCATCTTTGGAAACTTTACTTGCGGGCCTTTTCGAAGCCATTCAGGGAACATTGAGAAACTGTACGAGCGTTACAAAGATAGAGCCAACATGTATTTGGTGTACGTACGCGAAGCACATCCAAGTGATGGTTGGTGGATGAAGAGCAATCAGCGAGTGGGGATCGATTTGAAGCAGCCGCTCGATAATTTGCAACGAAGGAAGATCGCCGAAACGTGCCAAAGCCATCTGGCCCTTCGCATCCCATTCTTAGTGGATACGGTGGATGATCAAGTTGGATCGACCTACAGTGGAATGCCGAATCGGCTTTACCTGATCGATCAAGACGGGAAAATTGCTTTCAAGAATGGAAGAGGACCTTTTGGATTTCATCCTCGCCAGCTGGAGCAAGCGTTACTGATTCTTCTCAATGAATCCAGCAAGAAGTAGGTTCTGGCTTCAGCATTCTAATGGAAGGAAAGAAAGCTGGGCAGTTTCCTTTGATTGGGATCGCGAATGGGCGTGAAGAGTTCGCGATCCCACAATCGTTACTGCAAAGCTGTTCGAGAAGCCAAGGCTTAGGAAAGCGCAAGGATTTCTTTTGCTGCGCGTAGGCCGGAGAGGTAAGCGCCATGGGCTGTACCAAAGTAGTCGCGTTCGGTGGCTTCTCCAGCAAAGAAAAGGGAATTTCCAAGGGGGGCGGCCAGTTGATTTCGCATCTTAGGCGTTGAGCCAACTGCATTGAAAGAATAGGAGCCAAGTGCAAAGGGATCGGACGCCCATCGCGTGATTTGAGTGTCGATGGGATCGGGTACATCTTTGCCAAACATGGTTCGAAGCGTCTTCATGGCGCTGGCGACAATGGTGGCATCCGAGCTGGCTTCGATAGCTTTGCCTTGATCGGCTGCATTAAATCCTAAGAGAATGGGTAGCTCTAGCTGCTCGCTGAAAGCTCACCCATTCCGTCCATTCGCCAGGTCGAGGCGAAATGTACTCAAGCCAGTCTACATCGTCGGGCCAAAAGGCTTCTTCAAAACTGGAGATAACATTTATTGAGCACTCCCATTCCGAGCTTTTCGATCACATGGAGTTTCTCAGGTGGAAGTTCGGGTGAGAATTCTACGGGCGTTTCGCTTTGAGAACACCAAGTGGAAGTGTGACGATGGCGAGGTCTGCAGTGAACTCCTTTTGATTAGTTGTCACCCGAACTTGGGATGATTCCCATTCGATACGTTGTACGATTTGCCCAAGTTGAATCTCGAGGTCACTTGCCAGATGATCGATGATGCTCTCAAAGCCATCGGCGAAAAGGACGTCGCCACCTTCAAATTCTTTCGCGCTGTCGTACCAATGTGAAGAAAGGTCGCGGGAGCTCCCCGAGTATTCTTGTTCGATCTTGCCACTCAGCACAAAGTGCAAGAATTGAAAACCTTCTGAAGTGGGAGCGTACTTTTTGAGAAGAGGTTGGATAGATTGAAGAATCGATGCGTCTTTTTCGGTTTGCTGTGCATTCTCGAGAAGGTCGGAGATGGCATCATCGATCTTCGCGAGTGCTTTCTCCTGAGCATCGCTCAAGAGTTGGCCTGAAGCACTATAGGTTGCAGCTCGTTGGTAGCTCGTCTTCAGTCGTTTGGCTTGGATTTGGTCGGCAAGCGAAGTCAGAGGATTTCCTCGAACGCCATGAATCCAGCTAGCACCAAGATCGACAGGCATGTCCTTCCATTCGTGGCTTGTCCAAATTCGACCTCCGATTCGCTTTCGTCCTTCCAGCACGATCACCTCATGATCGTGCAGTTGAAGCTCCCGAGCTGATGCCAAGCCGGCTAGTCCGGCCCCTAGAATCAGAATGCGTTTCTTTTTGAACCCAGAAGTTGCTTGTGCGGCTGCGTTTAGATGAGAGCCTGCCAAGCCGCTTGCTGCCATCATGCCACAAAGCGATAGGAAGTTGCGTCGTGGTGTCATAAGGTCTTACTTCGATGGGAGCGTTCAGTTTGCGATGAAACGTGGAATGAACTAAGGCGAAGGGAGATGCATGATTGCGTTTTCAATAATCTTCTCAAATTCTCTTTCGCGAAACATTCCTTGTTCAAGGATGGCACCTTTGTGATCGATCACAAAAATCTGTGGATAGCCAGTGACCTGATACAATTTGGCGATGGGACCCGAGAGGCCATCCCATATGCAGGGCCAAGTGAACTTACCCGATTTCTCAGCGGATAGGACCGTCTCCTCGGTAGCATCGGCGGCAATACCGATGACCTTCAGTTTTTCCGGACCATAACGTTCGATTAGATTTCTGATCCAGGGGTACCGAGCTTCGCAGGGGCCGCAACCGGCTAATGTAAAAAAGAGAATCGTGACGTGGCCTTTGGTGTCTTCGAGATGGAAATCGGATCCATCGGTTGTCGTGCCTGAGAACGAAGGGGGCGAACATCCCTCGCGAAGATTGTTGATTTGAAAGACCAACTTCTTCACCAACTGACGGAACGGCAATTTCTTTGGATCTTGAATAAACGCGTACTGCAGTCCTTGAGAACTTGGGAGGATGGTCCAAGGACGATGGTCATTCGAGATGCCAACATATTCTTCCATTTTGACGGTGCGTTGTTGACGAAACTCTTCAGACGCATAATTCGCCAAAGCCTTATAGTCCTCCATTCGCTCAGGATAGACTTCAAAATATCCAATGCGCGTGAAATCTTCGATGATATAGGGCAGATGCGAACGAATGTCGATGCAATTGTCCAGCAGTTCAATTTCATAATACTTCGCAGCGGCTTGATTGAGTGGATTTTGCGATCGTTCATAAAGCTGTTTCAGAAAGCTTGCTTGCGTGCGATATCGCGCGGGCCAGATGCAGTTCGATGCGAGGTAGGCTAGCGCAGGATCGTCGGCGTGGTGCTTTAAGAGTTCGTTCACGACCTCGTCGAAACGGGTGCCTGTTTCCAGATGGGAATGAAGGAAAAGGTAGGACAGGCACCGAAGTGATTCCTGGGTTGCAGGATTCGCTTTGGCGAAGTCGAGCAGTTCATTTCCATAAAGGTTGTAGGGAGAGAGTTGGCGAGCGGCCCGCCATGATGCAGCCGTCTGATCTCCGTTCGCATCGAAAAGGGACTCCTCCTTTTCCGAACAAACTTTCTCCTGATCTTGGACTTTACGATCGAGTTGCAGAAATACTTCTTGCGGGCTCTGGAGAGTGTCTTCGCGTTGAACCGCTACGACAGCTGTTGGAGATACCAGCATCGATAGGAGGCAAAGGTAATAGACCTTACGAAAGCCTGTTTGGGCCATTGCGATCTCAACGAGTAAAGTGATGAAGCACGAGGTTGAAAAACTCAAGTATAGCCGTGATCGTTGGACTGTTCAAAAAAAGGGTACTTGGGGATCGGAACAGGTGCGTCTATGTCAGACAGAGCGAGTACTGGGGTGATGTGGGTAAAGTGGTTTGGTGTTACGTTGTGTTGTAGAGTGGATGGTTGGGTGACGGGTAATGTATGTTTGGGAGTTAAATACGATGAGTTCCGATGAAGCGATCCGTCTCCTTCTTGGGGCCTTTGAAACACATTCCCCTGAAGAAATCGTGCAAGGATTTGCATCGGGTATCGATCCAAACGGCACCTTCCATGGTCGCCCGTGGTTAACGGAGTTTTTGGACATGTATTATCGGTCACCTGAATTCAGTCGTTGCGTTCGATGTTTGATCGATGCTGGAGTGCCTTGCAAAAGTCCTCTTGTCATGGCGGTATTGCTTGATGATGCAGACCAAGTTCGGCTCATAGGGCGGGAGAACCCGGCGGCCATGGAAGAACGCGTTGACTGGAATTGTGCCTTTACTCCCTTGCGTGGTGCAACGCTCTTGCACGTTGCGGCCGAGTATGGATTGGTTCATGCAGCGCGGGTATTGATCGAACTAGGTGCAGATGTGAATGCGCGGGCCGCTTTCGACTCCGACGGCCTGAATGGGCATACCCCGATATTTCATACGGTGTGTCAGCATCGAAATCACTGTCTGCCTGTTCTGAAGTTGCTGTTAGAGCACAATGCAAAAGCCGATATTCGGCTCGATGGGATCACCTGGGGTAAGGGTTATGATTGGGCAACCGTGGTTTTGGATGCGACGCCCCTATCCTACACACAGGCTGGATTGTTTCCTCAATTTCAGCGGAAGGAGGTGGATGTGTACCACACGATTCAGCTTCTTTTGCATGCTTGCAATCGACCAATCCCCAAGAATTGGAATGTTCCCAACCGATACTTGAATACGTAGGCAATGATGAATTGGGGATTTGATATGGCTCGCAGGAATGGGGTTGCGTAGAATCATTGGCACTGCCCGGTCGGAATAGGCCAACCCACGGACGGAAGTTTTTCGCATGCTCTTGTGGATACGAATGATCACTCTGGTAGCGTTCGCCTTGCATGCGGTGCTGGGATGCTTCCTCCTGCACGGACATGGTGTCCACGGTTGGGCCGCTTTAGGAGCATGCCATTACGGTATTGAGTGCTGCGAAGGCGAGCATCAGAGCACGGTCGAGCAGGCATGCGGCGTCGATGAAGATTCTTTATGTTGCCACCATCTGCAATTGGCCAGTCAGGCTCAATCGATGGAAGCGTTGCCTGCGACTGAGCAACTGAAGGATGATGGGCCATGTCCAGAGGGATGCCCCGTCGGTTGTCAAAAGGGAACCTGTGTCTATGTGGAAGGTTTGAATCCTACTTCTTTGGCTCACGCCAAATCCATGATCGCATTTCAAGCGATCGACCTGGCTTACGAGACCGGAGTCTATGGGGTCAAGTCGATCCAATGCGATGTATGGAATGCTTGGAAGCCGCCTGTATTTGAACCAAGGCGAGCCTATCTTCAGGTTTGGCGCATCTGACCCGTTCTTTTCAGTCTGTGACGGTCGTTTTCGGCTGGCTGTAAGACGCGTTTTCTTGCGGGCACCGTCCTTGGTGTCCTTCTTCGGCTTTCTCTGTTCGGTGTTCTCGTGAATCGTGGTGTCGCTGTAACGCGGGCTTCGATGGATGCGATTTGAGTTTGGAGTCCTTCTATGTTGAATGCCCTAATTCGCTTTTCGTTGCAGCAACGCATGCTCGTGATGGCGTTGGCTGTTGGGCTTCTTGCGGTTGGGATTTGGCAGATACTCAGAATGCCAATCGACGTTTTTCCCGACTTGAATCGACCGCGAGTCGTCATCATGACGGAAGCTCCTGGCATGGCGCCAGAAGAGGTCGAGACGCTCATCACCTTTCCCATTGAAACGACGATCAATGGAGCCAACGGAGTGGAAGCCGTTCGGAGTTCTTCGGGGGTAGGGATTTCGGTGATCTATGTCGAGTTCGCATATGGAACCGATGTCTATACAGATCGCCAGGTCGTAGCCGAACGAATGCAACTGGTGCAAGATCGATTACCACCAGGAATTCAGCCTCAACTTGCCCCGATTTCGTCCATCATGGGACAGATCTTGATGTTGGGAATGTGGTCCGACGATTCGAATGTGACACCCATGCAACTGCGAACGGAGGCCGATTGGGTCGTTCGCCAAAGACTGTTGACCATTCCAGGAGTTGCGCAGGTATTTACGATGGGTGGCGAGCGAAAGCAGTACCAAGTGCGAGTCAATCCGGATGCTATGCGACGGCTTGGTGTGACGCTGGCTCAAGTAGAAACGGCCGTACGAAACAGCAATGAAAATGGGACAGGAGGTTATCTGGATCAGCAAGGTCCGAGCGAGTTCTTGGTAAGAAGTCTTGGGCGGCTTCAGTCGATCGAAGAGCTTCAGCAGATTCCGGTAGTCATTCGTGAAGGGCGACCGGTCTTGCTTTCGCATGTGGCCGAGATCCGAGAAGGGGCTCAAGTCAAGCGCGGCGATAGCGCTGCGTTCGTACGCGAGAATGACTCTCGTTTTCTTGGTGGCCCTTCGGTAGTGCTGACCATCAACAAGCAACCGGGTGCCGATACGCGAGCCGTTACCGATCGCATCCTCGCTGCGCTCGATGAAATCCGCCCATCGCTATCAGCGGGTGTCCGTATTGAAGCTACCTATTCACAGAAGTCGTTCATCGATCGAGCGATAAAAAATGTGGAGGAGGCTTTGCGGGATGGAGTGATTCTGGTCGTCATCATTTTGTTCTTGTTTCTGATGAACATTCGAACGACCTTGATTACATTGACGGCAATTCCACTTTCCTTGGTAATGACGGCGTTAGTTTTTGCCGCTTTCGACCTATCGATCAACACGATGACCCTCGGAGGAATCGCTGTCGCCATGGGCGAGTTGGTCGATGATGCCATCGTGGATGTTGAAAACATCTTTCGCCGGTTGAAGGAGAATCGCAAAGCAGGCAATCCACTTCATTCACTCGGAGTGGTGTATCGGGCAAGTTCGGAGGTGCGCCGATCCATCGTCTTTAGCACGATGATCGTCATCTTGGTTTTCCTACCCTTGTTCGCATTAGGAGGAATGGAAGGAAAACTCTTTGCCCCCTTGGGTATCGCTTATATCGTCTCCATTTTGGCATCGTTGCTTGTATCGCTGACCATAACTCCCATTCTTTCGTATTGGTTACTGGGTACGATGCGTTCGAAGGGGATGGAACGCGAAGGATGGATCTTGCGATTTGTTCACTGGCTAGGCGAACGGGTGATTCGATTTAGCTTAGCCTTTCCTTGGCTCAACCTCGGAGTCACCGCGGGGCTTGTTGCGATTGCAGCTGTTTTCCTAAGTCGCTTGGAACGAGATTTTCTTCCTCCGTTCAACGAAGGTACGGTTCAATTGAACGTGGTGCTTCCTCCTGGAACGTCTCTTTCAGCTTCGAATTCCATCAATCGCACGGTTGAGCAATCGCTTCAAGGAATTGAAGACGTTCAGCGATTTGTACGAAGAACGGGGCGGGCCGAATTGGACGAGCATGCGGAAGGTGTGCACATGAGTGAATACCTGATCGAACTGGATCCAAAATCGCCTAGGACTCGCGATGAACAGTTGCAGAGCATTCGCCATTCGATGGAACAGATACCAGGAATTGTGACAGCCACCGAGCAGCCGATTGCGCATTTGATTTCCCATATGCTTTCAGGAGTGAAGGCTCAGGTTGGCATCAAGCTTTATGGTGATGATTTAGATTTGTTGCGCCAAAAAGCAGAGCTCATCAAAGGGGAGATGGCAACGGTCGCAGGTGTTACCGACTTGATGGTGGAGCCGCAAGTGATCATCCCGCAGCTTCGCGTGGAGATCGATCGTGAACGGTTGAAGCAGTATGGACTCCATGTAAAGGATGTGAACGATTACGTGCAAACTGCCATGAATGGCAAAGTGGTGTCCGAAGTCTTGGAAGGGATGCGAACGTTTGACCTTTTGGTTCGCATGGAAGAGAGTTTTCGTGAAGACATCAATGCACTTGGCCGCCTTCCGATCCAGCTCCCTGAAGGTGGAACGGTTCCGCTGGGCAATGTGGCTAGGATTTATGAATCGGGTGGACCCAATACTGTCAATCGCGAGCATGTGCGACGGCGGGTTGTTATTCAGTGTAATGTGGAAGGTCGAGGGGTTGTGGATGTCGTTCAAGATATCAAACGCAGGATCGAACCCGTCGTCGCGGACTTGCCATCAGGGTATTATCCAACTTTTGAAGGGCAGTTTCAGAGTCAGCAATCGGCCAGCCGCGTGATCGCCATTTTGTTTGGCGTATCGTTGGTGGGTGTCTTCTTGGTGCTTTACAGTTTGTTCCGAACAGTGAACCTTTCGCTGCAAGTCATGGCGGCTCTTCCCATGGCCTTCATCGGTGCGGTCGTGGCATTGGTTCTCACTGGACAAACTTTGACGATTGCGTCGATGGTTGGATTCATTTCACTCGCAGGCATTGCCTCGCGGAATGGAGTACTGTTGCTTCAACACTATATTCACTTGGTGGAGCATGAAGGGGAGACGTTTACCAAGAGCATGATCGTGCGAGCTGGTCTGGAGCGATTGGCACCTGTCTTGATGACGGCATTTACTGCAGGTATCGCGTTGATCCCTTTGGTGTTGGCGGCTGGGGAACCTGGTAAAGAGATTCTCTATCCAGTCGCTACCGTAATCCTTGGCGGCGTTGTGAGCTCGACGTTGCTCGACTTTTTTGTGCACCCTGCCCTGTTCTGGTTATTTGGAATGCGAGCAGCCGAGCGAGCCGTTGGGGCAGCGCGCGATGCGATACGATTGGAAGGTGACGCGTGAAATGGTATGCATGAGCCGGACATCGTCCCGCCATGCGCAAAGGGCTTGCCAAAGGAATAACCTATTAGCAAGCTCCGGTGTTGTTTAGATGGGGATACGAGCAAACTAGAATCATGCATCGAAAAACAGAGCTCCCAACCAAGGTCTGCTCGCAGTGTCATCGACCATTTGCGTGGCGCAAGAAATGGGCCAAAGTTTGGGAGCAAATACGATTCTGTAGCGAACGATGTCGGCGTGATTCGCGAAAAACGAAGTCGCTATAAGTTGTGGTGATGCACTGGGTCGTATTCGCGATGCGTTGGAAGGGACTTTTTGCTGGTGGTCGGATTAGGCTAACCGCAAGAACAACCAAGCGCGTGCGTGCGACCAATAGCGATGGGCAGTGGCGCGGGAGATTTCAAGAATCGAACAAATTTGTTCCATCTCCATTCCGGCGAAGAATCGCATTTCAACAAGCCTCGCCTTGGTCGGCTCATTCTGTTCTAGCTCGTTGAGTGCTTCATGGAGGGAAAGGAGCTGATCGTCGTCGATGGAGAAGTCGGGCGTATCGATCGTTGCCAAATCGATTCGATGTCCGGGTGGCAAACGTTTTAAGGCCTGCCGGCGGCGTGCGTTGTCGATCAAGACTTGCCGCATGGCTCGTGCCGCCGCAGCAAAGAAGTGTCCCGTTCCATCCCATTCACGAGGGTTACCGGCAGCCACGAGCCGAAGATAAACTTCGTTGACCAGCGCAGTGGGCTGCAGGGTATGCCCCACGGATTCATGACGAAGACGGTCTTGCGCCAGTTTGTATAGCTCGTCATAGATCAGTGCGAAGAGCCGCTCCGAACTATCTTTGGATGAATTGGAGGGTTCGTTTTGAATAGTTTCCACCAACATTTTGGCATCTTGAAAAGGAATTGGGGGAAGATCCTGAGTCAATGCGAACGTCCTTGGTCAAAATTTCCATCATCGTGGCAAGAGCATGCATGAAGGCGAATGCCCTCATGCAAAACGCCTCTAAGGGAATCTCGCAGGGAAATTCTTAATGTGACAGGCACTTTGCAAAATTTTTAGAAATTCATTTTCAAATGGGTTAACCTAGTAAAATCTGCTTTTCTGGTAATCAAGAGGCTTAGTGGGGACGGTTTTCAACCGAGACGTTCCGACCCGCGGATGGTGATTTCGATGCATCCAGATGAAGGGCAAGTGCCAAACATGCGGCCGGAAGGGACGATCCCTTCGGACTGTGATTTTGACGCTTGTTTTGATGCTTACCGAGCCGATCTATTGGCGTTTTTGCAATGTCGCATCAGTCTGCGGTTGCAGCGACGAGTCGATGCATTGGATCTCGTTCAAGAAACCTATTTGGTTGCCAAGCCACTCTTTGAAACTCAATGCCTCCGCACTGGCTTTCCCGCTCGGATTTGGCTTCTGAAGACGGCTCAGCAACAATTGGTGCAGGCCTATCGACAGCACGTCGGTGCAGCCAAACGCACAGTGAATCGTGAGCATCATTGGAGCGATTGTTCCTCCGATGCCATTGCGCGTGCCATCGTCGGCCAAGGTTCTACGCCGAGTCAGCATCTTCGGACCGAGGAGTTAAAAACGAAACTCCATCAAGCATTAGGAGAACTGAGTGAAACGGATCAAGAGATCCTATTGATGCGGCATTTCGAGGGACGAGCGTATTCCGAGATTGCAGAATTGCTCGAACTCGAAGAAGCGACACTTCGGCAGCGTTTTGGCCGCGCATTGCTCCGGCTCCGTGACATCACCAAACGACTAGGGTTGTTGGAGCATCTTTCGTGACAAGCCATTCAGAACTCCCTTCGGAAGGCTCACCAGAGGATGAGCGTGCAGCCACATTGGCAGCGATCGTCGACGAGATTCAAGATCTGGTTCAATCTGGAAAATCGTTCCAGATCCAAGACTTCCTTCAGCGACTTCCAGGGGATGAGAAACTGGTACGGGAAGTGCTTGAGACGTTGAAGCTCTTAGGTCTCTATGGCGAGGTATCGGTTGAGTCTTCTCGTCTACCCAATGCGGTTGGAGACTATGAAATTGAGCAAGAGGTCGGTCGTGGCGGGATGGGGATTGTCTATCGTGCTCGGCAGATCTCACTCGATCGCACGGTCGCTCTGAAAATACTTCCCTTGGCAGCGAGTCTGGATCGAAAGTGCCTGGAACGATTTCGCATTGAAACTCACTCTGCATCGATTCTTCAGCATCCTAATATCTTGGCCATTTATGGTACTGGGTGTGAGCAAGGAGTTCATTATTATGCGATGCAATATATCTCGGGCAAATCATTGCAAGACCATTTGAAATCGGGGACTCTCTTCGAAATCCGAACCGTTGTCGAATGGATTCGCGTTGTTGCAGACGCATTGCAACACGCTCATGAATTAGGCGTTGTCCATCGCGATATCAAGCCTTCCAATCTCATGATCGATGATGCGGGAAAGATCTGGATTACCGACTTTGGATTAGCGCAAATCGACGATCAAGCAACACTGACCTTGTCTGGCGATTTTGTGGGAACCTTGCGATACATGAGCCCAGAACAGGCCATGGGTGGGCATACTGCTATCGATCATCGAACCGATATTTATGCCCTAGGTGCAACACTATTCGAGTTGTTGACGGGGCAACCGATCATCGATGGCCAAGGGAGAATGGAGATTCTCAAGCAGGTGCTGGAGAAGGAAACTTCTTTTTCGCGAACATCTCGTCCGATCCCACGTGATTTGCAAACCATTGTCTTCAAAGCAACCGCCAAAGAACGCGATATGCGTTATGGATCGGCTGCGGCGATGGCAGAGGACTTGTTAAGGTATCTTGAACATCGTCCCATTCTTGCGAGCCGACCTGGAGTGGCAACGAAGATCCTCAAGTTTGCAGCGCGGCATCCTGCAGCAAGCCTCAGCATTGCTTCGATACCGATACTTATTCTCATCGGTATGTTCTCCTACAACATGGTGATCTCGTCGCAAAAGCGAGAGGTCGAAAGGGCGTTGAAGATCGCTCAACAAAATGAGAATCAAGCTCTGTTGGAAGCTCGCAAAGCAAAGGTGGTCAGCGACGTGCTTCAGCAATTGGTTGCATCGGCGAATCCCGACCAAACGAAAGGCGCGGAGTATACCGTTCGACAATTGTTGGACGATCTTTCACAGAGCATTCTGGACCAATTGGATGATCAACCCGAAGTGGAGGTGATGCTGCGAAGTACCATCGGGAATGCCTATCGACGATTGGGATCTCCCGAGCGGGCGTTGGATCATTTGCAGCGAGTGTATGAGTATCATCGATCTCAGAATGCCGATGCGTTGAAGACGGCCCAATCGCAGACCGACTTGGCATGGAGCTATGCTGCGATGGGGAAATACGAACGAGCAAGCACTTATGCCAAGCGGTCGGTCGAGATGCTTTCGGAGGCACAGTATCCGCATGCAATGATCCAAGCGATGTGGTGTTTGCAGCATTGTTTGATCTATCACCAAGACTATGACCAAGCGGACGATGTGGGGCAACGTGCCGCGAGTCTCGCGCGTCAAGCTCAACCCAATCCTCCGGAACTCGCCAATATCATCCACGAGTTGGCTCAGTCGAAGACTCGTCAAGGAAAAGTGTCTGAAGGGCTTCGCTATGCCAAAGAAGCCGTTGAACTGCATCGCCAATTGCATGGGGAGGAACATCCCGAGTTGGGATGGGGGTATGAAGCGCTGGGGCGAGCTTATATGGCATCTGGTGAGTATTCAAAAGCGGCGGAGAGCTTTGAAAATGCCATCAAGATATTCGAAACGCATTATCCCGCTCAGCACAAGAGCATCTTGATGTCTGTCGATTTGCTGGAATCTTCGCTTCAACAAGGAGAGCAATCTGAAACCCTCCATGCGCTGCAAGAGGAACGATTTCGAAAAATTTGGGAACCGTTAGTAAGCCTCTCATCCACGGGAGAGCTTTCTCTGCTCCAGCATTTGGTCAAGATGGATCATCGTTCAGCGGCAGCGGAGATCATCGTGAGCTTTCCCGAAGCCTTTGTGACTTCGTTGGATGCGTGTGCCGCCTTGGGAATCCTATCTCAGGCGAGCGATCAGTTGCGATCGCAAGAAACAGCCGAAGTGTTTTCAGCCTATCGGACGCGATGGAAGCCTGCCATGAAGGTCCTCGTTCTTCAAGCAGTCAAAGGCTGTGGTGAGGATGCTACAGCTTGCAACACTGTGGCATGGTATTTGTCGGTTCCCAGCGATTCGTTCTTTCAGTTCCCTTCCGAAGCGTTGTCTTTGGCAAAGAAGGCCAATGCACTCAAGCCCGATGAAGGTGCTATTTGGAATACCTTGGGCCTTGCTTATTTGAGGAGTGGGGATTTCGAAAATGCGTTCTCTGCACTACGTAAATCTCAGGGATACGAAACGAGTGACGAGTACGATTTGATCCTGTTATCGATGGTGTCGTTTCATCAAGGTAAGCGAGATGTCGCATCTGAATATCTCGTTGCAGGAAAGACAATGCATGATGCAAAAGGGAAACTCAATCGCGAATGGGAAGCGTTGTATCGCGAAGCAGCTAACCTTTTGAATGGGAATCCATCGGCACTTAGCGAATGATCCTACCTTAAGATGACATCATCTGGAAAAGTTAGCCTTCGACTCGAAGGAGTTGAACCGGCTGATGTTGGACCGACGGACTTAGATCCACTGATGCAAATTTGAAATCGGCACCCGGAACCAAGTCTTTGATGGTGCTGGAAACAATAATCTTTCCAGCCTCGGCTTGATCGCGAACCCAGATTGCGGTTTGCAACGCTGGACCTGAGAGCGTCTTATCCATTTCATCACACTCGCCGGTATGAAGGCCGATACGGACGGCCACGCCTAGGCGTTGAGCCGATGCGCGAATGGTTAAAGCTGCCCGGATAGCGCGAGCGGGCCCATCGAAGGTACCCCATATTTGATTTCGATCGGAGGGAAAGGCTTTGCCACGGAAGAGCGCGATTTCGCGCTCTGCATGCGAGCGAGCAGTTGCAGTATTCGATGATGACGCATTTTCGGAGGGCGATAAGAACTCCGCCACCAAAACCGTTGCCAGAATGCGTTTGATATGGCTGTCATGTTTGACGCCGGTGAGAAATTCTTCGATCGCCGAAGTAATTTCTTCTTGGTGCCCGACAAATGGAAGGTGATCGTTGCCAGGCAACGGGATGAATAAGGCACCTGGGATGTTTTCAGCGAGATAGCGACCTTCATCGACCAAGAGGCATTGATCGCCCGACCGGTGGATGACCATCGTTGGTACTTGGATCGAACGCAAAATCGGGCGAATGTCGACCTGCGCGTTCATGCGAGTCAACGCCAAGGCAGCACCCGGGCTTGCACCCATACGAAGATAGCTCGACCACCACTTTCGAAATTCGGGATCGTTGGCTTTGCTGGGGGCGCGAGCTTCGATCCCAACAGGGCCTCCCCATTGATCGCGGATGGTGTTGAGGAACTTGGTGTGATCTGGTTCGGTTGGCCCCCATGGATAGTCGTGGGTTTGCAATCGCCTTGCATAAGAACCGATCATAATGAGTGCGGTCGTCTTTTGAGGATAGGTGGCTGCAAAGAGCGAACACATGGGGCCTCCCTCAGAGACACCACAGAGCACGGCTCTTTCGGATCCGACCGCTTGCATGACGGCACGCACATCGTCCATTCGCTGTTCCAAGGTAGGCAGTTGGTCTGTTGGTACCTTATCGGAAAGCCCTGTCCCACGCTTGTCAAAGAGGATGAGGCGGGAAAACGATGCAAGTCGGCGCAGGAATTTGGCAAAGGAAGGTTCCTTCCAAAACCATTCGAGATGCGATACCCATCCCATGACGAAAACGATATCGAAGTCGCCTTGTCCCAAGACTTGATAAGCGATGTTGACATCACCACTCCGCGCATAAAATACTTCAGGCACCTCCCATTCCGCATCCATTTCCACCGGAGGAGTTCGCGGTTGTCCCGTTCGTGGCGATCGAATCGAATCGAGCATCAATCCCAATTCAATCGCGACTTCCTTGGCCGTAACGAGTCGTTGTTCGCGGTCTTTGCGAATCATGATTTCGACGAGCCGACGCAGTTCGTACGGAACAATTTGGGTCAGCAGTTCGGGTTCCTTGCAAAGAATCGCAGCCACAACATCGGCGTCGTTGTTCCCCGCGAATGGTAGTTGTCCCAC
Source organism: Pirellulales bacterium (assembly GCA_046349875.1). GTDB lineage: Bacteria > Planctomycetota > Planctomycetia > Pirellulales > Pirellulaceae > JAXMBN01. The sequence continues at coordinate 203,392 of JAXMBN010000003.1, forward strand.
CAAGAGCTCGTAGAGAAGCACTCCTAAGCTAAAAATATCACTTCGATGGTCCAACGCTTGGCGTCGAACCTGTTCGGGTGACATGTAGCGAACCGTTCCCAATAGAAACCCTTGAGCCGTTAACTTCGATGTGGGATCCGTTTGATCACTATGGGGCTCTTCACTTCGTTTGGCCAATCCGAAGTCGAGGACTTTGACCAAGCCATCGGAGCGAACCATGATGTTTTCAGGTTTGAGATCGCGGTGGACGAGGCCCGCTTCATGTGCTGCCGCAAGTCCAAGCGAGATCCCATGCGCATAGTGAAGGGCAGTCTCAAGCGAACATCGGTTGGCCGATTGAATTTGCCGTAGAGTCTTGCCTTCGATAAATTCCGTAACCATGAAGCAGAAATCGGCATCATTGCCAATCTCGTAGATCGTGAGCACATTGGGATGATTGAGAGCGCTGATCGCGCGAGCTTCCGTCTCAAATCGTTCGATCCAGGTGGGATCGCTCATCCGGTCTTTGGGGAGAACTTTTAAAGCGACCTTCCGCTGCAAACGCTCGTCGGTGGCAAGATAAACTTCTCCCATTCCTCCGACGCCAAGGCAACGATCGACTCGATAATGTCGAAAGGTATGTCCCGATTCAAAGCTTGGTTGCGACTTTGTCAGGTTCACAGGTTCATACCCTGTGGATTCTTCTCGACGTATTTTCTCCAGACGGTCAGGGATTTCAGCGGTGAATCGGTCAAGCTTCTCGCTCCACGTGCCATACTGCTTCAAGAGTTGCTCGATCTTGGTCCGAAGCGAAGGGTCGTGTCCGCATACCGTTTGCAGAAAGTGCTCACGGAGCTGTGGATCATCGATCTGAGTTGCGGCCAAGAAGATGCTGGATTCGTCCATGGTATCAGTACGGTGTGAGATTTCAGTGGATGAGACCACTATAGCACAGCCGCGTACCGATACCAATCACGGATCGATTGGCGTTAGCTCGTATTGCCTTTCATCGAAACCCCTTTCTTCCTCATAGATCCATGTTGAAGGGATAGATTCTTTGTTCTTAACGCGTGTTGCGTTTCTTCACATCCAGGTCTGATAGAAATGAACCATCGAATGCCGATCCAATCTGCTGTGATGGGCCGGTCAAATCTTCTGTTTCACCTTCCGGTTGATAGGATGCATGCGACATTTTGTTGAGATGATTAATGACAACCAGTGCATCGCGGGGCGACAAGCGTTGATCCGAATCGGTGTCAAGGAGCCAATCGGTATCGGTCTCTTGCGAAAGAGTGCGATGGGTATTGAGCCAATTGAGGATGAGCAATGCGTCCAACGGTGAGACTTGTCCATTGCCATCGACATCCAAGAAGAAAGGAGTAAACAAAGCGAGTTCATTCGATTCCTCTTGGCTCTCACCTTCACCGAAGGATGAACCACTGGATCCTGAGGACCCGTCCAACTCTTCGAACAACTCGGTCGGATTGAAAAGATCGCGGATGGCTTGATCGGTATTGGCAAGAACAAAATCTTTGGTTCGGTGGTTATCGATCAGATCGCGTACACCATCATCAAAGGCGGTTTGGTTTGGTCCTGAACCAATAAGGAATCGCGAACCATTCAATCCACCCGCAAGCGTGCCTTTGAGATGTGCGACTCGAGTTTCAACATCCAAAGGACGTAGCCATTCCTGTTGGATTGCAAAGAGTGCCGCATCGCTCAGATCGTAGACGCTCGTCCCGGCATGGAGGATGTCGTCATCACTTCCTCCAAAGAGGAAATCACGCCCTGCTCCGCCAAAGAGAATATCGAGACCTTGGCGAGAACGCAGTTGATCGTCACCATCGCTACCGAGCAAGACATTGTTGCCACTACCACCGATGAGGATGTCATCGCCAAGACTGCCGAAGAGCCAAGTATCGGTCGAAACGTTGGCATCCACGATGATCGTATCGTCTCCAGCGTATCCTTGGACAAGGATGCGACTGGAAGGAATGGGATACGTTTCAGTAAGTTCGTTGTTGCGATAGACGAATAGTCGTCCCTGATTTCCGTTTCCTTGTCGCGTAATGCGAATGTCGTCATTGGCATCTGAACCGAGAAGAACAAGCATGGATTGACCTGGTCGCAACGGATCAGGCACGATCCCCGATTGGCCAATTCGGATCACTTGCGATGTTGTAGGGCCGACGCCGCCATCCTTGTCGGTAGCCGAGATGGTGATGGTATAGGTGCCGTTGGCGGTATAGATGTGGTCGACACTAGGAGGCACACCGGGTGCTCCTTGAACGGTTTGGATGGCGGTTCCATCGCCCCAGTTGATGCTGTAAAGGAAACCGGCTTCTTTGTCGATGGTGCTCGGATCGGTTGCCGCCATTTGAACGGTGACGGTCGTATCTTTCGTTGCATCCGTGGGTGAGGACATGATCGTTGCATTCGGTGCAACGTTGGTTACTTCCACATCGAAAGTCACCGAGCTTATCGCCGACGATTTTCCTGAATCGGACGAGGTTGCAATCATCACAAGCGGGAAATTACCGTTGTCTTTTACAACCAAGTAAAGGTCGCTCAGATTGACAGCTGTCAGATTCCATACGCCTCCCCCTTGATTTACACCGACTTCATTTCCTTTCCCGTCGACGAAGAACGCAATGGAAGGAACTTGTCGCATGGAAACTTGCAGAGTCTCGGATCCATCGGTATCCACCAGTTTGGCATCGACTTTCAATGGGATCGGGACACCCTCCGATCCCGTGGCCTTTTGAGCCGAGACGATGGGTGCATCGGCAATGGGCTCGATGGTAATCGACGCCGTTGCTGTCGAGGATTCTCCATTGGCATCGACCACCGTGTATTGGAAGGACGTGGTTCCAGAAAAATGAGCTCGCGGAGTGAATTGGAATCGGTCATCCGAGATCTGAAGAGGTGTTCCTCCGTTGTTATAAACGACCGTTCCAAAGGTTGGTTGAACAACGCTCACCGTGAGTGGCGTATCGGTAAGTCCGAGGTCGTTGGCAAATAGATTGAAGCTACCATTCGTGTCTTCTTGTATCGTGAATGAATCGTTTGTAGCGGCAGGGATTCCTCCAACGAGTACTTGCTCGATATTTGTATAGGAAACGGGTAGTGGTGTAACCAACGAACCGCTAGGGATCGTAGGAATCCCTGAGACGCTATCGAGGATTCGAAGTCGATCGCCAGGATTGGAGGTTGGGCTTTGACCATTGATGCCCACTTGTTCCACGCTCGTTAGAGTCGTCGGAGCTGACATGGTTCCATTGTTGACCTGGGTACGCAACGTCCCTGAAGTGGAACTTGTTGCATCGACTTCAAAGAAATCAGCCAGGCTGGAACCATTGACGGTGACTTGGTCGGTTCCATTGCCGCCCGCAAATGCTACTCCATTCGCGAAGTTGAGATTGCCTCCGCTGAGGTCGACACCCAAGGCATCATTTCCTTCTGAGGCTTGGATATCGACACGATCGAATGTTGCACCAAAGGTAAGGAGTTCGGAGATACCGGTTCCAGGCCGCGTGATGCCAAGCTGACTTGCATTCAAGGCGAAGGCATCGTTACTGGTCGTATCTTGAACGGTAAGAGTATTGAGCCCCGTGCCGCGCGTGGCCGTGATGGGCACAATGATGTTTCCGGTGGGCGAGGAGATCATTTGTACGGAATGAGCCCCTGTTCCAAGATTGACAGCAAGGGTGTCGCGAACGCCGGCATTCGTCGTGGTAAGCGGTGCTAAGCGATCCAACGTCAAAGAATCGTTGCCTGCTCCGAGCGATAGATTGGTTTGCCCTTGGAAGGTTGCTTGGCTTAGCGTTACGTTGTCCACATCGTTGCCCGTTGCCAATGTGATTGGGCGACCCACAAAGGTTCCGGACAGTTGTACCGTCGTTCCAACACCAGGATCGGCATCACCGAAGTCGCTGACCATTCCAATCAACGTCCCTTGGATCAAGGTACCAGCGGATGCGGTGAGATTATCGCCAGCGTTGAGTTGAACAGAACCTGCGTTTGCAATGACTTGGGCCGCGTTCAACGTTAGATCGTTGCCAGATGTACTTTGGTCGAGCACGTCCACTCGTATGTTGCCTTGGGTGCTTCGAGCTTCAGCCAGCGTCAGGGACCCCGAGGTTTCAACGAGTTGAATGTCGCCGCGAGCAATTGCGCGAACGACTCCGGTTGAGTCGATCTCAATGGGGTTGGAAGAGGTACCGATCGACGGTGACGGTGTAGTAGTGCTGTTATTCGCCGTCAGCGTCAATCCTTGTCCAACGATGTCGGCGGCGATGTCCGCATCCGCATCCAAGAAAGAGCCCGTGGTGGCTGTGAGAACAACATTCCCTCCCGTCGTAGCGATGCGGCCAATGTTGATGTTACCAGAGGTTTCGACTAATACGATATCGCCCGAGGCTGAAGCGTGAAGGCGATTGCCTGAATCGACATCGACTGGGGCGGTCGTCGAACCAATCGTTGTTGCTGCGTTCAACGTTACTGAACTTCCGATGACATCCGCTGCAGTATCCGACGGACTCGCAAGGATGGCGTTACTAGAATTCAGAACGACATCGCCTCGAGTGGTCGTGATTGCGCCGATGCGCATGGCGCCTGCCACTTCGGTGAGCACAATGTTTCCATTCGTAGAAATGTTTGTATTGCTGCTTCCAACGTCCGTGTTGCCGGTGATATTCATCAACGGACCATCGATTTGAGTGGAATCGAGAGCCAGAGTAATCGCTGATCCTTTCACTAGATCGTGATCCCAGGTACTTGGGACCAAGGTAGTTGCACCTGTGCCAAGGGCTCCGAGATCGAGGTTAAGGATTTCCTCGGGGGTCTCAAAGAACGAGACGACATCGGTAATGTCGCTTTCTTGAATCTCATTGACACGAAGAAGAGGAAGCGTATTAGGAAGGCTGTTTTCCATCAACGTTGTGTGGTAGAGAACGTTGTTGGTCGAAACGGCTTGGATTCCGCTCACATCGATTGTAGCTGGCGGCGTTCCGGTTGCTTGGCGTTGCCTTGCTACAAGATCGAGTGAAACGGAGCCCGCCGAATTTACGAAGAGATCTTCTTGTCGCCCATCGCTCAGTACGATTTCAATCGGCAAACGAGTCCCTGATCCAATGTTTCCAACAGTAGAACTTAGGTTGGCAACATTGGTGACGATCTTACCGGTTCCAGATTTGATGATCGCTCCTGCTTGAACTTCGGTTTCGCCAACTGGGTTTTGAATAATTCCATTTAGCGTTAATGCGGGAGCGGGGGCCGTTTTGATTGCATTTTGCACGTTGACATGCGTGTCTCCAAAATCATGAAATACGGGGAATGAAAGCACGGAACTATCAGGTGCATCCACGACAATATTGGGTGTGGACATGTTGAAGACCTGAATGTTGTTCACCGTCATGGGCTTCGAAGAGCGATTGATGAGGTTGACTTCGTCAAAGCCGCGTTCGACCGTGACGCTTCCCAGGTTACCATCGACCACGCCGGTATCGTCTGCTGGTGCGCCGCGACGAGGAATCTCGATGTGCACATTTCCGTAGGCGGCGTTATTGTTGATGGAGTTAACCACAATGTTTGCAGCAGCCACATTTCCTAATGTGGTTGCGTCCGTATCTTGAATGGAAACTCCATTGGCGGTTGTCACGACCGCATTACCCGCTTGGTCTTGATCGACGATCAGGGTTGGGGATGCAGCGCCTTTCAACTTGAGATCAGCGTCCCAGTGAATACTTCGATCGCGAATAAACGATGAGACTCGGGTGCCGGTTCCAGCGCGATTGGTGTCGTTTTCTTTCACGAATAGATCGAATTGGGTTACGTTGGTGTCGGCGAGTACATCGAGATTTCGGGTGTGGATAAGAA
>JAXMBN010000004.1:0-209009 GCA_046349875.1 Pirellulales bacterium
GCCAGCGCTGCAGCGACAGGTCGCGTTGTGGGCACGGTATTCGAAGATACGAACGAGAATGGAATCAAAGAGTCAGGAGAGCATGGGCTCTTGGGCTGGACGATGTTCATCGACTCCAACGGCGACGGCTCCCTCTCTACTGGAGAGCCAACGGCAATTACCGATGCCGATGGAGACTATATCTTTGCCGAAGTACCGACTGGGGCCGCGACGATCTTTGAAATTCCACAAGCAGGCTATCGACCGACGATTGGCGGACTATTTCCCACAACGGGAGCCCTCGATCATCAAGCAGTCAATGTGGTGGCAAACACTTCGTCTCGAGCCGATTTCGCAAACTTGATTCCTCAGGTTGGCACCATTCAAGGGAAGGTATGGAACGACCAAAACGGTGATGGTCTCGCAGGAGCCACCGATCCAGGAATCGCCAATCGAACCGTCTATGTCGACCTCAATCTCAATCAAATATTGGACGCAGGTGAGCCATCGCGTATCACGGATGGCAGTGGAGCATTTTCATTTGTTGATATCCACACTGGATCCTATCAGGTTCGCGAAAATCGTCCTGATGGATGGGTTAGCTCGATCGGCACCAATCCCTTCTTTACAACTTTTGTGAGTCGCGGTTCGGTTCAAAATCTTTCTTTTATGGACCTCATTCCAGGAACGGGATCGATTTCGGGAAAAGTCTGGAATGATGAGGACGGGAATGGTTTGCTCAACGCAACCGAGCAAGGGCTTGCTGGATGGAGTGTCTTCGTCGATAGCAACTCCAACAGCCAATGGGATGCTGGCGAACCGCGTTCAACGACCGACACCAATGGGAATTATTCGATCCCTGATTTGCCTTACGCAATGCACTCGGTGCGAGTAGATTTGCCTTCGACATGGATCGCGACCTCTCCGACCACAGGCGTCAAATCGGTACGATCATTGACTGGTGACTCCGTCGCAGGCGTTCAGTTTGGCGTTCGCGAAAAGGTCGGCTCCATCCAGGGCACCGTTTGGAACGATGACAATGGCGATGCGATTCGCAATGCTGGAGAATCGGGACTCGCTGGATGGCAAATCTGGGTTGACCTCAATGGCAATGCTTCGCGTGTTGCGGACGAGCCAGTTCAAACGAGCGATGCGACGGGTAACTACACACTTGCAAGAATTCCTGTGGGAACCTACTCCGTGTACGAGTCTTTGCCGGAGGGCTGGATCAACTCCGTTGGCCGTCCGTCTTCGGTATCCACCACGCTCACCATCGGTAGTCGTTCGCAGATTGACTATTACAACTTGCAACCTCGAATGGGCAGCATCTCGGGCTCCATTTTTAGCGATACCAATATCAATGGGATCGCCGATGCTGGTGAAGCAGGGTTGTCGAACTGGGAAGTTTTTCTCGATGTGAATGCCGATGGAATCCGTAATATCGATGAGCCAACGACGCTCACCGGTGTCGATGGTACGTATACGTTGAATCAAGTCCCTTATGGGAACAACGTGGTGCGCACCGTGCTCATGCCTGGATACACTTCGACCAATTTCCCTGGCGGATTGGCTCGAACGAGCTTGCTCAATGGCGAAAACAAACCAGGCATTTCCTTCGGAATCCACGAACCGACCGACTTCTCCATCAGCGGAAGTGCTTTCTCGGATGCCAACAAGAATGGAGTTCGAGATGCAGGGGAACGCGGTCTGAGTGGTATTACCGTTTACCTCGATCTCAACAATAACGGAGTTCATGAAGCGACGGAACCGAGCACGCAAACCAGCGTGGATCTTTTCTTTACTCCTAAGGTCGATGAAACGGGCCAATTCTCGTTCACACACCTGACGCGCGGAAGTTATGTCGTTCGTGAAATCGTCCCCGTGGAGCAACATGCCACTCCCGCAGCGGCTCGCTCGACAACCGTCGATGTTGGGCCCGCAAGTGTGAATGGAGTTGCGTTTGCAAATCAATTCCGTGCCAACGAAATCCATGGTGTGATCTTCGATGACACCGATGATGATGGAGTGTTTGACTCCAATGAATACGCTCGGCCAGGCGTGACCGTCTATGTCGATTCGAATCGCAATGATCTTTACGATGTGGGTGAATTGGAGACGATCACGAGCGTCGATGGCACGTATGCCTTCACCGGTCTTATTCCAGGTGCTTATGTGGTTCGCGAAGTAGCGACAAGCATAGGACCACACACCTATCCAATGACCGGTGGTGGAGATCTCTGGCCCCAAGGAACGAGCAATGTGGCACAGGGACAGGTAACACCTTCGAGCATTACCACGTCATTGCGAGAAGGACAGTCATACACTCAAACGGTAAGCGTCACGCTTCCCGGCGGCGGCAGTGGTATCACCAACTTGGTCGATGTGTTTTTGCTGTTTGATGATACAGGTAGCTTTGCAGGAAACAGCCCCATCGTACGTGCTGCATTCCCAACCATCATCAGCTCGCTTCAAGCTTCTTTGCCTGGTATCGACTTTGGTTTCGGTGTAGGGCGTTTTGAAGAATACGGCGGATTTGCCTTCGAAAATGCTACCGGCCGTCCCTTTGTGCTCAACCAACCTATCGTTGCACAGACGACGACCGGATTCTCCACTGCCATACAGTCGGCACTTGATCGCATGGCACCAGGTTATGGTGGTGACCAACCCGAAACCGATATCGAAGCTCTCTACCAAGTGGTTACGGGCTTGGGCTTCGATGGAAATAACAATGGTAGCACGCTCGATAGTGGAGCCGCTGGACTTGCATCGACGCAGTTGACGCCAGGAGCCAGTGGAGACGTTCCTGGCTTTGCATCCTTCCATGCCGATCCGACCAATGGAGTTCTGGCTCCCGATGGAACCATCGGTGGTGTTGGGTTCCGAAACGGTGCCTTGCCGATCATCTTGACTGCAACCGATACAGGCTTTGCTTATCAACCTAAGGGCGAACTTGACATCGTGGGAGCTGGAGGCCTCACCTTGCCTCTTTCAGCCTTGACCCAAACATCGAGGCCATCGACACCATTTGCATCGGGCGCTGGCATTCAAGAGACGGTCACGGCACTCAATGCCCTTGGAGCTCTCGTGATTGGTCTTGGGACAAACCCACAATCCACGCTCGATCCTCGCCAAGGACTGGAATCGTTGGCGAAATTGACAGGAGCCGTCAACAACTCGCTGACAACCATTAGCAACGGAACAACCGATCCCATTGCTCCTGGAGATCCACTCTACTTTCAAATCAGCACGGGCTTTGGAGCCACGGTAGCCAACGGCATCGTCAATGCCATACAGAATGCCGTTACCAATGTTGCGGTCGACATCTCGCTGCGAGTAACCGACCCTTCCGTGCGGCTGATCAATCATTCGGGAACGCGTCTTGGTGTAGGCGCTGGTCAATCCGCCTCCTTTGATATCGAGTTCATTGGCGATGGTAAGCCTCATCGCTTTGACTTGCAATTCGTTCGTGAAGGAACGAATGTTGTCCTCGGATCCATCCCCATCGTTCTCGGAACTCCTGTCACCGGCGAAGGATATCAATTCGATGATTTAGAGGATGGCGAAATCCATCGCTCGTCGCACTTTGGCAACTATGTCCCCAACGTTGCGCCTTCCTTTACCAAAGGAATGGATATTGTGGTGAATGAGGACGCTGGCTCGCAGTCGTTTGCCAACTGGGCCACGACCATTTCGAAAGGGGCCTCGACGGAAAGTGGACAAACCGTCAACTTTCTAGTCCAAACATCCAATCCAACTCTATTTTCATCGCTTCCATCCATCTCTGCCGACGGAACATTAACCTTCACGCCTGCTCCGAATGCAAATGGATCGGCGGATATTACAGTGCGTATCCATGATGATGGTGGCATTGGCCGAAGTGGATCCGATACAAGCCTCGCTCAAAACTTTGTCATTCAAATTCAGAGCGTCAATGATGCACCTCAGGCTAATTCTGATCACTATCAAGTTGCCCAAGATACTCCACTGGTGATCCCCGCGCCAGGCGTTCTCATCAATGACAGCGACGTCGAAGGTAGCCCTTTGGCAGTTCGCCTGGCCGTTGCACCACTACATGGAACGGTGACCCTCGACGCTAATGGAGGATTCAACTACATCCCACAAGCTGGATTCTTTGGTGTCGACACCTTTACCTATGTGGCCAACGATGGTGCATTGGATTCACCTGAAGCTTCCGTGACCATCGACGTTACTCGATTCAATCGTTCGCCAGTAGCGACTCCAGACACGTACGAAACCAATCAGAACACAACCTTGGATGTCGTTGCACCCGGGATTCTGCTCAACGATGTCGATCCCGATGGTGACGCGATCACAGCTAGGCCTTTGACGCTTCCTATTCATGGAACCCTTCGTTCGCTCGCAGATGGATCGCTGAGCTACACACCTAATGTCAATTACGTCGGTATGGATAGTTTTACCTATGTAGCGAACGATGGCATGATCGACTCACAACCAGCCACGGTGACCATTCAGGTTCTATCGACCAATCATGCTCCGATGGCCCAATCGGATCAATACAACGTCATTGAAGACACGCCCTTCGCCTCGACTCCGAATTCGATCCTGGACAACGACACCGATAGCGACGGCGATTCCCTGCAACCGCTTGTCTTGACGCCACCTCTTCACGGAACACTTTCATTGAATGCCAATGGAACATTCTTATACACACCGACTGCCAACTATTTTGGAAGTGACTCGTTCGTCTATCGAGTCAACGATGGCCAAGCAGATTCCAACTTGGCTACCGTGACATTGAACATCCAAGCGGTGAATGATGCACCGATCGCCAACGACGATAGTTTCAGCGTGACCGAAGATGGACGCCTGAATGTTGTGGCACCTGGCGTGATGAGCAACGACAGCGATGTCGAAGGAGATCCGGTGGCGGTTCGGTTGATTTCAGGGCCCGTTCACGGGACGCTTTCGCTCCAAGCAGACGGTTCCTTTAGCTATGTTCCTGATCCAAATTACAACGGAAGCGATCGATTTACCTACGTTGGCTCCGACGGCGTGAGTGAATCCCGAGTCGCAACCGCCACCATCTCGGTCGCCTCGGTCAACGATGCCCCTGTTGCCAATGCGGATCGCTATAGCACCAGCGAAGACACAACATTGGTTTTGGCAGCTCCTGGAATCTTGGCCAATGACAGCGACGTCGATTCGAGCGTCCTTTCGGCCGTTCTCGCATCCAACCCATTGCATGGTACGTTAACTCTCTCGCCCAACGGGTCCATTCGTTACGTTCCTACGCTGAATTACAACGGTCAAGACAGTTTTACTTACCGTACGAGCGATGGACTACTCTCCTCTTCCATCGCCACGGTGACCATCGATATTAGCGCTGTGAACGATGCCCCGGTTGCAAGGCAAGACAACTATGCAACACCTTTCAATACTGTTCTGAACATCCCTGCTCGCGGAGTGCTGAACAATGACGTCGATGTCGATGGCGACATTCTCGAATCGTCTCTGGTTTCGGCACCAACTTCGGGATCATTAACGCTCAACAGTGACGGATCGTTCTCGTATCAGCCAGCTCCGGGATTCAACGGATTGGATTCATTTGTTTATCGAGCCACCGACGGAACCGGCGCATCATCCAGTGCGACGGTTCAGATTACGGTCAGTCCTCCAGGGCCTAAGTTCTTCGTGGTCGATGCCGACGCCAAGGCAACGTACACTTACGCGGAAGATGGAAGAGGACTCGGCAACACTCTTCTCAATAAGTCGGACAGCAAACCGCGAGGCATCGCGTCCAACAGTACTGGTACGATTCAATGGGTCATCGATGGCAGTGGTACGGTCTTCATCTACCAAAACGACAACACGTTGCTTGGCCAATGGAATCCGCAGAATACCGGCAAGCCGGAGGGCATTGCAGTATGGAATAATGATCTGTGGTTGGTCGATCCAACACAGGACCGAATGTTCTATTTTGCCGGTGGTGCGAACCTCCGTACAGGAAGAGTCGCCCCGACTTCAAGCTTCCCCCTGAACAGTGGCAACCTGAATGCGACCGATGTCGTTTCGGATGGCCTTCACCTTTGGGTACTCAATGATACGCTCGCCGCTGATCGCGTGTTCCGGTATACCGTTTCTGGTACGCTCGAAGGAAGCTGGGGCTTGTCGACGACAAACCCAAGCCCAACGGGTATTGCGTTGGATCCCAATCATGTGAATCACCTTTGGGTCGTCGATGCGAGTACCGATCGAATCTACCAATATGCCAATGCAACGTCTCGCATAACCGGAAGTCAAGAACCTGATCTCACATGGGCATTGAGTGCCGGTAACACCAATCCTCAAGGCATCGCGGATCCGGAATATCTTTCAGAATCGAGCTTTGCGAACGATGTCATGGAACCACTGTCGCAGGGTATGACGATGGCCAAATACTTCCACGATTTGGACCAATTGTTTGGACAATACCCAACCGAACTCGAACCTGCTCGCTATGCACTTCGAACTCCGACGACGTACGTCGATGGATTCTCCTCCGAAACGAAGACTACCCAGAGTGCAGCCAAGAACGATCTTACCTCGCAATCGAATACTGCGAATCACGCAATGGCTTCGAACGATGCATTGAAGGACGAGATCTTTGCAACTTGGGGGGACCTAATGGACGACATGCCCGGCAAGAAGAAGTTCGATAGGAGCCGAGCGTAGTAAGTGCTTTTCCAAGAAGTTGCGAACAACGCTCTGAGGAAAGGATCACCTAGGGCGTTGCTTCGCGTTTGAGCTTTCGCAAGGATGCCTCAAACTCCGGAAACTTAGGATGTGCCCGAACCGCAGCCAAGTCCGTATCCTTGAAAAGATGGTCGATGCGATTTTCGGGCAAGAAATACTCGGTGGTCAAAAGGCTGTTCAGCATCTCCAGTGATCGATCAAGATACGCTTGCGAATGTTCTGGATCGAGCTGCGATGCAAGAGAATAGGCACAAGCCACGTTGTAAAGCACGATGCTCTTTTGGCTTGGTCGTGCCTTCTTCAAAAATTCGTCAGCGCGTGCATCCAGGTCCTTAAAATTGCCAGAGCGAATCGATTCAACCCATTGCACTGTTTGCCGCGCGGCATCGACACCGCTTACCCATTCCAAGTTTGGATTTTCGCGAATCAAGGCTTGCATGAGATCTCCGGCTTCCTTTTCCATCGCGGAAGCTTTATCCTGCATCCCCAAACTTCGATACAAACCGGAGACCGATCTCAGGGCTTGCATCTTTTGCATGCGAAAAGGAAAGGCCCGTGGATTGGATTGAAGCAACCGATCGAGCAATGCTAGTCCCTCTTCCATGACTGCGATGCTCCTTTGCGCCCCGTCTGGCGAACGATCGCGAATACCCATGGTCATCCCGCGTTGAAAAGTCGCGATCGCGGTCGCATAGGACAACTGGTTTGCTAATCGCGCATTGGGTGCTGCTTGCGTTTCGAGTGGCTTCAAGAGGGAAGCGGCTTGATCGTACGATTCTTGAGCAACATCCAACTGACCACTCGAAAGAAGATAAGCACCCTCAACCGTCAACGCAAAAGCGATGCTCAACTGAAGGGCATAGGGTCTTTCTTGCAGCTGCTCGAACTTCTTGCGTCGCTCGACCAGAGGCAGCAATGCCTTTTCGCCTTGTTCTCGGTTGAAAGCCAACAAAAAATAGGCATAGTGCGACTGACCATCCAGATAGCGAATCCAGTGCTCAACCTCATCTGGTTCGAGCTCCATCGCTTTCTCCGCAAACTCAATGGCTTGACGGAAATCTTGAATAGCCGCTGGATAGTTTCCTTGGAGAGCTAGGGTATTGGCATGCATGGCCCTCGCTTCGGAGGCGCCATCGTATACCGTCGCCGATTTGGGCAGGGACTCGATGAGTCCCTGCCATAACGTCAGCGCCTGGCCGAACGCGACGTCGGCCTTGTCGATTTCATTCATGAGGAGTTGAGCTTGGGCAACACGTGCGTACGCCCTCGCTGCTTCCATACGCACTTTGGGATCGTCGCTTTCCTCATCGAGAAAAGAAGTATAGAAACGAACCGCTTCTTCCAGCACCTCTTGCCGTTCCGATTGAAGTTCCGGACGAGTCGCCCAACGCTCACTGGCAACGCGGACCATCATTCGATCGACAGCATCGATAGCGCGATCCAGTCGTTTTTGTGCGAGCAGCCGCGACTGCTGTGCAACCGTATTCGCTTGAACAGCGATATCTCTTTCTCGTTGCAACTTTTGATTGGCGCGTACATTGATCGCGATCACCGCAATGACGGAGGTCATCGCAACAGCAGCGGCAGTAGACCATGCGGGATGACGAGCCATCCATCGAATACCGCGTTCGACAGAAGAGATCGGTCTTGCCAGGATGGGAGTTCCATCCAAATACCTGCGCAATTCATCGCGAACTTCGGCCGCTGAAGCATACCGTTTGGCCGGGTTCTTTTCTAAAGCCTTGAGACAGATTGTTTCCAAATCGCGAGGAACGCTTGGATTGAGTTGCCTTGGTGGAATGGGCGGAGTCTTGATGACTTGGAGCAATGTGTCGAGTGGTCTAGTCGATTGAAACGGTGGCCTTCCCGTAACCAAGCAGTACAAGATGGCTCCCAATGCATAGACATCGCTCGCAGGCCCAATATCCTGAATTCGTCCTTCTGCTTGCTCGGGAGGCATATAGCTTGGAGTTCCCAAGACCTGCCCTGTCCCTGTTAATTCCGATTGACCTTGGGTCGACTTGGCCAAACCAAAATCGGTGACCTTGGGAAGATAGATCCATCGTTCTTGTGATCGAGCGGTACTATCATTCCATGAGATACCTTTGCCTCGCGAAGGCGAATGGCTTTGTAATCCTCGAGACTTTCCCGTGGAGCCATCATCGAATGACGATTGCGAGCTCATCGGCTTGGATGTTTGCGAAGGAGAAGGTGCATGCTTTGAAACGTGAGTGGCGTCAGCTACGTTCAACTTTACCGAATCGCGAGCTGAATCTTGTTTAACGGTGGTCGACAAGAGGATATTGCCCGGCTTTAAATCGCGATGAACAATCCCATGCTCATGGGCATACTGAATCGCGTCGCAGATCGGCTCGAGACATAATGCAGCATCGCGCCCCGACATGGGTCCGTTCTGAATCAAATTCGCAAGGCTCGGCCCTTCAACATATCCCATCGAAAAGAAATGCTGATTTCCAATCGTTCCAATCTCATAGATAGGAACGATGTGAGGATGTTCAAGCTTCGCTGCGGATTCCGCCTCCATTCGGAAACGCTTTACATCGTCATCGCCCGCGAGATTGCCAGACAAGATCATTTTGAGAGCAACGATGCGATTGAGGCTTCGTTGCCGAGCTTTATAAACAACCCCCATCCCACCTCGAGCAATCTCGAAAAGAATCTCGTAGTCTCCGAAGACTTTGGCATCAGTCGACGTTGGCAGGTGCGAGAGAACTTTATTGGAATCGGATGGTACCTGCGATGGCGAGGCGGGGAGATCGATGGTGGCATCGGAAACCGACCAATCGAGTTCGGACGAACCCTTGGCGAGGTCTTGGGTTGCGTCATCGTGTGACGGTTGGGAATCGGACATGGTCGACTAGTTGCCAAAAAGGTGGATGCTCAATCGTCGCTATTGTAGCCTACTCTGCATCGATCCGCCCTGTCGCGAAGGCAATACGGATGAGCTACAATCGGATTCTCCAAGCTTTGGACTGCGCGAAACAAACCTTGGTTACATCTTCTCCCTAACCACGTGCACCCATCCTACTCTCCCGCCTGAGCAATCTTCTATGCACGCCTCAAAGACTTCTTCCGTTGTGTCCACACGTGGTCGAAACCTCGCATTACTCGCAGCGTTTCTTGGTTGGATGTTCGACGGCATGGAGATGGGGATCTTCCCACTGGTTGCAGGTCCAGGACTTCGCGAAATGGGAGTCCACTCGGGCTTGGAACTCAATACGCCCGAGATGAACAGTATGTCAGTTTTTGGATGGGTTGGGTCACGGCGTTCTTTTTGTTTGGCGCCGCGCTCGGAGGACTCACTTTTGGTTGGCTTGGTGATCGCATCGGCCGCATACGTGCGATGTCGTGGAGCATCCTTTGTTATTCTGCATTCACTGGGCTTTGCTATTTTGCGGCCGAACCTTGGCAAATGGCTGCACTGCGTTTCATTGCCGCGTTAGGAATGGGTGGTGAATGGGCACTAGGTGTGGCTTTGGTGATGGAGTCATGGCCTTCGAAATGGCGATCCTATCTTGCAGGACTCATCGGCGCTGCGGCTAACCTCGGATACGTTTTGATCGCTTTGATCGCGATCTATTTTCCTGTGCGCGACGATTCGTGGCGATGGGTCATGCTTATCGGTGCTGCTCCCGCGATACTCACGTTTGGTATTCGCATGTTTGTCCCCGAGTCGCATCTTTGGGAAGAAGCTCAGCAGAAGGGACCATCCACACCGATTCGCGATGTGCTCTCGGCGCCTATTCTTCCTAAGACACTTCTTGCGACACTGTTTGCGAGCGTAGCGTTGATCGTGACCTGGGGAATTGTTCAATGGATTCCCTTGTGGGCCGATCAAATCGCGCTGGACAAGAATCCGATTCGCAAAGCAGAACTTCAACTGTGTTCTTCCTCGGGCGCTGTCTTTGGTTCACTGATCGCGCCCATTATTGGAAACATCATCGGTCGACGCTTAACCTATTTTGGAATGTGTGGCTTAGCGCTGATCCTCTGCGAAACACTCTTCTTGATGGTTCATGATTTTGGCATCGGGTTCAAAATCATGACCATTGCAGTCGGAGCCTCTTCCGCATCGTTTTATGGTTGGTTGCCTCTCTACCTTCCTGAACTTTTTCCAACACGAGCGCGAGCGACGGGACAGGGTTTGGCGTTTAACTTTGGGAGAATATTCGCAGGGATCGGGGCATTGTTCATGCCCCAAATTATGAAGGCCTTTGAGGGGAGTTATCCCAAAGCAGGAGCCACCATCGCGCTGATGTATCTGGTGGGTATGATCGCAATTTGGTTTGCACCGGAGACGAAAGACAAACCGCTCCCCGACTAATGTTCGGTCGATGCAACCATCGAGCTCGATGATGCAAAGGAGATGCGGAATCTTGAAAATACGAAAGAAGCACTACGGTTTTTGCGGAATTCCGTGATGCTGAATCATTTCGACCAAAGGCGTGGGCGCGTCAGGAATGGTTAAGACCGTTTCTTTTTTGCCTGGCTCGCGAACAATGGCGATGATCTCGCGTTGTCCTGAAGATCGAGGTGGCGCAGCCGCCTGTGCGAGATGCACTGGCCTTTGATTCTGTGGAATGGTTGGGATCGAACCGGCCAGTCCAACCTCGGATGCTCCTGACGTTTCCGTACCATCATAGAGGCGTCGAAGTCCCAGACGATCTAGTTGCGAGAAGACTACTTCGGGCCCCGAGTAGAGACCTTCGTTGAGCTCGCCATCTGCGGCAAAGCAAACTCCAATCAAACGTCCTTGAGCATCGAAAAGTCCGCCTCCGCTTCGCCCTTGAACGGGAGCGCCTGCGATCTCGATATTAGCAGGACCAAGATAGCGATTCAATTTAGTGATGCGGGTATCACGGCGACTCGGATCAGCGCCTCGATCACACCCCATGCTGAAGACCGGATCGTTCTCTTGAAAGGGAAGCTGCTTCGGGCGTAGCTTTGCAACCGGTACAGGAAACGGCGCATGAAAACTGATCAGCCCCATATCCACTTCGTCCGCTCGGAAATCAATAACCCGCGCTGGCAAGGATAATGTTTGACCATTTTGAAAAACTTCAACTGTGACCGGCGCCTGGCCTCGGCTATCTCGAAAAAGATGCCCGCATGTCAGTACGAGCGCTTCTTGACCATGGGTATCGATGATAGTGCCTGTTCCAACCGATTCAGCGCGTTGGTCATCGACTCGAATACGAACCGTTGCCGCCATCGGGTCGATCATCACATTGGGAGTCAGCGAGCGGTCGGGGCTTGCATTCATGGCTGCTCCGAAGCCATTGGGTTGATTCGGAACAGTGGCAGAAGCGAACACCACATCATTGGACGTAGTACGTGATGCATTCCCCACGGGAGTCATCCCTGATCGCGAGGAATCGGGTTGAGACCGAAAACCTTCCATCGTTGCCGATGGCTGCGAGCTTGCAGGGGATTGCGAGCTTGCAGGGGATTGCGAGCTTGCAGGGGATTGCGAGCTTGCAAGAGATGGAGTTCGAATTTGAGCCCGCCCCAGCAGTCTGCCTTTGAGATCGGCGAACGAACTGGCTCCGACTATCCGATCGACCTCTTTTCCTTTTTCAAGCACGATCAACGTCGGAATTTGGCGTACCTTCCAACGATCAGCCATCGCGCGATCGCGATCGGTATCGACGTAACGTACCACCCAGCCTTCACTAACCAATTGATCGACCGCCGGTTGTAATTGCTTACAGGCTAAGCACTGCGAAGATCCGAATTGGAGAATCGTCCGTTCCTGCGTGCTTCCCGCGAAAGCGATGGCAGAAATTAAGAGTGCCCATTGAAACATATGCGGATCCTCCATGATCCTTGCGCAGTGAACTCGGTCCTCGGCGGAGTGTCTTGGGATCTTTAGAAAATTACAAGATCATTCGCAAAAAAATCGACCTGCTTAGCTAGCCCAACTCGATCCCTCCAACCCTGTGGATAATCCATAATTTGCTACAATTTCGACCTTCAAACGAACACCGTTGGACCCGAGAATGTGTCCAACAATCGTGAGCCCACTTCATCATGGGGGGTCGCGAAGCACAACATCGAGTAGTACTCCTCAGGGAGGCGAGAGTCAAATGCCAGGAAAACGGATCTTAGTCACAGCAGCCTTGCCCTACGCCAACGGCCCGATTCACATCGGTCACTTGGTGGAATACATCCAGACCGACATCTGGGTTCGGTTTCAAAAACTGATTGGAAATCGATGCATCTTTGTATGTGCGGATGACACCCATGGTACGGCGATCATGATCCGTGCTCGTCAAGAAGGACGATCCGAAACGGCATTGATCGCGGATATGCAACAAGCCCACATTCGGGACTTTGCTGGCTTTGGAATCCAATTTGATCACTACGGAAGCACCAATAGCGATGAGAACCGAGCCTTCTGCCATGAGATTTGGGGGGCGTTGCGTGCCAAAGGCCTGATCGTTGAACGCGATGTCGAACAACTTTTCGACCCAGAAGCGGGTACGTTCTTGGCCGATCGATTCGTCAAAGGTACATGCCCCAAGTGCAATGCACCCGATCAGTACGGTGATAACTGCGTCAAATGCAACGCAACCTATTCACCTTCCGACCTGATCAATCCGGTAAGCACGTTGTCCGGAGCGACTCCGGTTTTGAAGTCTGCGAAGCACCTCTTTGTGGAGCTCGAACAACTGCATAGCTTTTTGGAAGAGTGGACTCAAAATGGTGAGCACCTGCAGCCCGAAATCGCGAACTATCTCAAGGGTCACTTCTTGGGTGAACCTTTGCGCGACTGGGACATTTCGCGGCCTGCACCCTATTTTGGTTTTGAAATCCCGGATGCTCCTGGTAATTTCTGGTACGTTTGGTTTGACGCACCGATCGGCTACATCGCCTCTACTCAGCAGTGGTGTCAATTGAATGGTGAAAAGCTCGAAGATTGGTGGCGATCACCAGATACCGAGATCCATCACTTCATCGGGAAGGACATCACCTACTTCCACACGCTCTTTTGGCCCGGCATGCTCTACACGGCAGGTTTTTCCTTGCCCAAACAAATCCATATTCATGGATTCTTGACGGTCGGTGGCGAAAAAATGGCGAAGAGCAAAGGTACGTTGCTCAAAGCAGAAACCTATTTGAAGCATCTCGACCCAGCGTATTTGCGGTATTACTATGCCAGCAAGCTCGGCCCCAGACTGGACGATATCGATTTGAATTTGGAGGAGTTTTCCACCAAGGTCAATGCGGATCTCGTCAACAAAGTCGTCAACCTCGCTAGCCGGACCGCCAAGTTTGTGGAGTCGATAGGGCTTTGTGCAGCCTATCCGCACGACGGAGGTTTATTTAAAGCAGGTGCCAATGCTGGTGAAGTCATTGCTCAAGCCTACGCGAGCAGTGATTATGCACGAGCAATGCGATTGATTATTGAACTGGCCGATCAAGCCAATCCGTTTGTGGAGAATGCTAAGCCTTGGACCTTGCACAAAGATCCAAGTCAGCAGCACCGACTTCAAGAGATTTGCACGATCGCGCTCAATCTGTTCCGCCAGCTTGCCATTTACCTGGCACCTGTGTTGCCGAAACTAGCACAGCAATGCGGCGAACTCCTCAACAATCCCATCGTCTCGTGGGACCAGAGCCAAGAACCCTTGGTCGGTACCCCGGTTTCAAAATTCCAACACTTATTGCAACGCGTAAAGACCGAGGACGTCAACAACATGATGGAAGAAAGCAAACTAGAATCCAACGTACCTGCAGCACCGCCAGCAACATCCAGTGGTTCTGGTTACAACGATTCCGATGAACCGCTCAAGGCAGAACCTCTCGCAGACACATGCACCATAGATGACTTTGTGAAAGTCGATCTTCGCGTGGCTCGGGTGATTGCAGCCGAAGAAGTCCCGGAAGCTCGCAAGTTGCTCAAGCTAACACTGAGCCTTGGTGGAGATCATCAACGAACTGTCTTTGCTGGAATCAAAGCTGCATACCAACCTGCCGAGTTGGTCGGTCGATTGGTTGTATGCGTTGCCAACCTAGCACCTCGCCAAATGAAGTTTGGATTGAGCGAAGGGATGGTGACCGCAGCAGGCCCGGGAGGCGAAGAGGTCTTCTTGTTGGCCATCGATGAAGGGGCAAAACCTGGAATGCGAGTCCACTAAACCATGGATCGCCCAAACTCGTAAATGAAAAAAGGGCCCGGTATTTTACCGGGCCCTTTTTCTTTCTAGATCAACAAAGCATCGATACTTCTTTGCGCATCCTGCTTAAGCATGCGATCGCTTCGGTTTGTAGATTTCAGTTGCCGTTCCGAAGTGAACTTCACCTGCATTCATCAAAGTCTCACTGAGTGTTGGATGCGGATGAATTGATTCCGTCAAATCGCGAACTTCGCATCCCATTTCAATGGCAAGCACTGCTTCGGCGATAAGCTCGCCTGCACCGGCACCAACGATACCACATCCGAGAACGCGATGTGTTTCGGGATCAACGAGCCACTTCGTCAAACCTTCCGTACGACCAAGTGCTTGAGCACGGCCACTGGCTGCCCACGGATAAGTTTCCACATCGACGACGCGACCTTCGCGCTTGGCCTGCTCTTCCGTCAAACCAGCCCATGCGATTTCAGGATCAGTGAAGACCACTGCTGGAATCGCGACTTTGTCAAAGCTGGCTGGCTTACCAAGAATGACTTCAACAGCCACCTTCGCTTCATGACTAGCCTTGTGAGCCAACATCGGTTCGCCGGCCACGTCACCGATCGCATAAATGTTTGGATCCGCCGTTTGCTGCTGCCGATTGCATTCGACAAAGCCCCGTTTATCCAAGACGACCTTGGTGTTTTCCAATCCGATTCCCGAAGAAAGTGGTCGTCGTCCCACACTTACCAAAACGCGATCGAACCGTTCGTGTCCAAACTTGCCAGGTCCTTCAAAGGTAACTTCAACCTGATCGCCAACTTCGGCAACCGATCCTACCTTGGTGTTCAAGTAGATGCGTTTTCCAAAGAGTTTATCCAAGTGACGCTGCAAAGGCTTGACTAGATCGCGATCTGCTCCCGGAAGCAAGCCAGCAGTCCATTCGACAACGCTCACCTCTGAGCCAAGGCTCGCGTAGACGCTACCCATCTCCAGACCGATGTATCCGCCGCCAATGACGAGCAGACGTTTCGGAATGTCACGCAATTGAAGCGCACCAGTCGAGTCCATCACACGATCGGTACCGATCTGAAAGGACGGAGGCATCGCGGGAACACTTCCCGTTGCCAAAATGCAACGATCAAATGTGAGGCGACCATCCGCTGGAATTTGCGGATCATCACCCACCAATTGCAGAGTATTGCTATCGAGAAAAGATCCCTTCGCGCGAATAACCGTGACATTACGACGTTTCGCTAATTGGCCGAGACCACCGCTTAACGTTTCGATCACTTTCTCTTTGCGCTGACGAATCTTATCGACATCGAGCTTTGGTGGCTGAAACTCCACGCCCCATTCTTCGCCGAGTTCGGAAACCTCGGACAAAACCTTGGCAACGTGCAGTAGAGCTTTGGACGGAATGCAACCTCGGAGCAAGCAGGTGCCGCCAAGTCGAGGCTCGGCCTCGACTAGCGTCACTTGCATACCTTCATCAGCAGCCAAAAATGCTGCAGCATACCCTCCAGGTCCGCCACCCAAGACAACAAGCGGGCTGTGCATCGTCTCTGCTTTCGATTATCGCGACAAGAATTCGACCACGATGTTAGCGTTTACAGGCAAGCTGATATCCGATGGGCCTGGTGCACCTTGAACCGTTGCTCGCAAACCTTCGCTATCGAATGCAATCCAATCCAAAGGAACTGGAGCATTATTAGCAATCACGCCCTTGTAAAGATTGCGAATCGCTTCGCGTGGGGAAACTTCAATCACATCGCCTGGACGCAACAAATAGCTAGGCGACGTTACCTTCACGCCGTTGACACGAATGTGGCCGTGAACGATACCCTGACGAGCCTGCGGACGAGTCTTGGTCAATCCAGCGCGGCGAACGACGTTATCCAACCGGCGCTCACACATCAGGAGAAGAGTCTCCCCGGTGTTGCCCTTCTTGCGAACCGCTGCGGCGAAGTAACGTCGAAGCTGACGCTCTCCCAAACCGTAGTAATACTTGATCTTTTGCTTTTCGGCCAAAGCCACGCCGTAGTTGCTACCACGCTGACGCTTTGGGTGCATGCCTGGAGGTGCTTCACGTCGCTCATAAGCGCGAACTGCGCCAGCATTTTCAAACAACAACGCGCCAAATCGGCGGTTCACCCGAGCCTTCGGACCTGCATAACGTGCCATTTCGCTGGTTCTCCCTTTTGAGAATCTCTAAGTGCGAATAACTAAAATGCCTCACATCTGCGAAAACTCCGCAGCAGGGCTAACATCGTCCCACGAACGTGCGCGGGAACCTCGTAGTTTCTCGAATTTCCATACTTTCGCAACCCCAACTCACCCAACCTCACACAAGGTGCCAACCACCAATTGTTGACATCGCCAACGCAATATTAGCCACCCTAATTCAACAGCAAGCTATGAAAGAATCGCTGATGTAATAAATAGGTGCCAGCCACCTATTGTTGACGCCGGCGCAAAGAATAGGTGGCTGGCACCTATTGCTTTCAGGCGGCAGCGCGGCGGTAAGTGGTGAGGATGTGGGGTATGAGATGAGTTGGGGAATAGGTTTCAGCCATGGAGTCTTTGGCTGAGCGCCCCATTTGGGTCCTCAATTGAGGATCGGCCATCCATTTGGAGATCGCTTCGGCCAGCGCCTTGGGACTGCGAGGCGGCACGACAAATCCATCGACTCCATCCCGCACAAATTCCGGAATGCCTCCGACTGCGGTCGCGATCACTGGCAATCCGACGGCCATCGATTCCATCAAAGAAATCGGCATGACTTCTTTCTTGCTGGGCAGGGCCACACAATCAAATGCCATCATTAGATCTGCCACGTCGTTGCGACGTCCCAAAAAACGCATTTGGTTGTAAAGCGAATGCTGGCTTATCAATCCCTGCAGTGTTTTCATGTAACTCTCATCGACTGGCCCAGCTGAAACAACCCACGGTCTCAGCCCGCGTGCACTCAAGATGGGCAAGGCTTCGATCAAATACTTCATACCTTTTCGTGGATCGACGCTTCCAACAACTCCAACCACAAAGGCATCATTGGGTACTTCGAGCTGGGCTCGCATCGCTGTTCGATCGCGACTGCTTCGAAAGCGCGACGGGTTGATAAAGTTAGGGATCTTGTCAATGCGTTTGAGGGGAACAGCGTTCATCCATCGTTGGAATTGGACAACGGAACCACACGGCGCAATGATGCGATCATTCCACCACCAGTGAGGCTGTAGCAGCGGCATATGGCAGGTCGCTACCGACTTCATGCGAAACAATCTTGCGAGCAATACACCGAAGAAGTGTGCACTACTCATATGCGTATGCAACACATCGCACTTTCGATTGCGGAGCTCAGCAGCGACTCGCTTTAACTCGTGCCATTTTCGCTTGAGCGTCGACTCGATCAGCTCCACCCCTTCCGGGAATTCCTGCTGGCCGATCCAAGCGTCCGGTCGATGAACGAGGGTGACAGTACAGCCTTGAAGAGCTAACTCACAAGTTAGCTCATAGCAATGCCGAATCGCACCGTTGATTCCAACGCCAGAAACCAATTGCGCAACGTGAAACGGGCGATCCATGTGCATCCTTCCTTGGTGCAATACCGAGATCCGTCTTGCCGGATTCTTGAGCCATTAGGCAGCCGCAATGGAGCGTGACTTACGCGACCATGCGATCCAATCCGAAACCTCAGACTGATCCGGTGCTTTTCCACCTCGCAGAATCCTTTGCCCAATCTTTGAAGATGCGATCCGTGTCACACGCGACAGAATTTCATCTGGTCCCATCGCTCGGAGCTTTTCGGGACTTGATATGCCGGCGGCCACCAGAAGCTGGGCATCATGACCACGCAAGTTTGGAATTCGGCATACCATCTCCGCTTGTTTCTGCCACGACTGAACCGTCGCCGCATCCACCTTCTTGATCTTGAGCATGTTCGCAAGGGAATCAGCGGTCGCATTCAACAACTGACTCACGGTTGTGATACCGACCTCTTTTAGTTTCTCAGCAAGCTGAGGTCCGATGGTTGGAGCATCAACGATGGGGCTCGAACGATCGAGGAAGAACTTCCATCCAGCGTCCAACGTTGGATCAAGTTCATCTCTACCCGTGTCGGCCAATCGCACGACACCTGTGTTTACGCTCGGGGATTTCTCAAGTCTAGCTCGTTGGCGCCGTTCACGATTGGCTTGTCGATCAACTTTGCTTCGTGCGGTACGTCGCGATTCGATTTCATCGCGTCTGCGTTCTGCGTTTCGCACGCCCTCGTTAATCTGCGATCGTTCCATGTCAGTTCTTCTGGCTTGCAATGGAAGTCCCGCTTCAAATGGGTTCTCCGTCGAATCGTAATGCGACGAAGGTATTCGATTCGATTCATCACTCCATTTCCGCTTGGCAGACACCAACCATGATGTGATTCGCGACAACTCAAAGCTCGATCCACTTCGCAAAAGATTCTGCCCAGCGTCTGTTGAAAGGAATGCTTCGACGCGTTGCAAGAGTACACCGGGATGCATTTCCCTCAGCATACGAGGCGACGTGATTCCACAAGAAACCAACAATTGTGCATCAAAGCCACGCAACTGGGGAACTCCGCACATCAATTGCGATTCGGCTTGCCATACACGAACCATTCGTTCGGTAAGACGAGGCACCTTAAGCCGCGATACAATCTCGGCGGGCGATGCATGCAGCAATGAGGCGACATCCTGTATTCCAACGCTACGCAATGCGGCAGCTAGGTCGCGATCTACGCTCGGAATGTCTTCGACCCAGCTTCGCTCGGACAAGAAATACTGTTTTCCTTGACGATACATGCCACTATCACTGGCCTCGATCGCTCGAGCGTTAGGACGACGGGTCGCCCAAACCAACTCGCCATCGTCTTCATTGGCATACGAATGCAAGGCTTGATTGACGTCCCAATCCACCATGCGAGTTTGCACCGCAGACGAAGGGATCGGTTGCACGTAGGCTCGGCCGCTCAAATGACAAACCCAAGCATGATGAGCGCGTGCACGGCTAGCGACTTCTTCATCGCTCGTAAAAAGAACCAACTGTTGACCATGCCGTCCAAGCCTCATCAACGTTTCAATGGTTCTATCGAGTGTCGATCCATGGATTCCTTCCAGAGCATCATCCACGAAGAGCGGTAGTTTCCCAACATGTGGTACCAATGCTTCTGCGATCGCAAGGCGAAGACAGAGAATCGCCAAATGGTTGTCCGTGGTTTGCTCAGGAGCAAAAACGGTTGCCCAATCCTCTGCCAAGAAGCTTCGATGAGTTTCGTCTGGTCGGTCCAATTTCCACTCCGTTGAGGTGGGACCTGAGACGTGCTGCCATGGTCGATCACTCGGCGAAGCACCAGCCTCTTCTTCAAATCGGCGGCAACCCGACCCCGTCATCTCGCGATAGAGTCGATTGGCAGCATCGAGCAATGCTCGATCCCATTCATTTCGTTGAACGGCGTAGTCTTTCAGGAGTTGCTGGATCTCTTCCAAACGTCGCGTCCAATTCCGATGCTGATCCCACATTGCAAGAGCCTCTTCGGCCCTCTTCAGTCGTCGTTGCAACTCATCACGTTCCACAATCGTCAGCGTATTGAACGATATCTTTTCATGACGATTGCGATACTCTTTGAGCTGAATCTCTGCATCGTGGCATTCACGTAATGCGTTTTCCAAACGTTGCCTTTCGCGAATAAGTTCGGCTTGCAGTTGATCTATTTCACGATAGAGGGCGGAAGTATGCAGTAGGTGATCGGCAGATAGCGAATCCGTCGCGTAGTCGCTTAGCAACCATTGGTAGAGATGTGGATGCTCATGGCATTGACTCCAGTCCCCAAGTGCCAACGACAATTTTTCAAGGGGGATGTTGTATTCCTGAGAAATCTGCTTGAGCAACAACCCTCGTTCGCTGATCAATCGTTCGAGCGATTCATTGAGTTCGTTCTCACATCGTTTGAGTTGCTCGATTTGAGAGGTGTGTTTTTCGGCAGCAACGTTCGTTTCAGCACGATTCAGATGCAATGTCACCTCGGACAAATCGTCTTGAATGGAACGAAGAGTAGCAGGCAACGACTGCTGGAATTGAAATCGATCTCCGTGCCGATTCTCATCGTTATTGGCGATGACTTCTTCTAGATGTCTCCGCGTGTTCAGCAATTGGCTCTCAAGAGAATCCAGGGTCGCGCGAGCATCGCGACGATCACCTTGATCAAACTGTTTTCGAAGCCTCAAATCATCGGCCTCGCGTTGAATGCGGTCTCGATGCTCGCGAACTTCTCGTAGCGTTTGACGCCAGTTATAAAGTCGGCTATCGATCTCTTCTAATTGTTTTCGACGGGTATAGGCAATTGCGTTCTCGGGATGGAACGAAGGCTGGCCTTCGCGGAATCCATGGGAACGCTTCTTCTCTTGCAGAGATAGGGAGATCTCTTCTTCGGTTCTTCGAATTCGTTCGATTTCATTTTGGAGAGACCGAATGCGATCTTCTAGACGAACCGATTCTGCACCAAACTGCGGAGCCTCATGTGACACGTCGCTCCGCAATCGCTGCTGGACGCGTGCATATTCTGCATCCCACCAACTGCGGTCATGATTGAGAAAACTTGCGTGGCGAAGTCGACGAAGCAGGTCCGTCTCTTCACGCTTGAGAGCATCGTAGGCGTGAACGCGAGTACTTTCGCGATCCTTGCAAAGGCCCAGTTCTTTAGCGGCGTGCAGAAGAGACGCAATGGTTGGGCTATGAGCCCCAAAATGGATGGTTTCAAGGTGCTTTGTAGAAATGCGATTCCATTTGGGATTGCGGTAACGATATTCATCCAACCATCGTTCAGTTCGTGGAAGCGCCGGTCTGAATTCAACGCGCACTCGCTGGTGATCGGGCTCCACCGTACTCAAACGATAATGGACAACCTCATCCGCAACTTGAATGGTTCCACCACCTTCGGACGAACGACGCGGCATCAACTCCCCGCGTCCTCCTTTGGCAAGCAACTCGCGAGCTAGCTTCAGAATACTGCTCTTGCCAGATGCCCTGGGTCCACAGACGACATTTAACCCCTCGGCAAATGGCCCAAGGTGAAAATGAGTTCCATTCCCTCGACGATCCATATCCAAATGAACGACGCGCATGCAAGGCACCTCCCTGGCCATTGGCTAGACTCTTTCCGCTTCGAAAGCCGTTGCTAAGCAAGAAAATCTAACACATCCGGGATTCGCCGGTAAAGAGTGATTCGATTGCAATCATCCCCATATCAACACTAGGTGGCTGGCACCTATTGGTTTCTGGCAGAAAACTGCGGCTAGGCGGATAGGAGAGCTTTCGGGGAATCGCCATCGAGCAACCGGCGGACTCGCCCCTGCTCCTGATATCAACAATAGGTGGCTGGCACCTATTGGTTTCTGGCATCTATTGGTTAGCTAGCATTTCAAGTGTCGACAATAGGTGGATGGCACCTATTGGCATAGGTGGATGGCACCTATTGGCTATTGGCCGATTGGAAAACTGGGGCTAGGCGGATGGGAGAGCCTTAGGGGAATCGCCATCGAGCAACCGGCGGACTCGCCCTTGCTCCTGAAGCAACTCGCGATGCCATGGCATCGCATTGTCCAACAACAAAAGTTTCTCGATGCAATACAACGCCTGGGCGTATCGCTTGGTTCGGCGAAGAATCGAAACCATTAAAATGGCTGCTTCGACATCTTGCTTGCCCGAGGTAAAAATGCGGTGCAATGCAGCCTCAGCCTCAAAGTAGTCACCGCGAAGGTAGTGAGTCTGAGCTTCTTCAAACTGAGCCTCTCCTTCTTCTGTAACCACATTGCCTGCTTCCCAGGATTGCCAATGTCGCATCGCCCAAATCGCGGCGAAAATGCTAGCTCCAATGACAACGAACCAACAGGCTCGAAGCGTCCAAGGTCCCAACAGATCTGGCCACGCAACCGTCGCCAACCACACACCATTGAAAAGGCAGGCAAACCAAGCCGCATGTAAAAGGCCTTGAACCTCACCTCGCAGCCAGAGCTGCGGCACGCCAGGCCACAACATTGCAGCGCGACTCATCCCCATCGCGAGGCCATCCCTTTTTCACGTTCGCTGACTGCTAGCATTGAAACTCTTGGCGAGCTTCGATCCCGAGCTAACAGTGTCTATGGGGTTCTTACTTCATTTTGGCAAAGATACAAAGGTCGATTTTCTTGAAGCCTTCGCGCCACCACCATCGACAGCCGCAGCCTCGATCCCATCCTCGTACACACCTCGATACGTTAAGACAAATCTATTTGTCAAACGCTGCCTTTAACTCATCGATCACTTCGTCGGACATCGCTTGAACTGGCCCTAAAGGAGCAGCATTCAAAATGGCTTCTGCCGTTGTCTCCAATACCTCAAGCCGGTCAAAGGTATCGAGAATACTTGCCCCCAATACGAGAGCACCATCATTCTCGAGCAACGCAACAGGGTTCGCCATCGAAATCGTGGCAGCGATGGTTTCAGGCGAAGTAAACTGCAGACCGAAGGGAATCCTTTGAATATCTCTTAGAAAAAGATAGCTCTCAGGAATTGTCCGCGCATCGAGCTCGGCACGGGTCACGCAAAAAGCCGACGCGTGTACGGGATAGGCATTGACGATCGAGTTCACTTGCGGATGCATCTGATACAAGGCACGATGAACCGCAGTGGCACGACTTGGCTTGCCTTGAGTGAAGGCTACCCCTTGCTTCACGCGAACAAGGTCTCCAAGTTGCAACTTAGCTCGATTCGCTCGATACGGTGTGATCAAGAAATCATCTTCACCCATCCTTGCCGAAAAAGTCCCTTCGGTACTGATGAGTAATCGCTGTTGATATCCGCGTCGAACGAAGTTGCACAACTGACGCCGCAATTCCTTCTCCTCAACGCTCACCTCAAGAGGCGTCGGATCGGTCGGCAACCAGTTTGTTTTTTCGGCCAAACAGAGTTGGTCTTCAGTCAAATAGTGGACCTTACCTAGCTGCCGCGCCATGATCTCGGTCTTCGCCGTGAACTCGAGCGTTTCAAATTTTTGAAACGCATTTTGCAAATGGCAACCCGCTACGACGACACCATGATTTTCCAGCACGACACATCGAAACCCTTGCTCGAACGCACGCGCGATGTTCTGTCCAAGTTGATCGCTTCCCGGTAGTGCATACGGAGCAAATCCCACATCACCGCATACATCAAAGGCCTGACGAAACAAATGCGTGTCCGGAACTTGTCTCGCAATACTGAATGCGACCAAGGCCACCGGATGCGCGTGAACCACAGCTCCGATGTCTGCTCCCGATTGATAGGTAGCCAAGTGAAAGGGATACTCCGACGAAGGCCGATGCTTACCTTCGACGCGTCCATCGGTCCTTACAACCACGATATCGTCACGAGTCAATTGCCCCTTATCGACACGCGCTGGTGTGATCCAGATGTCACCTTCACTCGTACGTATCGAAAGATTGCCCCCCGAAGTCGTCGTCATTCGGAATCGATAAATCGTCTCGATCGTGGCGGCCAATTCATCGCGAGGATGCAACAATGCGTCGTACGAAAGCATAGATGGTCTTCTAGTTAACGAGAGGTTCAAAGTTCATGACTGGCTGCAGGCCGTTAGAACGCAGCCCGCTGAGATTGAAATTCGCGAAGGATCGATCGTAATGGATCTTCGCTTGGAAGTTTTTTCTTTTCCAAAAGTTCTTGATCGATCTTGCGAACAGCGCCAGGATTTTTCGCATCTTTCGCCATCTGATAAAGGTCCAAGGACCCTTGCTCAGGCAATGCATCTCCAGGAGGGATCAAAAACCAACCCAAACTCTTCGGTTGATAGTTGATGTCTTCAATCGGATTGGGACTCTTGCCCGTCCGATCGATGGCGATCGACTGCAGAATCTCATCGTAGACGCTGATGTCATAGTAGATCGTGGGTGGAACCGGAATGGTAAACTCTTGTCGATTCCAAAGACCGTTGGGGGCAAGGTACTCATGCGTTTCTACAATCGTCGCACCCGCATCACGATCCAGCATCACTTGGTGACGTTGCCCAGCGGGGATGCGAATCGTCTCCACCTGCCCCGAAGCGCGCACATCGGCCAAGAGGACAAAGATTGCATCCGAATGGGAATTGACGAAATCGATCCTCGCTGGAGGTAGAGGCGTGTTGGGGACGACCCGTGTTGATACCGATTTGAAGGCGGGCGCCAACGCTATGTTGGGATAAACAGGGTACCAGTACTGATAGGATGCCATTGAGATCGGCAGAAGCATCATCTGTCCGTTTTGGTTTGAGAGTGCATATCCAGGGAACATTACGCTTTCAAGCAGGTAGGCTCCAGCAGCTTGAGGACTCGAATACCATCGCCACAACTGCGCAGCCTCATTCCCGATGGCTCGAATAGAAAGTCGTTTTGTTCGCGGATCGCATCGCAATGCCACTAACTGGTTTCCCTGCATGGCTTGAAATCGCACCAGACCATTTCCCACTGGCACCATCGTCCAATCGATTGCATTTCGAGCCCCTAGCCCCATCAGACTGAGCTCGCCATCGGCCATTGCGCTCAGGAATTGCTGGCGGTCAGCGCGGGACGCCAAGCGGATCGGAACTGGTTTGAGATGATCGAAATCCAGAGGGTCGTCATCGATTTTGGGAAGTGGTAACGTTTGCGTGGGATCGGCCAATGGAACGATCGTCATTTGACTTTCGCGGTATCGAATCTGGCCACCCGCTTCGGGAGTTCCAATCTGCATCTTGCCGTGATTGGCTACGGGCCATCGAATGACTTGCCTCGCCGCACGACTGGTATATCCGAGCCATAGTCCATCCGCCGAATCCATTCTCTTATCGCGAACGTATCGGCTCACACCACCCACACTATCGCGAATCATCAACTCTTGATCGCTTCGTTCAGCTTTTGAGGACTCGGCCCCATTCGGTACGACTAAGTGATATTTCTCTTGTCCGATCGCTGAAGTACAGAATGCTCCGACGAGAAGAAGTAAACTGAAGCCTACCGAGCTGCCCCACCATCGCCATTTCATCTTGCGCATCATGGTAACCTCCTGTGCATTGAACGTAGACAAGAAACCACCTAGTCCATGAACTCAGGAATCGTGAATGGAGAAGGCGCGAACCTCAGTGCAGGAACAGGGCAAGGATCTACAACCTTCAGTGTAGGGTATTCGATTCCTAACCACAAACGATTCCAGCGCCTGCGTCAAGATATCCCATCATCACCGTTTGATGGGTCCCTGCTTGAAGAAGGATGAGTAGGCGGTTCATCTTGAAGGGGGAAACGCACGGTATTTGATTCATCACCGGAATCATCAAAGGTAGGCAATGGGCGTCTTTTGTACATGGACCGCGATCGCGTCGTTTTTGAAAACCCACGAACCTGCAGTACGACTCGCAACATTACCATGGCGCCTACGCCCATCACGACGTACATAGGCCAATTCCCGAAGTCGGAATCTTTCTTGGGTGGTTCGCGAGTCCAATCGATTTTGCCCAACAACAAGGGTGCCACCAAAGGCTTGGCGTTGGGAGCAGCATCACCTGGTTGATACGCCTGTAACTTCAAGAAATATCCGACCAGAGTCACCTTTTCTTGGACGTCACCACTGCGAGGAAACCCCTCTGGCAAGTCGGCGGTTACAGCGCAGTACATCCACGCTTTTGCCTCATCCGTCCATCCCCAAAGTTCGTAAAGTTCCTTTGCACCGATCCGGTTTTCATTCTCGACGGGATAGGAAATAACCCTTCGAACATGCAATGTCAACTTGACCAGTTCGCCACGATGCTTACTTGCCGCCGTGTAGAAATCGTTGAACCTTGGGTTCGGCCGCGCCGTTTCTAGCAACGATGATAGAGACTGCTTCTGCGCCTTCTCTAACAAGCCCCAGTAAGCAGGCATCTCGCGCTTGTGAATGCTGTAAGTATTGTCGCTCACCAACTGCAGCAATTCTTCGAGTCGCTCTTCTTGAGAAGCCTCTGTGCGCGTTGCTGCTGTTGGATCATCGGACGCTTTTGCAGCAGGAGTTGAGTCCTGCCCATTCACTGGAAGCGACATTGCCAAGAAGGCGAGCCCGACACCTAACCACCACGCCGGCACTCGAAGCTTCATCATCGTACCTGCAATGTCCCAAGTGAAATGTTGGTCATGGGCTCGCCACTAGGCAGCGTCTGATGCGAACAGATATCGAGCACCTGCATCATTCGCTCGTAATTGAGATCATTGGCAACCTGAAGAGCGATTCCATCGAACGATGAACCCGCCAAAAGCTCCTTGAGCGTTGCCTGCAAATCCACAACGAGCTGTTGTGAATTGCCTCCTCCATCAATCATCCGCGAGCCAACTTCAACGCCGGACAGTTCCCCTTCAGGCGTCGAGAAGACGTTGATCGTCAACTGCAAGCCAAACATATCATCTTGATTTTCTTTGAGCTGCGTTCCTACGCTGGACGTCGCCGGCTTGTCGGGCATTCTCAATGAGATCTGCGATTCGATGGGCGATGGTTTAAACGTAAGAATAAAAAAGGCAAGCAACTGGAACGCCATATCAAGCATGGCGGCCATGTTGAGCTCGACTTCTGCAGGTGTGTCTCTTCTTCGTTTATATCGACGACGGCTCATAATCGACTACTTCGCTCCACCTCGCAGAACCATGAAGTCGAAACGATCCAGCCCATTGGACCGACAAGCATTGACGACTCGCATCAAGAACTCGCAGCGCAAGGTTCGATCGGCACGAATCACTACCGTCACTCCTTGTTCTTTGTCGGCATCGCTCGTCAACTTGCTTTTCAAGTATTTGGACTCGACACCAATGTAGCCCTCGATGTTGGATTGTTCTTTCCCTTGCACGAACATCCGACCACCGCTTCGAAGGTTCAATATCAGAAGCCCACCCAAAGTTGTATCCTCTGCAGGTGCAGCAGAGCCAACGACGGGCAATACCAACTGCTTGTCGAAGTCGGTTGTTTTGAAACTGATCACCAACATAAAAAAGGTGATCAACTGGAAAACCATGTCCAGAATAGGTGTGAGATTGGGCTCGGCCCGATCCGGAGAATGAGAGCCTGACATGATGTTGGCCTTCCTTCAAAATCGAGGTGCTACATCACGAGGCCTGTGGTTTCGAAACGGGAGTTCGCGGACGTTTCAGCATGCGTACCACCGATCGAAAATAATCGTCGGCAAGCATGGTGGTTTCCACCGAAATCTTGGCGATTTGATTACGGAAAAATGCATAAAAGAAAATCGCCGGGATACTCAAGAACACCCCTTCAAACGTCAACACCAGCGCTTCCGAAATCCCTTCAGCCACTTTGCTCGCTTCCAAATTCTTACCGCTGATTGCGATGGCCATGAACGAACCAATCATCCCTTTGAGCGTTCCGAGCAAACCGATCATCGGTCCCAGCGTTCCGATGGTCGCTAAAACGCTAATCTTCTTTTCCATGTTGACCGTGCAAGCATCTGCCGTACGTTCGAGTTTTTCGCGCCCTTCATCAACGCTATATTCGAGTTCCGTTAGACCTGCGTGGAGTGAACGAGAAAAAAACGATTCGTCTTCTTCAACCAGCTTCATCAAGTCTTTGGCATTGCCTTCTTGGATCAGTCGATCGCACTCTTCAACGATCTCAGGCGGAGCGGCGATGGCAGGTCGTAGCTCCAAGAACTGTTGCACGACGACGGCAACGAAGTAGAAGGATATGGCCAGAATGACGACGCCAATCCATCCGGATACTCGGATTAACCAACCCAACATGTTGGCCGCACTGGCGGTTTCTTCAACGGGAGCAGCTGCCGCATTTTCCTGAGCCCAAGCCATCGAAGGGCAAAGTCCCACGACGAGGAAGACTCCCAGAAACAACGCCGCGACCAACACCAATTGGAGGGGAGCAAATCGATTCATGCGGAATTCCTTTAAATCCCATCGAAGAGAAGCAGATGGAGGGAAAAGAAGATCGAGAAGGCTGCAAGTCTCCAGCAATCTTACCTCAAAACGCTAATCCTAGCAAAAAAGGAGCACGCATGCTGTTCGGTGGTAGTCTCTGTGGCATTTGCAGGTGGAATTCGTTGGAACAGGCGTCAAAGTCGTCCTAAACGACCTCGATCGGAGTCCGGATTTTGGCTCGCTCGCAACTTCTCCTCCATCAGAGCCAACGATGTTGGAGGGTGAATGCAGTCATTAACTCGATCTTAATAGGTCGTTCGCAGTTTCCTCATTTGAGCTCCTTAACATGCTCATCATGTCCTTTTGAATGAGACTTTGTTTTAGCTGGATTAGGAGTTGTGGATGAAGAAGAGCGTTCTTTGGGCCCGCAAGTCACAGGGCTTTACGCTGGTAGAGTTGTTGGTTGTGATCGCCATTATTGGCATTTTGGTCGGCTTGCTTTTGCCAGCCGTTCAGCAAGCTCGAGAAGCAGCTCGACGCATGCAGTGCTCGAACAACCTGAAGCAGATTGGCCTTGCTTTCCATAACTTCGAGTCGGCCTACAAGAAATTTCCTCATAGCGGTCAGTGTGATTCGACGGGCTCTTCGAGCACCACCTACATGATCCACTCCGTTCCAACTCAGTTGCTTCCGTACTTGGAACAAGTAGCGGTTTACAACTTGATGGATCACAACGCCGACGCGTTGACTCGTTATAGCGCCACGCTAACCTCGGGCGTTTGGACGACACCGACCGGAGCCCGACTCCATGCTCAGGCTCGCGGTATTGCTTATGACGACCCGACCTTCCCAAGTGGTCAAGTCGCAGCCAAGACCAAGATCGCAGCTTTCGTATGCCCTTCCGCTCCTTTGGGAAATGATGGTCGCGATCCGATCGGAAGTTATGGTGGAATCGATTACATGTTCATCGCATTGACCGACATCGATGAACGACCATCGTCAGCAACCTACCAAATGCGTACTCCAACGTCGAACTTGACCGACTGGCTGACCCAGGTTCAAGCAGGCATCATGACCTGCGACAAGCGAGGTTTCGGTTCGGTGATCGATGGAACCAGCAATACGCTTCTTTCCATTGAAGATGCGTCCCGAGCTCACCCAACCGTAGCTCGGTTCGGTGCCTTTTCTTCTCGCCAAGCACCGATGGCAACGCAAGCGGATCCGGTTGCATGGTCCGGTGGCACTTCCGGAGGTCGTCGCGTTTTCGCGTGGGCGGATCCCGATGCAGCAACCAACGGTATTTCAGGTCCTAGCAATTCGGCTGGAAGCAAGGTTGCCAAGATTAACAACAATGCATCTCCTATGGGCGGTCCTGCGATTTGCTTGTGGTCGGTGAATAACTGTGGGCCCAACGATGAACCATTTGCATTCCACACTGGTGGTGTGAATGCCGTTCTCGGTGATGGTTCGGTTCGATTCATTTCGGACAGCATCGACTCGATCACCCTGAAACGTATGGCCGGTGCCGCAGACGGAAATCAGTTTACGTTTGAAAACTAAGATGCGAACATCATTCGCTAGAAGCGACGCGGAAAGCCGCGTCGCTTCGGCCAACCTGAACAAGGAGTCACAATGATAGGCAGAATGCTTTTAACGCTTATGGCACTGGTCGCTTTTTCCGGCTGTTCATCGAAGCCTCAACTTCTGAGCGAACCGGTTTCTGTAAAAGGCAAGGTTACGTTGAACGACGGTTCGCCACTGAAGGGTGCTTCCATCACGTTGCAACCAATGGAGGCGGGTCATCCGATGACCTTCAAAGTTTCCAAGGAAGGCGAGTTCGAAGGGAACCTCGTCCCGGGCAAGTACATGTTCTTCATCCCTGATTCACCTGAATCCAATGCGATGAAGAATCTGGATCCCAAAGTTCGGACACCAGCAGTGGAACGATTCGTTCAGGTTCAGCCGAATGGAGTTCTAGAAATCAAGTTCTAGGCCTAGTCGTGCAATGACGTGGAATGCGAAGGGGGAAGCGAAAGCTTTCCCCTTTTTCGTTTTATGCGTCTAAGTTCGTTCGACACATCGATCGTGCCGCGGTATTCACCGTTGAAAAACTAACCACTTCAAGCTCAGCCTGGTGCGATATTAGCCAGACAAACGTTGAGCTAGCAAAAGTTATTCACAGGGAGAGAACTTGCGAGCCACCAAACTGTAGGCCCGCGCAGCGACAGATTGTGGTGATAGATGGAGTCTCGTCGATAACCATCGTCGAGGCTCAATATGCATCATCACCCCAATTCCAATGCTAGCAAGATCGATAGGCGCGCCGCGATAACTCGCGGTACTGCGGGCTTTGCGATTGCGTCGGCCAATCTTTTCGGAAGTAGTCAGCAGGCAAACAGTTCGGACATTCGACCACGACCAGGGACGCTCGGTACACGAACGCAAGCGATTCAAGACTACCAAACCAGCCTTGCAAAGTTTGGTGGAAGGCTAGCGAGTCCGAGTGACCTTCTTCTTCAGCGAGCTCAGCAGGGTTGTGGCTATGATGTCGTGATCATTGGGAGTGGTTATGGGGCTAGCATTTGTGCTGCACGATTAGCACAGAAGGCGCGACCTGGGTGCAAGATCGCACTTTTGGAGCGAGGTAAAGAATGGATGCCAGGCACCTTTCCCGATCGGTTTCTCGATCTTCGAAAGGAATCACACCATTCGCTTCTTGGGCTTGATAAACGCTCGGTGAAGAATCCCACAGGCTTGCTCAACGTTCAGCAGGATGAAGACGTGACGGTATTGTCGAGTTGCGGGCTCGGGGGAACATCGTTGATCAACGCCAATGTTGCCATTCGCCCCGACTGCGAGGTCTTTCACCAACCATCATGGCCAAGCGAACTGAACGATCGTAGCTTCCTCGATCCTTACTTTGACCGCGCTGAATGGGAGCTTGGTGTTCGACGAGAACCGATCGACCTTACAGCGAAGATGCGAGCACAGCGTTTAGCGGCGGAACGTTTGGCAGACCAAGGCGCTCATTTTGAGGCGTCTGCATTGACGATCACACGCGGTCCGCAGACCGGGATGCCGATCCTCAATCGACAAGGAATGATTCAACGAGCCTGCACGAACTGCGGCGATTGCATGACGGGTTGCAACGTAGGTGCGAAGAATACTCTCGCCATGAACTATCTTCCACTCGCGCGGCAATACGGAGTCGAGATGTTCACCGAGATTGAAGTGGACCGCATTGAAAAGTGTGGCGAGTTCTATCGGGTCCACTTTATTCACCATCGATTCAACGGAGTCAGCTGGGACTCCGTGCGTAGCTCGATCCATTCGCGGTTAGTCATTTTAGGTGCCGGCAGTCTTGGATCGACCGAGATCCTACTTCGCTCACAATCCCCATCACTTCAATTGTCTCCACGGCTTGGTTGTGGTTGGAGCGGCAATGGCGACATACTCGGTTACATACGGCGCACAGAATTTTGCACCAAGATCGGAGGACTCGGTGCGCAGGATTGTTTTCAAGAGTGGATCGGGCCTACCATTCAATCCAATGTTACTTATCCGAACCGGCCCAATCTTTACCACCGAGTCATCGTTCAAGAAGGTGCATCTGCGTCGGCGTACAACCTTTTTAACGTCATTTTTGGAAGAGATCCCGGACTCGATCATACTCAGATCGTACTTGTTTCCGGCCATGACGGAGCTCAAGGACGAATTGAACTAGCCGCAGACGGCCGAGCTACCGTTCGATGGCCTGGCCTCAAGCAACACCCGTATCGCCAACTTGCTACTGCGGAAATCCATCGATTCGCAGCCGCGTTGGGTGGCGAGTACCAGGAACTTGCCGCCTTTCAAGGTCGGGTAGGAACCGTTCATCCATTGGGAGGTTGCAGCATCGCTAGCTCTCCGGTTTACGGCGTCATCAACAGCAAAGGACAAGTCTTCGATGCTCGGTTAGGCGGCCAGCTTGACCCGCGTACAGGCACACCACAAACGCATAGCGGCCTTTACGTTGTGGATGCAGCCGCGATTCCTACCGCGCTTGGCGTCAATCCATTCCTCACCATTTCCGCGCTTGCAGAGCGTTTCGCCGAATACATCACACTCGAACCCGCCTTCGCCAACCTCTTCTCCCTCTAGCGCGTCAACAATAGGTGCCTGCCACCTATTGTTGACACATCGCCATTTGTAGGGGATCGCATTTTTCCATTTCAACGATAGGTGGATGGCACCTATTGTTTTTTGAGGAGGAAAGACAGCTATTTTGGGCGATCTACATGCGGTTGTTTGCGCAGCGTTTACATGGAAATGACACCTGTGGGACAGAGCGATCTTCCAAAATGCGTTAATACTTGAAGTTAGGCTCTCGACTTCTAGGAATTAACAAACGATGGAAAAACAGCCCTCCCGTACACGACATCATCACGCTGCTCCAACGATGGATCCACCTCAGGCTCCACCCCTTGGAGATAATTCACCGGTACCAGCGAACGCGCCGCAAGGTGGTAGCAAACCTAAGGCCCAAGAAGAGATTATTCGCGTTAACTGGGCCGCATCGGCATGGCTTATCGCGGTTCACATTGGAGCACTAGCTTGCCCTTGGACTTTTTCTTGGTCGGGCTTGGCTTTGGTTGTGTTGTTGCACTGGATGACGGGAAGCCTGGGAATCTGCTTGGGATTCCATCGCTTGCTAACCCACACTGGTCTTGTGGTTCCCAAGTGGTTGTCCCACATTTTTGCATTCATTGGTGCTCTTGCCGGAGAAGGTGGCCCACTTTCGTGGTGTGCAAACCACCGCAAGCATCATGCTTTCAGTGATCAGGTTGGCGATCCTCACTCTCCAAACGATGGCCCTTGGTGGGCTCACATGTTCTGGCTAGCCTTCAGCACCGATGGTGGCGACAGCCAAGCCTATTTCAAGAAATGGGTTCCCGATCTGATGAAAGATCCTTACTTGGTTTTCCTTGAAAAGGCCTTTTTGCCGATCCACATTGCCTTTGGAGCTGCCGTGACTTTCGCTGGCTACTTGGTTGGCGGATCGACTTTAGCAGTCTCTTGGTTGGTATACGCCGTCTGTCTAAGGATGGTCTTGGTTCTTCATACCACATGGTTCGTGAACTCTGCTTCGCACATGTTCGGATATCGCAACTACGAAACACGCGATCAAAGTCGAAACCTCTGGTGGGTTGCGATCATCGCTTATGGTGAAGGCTGGCACAACAATCACCACGCTCTTCCTCGCCTAGCTCAACACGGACACAAGTGGTGGGAATTCGACATGACCTATATGGTGATCCGATTCCTTCGCTTGGTCGGCTTGGCCACTGATATCGTCGATCTCAAGAGCATGGACGAAAAGAAACTCAAGCGCGAACAAGCCGCTTAAGTTGCTTTCAACCAAAGCCAATGCTAATAAAAAGGGCCGGTCCAGTGACCGGCCCTTTTTTTGTTGCTATTGTTCGAGTCATCCAACCAAACAATTCAGTCCATGACTCGCTAAGCGTTGATACGATCCTTAGATTGCCAAAAGCAATCGGCTAGGAGCTTCCAAATACGCGATCACATCATTGAGGAAACGAGCTGCAGTTGCACCATCAACCAAACGGTGATCATAAGCCAAGCTCAATGGCATCATCAGTCGCGGTTTAATGGTGTCATCGTCCATGACGACTGGCAATTTCCGTGATCGCCCAACAAGCAGAATGGCGACTTCAGGAACGTTTACAATCGGCGTTGAATAGGTACCACCAATGGCACCCAGATTGCTAATCGTAAACGTACCGCCTCGCAAATCGGAAACAGCAAAGTCGTTGTTGCGAACACGTCCGGAAAGAGAACTTAATGCTTGGGCAATATCCGGAATAGGAAGCTTGTCAGCATTTTTCAACACGGGTACGACCAATCCGCGATCCGAATCGACGGCGATACCAATATTGACGTACTCTTTGTAAATGATTTGCTCATTTTCCAAATCGATCGTTGCATTGATCGCCGGATGATGTCGCAGTGCTGTTGCAACGGCCTTGATAAGAAAAGGCATGGTCGTGAGCTTGATTCCACGAGCCGCATAGTCATCTTTACTGGTTTGGCGAAACGCTTCCAATTCAGTGACGTCTGCGTCATCGAAGTTCACCACGCGAGGCACGGTCGACCATGACTTGTGCATTTGCGCAGCGATAGTCTTTCGAATCTTTGTCAATTTTTCGACGTGTATTGGACCATGTTCATCGTGAAGCGATGGATCGACGCTCGCAGCGGAACTAGCCGCGGACGCATTCGAAACCGATGGAGCCGCCGTTCGAACCGACTGGCTTGTTTGACGAACTACAGCCAAAACATCTTCACGTGTGATCCGTCCACCTTCGCCTGTTCCCACGACTCCAGTCAAATCGACGCCAACTTCGCGAGCGAATCGCCGTATTGCCGGACCAGCGGGAATCACATCCGATGCGGTGTCTACGGCTGTCGCAACGGGTGCCAACACTGGAGGCTGCGCTGCAACAACTGGTGTAGGTGCTGGACGCGGCGCGACCGGAGCGGCCACGACGGGGGCTGCGGCAGCAGGCTTGGCTTCTACAACGGGCGTCAAAGTGGGAGGCTCTGCTTTCGGAGCTTCTTGTTTGACAGGGGCAGGTGCTGGTGCTGGTGCTGGTGCAGGAACAGCAGTTGGTGCCGATGAAGGCTCTACAACCACGATCGGTGCACCTACTGCAACAGTTTCGCCTTCCGAGACCACGATCTTGAGGATCTTACCTGCAGTTGGACTTGGGACACTAACGGTCGCTTTATCGGTTTCCAACTCAAGCAGGCTTTGGTCTTTGGAAATCGTATCACCTTCCTTGACGAAAATCTCGAGCACATCTCCCGATGCAACACCTTCGCCTAAAGAGGGCAGTTTGACTTCTATGGACATTTGCTTTTATCGTTTCCTATGTTCAAGTCAGTTGTGAATGGGTACTGCAACCCAATTATGCAAAGAGTGGGTTCGGCTTTTCAGGATCATATCCCAAATCGACGATGGCTTTGGCAACATCGGCTTTCGGGACAATACCTTGCTTGCTCAAACGATACAAAGAAGCAATGACGACCGAAGCCGCATCCACTTCAAAGTGGCGTCGCAGTACAGGACGGGTTTCACTACGTCCCATGCCATCCGTGCCCAACACGTAATAGTCCGTGTGAATGTAAGGTAGCAATTGCTCACCCACTGCACGAACATTGTCGCTCGCAGAAATGATCGGCCCCTTCACTCCCGAAAGGATCGATTCAATATAGCTGACCTTTTGCGGCTGATCGGGATGGAGCATATTCCAGCGTTCGCACGTTTGTGCATCACGCCGCAATTGCGTGTAACTGGTCACGCTCCAAGCATCGCTCGCAATCTTATAGCGATCGGCCAGAATCTCTTGAGCTTCCAGAACGGAACGAAGGATCGCTCCACTTCCAAACAACTGTACGCGACCGATTGCACCGTCTGCTTCACGAGACTTGTATTTGTAAATGCCTTTGACGATGCCCTCTTCGACACCTTCAGGCATCACAGGCATGTCATAGTCTTCGTTGTGAACAGTAATGTAGTAAATCGCCGTTTCATTATCTTGATAGAGTTTGCGCATTCCATCAAAGACAATAACCGCAGTCTCATAAGCCCAAGCCGGGTCATAGGCTCGCACCGTTGGGAATGCCATTGCATTGAGATGGCTATGACCATCCTGGTGTTGAAGGCCTTCGCCATTGAGCGTCGTCCGTCCAGCCGTGCCACCGATCAAGAAACCTTTGGCCCGCATATCCGCAGCGGCCCATACCAGATCTCCAATTCGTTGGAACCCGAACATCGAATAGTAGATATAGAACGGAATCATGTTGATTCCGTGAGATGAATAAGCAGTGCCAGCTGCATTGAAGCTACTCATCGAGCCGGCTTCGGTGATTCCTTCTTCAAGGATCTGTCCATCCTTGGCCTCTTTGTAGTAGGCGATTTGATCGGAATCGACAGGCTCATACAGCTGACCAGCGTGCGCATAGATGCCAATTTCTTTGAACATCCCTTCCATACCGAAGGTTCGCGACTCATCCGGAACGATAGGAACGATGTTCTTACCAATCTTGGGATCCTTCACCAAACGACTCAACAGCCGCACAAATCCATTGGTAGTGCTGATCGTCTTACCTTCGATCTGAGTGCTCATGAACTTGCGATAGTCTTCGAGCGTTGGAACATCGAGCTTGGGATGCGTCGTTGGACGACTTGGTACCGAACCACCCAATGCCGCGCGACGTTCCTTCAGATACTTGATCTCGATGCTAGTCTCGGGCGGCTTGTAAAACGGCGCATTACCCACTTCTTCATCCGAGATGGGAATGCCAAACCGGCTACGGAATTCCAGAAGCTCTTTCTCGTTCATCTTCTTCTGGTTGTGAGCAACATTACGGCCTTCACCAGCTTCGCCCAATCCATATCCCTTAATGGTCTTCGCCAGGATGACCGTCGGTGCGCCGCGATGCTCTACGGCAGCTTTGTAAGCAGCGTAAACTTTTTCGGGATCGTGGCCTCCACGTCGCATCTTCTGCAATTTTTCATCCGAATAATTTGCAATCATCGAGGCCAATTCGGGATACTTGCCAAAGAAATGATCGCGAATGTACGAACCGGGCATACCCGTGTACTTCTGGTATTGGCCATCAACGACTTCGGTCATTCGTTGCGCAAGTAATCCGGACTCATCCTTCTCGAGCAATGGGTCCCAATCTCCACCCCAAACAACTTTGATCACATTCCAACCGGCACCACCGAAGATGGCTTCCAATTCTTGAATGATCTTACCATTGCCACGGACCGGACCATCCAAGCGTTGCAAATTGCAATTGATGACGAAAATGAGGTTATCGAGCTTTTCTCGCGATGCCAACGTGATGGCACCTAGGGTTTCAGGCTCGTCGCACTCTCCATCACCCAAAAACGCCCAGACTTTTTGTCCAGCTGTGTCCTTGAGACCACGGTCCTTCAGATATTCGTTGAAGCGAGCTTGATAGATAGCCATGATAGGACCGAGTCCCATCGACACCGTTGGATATTCCCAGAAGTTGGGCATCAACCATGGGTGCGGATAGCTACTGAGCCCTCCACCAGGCTGGAGCTCGCGACGGAAGTTTTCCAAATTCTCTTCCGTAATGCGACCTTCTAAGAATGCTCGCGAATACATGCCAGGCGATGCGTGGCCTTGGAAATAAATGATATCGCCACTGTATCCGTCTTCGCCGCGACCACGGAAAAAGTGATTGAATCCAACTTCGTATAGCGTTGCACTGCTAGCAAAAGTGCTTATGTGCCCGCCGATCGTGTTGTCGGTCTTCTTATTACCACGAACGACCATCGCCATGGCGTTCCAGCGTATGATACTCTTGATCCGCCGTTCGATTTCGCGGTTTCCAGGGTAAGGTGGCTGCTTGGAAACAGGAATCGTGTTGACGTACGGTGTCGTCGTTTCAATCGGGATTTCAACGCCATCCCGGCGAGCACGATTCTCGAGTGCTTTTACCAGGTACCGAACGCGCTCAGGCCCTTTGCTCTTATAAACGTAATCGAGTGAACCTAGCCACTCACTCGTCTCCGCCGGATCCACATCGATGGGTGCTTCCACTTGTCCCGATGCTGCTAGCACTGCAGGATCGACCTCACCAAGTGTCTTTGCGTCAGCCATTGAATACCTCAACCGAGATGTCGCTTCGTTCAGGGCAGCTCAAACCGCCCATCTCTTCTAGCCAAGTTTAACCAAAACTCAAACCTTGCATTCTCGCTGAATCCTTTGACTACGTAAAGGACAACTTCTGCAACACGCCCCCGCACCATTAGCTCCACTAATGCCAATTGGCGATCAATTCGCCCAATACCCCTACCTTGCGCGGTATTGTGCGTGGGAATCAACAATAGTTGGCTGGCACCTATTGGCTCGGGAAGTCAAGGATAGGTGGCTGGCACCTATTGTTTTGGTGGCAGGCATCTTTGGTTGGCAGGCATCTTTGGTTGGCGCGGGATCGTGGATAAGGTCGCCCTGACCGTTCGATTTTACCTAAACCTCCATTCTGGCTATTTAGATAAGGGATTCCTCCTGATTATGTAGGAGTCATGGCTGCTGCGTCCTACAACCGATCCATACCGCAGGTTTGAAATTCGGTGCACAACCCGCAATGTGCTCCGCCCCGAAACCTCCGGCGAAGAACCGCGACGCATGACCCAGATCAAACGCATCAAATCCCACTGCCTTCGAGTCCTACCGTTTTTAGGATTCGCGTT
Organism: Pirellulales bacterium; assembly: GCA_046349875.1. Taxonomy (GTDB): domain Bacteria; phylum Planctomycetota; class Planctomycetia; order Pirellulales; family Pirellulaceae; genus JAXMBN01. Next base: position 39,030 of record JAXMBN010000004.1, read on the forward strand.
GTTCGCGAACTTGAACGCGCTGGCCGTGGATGAATATGGCCCTCGGCATACTCCGATCGTCAAAGCGATCGAGGCTGCCGTCCCTGCTGTGGTTTACATCCAAGGAAACAAAACAGTTTCTTCGGATCCATCGCTCCTATCGGAGAATGGCAAGCCCCAGGTATTCAGTGGCATGGGGACAGGCGTCATCATCGATCCTCGTGGTTACATCGTGACCAACAATCACGTCGTCGCAGACGTGGCTCGAATCGAGGTTACGTTGGGTGATGGCACAACGTGCATTGCGAAAAATCTCGCAGCCGACGCCAAAACCGACTTGGCACTCATCAAGGTAGAGGTCGACAAGCCCCTTCCTGTTATTTCGATCGGTAGCAGTCGCGACCTAATGCTTGGCGAGACCGTGATCGCTATCGGAAATCCATTCGGCTATCAGCGGACCGTCACGGTTGGAATCGTTTCTGGCTTGCACCGTAACACGCCCGTCAATGGATCTCAGGACTATCGCGATCTCATTCAAACAAGCGCAGACATCAACCCTGGAAATTCGGGTGGCCCGCTTGTGAATATCGAAGGGGATATGATCGGTATTAATGTCGCCGTTCGGATGGGCGCGCAAGGCATCGGATTTGCCATTCCCGTTGATGCCGCTATCGAAGTAGCCTCGAACCTCGTCGCCTCCAGCCATCGCAACTCAGTATCTACCGGATTGCAACTTCGAAACGTGGCAGATGAGTCCTCGCGTAAGGTCGAAGTGATCTCTGCAAGCGGAGCCGCCGCAGCTCAAGATCTCGAAGCAGGCGATATCATCGTTGCGGTGGATGGTCGAGAAGTGCAAAGTAAACTCGATTTTGAGCTAGCCTTGATTGGAAGAAAAGTTGGCGAACACCTACCGATCAAGATTCAACGTGGGCCATCGGCCTTGGTAAAGCAGATCGCGCTTGCCAACTCGCATTCGGCCAACCGTTTAGCTAGCCGAGAAACGCCAGACGTTTGGGAACAACTTGGACTTCGCGTTAGCGAAGTTGGGGCAAGTGCTCTTCGGAACAATCAAGATCGCTACAAGGGTGGTCTCAAAGTGACCGCCGTCCGACCTGGCAGCCCTGCGGCTCAGCAAAAGATCCAAGTTGGTGATATCGTTGTTGGAGCCATCGGTTGGAAGACGCCGACGCTCGACGACCTACACTGGGTATTAAACAGTTCCGAATATCAGAAGAGCACATCTGCAAACCTCTTTATTCTCAGAGGTAGCGAAGAGTGGATCGGAACCTTGTCGCGCAACCAACGCAATATTCGCTAGCGAGTCCTTGCAAATCAATTTGACTCGCCTTTTGCGGGCCGCACGTCGTCGTGGAACGAGACCGTTGTAGATTGCAGGATGCCTTCACAATCCAGAACGCATGAAGCCTTTCGCGGATTGCGAACGATCTTGCTCAGGTGGTCGCCGCATGGCATGGGGTCGTGTAAACTTGTCGTTTTCATCGTGCCCTTAAGGCCAACGGAGACGGTCGCGTGCAATCGCCCCTTGCCAATCGAAAAATCGCGTTTGCTGGAAAACTAGGGGGCCTTACCAAGAAAGAAGCACTCCAACTTGTTCGCGATCACGATGGGATTCCAATCGAGCGAACAACTCAAGAAGTTGACCTCATCGTAGTAGGTGCTGACCAAGATCCTTCCGAAGATCCTCTCCAATTGTTGCCGGCTGAATGGAAGAGTCAGGTTCAAAATGGAACCGCGGAACTGATCGAAGAAACCGAACTCTGGCGACGATTAGGGCTTGTCGATCATTCCCAAAATGTTTCGCAACTCTATACCCCCGCCATGCTGGCGGATTTATTAAAAGTACCTGTCCGCAATATTCGTCGATGGCAACGACTTGGTTTGATCCATCCCGTTCGCGTCGTGCATCGCTTGCCTTATTTTGATTTTGAAGAAGTCCATAACGCTCGGCAAATTGCTTCGTGGTTGGCTGCTGGGGCGAGTCTTCATTCGATCCAAAAGCAAGTCCTCGAACTGTCGCGTCGCAATGCATCCAGTGATCGTTCGCTTGCACAACTCAGCATCATCGTCGAAGGACGGCAATTGCTTCTTCGCAAAGAGGAAGGACTGATCGAACCTACCGGGCAAATGCGAATCGACTTCGATGCCCTCACCCCGACGACGCCCGAATCTGCATCGTCGCGAACGATTCTCTCGGTTGCCGATTATCTTGGTGCAGCCGCTCAAGATCCCTTCACGATGTCGCAAGAGGAACTCGTACAGTACGCGCAGGCCAATGAAGACGAAGGCAATCTTGAAGAAGCCATCGAATGGTACCGTGTCATCTTAGCTCGTTTTGGAACGCAAGCGGAAATCCACTTTCAACTCGCAGAACTACTCTATCGGCTTGGCGATATTTCCGCCGCCCGCGAACGTTATTATGCAGCGATTGAAGTCGACGAAGACTTTGTTGAAGCAAGGGCCAATCTAGGATGCGTTCTCGCAGAATCAGGCCGTTTAGATCTTGCCATCGCTGCATTTCGCGGTGCCCTCATTCGCTATGACGCCTACCCCGACGTCCACTACCATCTCGCACGTGCTCTTGACGATACGCATCAGCATGAAGATGCGAACACCCACTGGGCTCGATTTATTGAACTGGCCCCAGGTAGCCCTTGGCTCGAAGAGGCCCAATCGCGACTGGCCAATCCTCTCTCATAGCTTCGCTTGGCTTTCCCAAGTTGTTGCCTTTCGTGAACGCCTGTAAGAGCTCATCCAACGAGCCATTCGAAACTTCTATTCTCCTTGGCATTGGAACGCTAGCACTCTAGAGCTTCGCCTTGCCACCGCTTTCCAAATCCTCTAAATAGCCATCAGAGCAAATTCATCCCGCTGCGATCGTGCACCACGTTGTTTCGCAATCACGATTCAGCAATAGCCACACGCTCGTTCATTAGGTCATGCTGTTACGTGTGACTAACACTTGCCAAACGTAAGGATCATGCAAGGCAATCGAATTGATCATCGCCGAAGACAAGCATCCTCCGTGAAGGATCACACCCCATGGATTCGATGGTGTGTGACCCTAGTGCTCCTGTTTTGCCTGTTGGCAGGAACGGCTTCTGCACAATTGAATTTGGGGCCTGCCGCAGGCTGCGAGGCAATATACCAGCCGGATATCCGGTATCTCAAACCAAACAGAATCCTCCCACGACTCTTCCTGGCAATCAAGTTGGACTACCTGCGACGAATCTTCCAACAGGTTCGTCCGTGGCCGTTGACGCTACGTTGTTGAATGTCGAAACAATCACCGCGCGCCAAGCTCAACTTCAAGCGGCTTCCGATATCGATCCAGCCATCAAGCAAACGTTGGGACAACTTTACGAAGCCATCTTGGTAGAAATCCGGGCAAAGCTCGAAAACGAACGCCTAGCCAAAGAACTCGCAGCAGCTTCGGAGGCGGCGCCTGCTGCCACGCAAGATGCAAAGCGACGCAAAGAAAATCTGCCAACCAATGCATCGCGATCCTCGGATCGATTGATCTACCGTTCGGTTGAAGAACTTCGAAAAGAGTTGCAAACGCTTCAATCCAATCTTCAAGCCATCGTCGACCAACGCACCAAAGTCGAAGCGGCGATGACCCTTCGCGAAACGCGTCGCAAAGATCTACCCAGGCTCATTAATGAAGAAAAAGAGCTGCTCCGCAAGCTGAATGAAGAAGCAGCGCTCCCGGCTCCGCCAGAGGCAGATGCACGAATCGTTGAACTTCAGCGGGCTCTCAACCAATCCAAACGAGAGGCGAGCAATGAACGCACGAAAAAGCTCGAGTCCGAGCAACGAACATATGAAGCAGAGGCGGAACTCCTTCCGCTGAAAAAAGAACTATCGTCTGCCGAGGAAAAACTGCTTCAAATCCAAATCAAAGAGATCACCGATGAACTCAATAAGCGTCGCGAGAGTTTAATCCAAGCCGAGAAAAACAAGATTGAACAGTTGGCTCAAGAAGCTTCGACTCGCTCCAAGACCACCACCGATCGGCTCGTGAAGCGTGTGAATGAATGGCTAGATCTCGCCAAAGCGAACTCCGCGATTCAGCTCGAGATCGAAGCCGCCAAAGCGAGAAAATCGCTTTGGTCCGAGCGATTCAAGATCATGAAAGAACGCATCGACCCACAACACTCTCAAGAAGTGGGAAGCTTTAACTCGCTGGTTGGTTTGATGCTGCGACGACAACGAAGCGAACTTCCGGACCCAATCAAACTGCAATCTCAACTTCGCGAGTATGAGATGAAGATGGTTCAAACGGAAACCTTGATCTTAGAGCTTGATGATTGGAAGACGCAGCTTACAGCCATGGAACAGGGGGATTTGCTGAATCGGTCTCCCGATGGATCGGGAACCTCATCGAGTTCTCTATTGGGCGAAACCGAAAAACTCCTCGCCATGGAAAAAGAGCTCATCAGCAACTTTCGATTGGATGCTTCCAACTACTTTGACAATCTCTTCAGCTTAGCTGGTGCCAAACGCGACATGGTCAACCTCGTTCGCGATTATCGCGACTTTGTCGATCAGCATATCCTTTGGATGCGGTCGTCCGATCGATTGGACAGAAGCGAGTTGTTGCAAGCTCTCCCAGCTTTGGAATGGTTATGCCACACGCAACACTGGAAGCAAGTGGGAAGAGTTCTTTATCTCGACCTCACAACAACCCCTTGGCTCATGATTCTCGGCGTACTCGCCTTTGGACTCCTCGTTTTTAGCCTTCCCCGCTTTCGTCGTTTGATCGCTCAATATGGAGAAGCGGCCGAGCGATCGAACAACATTAGCTTCTTGCCCACGATTAAAACGATTGCGTTGACGCTGCTTGCTTCTAGCCCGATACCATTCTTGTTGATATGGATCTCGTGGCGGCTCGATACTTCGGTCGAACAGGAACAGTTTCCGCCAGCAGTGAGCTTTGCATGCTTGGCTGCGGCTCGATACTTCGTTTCGCTCGAACTGATTCGCCAAATCTGCCGCCGAGGAGGGCTCGCTGAAAAACACTTTCAGTGGTCTTCGCGTGTCACGCAAATACTTCGCAGCAATCTGCGATGGCTCATCGACCTTGGCGTCCCGTTGATCGCATTGGTGTCGATTGTTTCCAAGTCGGGCGATGAAAAGTGGGAGAGTTCACTCGGACGAATTGCCTTCTGCTCACTGATGGTGGTGAGTGGTATATTCTTGATTCGCGTATTGCGACCTGCCAACGGCATCTTCACGGGTCACATCGAAGCAAACCGCGGTGGTTGGACCGACCGCCTTCGTTATGTATGGTATACAGGCATTGTAAGTGGACCATGGCTCCTCTTCTTCTTGAGTCTATGGGGTTATCACTACACGGCTCAGCGTCTTGCGATGCATTTTCATACGAGCATCATCTCCTTGGCAGGCCTAACCCTGCTACACAATCTTCTCCGGCGTTGGTTCATGCTCAATCGACGCGCCATCATCATTGCCCAAGCGCGACAACGATTGATTGAAGCGCAAAAGAGAGATCCTGTAACAGCGTCATCTTCGCAATCATCGACGTCAGAGATTAACCTTGCAGAGATCAACGCGCAAACGATGCGATTGGTAACGAGCGTGATCGTCCTTGGTGCCATTCTTTCGATCGCATTTATTTGGTCTGGCGTGCTTCCTGCAGTCGGTGCCTTGAACTCGGTCACTCTTTGGGAAGTCATGGGTTCGAATCAACGCATGATCCCGATTACGCTCGCAAACGTACTCTTGGCCATTCCTATTATGGCAATGACAATCGTAGCCGCACGCAATCTCCCTGGCCTGCTCGAGATTGCTCTGCTGCAACACTTACCGCTGGAAAACGCTGTGCGGTATGCCATCTCCACCCTGTCTCGCTATGCGATTTTCGTCTTGGGTATTGCAATGACCTTCAATAGCGTGGGGGTTCGATGGAGTAGCATTCAATGGCTGGTGGCGGCTTTGGGCGTGGGTCTCGGTTTTGGCTTACAGGAGATCTTTGCGAACTTTATTTCAGGTCTGATACTCCTTTTCGAGCAACCGATTCGAGTAGGTGACGTCATCACTCTCGGAGATACAACGGGGAGTGTATCGCGAATACGTATGCGCGCGACCACGATCACCAACTTTGATCGACAAGAGCTGATCATTCCGAACAAAGATCTCATCACCGGAAGACTTCTCAACTGGACGTTGAGCGATTCGACGAATCGATTGAAGTTTTCGATAGGGGTAGCTTATGGAACCGATACCGATGCAGCGTGTCGAATACTGAGCGAGATTTGCCAGAAGCATCCCAACATTCTTAAGGACCCTTCTCCGACGGCCTTCTTTGAGAACTTTGGTGATAACGCATTGATCCTTACGATTCGAGTATTCCTCGAAAATCTAGATCATCGCATGCAGACTCGCCATGAATTGCATTCTGAGTTTCATCGAGCTCTCAGCCAAGCAGGCATTGAGATTCCTTTCCCACAGCGTGACTTGCACCTTCGTTCTCTTCCGCCCTCGCTAGAGAAGTGGCTCGAGTCCAAATCGTAATCGGCCCCAGTCCAGCCTCGATGTCCCACTTGTTATGCGAGCGCAAAACGGAGAGATGGAGACACAAAAAAAGACTGCTGAGCTAAACGCGGAGCAGTCTTGTTGGATTTGTTCTTGAAAAAGAAGTGGGTTAGCTTTGGGTGGGATTGGGATTTGCCAATTGAATATGAAGTTCTCTTAGCTGTTTGGTTTCTACTTCGCCTGGGGCTTCGGTCATGAGGTCGGTTGCCTTCTGCGTTTTGGGGAACGCAATCACATCGCGAATATTGTCGAGCCCACCAAAGAGCATGACAACGCGGTCGATGCCAAGAGCGATCCCGCCGTGTGGAGGAGCACCATACTGAAGCGCCTCCAACAAGAACCCAAAGCGATCCTTGGCAATTTCAGGAGTGATTCCTAAAAGGCTGAACACCTGTTGTTGTACTTGGCTATCGTGGATTCGAACGGTTCCTCCCCCTGCTTCGTAACCATTGATCACCAAATCATACGCCTGAGCTCGCGCGGCCTTGGGGTCGCTATCAAGAAGCCCGAAATCCTGAACGCGAGGGGCTGTGAATGGATGGTGCATGGCAACCCATCGCTTTTCTTCAGCATCCCAATCGAACATTGGGAACTCGACCACCCAAGAGAAATTCAACTCGTTTGGATCGTAGAGTTTCAACTCAGCCGCGAGACGACGACGAAGGGCATTGAGGCCCTTGCAGGTGACTTCCCAACTATCTGCAAGGATGAGCATCAAGTCGCCGGGAGTCGCTTGGAATGCTGACTTGATCTGCTCCAACACTGGTGGCTCGATATTCTTTGCAATTGGCGACCAAAGGCTACCGTCGGCTTCGCATCGGAACCAAGCCAACCCCTTCGCATTGAATTCGCGTTTGACAATTTCGGTGAGTTCATCGATTCGCTTACGAGAGAATTCCTCGGCACGCTTATCGACTTTGATGCCTCGAACGAATCCACCTTCATCAACCGCGGCGCGGAAGACGCGAAACTCCGTTTGCTTGGCGACATCGCTGAGATCGACGATTTCCATTCCATAGCGAAGATCGGGTGCATCATGTCCAAAGCGTCGCATCGCTTCATCATAGGTGATGCGTGGCAACGGGGTCTTGAGTTCGATCCCGCGAAGCTCTTTGGCTAACTTCACCATGAGGCCATCAATCATTCCGATCACATCTTCGGCATTCACGAAACTCATTTCGAGGTCGAGCTGTGTGAATTCGGGCTGCCGATCTGCTCTTAAATCTTCATCGCGAAAACAACGTGCCACTTGGATATAGCGATCGTATCCCGCAACCATCAAAATCTGTTTGTAAAGTTGGGGCGATTGAGGGAGCGCGAAGAAGTGATTGCGGTGAACGCGGCTCGGGACGAGATAATCGCGAGCACCTTCAGGCGTACTTCGTCCCAAGATGGGAGTTTCCACGTCAATGAAGTGATGCGTTTCGAAATAATCGCGCATGAGTTTAACGATTTGGCTTCGAAGCATGAGCGTGTTTTGCATTTGCTCGCGGCGCAGGTCGAGATAGCGGTGCTTCAAGCGTAGATCTTCGCCAGCGAGTTCATCTTGATTGGGAAAGAATGGAGGCGTTTTGGAACGGTTGAGAATTTCAACGGTGATCGCTCGAAGCTCAATCTCGCCGGTGGCAAGTTTGGCGTTGTTCTTTCCTTCCAAGCGACTGGCAACCTTTCCATGCACGCGCACCACATCTTCGCCGCGAAGACTTTGGGCCGTCTCCAAATTGGCCTGCCCGCTTTCAGGGGCAACGACAACTTGAGTCTTCCCATAGCGATCGCGGATGTCCAAGAAGACGGCACCACCATGATCTCGCTTGGTATCGACCCAACCACAGATCGTGACCTGCTCGTCAATGTTCTTCGCCCGCAATTCGCCGCAGGTATGGGTTCGCATCATGGAAATGTCATCCTCACCGATCGTATCCGTAGTACAACTCAACCGCTGCCAGAGCCCTTTTACACGGTATCGCTCCAACAGGAATGGCACAGATTCTATTCGAGTTTTTCAAACACAACAGCCGCCAAGCAGATGCAGCCAAGAAAGAGGGTCGAATTAGGGCCCTCGAAGAGAATGTTCCATTAGAAGAATCTATGCATCAAAACTGTGCAAATGCGTGGATTTCTAAGGGCTTTTATTTCGGCCCTGGAGCATATTGTCGGTTGAATGCCTCAGGATCGAAAGGGTCCTTGGGGGACCTGTTTTTTTCGCGTTGCTCAAGAGCTCGTATCGCTTCGTCCAAGCGTTTGAGTTCTTTCGACTCGAGGCCCTCGGCCGGAGTCTGGTCCGACGGAGCTACAGGAACCAATGTCACGACTCCGTTATTCGAGTTGTTTGCAGCCGGGGCGCTTGGATTCGAAGCGAGTTGGACACCTGTCAGAATTGGCGACGGTGAGACCGGTGCTTGGCCATCACGTTCCACCATTTGGAGCCATCGATGAACGCGAGCCAACAGTTCTGCATCACTATTTTGGCTTACGTCGAATGCCGGCTTGGTTTGTAGGCCGTGAGCTGTGGTAGCCATTTTGATCAAACGGCTCGATGTTGGGTCTTTTTTATTGACATAAGCCAGTGTTGATTGAAGGCTTTTTTGCATGAGGGAAAAGGCCATAGCATTGGCTTGTGGAAAGATTAGATCGGCTTTGCCTCGAGAACCGTGGCAGCCTGCTTGCCCGCAGCGATTGCGAAACAAAGGCAGAATTCCCTCGCGATATTCCACAGCGACCGCAGTCCCAACCGTTGGCTCGATTTCCGTGGAACTTGCATGTCGAACGGCTTGGTCAGCAACGCTTGCTGGAGGCGTCGTTTTTGGGGCTAGTCCGAATGCTCGTCGGCTGAGTTCGTCATCGAGCAGTTTCTGGCGAAGCTTGGCATCGAGTTGTTTTACGTGGGGCGCATTGGGATTCCGCGATTTGAGAGCCATGTAGTGCTCGCCCGCAAGATCCAAGAGACCATTATCGAGGCACCAAGAGGCTAGGTGTATATGTTCACCTTCCCCTAAACGAACCGAGTTTCTTATTTGATATTTGTACAGACCCTCTTTATCGACCGAGATGTGGCGAATCTCAGATGCTTTCATGACGATCTTGGCGGAACCATCTTCAATCAGCACGTCGACGCCCTGAGGCACCACATTGCCATGCAACACCACACCCGATTGAAGCAGCACATATCCGACTCCCGGGGTCACCTGGTTTGGGTCCATCCCAAACCCCAATAGGTGCCATCCACCTATCATTAACAGGGTAGCAGCAATTGCATTTCGATAGGCCATAACTCTGACTCGCGGGAATTCTTCAGACATACAATCATCGCGCCGGGACAGTAGAAAACCCAGCATCCCACGTCAAGATCACGTTCCACTCCACAATAGGCACTCCACAATAGGCACGACCCACAATAGGCACGACCCACAATAGGTGCCAGCCACCTTTCTTTGACATGCCCCGCATGCAAACTAAGCGAAGACCAAATACTGAACATTTGATCGCAATAATAAGGTCTATTAAAACACCTCTTTACATTAACGTTTGTGCACTGTACAAAAAGAAGAAAGGAGCTAACGATGCTGGCAAAGTTGCGAACGTTTTCACTTTGTGGGATTGAGGCGATTCCAGTGGATGTCGAGGTCGACCTTTCCCCCTCGCCGCTGCCCAAGACGGTGCTGGTCGGACTCCCAGATCAAGCGGTAAGAGAGAGTACCCATCGTGTCGAGCGGGCACTTGTAAACAGCGGTTTTGAACGCCCTCATGACCGCGTTGTCATTAATTTGGCCCCGGCAGAACTTCCCAAACAAGCGGCTTCTTTTGATCTACCCATTTCGCTTGGAATGCTTGTTGGAAGCGGGCAATTTGCATCTGAATCACTGGAACATTATGCGGTGGTAGGGGAACTAGCACTTGAGGGCCATACACGACCAGTAAAGGGTGCGCTTTCTATGGCCATAGCAGCCGCCAAGCAACAAGGATTACGTGGGATATTGGTGCCAAGCGGAAATGCTAGTGAAGCTGCTGTTGTCGAGGACATCGACGTCATTCCCATTTCTAGCCTATCCGAGGCTGTCGCCTTCTTCACGGGAACCGTCAACATTGAAGCTGTTCCCTCTCGGCTTCAAGAACTATTTGACGCTTACAGCCGATACGACGTCGACTTTGCTGACGTTCGAGGGCAACAAACAGCTAAACGAGCACTCATCTTGGCGGCAGCGGGCTCGCACAATTTGCTTATGCTCGGCCCACCAGGATCAGGCAAAACTATGCTCGCCAAAAGGTTGCCAACGATACTGCCTTCGTTAACGGCAGGTGAGTCGATAGAAACGACGCGGATCTATTCTGTGTTGGGACGATTGCTTCCCGGTCAGCCACTCCTTGCTCAACGACCATTCCGTTCGCCTCACCATACGATTTCTGATGCAGGACTTGTTGGTGGAGGAAGCCCGCCATCACCTGGAGAGATTTCTCTTGCGAACAATGGCGTTTTGTTTCTTGACGAGTTACCAGAATTCAACCGCAAAACGCTAGAGGTCATGCGGCAACCGCTCGAAGATCGAGTAGTTACCATTTCGCGAGCGCTCCGAAGTACGACCTTTCCTGCAGATTTCATGTTAGTGGCTGCGTTAAATCCATGCCCATGTGGATATCGAACGGACCCAAGAAGAACATGCAATTGCACGCCACCACAGGTGGAAAGGTACATGGGGAGGATCAGTGGCCCACTACTTGATCGAATCGATATCCACATAGAAGTTCCAGCGGTTCCTTTCCAGGAACTCTCGGCCGACGCTCCTGGAACCAGCAGCGCCGAGATGCGCGAGATGGTATTGAGAGCGAGGTCCACTCAAGCCGAACGATTTTCCGGAACGCCCACGCGATCGAATGCGCAAATGTCATCGCGTCAGATAAGGGAATTCTGCCCGTTAGGCAAGCTTGAATTAACCCTTATGCGAGACACCGTAACCGATATGGGGTTATCTGCACGAGCTCACGACAAGATTATTCGAGTTGCTAGAACGATAGCGGACGTCGAAGGTTCCGAACGCATTGAAACACATCATTTGCATGAAGCAATTCAGTACCGAATGCTCGATCGAGATATTTGGTCCTAGTGCATGATTCATTTTTCTTGGCTTAATGGGCAAGTGCTTGCAGAAACGTTCAGACGAGGAACATCCGATGGCCCGTCCTAAACGAGACTCAGTGTTTCCACCAAATCAAGTGAATATCGCTCACTGCATCCAGCGGTGTGTTAGAAGAGCATTTTTGGCTGGAAAAGATACTGCTTCTGGTAAAAACTACGAGCATCGCCGGACTTGGATTCGCCAAAGAATGGAAATGCTGGCTAGCGTATTTGGCATCGATGTCTTGAGTTACGCGATTATGTCGAATCATGTCCATTCGATGCTTCGAACTCGCCCCGACATTGTGGAATTGTGGTCGGACGAAGACGTCGCTACTCGATGGTTGCGCCTCTTTCCAGGCAAGAGACTGGAAGACTTCTTAGGCGAACCTAGTCCACAGCAGATTGCGATGGAAATCGCAAATGCAAAGCGCATGAAAGAGCTTCGAACGAGGCTTTCTAGCATTTCATGGTTCATGCGAGCTCTGTCGGAGACGATTGCGAGAAAGGCCAATAAGGAAGATCAATGCACAGGCCGCTTCTGGGAAGGCCGTTTTAAAGCGCAGAAAATCGTCGATGAAGCAGGGTTACTTGCTTGCGCAACGTACGTCGATTTGAATCCCGTGCGAGCCGCAATGGCTGAATTGCCAGAGAGGTCGATTTTCACGTCAGTGTTTGATCGACTTTACGGGGAACGACGCTCGAAAAGAATTGCAGCAGACATCGAAAGTCAATCGGTTACGGTAGATGAGGAGCTCATCCAAATGCATTTGGACGCAGCTGTGCTAAGAAATGATAAGGAGGAAATTGTCATGCTTCGAAAGTGTCTCGCAAACTACCGAAAGAAAGAGCAATGCGGGAAATCAGAAACTTCTGTTTTCAAATCACGCACAACACTCACATTGGAACCTCTTGATGCATGGCTTGCACCACTGCAAATAAGTGAACGAGGAGAAATTGACCCAACACCTCATCATGGTGGAAAGCGAGCTAGCGACAAGGGCTTTTTGTCGATGACCGTTGCGGATTACGCAACACTACTTGACTGGACTGGACGTGAGGGACGCATCGACAAGACTGGCAGGATTCCAATTCACCTCGAACCGATACTTGAGAGGCTAGGAATTGAAGGCAGCATGTGGTGCGAGCTCGTTTGGAACTACTCGAAATACTTTGGCAAATCGCAAGCTGCGGGAAAGCCAGAGAACCTCAAAGCGGAAGCTTTGAATCGCGACGTTGCATGGATTCGTGGTCAACGCATCTGCGAGAAATTCTTTGTGCGCAAACCCCCGAAGGATTAAGCTGGGTTGCGACGGTTGTAGAACACATTTTGCATTGAGTATATCTACCGAAATTGGGTGTATCCCTCCCTATTGATAACACCAAAGAAGCATCTTGGGGCCCGTCTCGGAGCCCTCTTCATATTTCGGCGTGATATTTGAATGGCATTCGGCAGCTAATTGTTGGTATCATAGAGGTCCCACCAACAATCCCACCTCGAGGCCGAAATGTCCCTTTCGCCGAAGCCGCTATTTCTTGCTTTCACACTCCTTTTGGTTCCATGCGTCAATGCGTCGCCGATTGACGAACCTGTTGCGCCAGCTCTGTTTTTTGAGTCCGACATCCGGCCCATACTTCGACAGTTTTGTTTTGAGTGTCATGGGGCAAACGATGAGAAAGATGGAAATCTCGATTTGCGGTTGGTCCATAGTTTGGTGAAAGGGGGAGATTCGGGGGCAGGCATCTATCCTTTACAGGCCGACCGAAGCTTGGTCGTTAAGCGAATAGAGGCAAGGGAGATGCCACCAAATGGCCACGCCATTCCCGAAGCACAGGTTGCGATCTTAAAACGATGGATCAACGAAGGAGCCAAGACCAAACGAGCAGAACCAGATGCAATAGAACCAGGAATTCCGCTGACGATTGAAGACCGAGATTACTGGGCATACCGTCCCATTTCCCCTAGTCCCCGTGGAATTCCTGGAGTGAATCCCGATTCAACAATAGATGGCTGGCTCCTATCGGGAGCGGGAGCGTCAAGAATAGATGGATGGCACCTTGTGGAGGCAGACCGGGGGACGCTGGTGAAGAGGGTGTATTTTGACTTGGTGGGGACTGCACCGACGTTGGAGGTGATCGAAGAAGCGCAACAGAATTCGGCACCGGATTGGTATGAACGGATGGTGGAGGAGTTGCTGGCGTCGCCAAGTTATGGCGAACGCTGGGCAAGACACTGGTTGGACCTTGCAGGCTATGCAGATTCTGAAGGAATGACAGCTCAAGATGCCGAGCGTCCATGGGCATGGAAGTACCGAGACTATGTCGTGCGATCCCTGAATGCCAACAAACCAATGGACCGGTTCATAACGGAGCAACTTGCCGGTGATGAACTCGCCGGACCAAAGCAAGGCGACTGGACTTCCGAGCAAATCGAATTACTCACTGCCACGGGCTTTCTGACGATGGCCGCCGATGGCACTGGCAGTGGCGACAACAGTCCGGAAGCACGAAACAAAGTAATCGCCGATACCCTGAAGATCATCGGCTCCTCTTTGTTGGGATCAAGCATCGGATGCGCTCAGTGCCATGATCATCGTTACGATCCCATTTCTCAACGTGACTATTTTGCCATTCGAGCAGTCTTCGAGCCAGCGTTCGATTGGCAACAATGGCGAACGCCCGAGGCGAGAAAGCTATCACTCTACACCCAGAAAGAAATCGAGCTGGCAGCTCAAGTGGAGGAAGAAGCGAAACAAAGAGCCAGCCACCGAAAGTTGACAGAAGACAAATATATGGCTGAAGCTCTTCAAAAGGAGCTTGAGAAATATGAAGAGCCGCTGCGTACGAGTCTGAAGCAAGCCTACGAAACGCCCAGCAAAGATCGTAATGAAGAGCAAACGCGTATCCTCAAGATGTACCCCAGCGTGAATATCACGCCTGGTGTTCTCTACCAATATCTCCCGAAAGCCGCAGAGGAACTCAAGAAGATCGACCAAGAAATCGCATCAATCCGAGCCAAGAAACCTCGCGAAGAGTTCCTCCGTGTCATGTCGGAGATCCCCAATCGCATTCCTGATACACACCTCTTCCATCGCGGTGACCACCTCCAACCTCGACAAAAAATCACTCCTCGCGATTTGCTTGTCACAGCTCCCGAAGGCGAAGTGCCAGCCATCCCTGAACGCAATGAATCGCTACCCTCCTCGGGGCGTCGTTTGGCATACGCTCGATGGCTTACCAACGGAAGGCATCCTTTGGTATCGCGAGTACTCGTCAACCATATGTGGGTACATCATTTCGGAAGAGGAATCGTGGCAACTCCTGGCGAGTTTGGAAAGCTTGGGTCACCACCGACACATCCAGAATTGCTGGACTGGCTGGCGTTTGAATCTGTTCGATCAGAGTGGGACCTCAAATCTCTGCACAGGACCATTCTTCATTCCAAGGCCTACAAGCAAAGTTCGCGATTACGATCGAACGCCGATTCTGCAGAACGGGATCCTCAAGACTATTCTCGAAAGCCACTGATGCGATTAGATGCTGAGGTGCTGCGTGATCGAATGATCTTTGCCGCAGGTAGCATGCAGAACCAACTGTATGGTCCCCCAATTCCTCTTAAATCCGATGACTCTGGCCAAATCATTGTTCAAGGCAAACAGACTCGAAAGAGTCTCTACCTGCAAGTCCGACGCTCGCAGCCGGTTGCGATGCTTCAGAGTTTCGATGCTCCCGTGATGGACGTTAACTGCGATTTTCGACCGGTCTCGACCGTGGCCACGCAGTCCCTCATCTTGCTCAACGGCGAATTTGCGTTGCAGCAAGCAGAAGAGATGTCGAATCGCGTACTCCGCGAGGCACCGCTTCAAGCCCCCTCTGGCCTGGAAAAAGTTCCGCCCGCTCCTTTTCCGAAGGCCGCTCGCTGGAGTTTTGGATATAGCCCGGTTCGTGACCAAGACTATTCACCACAGTCTTTTCAACCATTAGATCATTGGACAGGCTCGGAATGGCAGGGAGGACCGCAGAGGCCCGATCCAAAGATTGGTTGGGTAATCTTAAACCAAGATGGAGGCCATCCGGGATCGCACTTTGCAGCGGTTCGAAGGTGGACGTGTCAACAAGATGGAATCATGTCGTTACAAGGGACATTGAAACATCTTTCCGAGAATGGAGATGGTGTTCGTGCTAGGCTTTACCATAGCCGCCTTGGCATGATCGGAGAGTGGTCCTCGCAAAATCAATCGATCGCAACTGAACTGGCAACCATCCAAGCTCAAGCAGGTGACATGCTTGATTTTGTCGTCGACTGTAAGGCACAGGAAACATCGGACTCTTTCCAATGGCCTATTCAAATCGTCGATGCGACCAAAACATTGCTCGCCGATAGTCGCAACGAGTTCCATGGGCCCAACGTATCTCAATCCTACCAAGCCCTGCCGTATCAGCTGCTGTATGCGTGGCAACTCGCCTACGCTCGCAATCCTACGATCCAGGAATGGGAACGATCAGTGAACTACGCTTCGATTCAACTCGAAGAACTCGAGCGCTCCCCATCGAGTCGGATCACTTCCATGCCGCCCACGCAACAAGTGCTCATGATGTTTTGCCATGCGTTGTTCAATTCGAACGAATTCGTATATGTAGATTAGGGCCATGCCATGCATTTAGGACGCCGCAGTTTTCTTATTGAAAATGGTATGGGCATTGGAGCGATTGCTTTATCATGGCTTTTACAACAAGACCGACCGCTGAAGCAACCCAAAGCGATCGCACTTGAAAAGCCATTCAATGACCTTTTGCCTCGGAAGCCCCATCGTGCGCCGAAGGCAAAAGCGATGATCTCGCTGTTTCAACACGGCGGACCATCGCATATGGACCTTACGGACCCTAAGCCCGAGCTCACGAAGTATCACGGCACAGAGTACAAGGAGGATATTGCGTTCAGTTTTGTGAACGAGGCAAGCAAAAAACTACTTGGAAGTCCATTTCGCTTCGCACCTCGTGGCCAATGCGGGACCGAACTCTCAGAACTCCTTCCGCATACGTCCGAAGTCGTGGATGATCTCTGCCTGATTCGAAGCATGCATACAGGAGCGAATGGGCATGAAGTTTCGATTCGTTATTTTCACGGCGGTATTCCAGGTATCTTAGGCCGTCCCACCCTTGGATCGTGGTTGTGCTACGGATTGGGTAGCGAATCACAAGACCTTCCAGCCTACATGGTCCTTACGGATCCGGGTGGTTTGCCTGTGGATGGCGTGACGAATTGGTCCAATGGTTTTATGCCGGCTATGTTTCAAGGAACTGTTCTTCGTCCTAAAGAACCTCGTATCCTCAACTTGGATCCACCGGCATCGCTACGTGGACGCGCGCAAAAAAACCATCTTGAGTTCTTACGTACATTGAATGAAGACTATCTAGCGAGTCATCCCAAGGAATCGGAATTGGAGGCTCGCATTGCCAGTTATGAACTCGCCGCAAGAATGCAGACATCGGCTGCAGAGGCGTTAGACATCAGTCAAGAGTCGGAAGCGACGCATCGCATGTATGGGATCGATCGGCCCGATACAAAAGAATATGGCACTCGATGCTTGATCGCGAGGCGATTGGTTGAACGAGGCGTCCGTTTTGTGCAGCTGTTTCACAATGGACAGCCCTGGGACAATCACAGTAGCATCCAAACAGCGTTGCCTGGTATCTGCAGGAAAACCGATCAGCCTTCAGCTGCCTTGGTGGCGGACCTCAAACAACGCGGAATGCTCGACTCTACCATTGTTCATTGGGGAGGTGAAATCGGCCGTCTGCCTGTCACCCAAGAGCATGGTTCACCCGAAAAAGCAGGCCGCGATCATAACGGACAAGGATTTAGCATTTGGTTAGCTGGGGGCGGATTTCGAGGAGGTGTGGCATACGGCAAGACCGATGAGTTTGGGCATCGGGCCGTTGAGAACGTCGTCACGCCAAACGATCTTCACGCAACCATTCTGCACTTGTTTGGCATGGATCATCAGGAACTACTGTTTATCCATAGCGGTCAGGAGCAGACCATCACCAACAAACGACCATCGCACGTCGTCACCGATATTTTGGCATAACAAGCAAGGGTTCACTCCCATTGGTGCCTTTTCCACCTTTCTTGCTGTTGGTGGCTTTCGAGTGAAAAATGTCGCATGCGGGGCATTTCACTTAGGATTCCATTGGCATTGCTAAGAGAGTTTGTTACAAGGAAGAAAGAGTGTTCGAAATTTCCTCCAAGATGGAAGCATCGCCATGAAGAAGAGCCTGTTAGCGGTCATGATTTTGGGAATTGCACTGTTTACTGGTTGGCAAAGCATGGCACAGAATCCCCAAACGAAGTCCGACAAACTTAAGCAGTTCATGCGCCAGAAACTTGAGCACTCCAAAGGCTTGCTCGAGGGGATTACCTTGAATGAAGCCGACAAGATCGCTCAACATTCCAAAGCGTTGAGCTTGCTGAGCATGGAAAGTTCTTGGAATGTACTGACCACCGAAAAGTACATCGAAATGAGTAGCAGCTTCCGAAAGGCTGCCGATGCGATCAACAAGGCGGGGAAAGAAGAAGATTATGACCGCGCCGCACTGAGCTACTTCGATCTAACTCTCCGATGCATGGAATGTCATAAGTACATGCGAGAAAAACCAGCACCTGCGACCAAGCCCTAAGCTCGTCAATTGCTTTCTGAATCGTACCTACGGACCGGCCTCTCTGTCTTCATGAATACAAACGCAGAGAGGCTAGACGTTTTGTTCGGGGCTTTTGTTAGAGACCAAGACCTCATTCACGGCCGACCCAGTGGATAGCCTTTAGCACGAGATTTTCTTGTCCATTCGTTTTTTCTGGATGGGGACTGAAACATAGGGTGCGCCCTTCGCCATACTCGCCTTGCACGATTGCTGCGGTCCCTTTCATCACACCCGTGGGCGCACCGTTCTTCGCGATTTCGGTATCAAAGAGGGCCAATGGAACATAGTCGGGAACTTCGCTTTTTTGGGCCGGAGCTAATAGCGGCCCTTGGTGATAGTAGACGGTAGAGCGAGGTGATGCCTGCTCGAATCGTTCCCTTCCCTGATCGCTGAAATCGAGCTCAACATTCCCTGTTCCTCGATTCCAATGCTGACGGTCGATCACTTTTGCATCGACCACATGTAAGGACCAATCGTAATCACAACTTGCGAGGTAGGCACCAGCACAGATTCCAATCATTCCGCCACCGCGGCTCAAGAACTTTCGGACCTCTTCCCGACCTTGTTCTTCAAGTGCTTTGCCCTGCCCGCTTCCGGATCCACCAGGGAAGATGATGACTTCAACATCCGCAAGTTCGCCATTCTGAATCTGCTGTGCGTTTAACGTTTTCACTCGCAACGTAGAATCGGTAGCGAGAACTTGATGTAGTTGCTTTGTCGAGCTTACACCTTTGTCTTCAAAAACGGCGACCCAAATTTGTCCATCCGTCTTGGAAGGTTTGGTCGAATCCTCGACCATCGATTTCGAAGGAGCATTCGATTTTGCAATCGCATCGACTTTAAGATAATTGCGAGAGTATTCGACTATCGCATCGGCCAGCACACTTGCCGTATTGCTTCGCCCATCTCCATTTCGATAGTCGGCACCGAACTCGAGTTGCATCGCATCCATGAGTGGGAAATTTGCGCTGCCATAGGTCACGGTGATGAAGCCACCCGTAAACCCAGACTGTTCTTTTCCATCTTGTGGACTGGGATGGACTTTCCAGCCTCGTTTGGCAAGTGAACCAAACAGACTCTGCTCACCTGTGTGCGCTGCCTCGCCAAAAACATTCCGAAGATGTTCAACCGACTTTCCATTTTTCGTACCACGATAAACGGTCTCGCGACTCGTACCTTGTCCGTGGACATCCAATAGCAAACCCGCCGAATACTGCGATGATATTTTGGTGCAGTAATCCTTCAGCTTGCCATGGTAGTCGTCATAGATTTGCTTTGTCTTTTCGTGCTGGTAGGCAAGATCAGCGGGGCGATTCATGTCGACGTACTTTCGATGCACCCGCGAAACGACAACGAAGGGTGGTTTACCAAACCGCTTTTCGATCTCCTTGGCGATCTCTTGGGCAAGCTCTTCCGTTCCACCATCCCGTCCAGCGAAGAAACCGCTTGCTCCTTGCGGTAATCCTTCCCCGTTCCTCGGTTCGACTCCATTCAAATTGATTGCACCTCCATGAGGTGCCGAGATCACAATCGGAATCGCACCTTCTTGTGAGAAGACGTAGCGAGATCCATCTTCAGCCCGATCTTGTCCATGCGCGAGCATCATTGGGGCAACCAAGCCGACGAGCCCGAACAACCAATGAAGGACATGCTTTCTTTGCATTGGGTTATGAAAGACCATGAATGGGACTTCTATTTTTGGAGGAACCACTTTGAACAAGAAACGGGGCACGATGGAATCGCTCGTCAACGAAATCGTACTTCAATTATTCCGGACGGTTCTCAAAATACTCATGAAAAACCTCTGCAAGCCCCGCTCCGTATTGTTGCCAATGAGAACCAAGGGGAGCAACACCCAAGCCTTCTGCCCATTGGCAATTGAATTCATGAACAGCACCATCGATACCGTATCGGGTTTGCCAACCATTGGCCAATGTACCTGTCCCATGCATGACTTGAGTGGAGCCTTCCGTAAACCAAGTATGCTTGCGCAGCAGCGATTCGAAATAGCGAATTCTGCGGGCGTAGCGCTCGGGTTGGTCGACAGGGGCATTGTGATGCAGTTTTCCGTTACCATCGTTGTGAACTTCGAGTGCAAAGTCGATTCGCTTTCCATTTTGAATTCTAGCTTCGAGCCAACGTTCTAGAGCAGCGTTTTCAGGGCTGTATTGAGGATCGGCAGGTTGATCCCAATTGCGGTTCAAATCTTTGCCAAACATGTTGAACCGCGTTCGTCCTCTCGCAACGCCATCGAGATTTCCCATGGGCAAGATCCAGCAACAATAGGTTTCACGATAACGCTGTGATGTTTCATCATCTTGCATCAGTCGTTCCAACAATCCGGTAACGACCCAGTTCCCTCCAGCTTCCCACGGATGGGCACGAGCACGCACAAACACATGCTTGGGTGCATTGGGATTTCCAATTCGAACCATAGGGATCTCGCGTTGATCGACTGTTTTTCCGATCGAAAACACTTCTGCATGAGGCACTCGCCGAACTCGATCTAACAGATTCGCTAAATCGGAAAGGCGAAAGGGTTCCACTCGAGCGATGTAGAATGCCGATGCAGTTGGAGTTATCTCCAAACGCACATGGTTCGGAAAGATCTGCGTCTTCATCGTCCTCCAGTGTTTACCATCTTCCGAAATGGAGAGACTTCCCATTTCTTTGGCCACGGAACCAGGCCGTCCGTTATAAATGTTGTCGAGATGACGGAACTCGAGAATCAAAGGCTCATTGGGTTGCGATTCTACGCGAATATGAAGATGTCCAGCCGCGCGATTGGGAGCGTCGCGTTCGTGATCGTAAACGAGGTGAATCGATACGACACCATCGTCTCCAATTTCGTACCAAACAGGTGATGCATTTTCAAAAGAAGTATCGATAAAGCGTAGTGGGTGTGGCCGCTTCGAATCTGCAACCGATGATGCGGGAACTGGTTGCTGTGCAACAATCGTGTTCTTGGACACAAGAAAGCAAATGCATATCGCAACTATCGTCATGAATACTCTTATTGTTGGAGCCATCGCATTGCCTCGTATCTCTAATGAAAACAGTTATGGAATTTGCTCGATTCGAAACGTCGTGATGAATTATTTGCGAAGAATATCACAAGCGCGACGCAAGAATTCTTCATACTCCCATGCCCCGCTGCCGCCAGTCTGCCTTGCAATCACAAGGTCGAGACTGGGAACAAATGTTGTACGTCCGCCCGAACCGGGTTTGTATGCGGTACCTGAGTGGCAATTGAATCGCGATATCACCATCGAGGTTAGAAGGAAGTTCCCCATCCGTGCGAAAAGCTTGAGCATTTCGCTGGAACCGCAATTCTTTGCTGGTAAGCGAATGAGTCGGCAGGGACGTCTCCTGAACGAACCATCGTGGAATGACCTGTTGCGATCCCCATCGACCACCGCGGAGCATGCAGTATCCGATTCTCGCCAAATCAGAAGCACACAATCCGATGCCGTGCGAAGGATGGTTGCCATGCTTTTCATCCCCTGGGTAGGATTGAAACCAGGATTGTTCGATCCCGAGGGGCCGCAATAGAGATTCGGTGGCATACACATCGTAGGGTTTCCCAGTGACGTTTTCGCAAACGAGCGATGCATGTGCAAATGCGTGCGTGGAATATCCACACTGCGTTCCCGGATCGAAAGCAAGAGCCGCCGTTCGACTGTCCTGCGTATGCCCAAGAATATATTCCCAGGCTCCATCATTTGGAGCACCGACAGATTCGGGGCAGATCCCTGAAGTATGGTTCAACAATTGTCGAACCGTGATCGAAGCTTTTCGCGGGTCGCTCAGAGGTTGAGCCCATGGTAGAAAATCGAAAGCAGCATCGTCGAATCGCATTCTATGGGGAGTCGTTCCCTTTTGGCTCTCCTCGGAAGCGATCGCAAGTACTGTTGCACAGATTGCTTTGGATACGGAGGCTACTCGTCGAGTACTTTGTGTCATCCCTTGACCGCGTTCGACATCGAGCACTACATGTCCCTTGTGAATAACGACCGCATGAAAGTTGCGAGAGTCACTCGCCGATAACCAAGCCTCCAAGTCCGCAAGCTTTCTAGAATCGATACCCAAAGACTCTAATTCGTTTTGACTGGAACACCTTCGCCATCCACCTTGCGATGCGGGGCTGGGAAAGTAGTCATGCCATCCTTGCACCAAATGATGCTCTGAAGAGCGTTCTGAAGTCTTTCCTGATTCACGTGTGGTGGATGGCCAATCTGGACGATGCCGATGAATCATGGCATGAAAATCACCCAAGTTGTAAGGACCTACATACTTGCGTCCTAATTCGATGTCAGCCACAGCGATTTCGCCCCATTGCTCGGCCTGCGCTGCAATATTTCCTTCGTGATCAAAGATCCCTGAAATCATCCATTGGTCTTTTCGATCCATGAACGTACTACTGACGATGGGAACACGATTCTCGCCAGCACGTGCTTGAGCCAGTTTTGGATCGCAGCCCCAAACAGGCCAAGCAATGATTTCAGCTCCATTTGCCGAAAGAGCCCTCGCGACTTCAGGAAAGAAGCCATCGTAACAAACCATCATGCCCACTCGGCCCAAGTCGGTTTCGAAGACAGGAAACTCTGAACCAGGTGCAACGCCTGCAACAACCTCGCCGTGGGGCAAGCAAACTTTACGATACTTACCGATCACCTCACCTCGAGGATTGATGAGCACAGCCGTATTGAAAACTAAATGAGCTTCGCGCTCATTCAAACTGAAGACCAGATGCATCCGATATTGTTTGGCAAGGCTCCCGAAGTAGTCCGTCGATGGACCAGGGATCGTTTCGGCAATTTCTTGAACCGGCTTCTTGGAACCGACTTGCGGAATCGTTTCTCCCATCACTAGAAGATCGACTCCCAATTGTTTCGCGCGAGCGACGATGGGCGAGAACTCCTCGCAGTTCTTCTGCGGCGAAATCCCAGAGGGACGATAATGGGCTGCACCAAGACGAATGCGTCTGGGCAATGGTGGATCGCATGATTCCCATGTTACGTTCGTCCATTCGACTTTTCCCTGCGGCGCCCACTGAAGGTGCAGTTCTATGCGAGCCACCGTAGCCAATGGAGGAGCTTGATACACACCCGACACTCGCATCGCATCACCGATCAACACTGTATCTTCCGGAAACTCGGGCTCGGCAATCCAAACAGGTCGTGGATCTTGGGGACGCTGTAGCATCGGCTTCACCGTTTTGCCGGAAGCGTCTTCCCACACGATGCGCACGATGGCGGATTGCCGTGGATTGGGAACACCTTCGGTTCGTCGATCAACGGAGAATCGATAGTACTTTTCACCTTCTACCGAAAAGGTCCGCTCGAACCATCCATCGAGTCCTGGTCGATGGTCATGGGTGATTTGCAGGACCGTTTTGCCATCCTGCTCCTTGAAAGAAAAAGCGGGACACAGTTCTTCGCGTCGAGACTTGCTCATCCATTCCTTGGAAAGCTCCTGGGCCTGGCTTGCCGCATTGTCGAGCAACGGATGAAGCAAAAGAAGAAACAAGTAGAGCCATTGAGCGGATGACGAAAAACTCAATCGAGCCAATGACCACATGAGATTCACCATCAAATCGTGGAGGATGAAGGAGAGGAAGGGGGTGGAGGGTTGGTGGGACGAGCATTTTATATCATCATCTAGCATACCAGAGCCACTCGGACGATTCCTCTAGCGAAGTCGTTGGAAGCTCGATATCGCCCCGTTTGTGTTCGATTTCGGTTGGAAAGTCATCGACATGCCGCTCATCAAAATCGAGTCCCAGGAGGATGAACGCCTCGAGCCTTATCGCCACCTGCGTACTCGAAATCTCACACGATATAGTCAGCGGTTTATCGCCGAGAGCAGACTCTTGGTGCAGCGTTTGGTAGCAAGCGATTATTCCATTGAATCGATTTTGATCGACGAGGACTATTGGGATGAGAGTCGAGATTGGTTACCAGAGGATGTGCAAGTACTTTGCATTCCCAATGATTGGATCGATGAACTCTTGGGCTTTCAGTTTCATCGCGGATTCTTGGCATGCGGTATTCGCAAACCTCCATTGCAGGCAAGCGCTGTCTTAGCGATGGCGAGTCAGGATGCTCGATGGACGGGCATGATGGCATTAGGAGTGCAAGATCCCGAAAATTTGGGAGTGCTGTTAAGAACCGCGGCTGGTATGGGGATACGCGATTGTTTTCTTGGACCGGGTACGGCGGATCCCCTTTCGCGACGCGTGCTTCGCGTTTCAATGGGAGCAGCTCTCAAATTGAATTTGATCGACTGTCGCGACCTAACGGAATTGATGGCGAGCATGGAATCTTTGGGAATCCAATCCATCGCGACAAGCCTTCAAGAGCCCTCGGTACCGCTCGAATCGTTTCAACGAACGGGCGCGACCATGATTTTGTTAGGCAACGAAGCCGAGGGGTTGCCGCTTGCGATTCAGAATCGAGCCACGCACCGCGTCAAGATCGCTATGGAACTAGGAACCGATAGCCTTAATGTGAGCGTGGCGGGGGGAATCGTGATGCATTATCTTCGGCGATTGGCTCTGGACTAAGAAGCTCTTCTTATTTTTCGCATCTCAGGAAGCCAACGTTTCCTATGTCTTGCTTCTTTGCGGAAATAGGAATTGAGTTACCATACTTCCTAACTCAATTGCCAACGATCCCATTTGCAACGTGTGTATGACCGTTGGCTGGCAGGACTTGAATCGATACCTCGTTCTTGCAATGTTGCGATCGAGGTATTCCACAATATGAGGATGAACGCTTAGTGGTCAAACAACCCAAAGCTGCCTTAGGCTTTATTTTTATATCCGTGTTTCTGGATGTGCTCTCCTTTGGAGTCATCATTCCAGTGTTGCTCTATTTGTTAGAGGACATGTTGAATGGCGACACTGCACTTGCCACGCGATACCTTGGCGTTTTTGGAACAGCCTGGGCTTTGATGCAGTTTGTATGCGCGCCCATCATGGGATCCTTGTCGGATCGATTCGGACGAAGACCGGTCTTGCTCTTGTCATCGTTTGGCCTGGGAATCGATTACATCCTGATGGCGGTTGCGCCATCGGTAGGTTGGCTTTTTTTAGGACGCATGCTTTCGGGGATCACAGCTGCAAGCTTTTCGACCGCTGGAGCTTATATCGCAGATATCACGCCGCCTGAAAAACGTGCTGCGAGCTATGGGATTTTTGGAGCGGCCTTTGGACTCGGATTTGTCATCGGCCCTGCGTTGGGAGGATGGTTGGGTTCTTATGGATTGAGAGTTCCGTTTTGGGTATCGGCAGCGCTAACGCTAACGAATGCCTTATACGGACTTTTCATTTTGCCTGAATCCCTTTCCAAAGAAAAACGGCAAGCCTTTTCCTGGTCGCGCGCCAACCCCATTGGATCGCTCATCCTGCTCCGATCGCAACCTGGACTGTTTGGATTGGCGATGATTGGGTTTCTTTATCAATTAGCTCATCAAGTTCTGCAAAACGTCTTCGTTCCCTATTCCAAGTTTCGATTTGATTGGTCACCTAAGGTCGTTGGCCTTTCGTTAGGAGCGGTAGGTGTTTGTTCCATCATTGTGCAAGGTGCTTTAGTGCGACCACTCATCCGCAAGTTGGGCGAACGACGAATGCTTCTCACGGCCTTGTCATTCGGCATTGCAGGATTTCTTTGGTTTGGGTGTTCGTTGCATCAGAATGCGATGTGGATGGGGATTCTCGTCTTGGCTGGAATGGGCTTCTTTTCGCCAGCATGGCAGGGACTCATGACGCGCCGCGTGAGTCATTCGGAACAAGGGCAACTTCAAGGTGCCGGAGGCTCATTGGCAGGCATTGCTGGGATGGTAGGCCCAACTTTGTTTACCAGTATCTTTTCTTCGGTGACGCCTTTTGGAAAAGACTCCATCGCTCTTGGTGCACCGTTTTTCTTAGCAGCAGGCATGCTTGGGATCGGTCTTTCTTTAGCCATCTTCGTGACGCGTCCGCAGGCGACTGAGCCCAACGCTTAGAAGTTGCCGCATGCGAGCATGTTCATCGACTCTTGCTCTGCCTATTGGCCTCTCGATGCTTGGTCGCCATTCGCAAGCTTGGTCCAGGATGAAGATTGAGCAAACTCTTCGGGAGCGAGTTCAGCGTATGCCGAATAGCCGAGTGATTCCAATGTTTGGCTCACGTTTTTCGAGATCGAAACCAAACGTGTTCGGTGAAGATGCTCACCAAAGAGACGCACAAGCGACTTGGCAATGGACTGACTGGTAACGGTGGTGAAGTCGATTTCTCCTAGCTGCATGGATTGCAGTACCTCTGGATCTGCGTTTTCGATATCTCGATTCCGATAAACCAAAAGCTCGCGAACGGTTGCTCCGCTGGATTGCAATTGATCGCGAAGCGCATCGCCACCTTTATCACCACGAACGAACCACACTAGACGATCTTGGACCTGAGAACCCAACACTCGACCTAGATGATCGGCATTGCAATCGGAAGCAAGGGTTAGATCGGGGATCCAATGATAATCGCGCAACGTGGCAGCCGTTGCTGGTCCTACGGTTGCGATGCGAGCATCTTTGAACCAACGGCCATCGCGTCCACTCGCCTTGAGCGATTCCATGAAGTATCGCACTCCATTGCGACTGGTGAAGACCAACCAATCAGGACGCACATCCGTATCCTTCGCCAAACCATCCCAATCGATGGAAAGTGGTTCGATGGCAACGACGGGATGGGTCCATACTCGAGCACCTTGAGACTCGAGGGTATCTCTCCATTCATCGGTGAGTTCGCGTGGTCGAGTTAGCAATACCGTTCGATGAAAAAGAGGACGCTTGGCAAACCAATCCAAAGTAGGACCGAGATTGACGACTTCGCCAACGATCGTGATGACCGGAGGGCTCCACTGCAGTTGTTCGATTTTTTGAGCAATATCCTGCAAAGTGCAGAAAGCGGTTTTTTGGATGGGTAGAGAACAATGCTGAATCAGCGCGACAGGAGTGGAGGGTGACTTCCCTGCATCGATCAACTTGCGACTCCACCGCGCAGCAGAGGCGACACCCATATAGAAGACCAGCGTTCCGGGAAATGCAGAGATGGCTTGCCAATGATGAGGCTCATCCACTTCTTCGCCACCGTCCATCGCTTGGCCATGCGCCGTGATGAAAGCAACCGATGAGGCCCAATCGCGGTGTGTGATGGGAATGCCGGCGTAGCTGCTAGCCGCCAAGGCTGCGGTAATTCCAGGAACCACTTCGAAGGGAATGTTCTCTGCGGCCAACTTTTCCAGTTCCTCGGCCGATCGAGCGAAAACCGCGGGGTCACCCCCTTTCAGACGGACCACACAATTCCCCGCGAGGGCCTCGGAAACGACTTGCTGGGTGATTTCTTGCTGAGTCCAGCTCTTTTCTCGACCATGCTTGCTGACGCAGATTTGGCGACAATCTGGCCGAGCGTGGATTAAGATTTGGGGGTTCGCTAGGCCGTCGTAGAGGATGACATCGGCCAGTTTCAGGCATTCCACCGCCCTCAAAGTGAGTAGGTTTGGATCACCCGGGCCAGCTCCGACCAGGTAGACTTTCGGTGAAATGGGGATTGTTGCGGTCATAGGACGATTATTTGGCGAGGAGTCGATGGTCGAAAGTGCAAATTAAGCCTAGACAGCGAAATGGGTATTCGGCATGATATGAGGTCCCGAGCCGAGAGGCTACGAGCGACAACTGAAACGAATTGTAGACAGAGAGATTTTGGGACATTTTCCATGCCTAATTGCAATAGTGCAAAGAAAAGAAATCGTCAGGCTTTAGAAGACCGAGCTCGCAACCGTTCTTGCAAGTCGGCAATCCGCACATCGCTTCGCAGGATCCGTGAAATGGTCGCTGCTGGCAAGGATACCGAAGCCAAGGACCTTCTTCCTGCGTTGTACAAGCAACTCGACCAAGCTGCAGCCAAGCACATCATCCACGCCAACAAGGCATCGCGATTGAAGGGCCGCTTGGTTCACTTGATCAAGACCGGCAACAAGCCAACCGCTGCCTAATTATCCGAAGCAACTTCGAGATCCTTGTGGTTCTCGAAAATGAAATCATGAACGAGGTCGAGTTTTTGAACTCGACCTCGTTTTCGTTTATAGCGACGACTCACCAGAAGCAATTACTTCAATGTCCAAGTTGCCATCTTCTCGAGCAATGGGGACTTGGTGAGATCAAACGATAAAGGCGTGACAGTCACATGCCCAGCTGCGAGCGCTGTGAGATCTGTCTCGTGCTCTGTTGGCTTTGGCGGTGGATCATTGGTGGACCAAAAGTAGTCCCTTCCCTTTGGATCTTGTCGCTTGATGTAATGTTCACCGTATCGCTCCACACCCATGGGCACGCATCGAACGAGTGGACGCGAGCCACTTCGGAGTTTGGCCGTCGCTGCCGTTGGAATGTTGATATTGAATAACTCAGGGCCGTCGAGCTTCTGCTCGAGGATTTGCTGAATCAAATCCACCGCAAAATCTGCGGCCGATGCAAAATCTGCATGGGGATCGTATTCCAACGATACGGCGATGCTTGGAATGCGGAAGAAGGCACCTTCGATTGCAGCTGCCACGGTGCCTGAATAGAGAACGTTGATTCCAGCATTCAAGCCTCCATTGATCCCACTCACCACGAGATCGACCTGGCCTTGCGCCAGTTCCGCGACGCCGAGCTTGACACAGTCGGCGGGGCTTCCTTCGACGGCCCATCCACGAAACTGATCGCCATCAAAGATCTTTTTGCAGGTGAGAGGAGTTAGATAGGTAATCGAATGCCCAACCCCACTCTGCTCAGTCGCGGGGGCAACGGTCAGTACATTTCCGAGTTTGGTAAGAGCTTTGCCAAGAGCCGCCAGGCCTGGCGCATAAATTCCATCATCATTAGCCAATAATATTTGCACGTAACGCCACCTTCCTTCAAAGCGAATCGATTGCTCGGATTCAGACCAACGTTTTATCAACTTTGATTGCGGGCCTACCCTTTTCCGCAACCGCTGGATCGTCGAGACCACATTCTTGGTTGTAAACGACACAACCGTTTTCGGCGAGGCACCCTCGATGGGCTCATCAGCCCCAAGCCTTCGCTCCCGCGCCATGGCTTCACTCACTTGCCATGGCTCGCAGGACTTGGACTTTTCCCAGAAAACGGGGCATTCTCTCCTCCTTTCCGACGACTAATCAGCAGGGTCGGGCCTAGCTACTGGTGAAACCCCTGGACATTTCTTATACTTCTTCGGCTTCCACTCCCGTTTCTCGACGAACACCTATCGGGTTCACTAGTTGGAGGCAAATTCTGATGGCCGACGCTTCGCGAAGTTCGAATCAATGGAACAGTGAGTCTGTTCTGGTTCTTGATTTTGGGTCGCAATACGCACAACTAATCGCGCGGCGAGTTCGTGAACAGAACGTCTATTGTGAAATCGTTCGTCACGACATTTCCATTGAAGCCATTCGGCGTCGGAACCCAGCCGCGATCATTTTGTCGGGAGGTCCTGCAAGCGTTTACGCGGAAGGTGCTCCTCGCTGTGCTCCGGGGCTTTTCGAACTCGACATTCCGATTCTCGGTATCTGCTACGGAATGCAACTCATCGCGGATAGCTTGGGCGGCAATGTATCGCATTGTGCTAGTCGTGAGTTTGGACGAGCTCGCCTGCAGGTAAAAGTCAATGAAGGGCTCTTCGCAGGACTTCCTTCCGACATGGAAGTATGGATGAGCCATGGTGATCAAGTCACAGGGTTGTCGGAGCAGTTCACCACACTTGCATCAACACCTACGTGTCCCGTGGCTGCGGTTCGCCATCACACGAAGCCGATCGTCGCGATTCAATTTCACCCAGAGGTAACGCATACACCGATGGGCGGCACGATCTTGCACAATTTTCTTTACAACATCGCAAAGTGCGAAGGTAAATGGCATCTGAGCGACTTTGCCGACCAATGCATTCAGCAAATTCGCGAAAAGGTGGGCGACCAACGCGTGATCTGTGGATTATCCGGTGGCGTGGATTCCAGTGTGACGGCAGCACTACTCTACAAAGCCATTGGCCCTCAACTATCCTGCATCTTGGTTGATAACGGACTGTTGCGAAAGAACGAACAGACGGCGGTCATTCAAGAGTTCACCGAGCACTTTAAAGCGGACCTTCACGTGGTCCATGGCGAAGATCGCTTTCTCAGCGCGTTGGCTGGTATCTCCGAGCCCCAAGAGAAACGTCGACGGATCGGCCATGCGTTCATCGATTGTTTCAAAGAAGAGGCCAAGAAGATTTCGGATGCCAAATTCTTGGCTCAAGGAACGCTCTATCCAGACGTCATCGAAAGCGGTGCTGCTCCCGATGGACCTGCGGCCACGATCAAACTCCATCACAACGTGGGCGGATTGCCTGAAGAACTTGGATTTGAACTGATCGAGCCCTTGCGAGATCTATTCAAAGATGAAGTGCGTCGATTAGGGTCTGAGCTTGGATTGCCCGAGCAACTCGTATGGCGTCACCCCTTCCCAGGGCCTGGGCTTGCTGTTCGTTGCCTTGGTGAGGTAACGCGAGAAAAACTGCAAGTGCTTCGAGAGGCCGATCAAATCGTCGTTTCCGAGATCGCAAGCGCTGGACTTTATCGCCAAACATCGCAAGCCTTCGCGGTTTTGCTACCTGTGCAAAGCGTGGGTGTCATGGGGGATGCTCGAACCTACGAGAATGCCGTTGCTGTGCGATGCGTGAATACCGATGACTTCATGACCGCCGATTGGAGCCATCTCCCCTATGAGGTCTTGGCCAAGATCAGCTCGCGGATCATCAACGAAGTGCGAGGCGTCAATCGCGTTTGCTACGACATTAGCTCGAAGCCACCAGCAACGATCGAATGGGAGTGATCGATCGGTTGCTACTGACGCGAGCTATCCATTGAAAATGGGAATTGCCCTTGGATCGCAAAGTCGATTAGCGCAGGGCGATGTTGTCGCGATGGATCACTTCTTCGTACGGGCATTCACCGAGAATCTCCTCGATACGATCGCTTCGACATCCACGAATTTGACGGACTTCGGAGGCCGAGTAGTTTGATAGGCCACGAGCGATCTCTTGATCGTCTTGATCGATGATGGCTACAGCATCCCCTTTCTCAAAGGTACCTTGGACATCTCGAATGCCAATCGCCAAGAGACTTCGGCCTTGATCGCATACAGCTTGCACGGCTCCTTTATCCACCACAATTTTCCCTTCGCATTGAGCCGTAAAACCGATCCAGCGTTTTTTCGGATTGAGCGATTTCGATTGTGGTAAGAACATCGTGCCAATGACTTCACCTTGAAGAAGGCGAGGCAATACTTGCTCTTCGCGTCCCCAAGCGATCATCACCGGTTGACCGCTATTGGTGACGAAGCGGGCGGCGGAGAGCTTACTTGCCATACCTCCCTTGCTGATTCCGGTCTTTTTATCGCGAACCAATTCTTCGATCGAGGCATCGACTGCGGGAACTGAATGGATCACTTTGGCATGAGGATCGGAAGGATCTGTGGTGTAGAGTCCACGAACATCGCTCAAGATGACGAGCATCGGTTTGGCAAAAAGCCCTGCGACCATGGCCGCCAATCGATCGTTGTCTCCGAAGGTGGTTTTCAGTTCATCCACAGCCACGGTATCGTTTTCGTTGATCACTGGGATGGTCTCGAGTTCAAGAAGTGAGTGAAGAGTGTTGCGCACATTGAGATATCGTTGGCGATCATCGAGGTCCGACGCGGTCAACAAAACCTGTGCAGCGTGTTTTCCATGTTGAGTAAAGACCTGCTCATAAACTTGAATGAGATGGGCCTGCCCAACCGCGGCAACCGCCTGCAGGGTCGCTAAGTCTTTTGGGCGTCCCGGCAATCCCAATCGCCCAACGCCCGATGCCACGGCACCGCTACTCACCAAAACAACTTTTTTGCCGGAGGCGGCAACAGCCAGCAATTGCTTGGCGAGTCGTTCGATGTGTTCTCGATCAAGCCGTCCATCGGTACCGGTTAAGACACGGGAACCAACTTTGACGACCCAAACGTCAACGTTTTCAATAATTTTCCGACGCGATTCTGGCGTATTTCCTTCAATTTCAGTCACTTCCGACGATCCTTCAACTCTATTGGACGGTTTGCCGTTCGTTGTCGTGTCGCTAAACTAACACTCGTTCAAGACCTCAACTTCGCACACCATTGGGCGACTTGGGGTCGCTTCCACTTCGCGGAATGGTCCTAGGATCCATTGCCCCTGAATCGATTTCCTTGCGAGGCGCATTACGGAAATATGAGCGAATTGCATCACGAGTGCGGTGTTGCGGCGATTTACCACCTTCCTGGCGGCGAAGAAAGCCGGCTTTGTCCAGAAGGTGGACCCAGCCAAATTTCTCGTCTCCTTCCGAGAATGCTCCAAGATATCCAAAACCGCGGTCAATTGGCGGCGGGTATGACGACTTTCAATCCCGGTCGGTCTCAGTTATTGGATACTTATAAGGATGTCGGCCCGGTAAGTGAAGTCTTCCAGTTATCGCATCGCGCAAAAAGCGAAGCCTTAATGGCTGCTTATGCTGGCTCCGCTGCCATCGGTCATGTTCGCTATGCAACGTGCGGACAAGATGACCGTAGCTATGCCCAACCGTTCGAGCGACAGCATATCCATAAACACAAGTGGTTTAGCTTCTGTTTCAACGGCCAGCTCGCCAACTGGTCGGAACTAAAAGAAAAGCTTATTCGAGATGGCGAGCATCATTTGGCTCGCGACACCGATACCGAAATCATCATGCATGAGATCGGGCGCGAACTTTCTTCGGGATCTGCAAGTCGATCGCTCATCGACATTTTCAAGAGTGCCGTGAGTGGATTTGACGGAGCCTATTCTTTGGCATTGCTCAATGCCAAAGGTGAAATGTTGTTGGCTCGCGATCCACTAGGAATCAAACCGCTTTGCTATGCAATTGAAGGTCCGCTTTTTGCCGCTGCCAGCGAAAGCGTCGCGTTGCTCAATCTTTCGTTTGACCGCGAGTCCATTCATTCGTTGCCACCGGGACATGCGATCATGATTTCGCCTGAAGGGATCAAGATCGAGCGATTTGCGGAACCACGCAATCCAGCCCACTGCTTTTTTGAGTGGATCTATTTTGCCAACGTTGCAAGTTCACTTGATGATCGCAGCGTCTATATCACTCGAACGCGTCTTGGCGAAGAACTGGCTCGTATTGAAAAAGAAGATGGATCGATCCCCATCGATGAAGACACCATCGTCGTTCCCGTACCGGACACCAGCAAAGCAGCTGCGGATTCGATGGCGTATGCATTGGGTATTCCGAGCCGTGAAGGCTTGATTCGCAATCGCTATAGCGGTCGAACGTTTATCGAAGGCGGAAGAGCGCGCAAGGCGAAAGCCTCGAGCAAATACACACCCCTTCGCGAAGTTCTCGAAGGCAAGCGAGTCTTTTTGGTGGAAGACTCCATCGTCCGATCCACCACCATGAAAGTTTTGCTCGATCGGATCCGCGATCTTGGTGGAGCCAAAGAGATCCATGTTCGCGTGGCTTGCCCACCCATTGTGGCGCCGTGCTTCTATGGAATCGATATGTCGACCATCGATGAGTTGATTGCACCTAAGTTTCTGGAAGATGGCCAGATGACGGCCGAAGCACAGAAGCGGATGGCTCAGAATTTGGGGTGCGATTCTCTTCGTTATTTACCGGTGGATTCGATCGCTCGCGCGATCCAACTTCCCTCCGATCATTTGTGCCGCGCTTGCATCACGGGTGAGTATCCGACCGAGCATGGTCAGAAGCTCTATCAGATCGCTCGCAAGAATTACGAGAATGGATTGCAAGCAGGGCGTACCTATGAGGTCGCAGCGCCTCATTGCTGATGCGATGCGTTGTCGAGCGATGTCTTCGGCATAGAAGAGAAATCAATTGCCCATCGGCGTTCGATGAAGGCAAAGTGGATCTGTACCAAAATGAATAGCCGCGGCGACATCGTAAGATATCGCCGCGGCTTTCCCCCTGCCCTCGTTCACAGCTACTGCTGTACGCACATGACTTCAGAATGCTTCGCGAAGTTGCAACGTAGGATTAACGTCGCAGAGTATTCGCGGGAGCTTTGGTATTGGAAATTGGCTCGTCAAACGAAGCGCGTTGGACGGTCGATGCGTTGCGGAGTGCATTGCCATTCGATCCAGCAGCGTTGGCTGACGATGTATTGGATGCAGGCCTTACATTCCACTTAGGCTGCCCCTCATCGCTTCCCGTTCCATTGCTGGAAGGAGTCGTGGCAGCACTATCATTCTTGAGACGACTGGTTGGCATCTTCTTGACGGGTGGAACAGGTGCTGGCTGAACTTCTTCAGGCTGTGGAACCGGTTCCGACGATCCCTTGCTTGGAACGCTTGGTTCGATGTTGGAAGGGGACGACGGTTCCTCGACGATCACTTCATCGCTGGTCACAGCATCCGAGATACGGCTTCCGACGTTGTTCTCGACAGGACCACGGCTGATAACAGCTGGTCGCGATGCACCACCTTCTAAGAAGTAAGCAGCATCTCGTTCGCGAGCTCGTTCCGTTGCATCCCAGTAAGCCTTATCAGCCCAAGGACCTTCGCCCAGCGAGATGTTGTTGTAGTCGAGCAGCGAGCCTTTGAGCATGTGTACTTGAACGATCGACTTGTTGTATTCGCATACGGCGCGATAGTACTCTTGCTGAGCTCGAGCACGTCGTTCTTGAGCTTGAAGCAACTCGTTGGTGAGTTGTTCAATCTGTTGAACACCCGACTCCAAACGATCGGTTTGAATTTGGACATCCAGCTGGCTGGCATTCCATTCATTCAACTTGAGTTGCACTTGTTCGTAGTGGTTGTGCATCAAAGCATAGTTATCCGAAAGGGTAGCCATCAAAGCGAGCTCTTTATCTTTCAAGACTTCGTGTTCGCGAGCCAACTGAAGCTGCGAGTTGCGAATGAGAGCGTGTGCTCGGCGAGCTCCAACCGCATTAGGAGTGACTTCGACACGGAAACCGGCTTCTTGATAATTGCCACCGAGCAGACTTTCCCAAGCGCTGGTTCGATTGGTGCTGAGCGAGTTTCCAGGAAATTCGACGCCACCATCGCGGCTCCAAAGATCGTCACCCACACCGAGCCATCGGTAGAGAGCCGATACGTTGACATCTGGCAGAATTTGATTCTTGGCAGAGATCAATTCCAATTCCTTTTGCTTCACAACCCACTTTTGAGTGCGAAGGTCGACGTTGCGATGGAGAGCTTCTGCTTGGATGCTATTCCAATCGAAATCGGTTCGAGCCACCGATGGACGATCCACAGGACGAATGATACGTCCGTCGGTAGGTGCCAATCCCATGTAGAATCGCAAGCGTCGTTCACGACCGAGGACACCGGGATCACCACCAGGCAAGTTGACACCATGCAAAGCAGCTTTCAACTGTCCTTCGAATCGTAATGCTTGAGCACTCGCTCGATAGAAAACCGATTGAGGCGTTTCACCAAGTTGTGCGCGAGATTCCGCAACGCGATAGACTTTGAGAGCACTTTCATGTGCCAGCTTGGAGGTCTCGACCGCCCAATAGGCACAGTACAATTCCCAATACATGTTCTCGATGTCCTTCACGAAGTTTCGGACACCTTCTTCAAACTGGTTGAGCGAGTTGTCTTCGTTGATGCGAGCCAAAAGAACAGGGATGCGATTGACCATCGTTCCACGGCCACGCATCAGAGGATGTTGGACTTGAATTTCAAGGATCTGCGTGTAATCGCTTGGAACGACACGGGCCTGTCCACCCGCTGTGGAAACGTTGTTCGCAGAGTAAATCGTTTGACTTCTTGCCGTTACGACACCACCCGTTGCAGTACGCTTGGACAAAGCGTTTTGGAAGGTTGTATCGCGAGCGGTAAAGATCGAGGGAGTGAAAAGGTTGCTGGCATTTCTTTGACGATCGGTCGTGTTATACGACAAGAACGAAGAGGCTTGGGCATCGAATTCGGCCAATGCATCTTCGATACCGCCAACCTGGTTGGCTTTGATGGCACCGCGAGGCAATGTGCGGTTACCGTTTTGATCGATGACGAGACCTTGCGTGTTGGCCGTGCTCGAGGTGATCGCTGGGTCCAAGTTGGTTCGCAATTGAGCTGACGGGGAACTCAACATTTGCACCGACGGATCTTGAGCGATTTGAAAGGAACCAACGGAGGTGCGCAATACCTTGCTGTTCGCTAGAGCGTAGTTAATAACTTCTTCGAGCGAGAGATCCCAATACTCGAATTCGTTATTTCCAGCCATGAATGGAACTTGGGCCTGAGTTGCCTCGGGCAAAGATTCCACGGCAAGATCGGGATACTCGATCTGGGTAGCGGTCGCGAGATAGTGCGATAGATCGCCATCTTCAGCGACAAAGAAAGGTTGCGTAGGATGGCAGCCCGTAAAGAGCACCAACCCAATTTGCAGCAACGCGGCCCAGCGAAAGATCAAACGTTTCATGACTTAGAGATTCCTGCGCATCCACCGAAAGTACGCACCTCTTCCGCACAAGAGCATGGCGCCAAGCCATACGCTCGCCGTAAAGGCAGTCATTTCGAATTGTTTAGGAACCCCCCTTGTCGAACATCGCCATCGCTAGCACGAGGCAGGATGACAATGCACCGACAGATTCGTTATCGTCAACCTAACCGGCAAACTTTGACTCTTTTTCCGGATTTGCAAAATTGTTGCGACTTCGCTTGAAGAGTTTGCTAGCAAGATGGCTAAAGAATATGCAAACCAAAGTTGAAATACCCTTCAACGCCAATAGATAGCGTTCCGGCGTGCGCTCGAGGTTCGATCAGAGCGATATGGAGCTAGATGATGGAGCTCGATTATTGAACTCTGTCCCGCATCCACTTAGTTCGCGTGTACGCGATATGAAACCCATTTCGCTGGGCATTGCGTTGAGATGGAGACCCCGGAAGAGCTGACATCGTTGCCAAGTCACATCCTTGATCTTTGGCAAACTGCAATCGCTCGCGCAATAACAATTGCTGTGCCCCTTTGCGGCGTGCGTTCGGAATAGTGCTGGCACCTCCTAGAATGCCGACTCCGTCCAAGATGAAGAGGCTGCCCGTAGCAATAGGAGCTCCACCTTCTTCGACCCAAAACGAAACCGAAGAGGTCGTTTCGACAATCACCTTTCCAAGATCGAGCAAGAAGTCTCGGTACTCAGGGTACTCGCCCCATCCGTCGGCGGACACCTGAGCCCAAGCATCGGCCTCAGTGCGTTCAAGCACCCGCAGTTGAATCCCTGGAGCCCATCTTTGGGACGGAACCGAATCGAGTTTTTGGTAAAGTACGTTTGAGAGTTCGATCGGCCGGTAGTGCCGTGAAGAAAGTTCCGCCATGTGAGCCGCAGAGATTAAGGGGCACACTTCATGGAACACAGGGGCTTGCTTGTGATCGAAAAAAGATTCGGCCTCGCTCAGTTGGTACGCAATATCGCCGTCATCGACACCGAGCCCAAAAGTCTGGGTCAACGGGGACGCAAGCCCATCATAGACAGCAAACAAACTACCAAATTGACGCCACTCGGCATTCACTTGAGGAGACAGTCGATGCCTGGCTTCGACCATGTGAGCATTGGATTTTGCAGTCGCCTCTTCGATTCGGCGAGCTAGGCCGCCATCGACAATCAGTGGTTGGCTCATACGCTCCGGTCATCCAAGAATTCCACAACGGCCGTATCGAGATCATAGTAACCACCCACGATCTTGATTTGGCCTTGTTGAACCAAGTCTTCGAGAATGGGACTGCGTTTTCGAATCTGGGAAACGGTATGTCGCACGTTGTTTTTGGCAACTAAATCCACAAAGGCTGGATTGGAAGAGACAGGTTCACCATCGAACTGGTTCGCAGATTCGAGCACGATTGGTCGAATTTTTGCCAAAAGAGCCGTTAGGTTTCCTAACTTTACATCATCGATGGCAGCCCGAATCGCACCGCAATATTCGTGTCCCATCACCAAGATCAACTTGGCACCTGCGACCTTGCACGCGTATTCCATGGATCCTAAGAGGTCTTCATTCACGCAGTTACCCGCGACACGTCCCACGAAAATATCGCCGATCCCTTTATCGAACACATCTTCCACTGGGACGCGACTATCGAGACAAGATAGGACCATCGCTTTGGGAAACTGTCCCGATGCAGCCAATCGTACTTGAGCGTTATGGTCGCGAGCCGTCACGTCGTTGTTGACGAATCGTGCGTTACCTTCTTTGAGGCTTTCTAACACTTGATCTGGTGTCAGAGCTCGCTGTTGTTCTTCCGTGAGTACCGTGCAAATCGGCGCCTTGTGAATCATCTTCATTTCTCCAATTGAGGACTGAGGCATTCTATCGTCACATGGAGAGAACGAAAACGACACAGCAGCTTGCGATATTTCTCATCGCAACGATATCGACCTGCGAAAAATACTATTTCGATTCCGAGGTCACGCTGCGAAGTTGTTTGATAAAGGTTTCCATATCTTGAATGCGTTTCGCAGGATTGGGATCCATCGCTTGCATCACGGTGGCTGCCAAGTTGGGGTGCAGATCAGGACGATATTTGAAGATGTCCGCTGGGGGCGAAGTATCGTGATGCAGAGCCGCCATTCCACTCGCTTCCGAGAATGGCCAAGGCAGTTCAAACGTCAACAAGTGATAGCAGGTCACACCAAACGAAAAGATATCCACCCGCTGATCTGTTTGACGACGTCGCACAACTTCCGGCGCCATGTAGAGAGGCGTTCCCGTGCGATTGCCTGGTTGCATGAACTCTTTGGTTGCGGGAAGAGTCAGTCCAAAGTCGATGAGTTTCACAAGCGAAAAATCTTCGCTGGCAATAAAGTTTCTTGGGCAAATATCGCGGTGGATATATCCCATGCGATGCACGTATGCCAAAGCGTCCGCCATTTGACGAATCATTTTCAATCGGTGCGGACGGAGTAATTCTTCTTCGCGATTGTTCACCAAGACCTGCAAGCCCGGCCCATCCACGAATTCCATGACCAGATAAGGCTGGCCTTTATTGGTCAAGCCGTACTCGTAAGTGATCACGACATTGGGATGCTTCATCGCGATAGCGATCTCGCCTTCCGATGGCTTCTTGAGCCCTTTAAATCGGGACTCAAAAAACTCGACCTTCTCGATATCGCAAAGCTTCACACCAACGATTCGATTTCCATGATCCCGATCTTTCGCGACAAAGAAATTGCTCATCGTTCCAGAAACAGCGGAACGAATGCGTTCAAACCGCATTTCGACATCGATACGTTTCGAGCCGCCGAAGAGGCCTTGAAGTTTGTCGAGCAAACCCATGGATACAAACACTTCCTGGAACAGATTCGGATTCAATCGGATGCCTCTATTATCGCTCAGGTATTCCGAAAAGGGAAACCGGGCAGCCAGAACCCATTTCTTCCTTGCGAAAAACCCCGATAGGCGTTCCTTCTTCGAACCCAATCGTCCACCGCACGATCGTTACAACCGGTGCATTCGGTGGGTTGCGACGCCTCCCATGGCAGGGCATGGCAATCTCTTTGCCGGACCATTTGCTCACGCGGTTGCGATGACCAAGGATTCAGGCGCAGAGGTATATGCCTCTCCCTGCGGACCCTTAGCGAATTTGGAAGAGCCGAAATGAACGTATCGTTTGTCATCACTTCAATGCCCGTTGGAGGCGCCGAAACACTCTTGGTCAATCTGATTCGTCGATTGGATCGAGAACGATTTCAGCCTGAAGTGATTTGTCTGAAAGAACGCGGGCCGCTGGGAGAAGTACTCGCCGAAGAGATTCCCGTTCATTCTGGATTCCTCCGTTCCAAATACGATGGGATGGTTCTTCCCAAATTGGTCTCGCACTTTCGTCGACGACAAACTCAAGCTGTCGTCACGGTCGGTGCAGGGGACAAAATGTTCTGGGGACGGTTGGGAGCCTACTTCGCTGGAGTTCCTGTGATCGCGTCGGCATTGCATTCCACTGGCTGGCCCGATGGTGTCGGCAAACTCAATCGCTGCCTCACCAAGATCACCGATGCCTTCATCGCGGTAGCTGAGCCTCATGGGCGTTTTTTGGTAGAGTTCGAGCGATTTCCTGAGTCGAAAGTCTTTGTCATTCCCAACGGAATCGACACCCAAAGATTTGTACCCGACATAGATGCGAGGCAAAGGGTTGCGGACGAGTTGCAGATTTCAGCCGATTCCAAATGGATAGGCATCGTGGCAGCATTACGGCCCGAGAAGAATCATTCGATGTTCCTTCAAATGGTCCAGCGAGTCATCGAACGACACCCCAACACGCATGCATTGATCATTGGCGATGGCCCCGAGCGATCGCGATTAGAAACCTTGCGAAGCGAACTTGGATTGGAATCGCGTGTCCATTTACTTGGCAACCGAAGCGATACACCGCAGCTTTTGGCAGCCCTCGATGTTTTCACATTAACAAGCCATAACGAAGCCAATCCGGTTTCGATTTTGGAAGCATTGAGCTGCGAGGTTCCGGTGGTCGCAACGCAAGTGGGATCGGTAACAGAGACCGTTCGTCCTCAGCAAACAGGATTTCTAGCGGCGTCGGAAGACGTGGCAACTTTTGCCGAGCATGTATCGACCTTGCTAGCATCTCCAACATTAGCGAAATCACTAGGAGCCAATGGAAGGCAACTGGTCCAAGAGATTGGGTCTCTGGATGCGATGGTGGCGGGATATGAGCAGCTTTGGACGACGATTTTGGCCAAGAAAGAAAGCCGTTCGCGACCGAAGAGACTTTCTGCGAAAGAAACCGCCCCCACCCCCACTTGCCAATGGAAGACATCCCCGCCATCCTTTTGATATAGAGTCGATTCCTGCGAAGTAAGGAACGGTTCGGAGTGTATTGGCCCTCTGTTTCGGCCGATGATTGATTCCTCTCATGCGCAGGAGACACCTTGATGGTGGATATCCAACTTCCCGATGGAGCCATTGTTTCCCATCCTGAAACTGCAACCGCAATCGATGTAGCTCAAGGCATCGGAGCTCGTTTAGCCAAAGCGGTGGTTGCAGCCAAAATTGGCGACCGCGTCGTGGATGCGACTCGCCCTCTAGCGAATCTCACCGATCAACGCCCGATTCCGCTGAAGCTGTTGACCGATCGTGATCCAGAAGCCATCGATGTATTGCGGCACTCGTGTGCGCACGTGATGGCGCGGGCCATCATGCGGGTCTTCCCCAATGTTTCGTTGGCCTTCGGTCCGACCACATCCACTGGCTATTACTACGATTTCGATCTACCCCATAAGATCAATGAAGAAGACTTCGCTGCGATCGAAGCCGAAATGGCAAAGATCGTCGAGAAAGCAGAGCCCTTCGAGCAGTTTTCGCTGGATCGTCCCGAAGCGGTCAGTCTTTGCCAAGACCTGAAACAATCGCTCAAGGTAGAGCATATCGAAACCGGATTGGCAGAGCATGCGCAGCTCGGATTCTATCGCCAAGGTGAGTTCGTGGATCTGTGCCGAGGTCCTCACATTCCCGATGCGGGTCGCATTAAAGCCTTCAAGATTTTGAATGTGGCTGGCGCCTATTGGAAAGGTGATGCCAACGGTCGACAATTGCAGCGCATCTATGGCACCGCGTTCTTTAATCCCAAGGACCTGCAAGCGTATCTCGATCAAATCGAAGAAGCCAAGCGCCGTGATCACCGAGTTCTCGGCAAGAAACTAGGACTCTTTCAGATTTCGCCAGAAGTGGGACAAGGTCTCTGCTTGTGGCTTCCTAAGGGAGCTCGTATTCGCGGATTGCTCGAAGATTTCTTGCGGGCAGAGATGCTCAAACGAGGTTATCTCCCTGCGTACAGTCCTCACCTTGGTCGCGTGGAGTTGTATGAGACCAGTGGACACTTTCCGTACTATCGCGACAGTCAATTCCCACCTTTGTTTGTGGCAGACGCTGGTGCGTTGCTCGATGCGTGGATTCGCAAACTTCAAAGCGAACAAGGTCTAACCGATCAAGAAGAGAAATCGATGATCGAAGCGGCCAAGGTACTTGGTTGCGAGCTTCCAGAGTATGCAGCTGCCGATAGCGTCGAGAAGAAAGTTGCTTGCCTTCAAGCGTGGCAACGCCAACACGAGCGTTACTTGGTCAAGCCGATGAATTGCCCGCACCACGCGCAGATCTTTAAATCGCAGCCTCGCTCGTATAAACAACTGCCGATGCGATTGTTCGAGTTTGGAACGGTGTATCGATTTGAACAGACCGGCGAACTCAATGGAATGCTTCGCGTTCGCGGATTGACTCAAGATGATGCTCACATCTTTTGCACTCCCGATCAAGTCGAAGAAGAATTCCGAAGCACGATTGAATTGACGCGATTTGTTCTGGAGAGCGTTGGACTCGACGATTACCGCGTTCAACTTTCGCTGCGCGATCCCAAGAGCGACAAGTATGTCGGTTCTGAAGAAAACTGGCAGAAGGCTGAAGCTGCCTTGCGTCGTGTGCTGGAAGAGTCCGGACTTCGCTATGAAGCAGCAGAAGGGGAAGCGGCATTCTATGGCCCCAAGGCCGACTTCATGGTCCGCGATTGCATCGGACGACAGTGGCAGCTAGGAACGGTTCAATTGGACTACAACCTTCCCGAGCGCTTCCAACTGGAATACGTTGGCCCTGATAACGCCATGCATCGTCCCGTGATGATCCACCGCGCACCGTTTGGTTCGATGGAACGATTTGTGGGAATGCTTATCGAACACTTCGCAGGTGCTTTCCCGCTTTGGCTGGCTCCAGAACAAATCCGGGTCATGCCGTTGAGCGAAAAGACAAACGACTATGCCATCGAAGTCGAAAAGCGACTCACGGCAGCGGGCTTCCGCGTCACCAACGATTTGCGTGGTGCCAAGGTCCAAGCCAAGATTCGCGATGCCCAGTTGGAACTCGTTCCCTACATGGCCGTCATTGGCCCCAAGGAAGCTGAAGCTCAATCCGTGGCACTTCGAGATCGAATCGATGGAGAACTCGGCGTGAAGACGCTCGATGAGACCATCGCGTACCTTACCGCCGAGGTTACCGAACGAAGGATTCGGCAAGTCGCCAAGTCCGAGATTCAATATCAACCAACAGGTTCCTCGGAATCCCACGAGTATTGATCGGCAGGCGAGATGGGGTGTTGAATCGAATGTTCAGTACCCCATCGATCCGTTTGCGCGCCGATGGGATTCATGAAGGGCATTCATGCAATCGATGAAACCTTCATCGCCAACTATTCACTGGATGCAACGCAATCTTTTGTGGATTGATTGCGTTGGCGGATGGATCGTAGGTATTCCGACGCTCGCCTGCCATGGCTTGCTTGCCAATCTATACGGCATTTCCGAAGGCGGTGTCCTGTACCTCGGCACGGCCAATCTGGTTTATGGATGCGGCTCTTTCCTGTTGGCCAGGCTCCGCCGTCGCCCTCTGATATGGATTCGTGGACTTGCCGTCGCCAATATGGTTTGGGGCTTGCAGTGTTGGCTACTGCTTATTCTCGTATTTCCCAAGCTGACACTAATGGGGAAGGGG
Source organism: Pirellulales bacterium (assembly GCA_046349875.1). Lineage (GTDB taxonomy): Bacteria > Planctomycetota > Planctomycetia > Pirellulales > Pirellulaceae > JAXMBN01. The sequence goes on from JAXMBN010000004.1 coordinate 82,955, forward strand.
CAACTTCTTTTGGAAGGTGCCTACGTGTTTTTCTTGGGATGGATCGAGTGGAAATATCAGGATGCGTTGGCCGATGCAAACGCATTCAAAGAGGAAGAACTTCCACCCTAGTAGGATAGCAGCGTCGCGTCTGCAGCCACATCTGCTCCCAATTCGTACGGGAAGAAGTGTCGTGCAGCGCGGTGAGCGACTCGTGTTAAATAGATACGACGGAAATTGGTTTCGCTCATATCGGTTGTGGGAGCTCCAGCCATCGTCGGATACATGAATTGCGATACATGCTTGCGGAATGCGACGCGACCATCTTTGTTGATGTCATAGACCGAAACGGTTAGATCGCAGTTGCCACGATAGAGCGTTGAACCATTCTTGAAGGTTAGATTGCTCATATCGATCGCAATCACATAATCGACATCCAATCCCTTTCCGATTGCAGCATAGTCACGCACATCCGTATTCTGACTAAGCACCCATTGATCGACTTCTTGTTCGCTTGCGACCGAAACTTTTTCAATCTTGTTTTGCAGTAGCTCCCGAACGAAGCGTGCCACCACGATGCCATTTACGTCGGTGGATACTCCCTCATCGGTCGAGCACAGGACGGCGATTTTCTTTCCTTCGAGCCCCACAAACTCTGCGGGAACGTCGTTGCCTTTGAAAGCATGAACCAGGTTCGCGGCCAATCGTACGCAACCCGAAGAAGATCCCAAGACCGCACCCATCAAAAGACCGCATGCAAGGAATCGTCGGCGTGAGGCTGATTTATTCAACATGTGTTTCCCATCCTTGGGAGGTTACGGTCGAGGCACTACAGGAAAAGGCGCCCAAACCATTCCACCGTGGCCACCAAAAGGCAGATCAAAAGTGCAATGGCACAATAGCGACTAAACCATCCTTTACGCGAACCGCTACCACGTATTGCATAGTACCAGGTTATCGGCGTTGACCAAATTGCGAGAAGGCACAGGAGAGCTCCTCCAGCATTGGCTGAAAAGCTATCTACCCATCGTCCATCCAGCATGTAGGCCCATGACGTTGTCATCCCACATCCAGGGCACCGCATTCCCAACAAAAGGACCAAAGTGCATGGAGGTAAGCCGAGCTGCTGATGCGTACCCATTCCTTCCGTGGATGGGGACAACCAGGCAGCCAAACCCAATAACAACATCAACGTGGTTGCAACCGTCCCCATGACGATCCTCTCCCAACGTGAAAGCTTCGAGCTTCCTTGGTTTTGGCGAGGCATATTCGCAGGAACGACAGCATCGTCGCTAGTTTGGTCGGACGATAGAAGGCCTGAGCTCATATTTCAAGATCAATCCAAGGGGAGTGCCAATCAATCCAACAACTTACATGCGGTGACGAAGATCTGCTAGCTCTTTATTCCATTCTTGGAGGAGGGAATCTTTCCATTGAATCCGCCCGATGGCCAATGCTTTTCCAGTTGCCGCATCGATATCGACCCAAGTTGCCGACAATCGAACATCTTCGGTCGCAACGTGAAAATTGTTGGGATCAAACGTTAGAGTCGTGGCGATGACTGGCTCGATTTGCCTGCCAATGATGCTCTCGAAGGGCCCTGTCATTCCAATATCGCATTGGAAGGCGGTCCCTTTGGGCAAGATCTGATCATCGGCTGTGGTCACGTGCGTATGCGTGCCCAAAACCGCCGAAACGCGACCATCTAGATAGCGTCCAATCACTTGCTTATCGCTGGTCGCTTCGGCATGCACTTCGACAAGAATCATCTTGCAAGTCGAGGGGAGTTCTCCCAAAACACGATCGAGCGCATGCAGAGGGCAATCCACCGGTCGCATGAAGACGCGGCCCATCACGCTGATCACGGCCAATGAGCCAAGTGGTGTTTCGAGGAGGTAGGAAGTCTTACCAGGTGCGCGAGGCGGAAAGTTAGCAGGTTTGAGAATGTTGCTTTCCGTTTCGAGTACGTCGATGATCTCCCGCTTTTTGTAGATGTGGTCACCCAACGTGACACCGCGATACCCTGCTTCGATCAATCGTTTGTATTCATGAATGCGCAGGCCCGTTCCATCGGCTGCATTTTCGGCATTCACAAGACAAACATCGGCACCTAAACGATGCTGCAACCATGGAGCCGCTTCGCAAGCGACTTTCATGCCAGGCTTACCGACCACATCGCCAACCAAGACAACGCGCAGGGAGTTTTCAGACTTCGGGTGAATCGTTCCAGTAACCATGTCCTCATCTTACTGGATTCCGCCCCGAGCCACATGACGTTGGAGCGGAATTCAGAGCTTTCCATGGACTCTGGCAATCATCCGAATCGTTGCTCGCCTCTGACCACCCATCGCCAGAATGCATCCCAGGTACGTTAGAGCCCCTGCAAGAAGCTATAGAGATCTGCGATCTGGTCCGCGTTCAGCGAATCCAATAGCCCGGCAGGCATGATCGATTCCGACGCGTATGATTTTTTCTCGATCTCATCCTCTTGGATACGTTCCAACGTGCCATCGGCCAACTGAAGAGTCAGTCCGTCAGCCGATTGGTGCACTGCCAATCCAACATAGACCTCGCCAGTATCTTTGAGGACCTTTAGGGCCCGATAGCGATCCGAGATATCTCGGCTTGGTTCGTAAATGGCACGGAAAAGATCATCGCGAGAAAATCGCTTGGAGATCCCGGCAAGGTCAGGGCCGAGCGAACTTCCTCCTCCGTGGCACTGAGAGCATTTGGTTTGCGCAAAGAGAAGTCGACCGCGGGCCGAGTCCCCTTTCTTCTGACTCGCTTGCCGAACGATTTCCAACCATTGGCTTGAACTAGCAGACATCGACTGGACCGGTTCCAATTCCTGAACTGTAAATAGGTTCTTAGCCCATTCACGCCAAGCAGCCACCGTGTTCTGGGTAGGAGGAGACATCTTTAGGGCCGCGATGGCTTTGCGATTTCGATCTTGGAAGGATGCCCAATTGAACTCGGTCACAGTACCATTGGTCCGTGCCAACAAGATCATGTAGGTGAGGATCTCTTTCTTCGGTTCTATCAAAGGCAAACGAGCCAAGCCGTCCCATGCACCCTTCCATGCTGAACGGTCATTGGAAGACAACGCTTCACAGAAGATCGCATAGTCATCTTGGGTCGGTGTACGTGCAAGAATATCCACGCAACTGGATCGCATGGCTGGCTCTTTCGCGCTTTCGCGAATCGCGTCCAAGAACTCACGATCCATCGTTTGCTTGCTTGCATACTTAAGCACCGAAGGCGACCACTGCTTGGCAGGCAAGTTCACCAATTGATCGCGGAAACGCTTTTGCGACTCGGTCTGAAGATTGCTTGGCAGAGAGTCCGTAAACAACATATGTTCGGCTTTGCCATAAGAAGGGTCGCGAACGATGGCTAGTGCAAGTCCAGCATCGACGGCCATGAGCTTGGTCACCAATTGGGAGATGCGTGGAATCCAATGATTGTCGGTAGTGAGGGCTCGAAGGCGGACCTTCTCTGGAATCGATAGTAGGGCCTTGGCTGTTTGTTGACTTTGCGGCGCAGTCCGTTTGGCTTCGCATTGAGCTAATGCGCAGAGGACGGTGATATCCTGCGTGGGGTGACTTTTCTCGTCGATCATGCCCAATCCAAAGTCGATCACTTCGGGGCTGGTGGGTCGAATCATCGCCAAAGTTCGAACGGCTTCCTCGGACACTTCGATGGCATTGCGGTTTTTCGATTCCTTGGCGATGAACATCAACCATCGCGACCAACTATCGCGAACCTTGACCGGCAACTGATCGGTGTATCGAGCCACATATCCATCAAAGATGGTCGGATTGGCAGTGTTCTGCTGAGCCAATGCCAGGTGACGTGTATCGCCGAGTGCGGCCTGAATAGAGGCCATGATCTCCAACAACTCTTGCGACGTTTTTCCGATGCGATTGGCCGCAATTTCACTGGCAAGCCAGTCGAGTGTTTTTCCATCGACCTTGGAAGGTGGATTTCCAAAGAGTAACGCGCCTCCAATCGAGGCGAGGCTCGTCTTAGCATTCGTATCGCGCGAGGATGCCCATAAGGCTAGTTGTCGAAGCAAACTGTAAGGAGATGTCGCCGAACTGTCTTGAGGCTGCAAATTGGGGACGGGCCATCGCAACATACCTGCACATTCCGTTCGAGAACGAGCGACAGCATCTTTGAGCAAGATATTCCATCGATCGACCGAAGCATCTAACGTTGGAAGATCGGTATAACAAAGTGACTTCCATCGCTGAAGGTCCTGCTGTTTTCCTGCGACTCGCCCATACTCGATCGCTCGCCACGACTCGGCTTGTACTTCGGGAATGGTACATTGAAGGAGTGGCTCGATACTCGTGGTGGCTTAAGGAAACATTTTCTTGAACCAATCGCTGGATCGCTCCCACGCGAGCCGTTGATTCCAATCGATGCTGACCATCGGGCGACGAAAGACCATCGATGGCCACACTCGCCAAAGTTCCTGGCCCCAACACTTTTAACTGTCTTCGCCACTGCACAGTCGACCAAGACTCCAAAGGGCAGGGGGCATAGACGATCTGAGTCAGTGCTTCAACGTACTCTTTGGAAAGCGGAGTTGGTGCGGGCGATGCTTCTTGCGAAGGTGTTGCAGAAGATTGCTCGGCAGCGAATAGCTGAGGCGATGGCATCGCATCTTGTCCAACATATTTGATTCGATAGACAGCTCCACGCGTGCCACGTCCACCAACACAGACTAACAGGCTGCCATCGGGCTCGACGCAGATATCAGTAGGAGCAAAGCCCGCCGAACCTTGGGCTTGCAAAAAGGTTTCGGCACCCAATCGCCATTCTCGCTGTTCAGACTCATCTGCTTTCGGTGAATATTGTTCTGGATAGACCGCTAAGATACGTCCAAAGGTCCAATCCAATGCAAGAATGGCGCCATCGTATTTGGGAGGGAAAGCGCGATGGCGATAAACGACAACACCCGTTGGTGAACCTCGTCCTAGATTGGCCAAGACTTTGGGCATCGTAACGCGATGATCGGGATCCTTCCAAGCATCACCAACCCATCCCGCGTCCGAACCTGGTGTTAACAGCATCACGCGTGTCGGACGATACCAAGGAAGAGTCATATCCCGTTCATCATCGCTATCATAGGTCGCGATGAGACCATTGGGCAGAAAATCAAAGTCATAGATATTGCGAAGTCCGTGACACCAAACGCCGCGTGTCTTGAAGTCAGGACTGATCCGCCATATCGTTCAGCGCGTGGCTTTTGCACTGGAGCGACGTTATCGTTTGCCAACGCCGCAATTCCTTTGGCGAAGTTGCCAGCAGTCAGGTACCAAAATCCATCGGGCCCGCGTCGAATTGCATGTGCATCATGTTCGCCTCCCGTTGGCAGATTGAGCACTCGCATCGGTTGCCCATCTCCCATCAAGTCTCCATTCGCATCGACACTCTTCCAGAGCCCGCCATCGCCAACCCAATAGAGGTCATTACCTTCTCGCCAAAGTCCTTGGGCTCCTTGCTTGGGAAGAGGTGCCCAAACAACGCTCGACTCGAAACGCCCATCCCGATCCTTGTCGATCAGAGTTTTGATGTACCCTGGCCCCGAGACTACTGGGCGGCCAAGGTCGTCGAGCGTCATGCTGAAAATGTCGTGAGCAATCTCATCGTTCGCAACGAGCGCGACCTCAAAGCCTTCGGGAACCTCGAATTTATCAGCGGTATCGTCGGCGGGACGCGTTTCCATGCCCAACGCGATTGGACAAACGAAGGCAAGCAAGCAAAATGTCCAAGCAAAGCGCTGGCAGATGAGCTTTGGGGCAAGAAGCAACCGAGCCCAAGACAACTGCTCACAGGACAACTGGGTCCGAGAATGGACGGTCGACAGGAAAAACCACGAGCGCAGATCCGACTGCATGCTGCTTCCCAAATCAAGTAATTCGAAGTCAAAATTGCCGCATCATGCTCCAATGCATCATTGCGGAGACCCTTTATAATCCAAGAAAGGCGGCCCCTGTGAGGGGAGGGAGTTGCCGGGACGGCATCCTTTTCTAAATTTTGATGGAGGCCATTACTTTCATCTTTCTCCAAAGGGGAGTGGGCTGTCCAAAAGGGGGTAAATCGGTCACGATGTTTCTTCGCTATCCCATAGAATGACAGAGGGTCAAGTGGACCAAAGGACGAAGCTTTTTGGTCCGCGTCCGTTGAACCGCAGTCGATTCAAAACCGAAACAACTACATACTTTAGGTGAGATCAACGACTTAGGTCGTATGGGCATTTGGGTCAATCGTTATGGGCATCCAGGATCGAGATTACTACACGAACGAAGCTCCGCGGGGTCTCGCCCCCTCCTGGAGCAATCGTTCCGTTATCTCGTGGTTGATCATTATCAACGTGGCACTGTATGTCATCGATATTCTCGTGTCGCCACGAAAGCACGAGATTACCGAGTTTTTGGTGCTTCATGCTTCGGATGCAAATCAACCTTGGATGCTTTGGCGAACACTTTCTTACGGATTTGCGCATAGCCCATTCAACATCTTCCACCTTTTTTGGAACATGCTTGGCCTATGGATGCTTGGTAGGGCAGTAGAAGAACACTATGGAAGGTGGGAATTTCTTAGGATTTATCTGTTGGCCGTTGTATTGGGTGGAGCCGGTTGGCTGCTTCGCCATGCATGGAACGGAGATGGCGGTCTCCTTGGAGCCTCAGGTGCCGTCTGTTGCATTGAAATGCTCTTCATATTGAATTTCCCTCGGGTCATCTTGATGATCTGGGGTGTTATCCCAACACCAGCTTGGCTCGTTGGAGTTTTCCTCGTCGCGGGCAACCTCATTCAAGACTCTCGAAACAACATTGCGATCGATGTCCACTTGATTGGAATTGCCTTTGCAGCCGTTTATTTTTATTTAGGCCTCCATTTTGGAATCGAACATTGGCGTATTCGATGGAAGAATCTTTGGAGACCTCGATTGAAAGTTCATGATCCGATTTCCGATTCTCGCGATGAAGAAGAAATGGATCGATTGCTCAAGAAGATGCACGATCAGGGCCAAGACTCGCTCACCTCTTCCGAGCGTAAGTTTATGGAACGCTATTCCCGTAAACTTCGACAGCGCCGCCAAGAATCCTAACCTTCATCATTCGCTTCGAATCTCACGAAGCGTTGTTCCCTTTCAGCCTCCGGTAAAGAACTCTGAGAATGACGACTGCAAATCCTTTCCCCACCTTGCGCCGCGACATCGCTGGTATTGCCGTATCCGAATTGGTTTCCCGATTTGGAACACCGACCTACATCTATGATGCCTCAACGATTAATCAAAAGATCGATGACCTGAAGGCATTCGACATCATTCGCTATGCGCAAAAGGCATGCAACAATATCGCGATTTTGGATCGCATGCGAAAAAAGGGAGTGGTGGTGGATGCCGTAACCGCCGGTGAAGTGCAACGTGCATTGAAGGCAGGCTATCAACCTCACGGAGAACCGCACCCCATCGTCTACACATCAGACCTTCTGGATCGTGCGGGCGCTGAAATCGTGAAGCGATTGGGCCTGCATGTCAATTGCGGCTCACCTGACATGATTCGACAGATGAGCGAGTTGATTCCGGGTTGCTCGATAACCCTTCGCATCAACCCGGGCTTTGGTCACGGGCATAGCCAAAAGACCAACACGGGTGGTCCTCAATCCAAGCACGGCATTTGGCACGAGAACCTTCAAGATTGCTTATTGATGGCCGATCGCCATGGCGTCATGATTTCGGGCGTTCATATGCACATCGGAAGCGGAACCGACTTGGAGCATCTCGCGCAGGTCTCTGGGTCGATGGAGCAGATCGTCGAACAAGTAGGCCGAAGCGTAACGACCATCAGCGCTGGTGGCGGTCTACCTGTTCCCTATCGACAAGGTCAGTCCTATGTCGATATCGACCGTTACTTCCAACTTTGGAATGCGAGCCGCAATCGGCTCCAAGAAAAGTTTGGACATAAAATCCGACTCGAAATCGAACCAGGACGTTACTTGGTGGCCGAAAGCGGTTTCTTGGTGGCGGAGATTCGATCGGTGAAGAAGATGGGCGATAACCTTTTCTATCTCGTCGATGCAGGCTTCAACGATCTAGCTCGCCCTATTCTATACGGTGCATACCATCCCATCTCCATCGTCAAACGAGACGGTTCCACTCCGAATCATGAAGTGGATGTCGTGGTCGCTGGACCTCTTTGCGAGTCGGGTGATATCTTCACACAAGAGGAAGGTGGCTTCGTGGCCAAGCGTCCCGATTGCCTGTGGCGAATGTTGGAGACTATTTGGTTCTTGAAGTTGCTGGTGCCTACGGTTTCGTGATGTCTAGCAACTACAACGGACGCTACCGGGCAGAAGAAGTTCTCATCGAGAATGGCGTTCCACACACAATCCGCAAACGAGAATCCTTTGACGATCTTGTTCGAGGCGAGTGCATTCCCTAAGTTCGCGTATGCCTCCGCCGAGCGTATTTCCAGAAAATCCTTGAGAATGATGGCCAGATCAACGCGATCTGGCCATCGACATTTTGTGGAATTCCATTGCTGAATCCGTAGGGTGGCATTTTACACAGTTGCCTTCTGCCTTCGGCTGGTAACAATAAGGTGTCGATGTCCGCGGACTTATCTTCCGCACTTACCTGCCTTTGTTCTTAACGGAGTCCCACCCGAATGGTTTCTCGATTACTGCTTTCTGGATTTGTAGCTATGGCTCTCTGCAGCATTGGTAATGCCACTGAACCCAATGACTCCAATGCATTGTCGTTTCAAGTGAAGTCGATCGATGGCGAGGCTGTTGCACTTTCTAAGTACAAGGGCAAGGTCGTCGTGATCGTCAACGTCGCCAGCAAGTGCGGCCTGACTCCACAATACGACGGACTCCAAAAGCTCTACGACAAGTACAAGGATAAGGGGCTCGTTATTCTTGGTTTCCCATGCAACCAATTTGGTGCTCAAGAACCAGGCTCGAACACGGAAATCAAGAGTTCTGTTCAAGCAAGTACAATGTGACCTTTGACCTGTTCGACAAAATTGATGTGAACGGCAACGGCGTAGCGACCTCTACAAATACCTGACTTCACAAGAGACTCAACCGACCGGTAAAGGGAAGATCTCCTGGAACTTCGAAAAGTTTGTTGTGGATCGCGATGGCAAATTGATCGCACGCTACCAACCTCGAACCAATCCTGACGATAAGGATTTCGTCTTGCTACCATTGAAAAAGCTCTTGGAAAGTAATCCAACTCCATGCGTTCTCATCGCGTCCAATGGAAAGGGGAGTTTCGACTCCTTTTTATTTGCATTTCGGTTGACTTTAACCTATGCGTCAAAACGATTCGGGGCGCTTCAACAGATTGGAATTGCATCCACGAGATCAACCAATCAGTGGATCGATAACTCGGCCGCCAAATTGACTCAGCTGTTTGTGGCGTCCTGCGTGATAGTATGTTAGGCGATTGTCGTCGAGCCCCAACAACTTGAGCAGCGTGACGTGAAAGTCGCGTACATGATGAACTTCCTCTACGGCATTCATGCCGAGTTCATCCGTTGCTCCGACGGTATGACCAGATCCGCACACCGCCACCGGCTAACCAAATAGTCATCGCATTCGGATTATGATCGCGACCGTAAGCGGTTCCACCGCGAACTCCGTTGTCAGGCGTGCGTCCGAATTCTCCACACCAAACCACTAAGGTTCGTTCGAGCAACCCACGTTGTTTGAGATCTTGCAGAAGAGCCGCGATCGGCTGATCCACTCCACGGATGAGGTTGCCATGCGGCTCGCTCGATATAGTCGTGACTATCCCACGTTCCGTGATAGAGCTGCACAAATCGCACCCCTTCTCGATGAGGCTTTCTCGCCAGTAAGCACTTTCTACCGAAAGGCGCGGTTCCCCGTTCATTGATGCCGTACATGTCTAGCGTTTTCTCGGACTCACCTGACAAATCGAGAATTTCAGGCACCTCCATCTGCATCCGGTAGGCTAGTTCATACGTTTTCATCCGAGCTTGAAGTTCAGCGTTCTCAGGGTGTTTTTCATCGTGAACTGCATTCAAATTTCCGGAGTAGCTCGAGATGTCGCGATTGGTCTTCACGTGACGATCCGTTGGAAGGGAACAGATCGAGTATCGGGGATCCTTGGGAACGAAGAGCGGTACCTTGGTATTCCGTCGGAAGAAATCCTTGTCCCCAATTCGACGCGCCGCCCTGAGGGAACGAGGCTTCGGGCAAGACCACGTATGCAGGAACATTTTCATTGAGCGCTCCTAAGCCATAGTGCACCCACGCTCCAATAGCAGGATCCCCACCGAATCGATTGCCACTATTGAGTTGGTACATGGCCGTTGGATGATTGACGCTATCGACTTGGCATCCACGATAAAAGCAAAGGTCATCCGCATGCTTTGCTAAGTGCTCCCAATTCTCGGCCATATCGGCGCCGCACTGGCCAACACGACGAAACTTGAATGGGCTTTGCACGTAATATCTTTTCCCGCTCTCCATCGCCGACTTTTGCTTTCCCTCGCGCACGAACTCGCGCAGATGCATGCGATCCAGCACTGGCTTGGGATCGAAGGTATCGATGTGGGAAGGTCCACCTTCCATTGTCAAAAAGATACAACGGTCGGCTTTGGCTGCGAAATGGGGGCCCCGCGACGAGTTCTCCTGAGACGGCACCATGCCATCCGCCAACACTGTTCGGGATGCAAGCGATGACCAAGCCAAGTGACCGATGGAGGTCGCGAGCCCAAGCCAGGTTCGTCGATCGAAATACGATGGATGGTACATGGTCATATTCTCGAACTCGAATCTCAATAGATGTAAAAGAACTCGTTCGAATTGAATAGAGCAGCCACAATTCGTGCCAATGTCTCAACATCCTCATCAACATCCGAGGGAGAATAATCAGGGACGAACTGATCCATTGCATGAAGCGATTCCACGTACGAGAATCGCTCGCCTGTATTTTCTTCAATGGCATCGCGTCGAATGGATCGAGGCAACGGAACACTTGACGCAACTTTCATTTGAGGACGAACATCCTCCCAAAATTTTTTGCAAGCTGCCATTTCCACCGCCGTTGGTTGGCGAGCGAGTATTTTTTCAAAGCAGCGTGTGATCGCTGTCTCGCGATCCGAATTGGCCTTCAAGATTTGCAATGCCAAGACAACCGAACGGTCTTGAGTAAACTGACTGTTCCACAACTGAAACACTTGGGGTGCATTCACCGATTGGTCGCGAGCTTCGCAAGATAGGTCAGGCGTGGGTGCATTGAATACTTCAAACCATGGCAACGGGAGACCGCGAAGTCGATGCACATAGAGTGCTCGTCGATTCCGTTGCGATGGTAAAGGATTGGGCACCCATGCTTCGGCAAACGTACCCATCACCTGGCGAGGCTGAAAGGCAACTTCGGGATGCAAGATCGGTCGGCATGGAATGCCACCTGTGGCCATGTTCAATTCACCAGTGCATTGCAGCATGGCATCGTGGAGTTCTTCAGCCATCAGTCTTCGCGATTGGAAGGCAGCATAAGATTCGCGAAGTGGATCTAACTCGTCATACGATTTTTGATTCGGATGTGCGGTACTTCTCCGATAGGCCTCGCTTTGGAGAATGCGCGCGTGCATCTTCTTGATCGACCAACCATCTCGGATGAACTGATCAGCCAAGTAATCAAGCAGTTCAGGATGCGTTGGCTTCTTCCCGGTTGTCCCAAAATTATTTGGCGAATCGACAAGTCCCTTTCCAAAATGCCATTTCCAAAGACGATTGACCATCACTCTTGCCGTAAGATGCTTAGCATCGCTCGTCATCCATTTGGCGAGAGCTGTCCTGCGTCCGCTAGTGGATTCAAACTCATGAGGTCGCTGATTCTTTGATGCAGCTGTCAAGACTCCTGCCATGACCTCGGGTCCCAAACTAAACGGATCACCACTCAGCAAAATATGGAATGGTTCTGCGGACCTGACAAAAGGTGTCCCAGGTATCGCAATGGGAGCGGTTACTGATTTGTACTCGGGCGTCGAACCATTGAATACCGAATGCGCTTTTGGTTGATATCGATCAAGCTCCCAGGTAAGTCGCTCAAGTCCTTTTCTCGCAATGCGTTCTAGCCCAAATTGCTCGGGGGTAAAGCCAACCAACTTCGGTGGAAACTTCGACTCATCCATTCCTTGCTTCAGAAGATGGGCCCGAGCTCTCTCAAATACACCTCGCCCTTTTTCCGTATTGGGTCCTTTGGCTTGGCGGACAAACTGAATGGCCTCATTCCACGGCTCGATAGGATGAGATCGTTCAGCGAACCACTTCTCTGCATTACTTAATAGTTCTTGATCGAGCTGTTCGAGGGTTGCACGATATTCATGCTCACGACTTCTCAGCCCTTTTTGCTCATCAAATCCATCTACGTTCTCATCCATTGAGAATGGAACTTGGCGTTCACAAAGTTGTGTGTATTGAAAGACAGCCTGGATGGAATAGTAGTCCCTAGTTGGCACTGGATCAAACTTGTGATCATGGCATCTAGCACATTGCAATGCATGACCCAAGAAGGTTTCGCCAATGCTATTGGTGACGTCATCGAGAAAGCGTTGTCGAGCAACCTGCGCCACCTCCATACCTGTCAATTCCCACGGTCCCATCCGCAGAAAGCCCGTTGCCAAAAGACTCTCCGAATCGGAGCCCAGCAACTCATCCCCAGCGAGCTGTTCCAAGAGAAAAATACTGAAAGGCTTGTCGGAATTGAAAGCTCGCACAACATAGTCACGATACCGCCAAGCATTTCCGCGAACATAGTCATTCGCAAAACCTGCCGAGTCCGCATACCGCACTACATCTAACCAATGTTGAGCCATCTGTTCACCGTAATGAGGTGAGCTCAACAACTTCTCGCACCAATCCGCAACGACTTTTTCCGTAGGCCTTGGGTCCTTAAGAAATGACTCAACATCGCGAGCTGTCGGAGGCAAACCGAGGATGTCGAAATACATACGACGGATCAGCGTATCGCGAGCGGCTTCCGGAGCCACTTCGAGCCCTATAGGCAATCGTTGACGAATCCAAAAGTCGATGGGACTTCCCTTCCACTCGGCTGCCACATCATGTTTGCCAAGAGGTTGGTAGGCCCATACTTCGTCCCGCTTATAGTCTCTTTGATTCCAATCCCTACTTAGACCATCCGATGTTTGAATCGAAACACGATCCTTTGAAACAGATGCAGGCAAAGTAGTTTGCAGTTCCTGAATTCGCGACTCGCTCGGCCAAACCGCTCCGCTTCGCAACCACGTTCGGACTGTATCGACCTGCGACGATGTTAGTGCCTCTGCTGCCTTGGGAGGCATGCTTGGCCAGTCTTCAGACTTTCGTTGAATGGCCAAAAGAATCGGGCTACGATCTAAGTTCGTCAAATCAAAGAGAGCTGCCTTGCGATCGCCCCCTTTTCGAAATCCATCGGCGTGGGACAAAGACAAGCCACTTTGTGGATCTTGATCCGAATGGCAACCCACGCACTTCGATTGAATGATCGGAAGCACATCGCGGACGAAGGCCAATTCACCTTCTCGTGCCCAAACGGGTGCCATCGATACTAGCGAGCCGATGAGGAATGTTCCGATCCATATTCTCATCGTATGCGGCTGAATGCCATGGAGCGTGCTTGCCATCCACCATCTCCTTTTGCATGGATTCTAGCATTCCCGCCACCAACTCCCAAACAATAGTTGCCAGCCACCTATTGTTGGCGCGCAAAAAAAGAGGGCTGAGTTTCCTCAGCCCTCTTTCCGAATCTTCGATGAGAGTCTTCGTTACGCTGGCTCTGGAGCCGGTGGAACGTTGGACTTCATTTCGGTTGGATTCTTCTTGACTGGCGCCTTTTCAGGTTCGGCAGGCTTTCGAGATTCGCCTCCACAACCGACCAAGAACGCTGACACAGTCAGAATCGCGACAAATTTCTTCAAACCCATTTGGGTCTCCTCTAATTACTGAAGGGTGCTTCCGTCGAAGGTTTCACCGTCTGCACGGCCACCGAGACGAAGCATAATGTCTGCATCGGTGTTCAATGGAATCGCCTTGACCGAGCCGTCAGCGAGAGTCCACTGAAGAACACCACCGGTGTGCATGCTGCTAAAGCGGAACCAAGCCTTGGTTGCTGCATTGTATGGAGTTCCAGCCATGTTCTTGGCATTCCAGTGAATTGGAAGACCAGAAGAAGTCCAGCTGAACGAAAGGTTACGACCTTGTGGCTTGTTGCCGTCGGTCCAGCTTCCGGTAACTTCACCGAACATGAGGGTGTTCGAAGTTCCGTCGCTGATGGTAGCGATGGTGTTGGTCTTGTTGAAACGGAAGATACCTTCGTAGGTGTCGATCGCAGTGGCAGTCGTTCCGGTTACACCGAAATCAGTCGAGTTGTTTGGAAAACGACCAACAACGCCAAGATAGTTGGTTGGTTGGGTATCACGTGCGATCGGACGGGTAGGAACGTCGTTCATGTAATAGCCAGTGACGGTTGGACCTGGAACGCCCATAACCGTGAAAAGATATCCCTTGTCCGACGCATTTGGAACGAATGCTACGTCAGCAAAGTCCGATGGGCAAAGGAACGCAGGAACCTTGGTGGTCGTAACCCGCATGATGTCACCGAAGTAAACGTTTCCACCGCCTTGAGGAACGGTGAACGTACCGCCGTTGTCATAGTACCAAGCGAAGCGGCGAGAGTTCATTGGCGAAGGAGCCGTGTTCTCGTTAGCGATAGGACCAAAGTAGTTCTTGGCTTCGAGGTCCAAGTTGGTTGCGAACGGTTGATAGATCGCGTTTTGCTCCAAGTAAGGGAGCAACATCACCAAGTGACCAACGTAGGTGTACTTAGCGTCGTTGTAGTTCGCATTGTAGGTTGGTGCACATTGCGAAGCTGGGAACTTCTTGTAAGCGGACTCGAAGTTATGAGCAGCCAAACCCAATTGCTTGAGGTTGTTTTGGCAGCTCATACGGCGAGCAGCTTCACGTGCTTGCTGAACTGCTGGAAGAAGCAATCCAACAAGAATCCCAATGATGGCAATCACGACGAGGAGTTCAACCAGCGTGAATGCCTTTCGAGCGAATGCCTTTCGCCCAAGAATGAAATGATGCATAGCAATTCCTCTAGAAAAAGAAAACAGAACAAAACACTCTGCTGAAGAGATGAGATCAGCTTATTGCTTTGCAGAAACTCCGACCTTGAAAAAAGCAAACGTATCAGACACTAGTTTCCACAAATCTTTGAAACTTTTTGTGATCCAAGAATCTGCAAACTCGGGCGAATACTCTCTCGAACAGCTATTAGTGAATCTATTGATAGCATTACTTTATGCGCATGCGAGCCCATAAATCGCGCTTCGACAGCCATATTACTCTTGCAATCGGGCAAGTAGAAGCCACTTTAATACGAAGTCACGAAAGAATTCTCGAAAAATTTTCAGGAATACGGCAACCCACCCATTGCAGCGATACGAAATGTCGCTATTCGTACTGCAAAGCATCTGACAGGCGCAATCGCACCGCCCTTTCCGAGGGAGCCAGGGCTGCTAGGAGAATCACGGCGAAGCCAATCGCTGCCGTTCCAATAACCACTTCGGGGTGCCAACCGAAGGCAACTGCATGGCCGGTTACTGGTTTCGTACTGAGGTTCACTAGATAGGCGATCACCAAACCAGCAGGCACTCCTGGAACGATTGCGATCAAGGCCATCATCGCAGCCTGACTTACTACCATGGCCCGTATTTGCCCACGTGTCATGGCGACCACACGCAACATGCCGATCTCACGAGTTTGTTCTTGAATCGACATGGCCAAGGTGTTCATCAATCCGAACGCTGCAATCAAACTTCCCAAGGTCAAGACAATCCAAAGGCTGGCCACGACACCATTGGTTACGTTTTCGATAAACGTTACCAATTCGCGGTAGGACTGAAGCATCAATCCCGTTTCATCACACAACTGTCGTAGGGCAGTTTCGACTTCCGAGGAACGTTCGGATTTCGATTGAATGATCAACGCGCTAATTCCTTGTAGCCCCAAATAATGTTCGGCATCTTGGCGGTTCATATAAACGCTCAAACCGCCCGCCAAGTAATCATTGCAAATCCCAACGATTGGAAAGGATCGAGTCCCATGATTCGTGGCCAATGGCAATTCATCATGGAGCTTCAATCGATTGCGATGCGCAAGGACGCTACTGACCACGATTCCACCTTGACGCACATCGGCAACGACCTTGGCTTCATCGCCGTCTTGAAGGTCGAAATAGACCTGTGCATCATCCCGAAAATCTCGCGCGACGACATAAACGGTCGAATCACCACATCGAGCCGAAGCGAATGTCAAAGTGTCAACGCGTTCGATCCCAGAAATTCCGTCCAGTCGCTTTTGCAAATCTTCGGGCATTTCGGCGGCTTGCCCCGTCGCCATGTCGGGCATCGCGGCTCGAATAAAAAAATCTCCCACAATGGCTCGCTGATACCAACGTCGAATATCGGCAATGTTGTCGAGAATCGTGTTCGACATAGCCAAACCCGTTCCAATGGCCATAAAAAGAACGCCAATCGTCAACGTCGTCCGGCTGGGGTGTCGTAGAAGTTGTCGCTTCGCCATCACACCAATCACACCCAAAGGTCGGCCAAACGTTCGCACCAAACCATCGAGTATTCGCTCCAAGCAGAAAGGAAGAACGCATAGGCATCCGATCATGCACGTAATAGCACACGTGTTGGAGATGAGGATGGGAAATACACCTGCGACACACCCCAAGAGCGTAAGCAGTCCAAGGATCGCCGCGATCGCCCCCACAATCGCCATACGTCGCGAGGGCTTCTCGAATTCCGCGGTGGAAATAATGCGCATGGCTTCGGACGGTGTAAGTTTTCCAGCTTTGCGAGCCGGCACCATTACCCCCACGATCATGATGAGATAACCACAAACGGCCGATCCAATGAGAGCCACAATCGACACTTGGTTCTTCGGCAAATCCACTCCCAATACCTGCTCCATGGCTCGCGATAGGTAATACGCTCCCGCAATTCCCAAGCCCCAACCAACCGCGATCCCAGCCGTACCAAGCACCAATCCCTCGCGAAGCACCGTTAGGATGATATCCTTGCGACTCGTACCGATGGCTCGCAGAATACCGAACTGCCTCCTTCGTTCGCTCACGTTCATTTGGAACGTGTTGTAGATGATGAAGACCGCGATAATGATCGAGAAAATCGTGGCGAGAGCCAACCCTTGCTTGATGCCAACCATCATCTCTTCCGCCGATCGACTCGTCATCGAGGGAGGCCGAACACTAATCCCTTCAGGAAGCGATCGTTCAATTGCAGACTGAACGTCCGCAACTTTGACTTTATCGGCTAGGATGACTTGGACGATATCCGCTCGACCTCGCCCACGGAACCACGCTTGAGCTGTTTCAAATGAGACCCAGGCTACACTTCCTTGGAGGACGGACTGAGCATTCTTTGGACTGGACAATCCAACCACACGGGCCGTTCTGAAGCCCGTCGACGTCAAAAACCGCACCTCTTGATCCAGTTCGATGCGCAAGGAACGGGCAAAGCTTTCATCCAATACTACCTCATCGCGAGCTTCGACGAGCCGCCCGCGTTTCATGTCCATCGCCTGCAACTGTTGGTAAAACGCGGGCTCAACTCCAACCACTTGCACACGCGACTTTCGATCGTCGGGCAACTGCAAAATCACAAAGCGCCGCAAGGAAGCGGCTACCGATTCAACACCCCTTACCTTCTGGACGTTGTCGACGAATTCAGGATCAAACAACCCACCTCCATCGGCAGTGATTTCTAGCTGAGACTTTCCCGTGACCGCTTGGGTTAAGGAACGCTGAGCTTCCTTGGATGCAGAGGTCGTCATCGCGACCGATACGATCGCTGCAACTCCGATGACGACGCTTCCAAGAGTCAACAAGGCGCGGAGAGGGCGCCGTTGCATTTCGCGTATCGATAATCGAAGGGGAATCATCGCCCTGAACCTTTGGAGGGCCCACTCGTTACGATGGTGGAATTCCCCAGTGGATCATTCTCGACCGCTGGAGGAATCCAGGGTTCCTGCTGAGCATCTTTCTCGATTCTTCCATCGCGAAACTCGAGCAATCGCGATGCGGATTTAGCGACATGGGCATCGTGAGTTACCATGACGATGGTGTGCCCCTGTTCGCCCGATAACATACTGAGCAATCGGGATATGCGTTGACCTTGGCGACTGTCCAAATTCCCCGTCGGCTCGTCTGCCAAGAGGATTGCAGGATTGCTAACCAAGGCCCGTGCAATCGCCACTCGCTGCTGCTCTCCCCCCGATAATTTCGAGGGTAAATGGTCCATTCGGTGCCCCATTTCAACCCGCTCAAGCGATTTTCTCGCTCGTTCGACCGCATCCCGATGCGGACAACCATCCAACTCCAATGGCAATGCAACGTTCTCGATGGCGGTCAACGTTGGCATCAAATTGAATGCCTGAAAAATAAATCCAATTCGCCTTCGACGAATCAAGGTACGTTCATTGTCGGAAAGCTGCGAAAGGTCCAATCCCTCCAGCAAAACGCTTCCGGTCGTAGGCGTTTCAATCCCCCCTAAGATCGAAAGCAGGGTACTCTTGCCCGAACCCGATGGTCCCATGATGGCAACAAATTCTCCTGCATAGATCGCTAAATCGATCTCGCGGAGAATCTCAACTTCAGTCTCACCAACCCCAAACTTCTTGGTTAGCTTCTTGGTTTCGATAAGGGGTTGCCGTGCGTTGCTCATATCAGTCGTCAAACATTTCGAAGAGAAAGCTGCTTCATGCAAGCCGATTCAAAGCATGAAAAGAAAAGCGTTGGAAAGACAAGTTTGTTACATTTCCTCGTTTACGTCATCCTACCTATTCTCATGTTTCAACACAGTACCAAGCCTCAAGTCACAAAGTAACCTTCTTGTGTCAAGAGTTCGGCCAGTGCCTTCTGAGCCTTTTCTTCACCATGAACCAAGCGAATCTCGCGAGGCTTGGTGGGGATTCCTCGCACGAATCGCATCAAATCTTGTTGGTCAGCATGAGCCGAATAGCCAGACAACGAATGGACCTTGGCTCGAATCGTATATTGCTTGCCGTCTAGCCGCACCCAATCCGAATCGATGATATACCGCCCTGGCGTACCCTCAGCTTGATATCCCACGAACACGATATCGGTCGTCTCGCGTCCGATAAATTCTTTCAGGTAATTGACGACCCGTCCACCCGTACACATTCCACTTCCCGCAATTACGACTGCTGGCAAACCCTTCTGTTTCAAATATTCGACGGTTCCCCGATGCTCT
The DNA here is from genome assembly GCA_046349875.1 of Pirellulales bacterium. Lineage (GTDB taxonomy): Bacteria > Planctomycetota > Planctomycetia > Pirellulales > Pirellulaceae > JAXMBN01. Next base: position 102,289 of record JAXMBN010000004.1, read on the forward strand.
CCCGGCCGATCGATTTCGATCAAATTCTTGAAGACCAGAGGCTGATCATCGATTTGAAGTATCTTTTGGGCCTCTTCATCCCAGTATTCCCGCATCTCGTTGTAAACGACCGTCAAACGATTGGCTAACGGCGAATCGACGATGACATCGACATTTCCAAGTAGGGGACACTTCGTTTTGTGTTCGATGTTTTCAAAGATCCGGTTCAATTCGTACAGTAATTCCTGCGTTCGCCCCAAACTAAAGGCAGGAATAATGGTTACACCTCGGTTACTCAGTGTACGGCACAAAATATCTTCTAAGTTCTGTGTTCGTTCTTCGCGTCCCTCGTGGATTCGATTCCCATAGGTGCTTTCCAACACCAATACATCCGCGCGCTCGGGGCTGACCGGATCGCGCAACAAAGGCGTTTCTCGCGATCCAAGGTCTCCACTGAAAACGAATCGTTCCTCACCATATTCCACTTCGATGTAGGCCGACCCCAAGACGTGGCCCGCCTGCTGAAACCGAATCTGACTCCCCCCGTCCAGTTTCTCCCATTTGTCATAGGGCAAAGGACGAAGCAACTGCTTGACTCCTTTCAGAAAATCGTCGATGACATTCTGCTTGCGAGTGATCCCTAGTCGAATGGCATCCTCAAGCATCAATGGAATCAATTTGGCCGTGGGTTTTGTGCAGTAGATCGGGCCTCGAAATCCAGCTTCCAATAGATATGGAATGCGACCTATGTGATCGATGTGCACGTGGGTTACGAGCAAGGCCTGGATGCCTTCCAATGAAAACTCAATGACTTGCTCGTCGCGATTCTTTGCATCTTTTCCCTGAAAAGAACCACAATCAATCAGCAACGATCGCTTGTCATTGAGGTGCAATTGGTGACAAGAGCCTGTTACGCCATTTCGAGCGCCGTGGTGCGTGATGTGCATCAAGTGAGTCGTCCCCTGTTCGAATTCCACAACGCCCCATAGCCATAGCGAGCCACGTGGGCGATAAGACGCGCACGGTGCTGGCCACACGGCCATCTTTGTCGAGTCCCATCTTGTTACAAGGTGGAGCAATAGTATGGTTCGGGGCCGGCAACTTGAAAACCGACCTGCTCTCAAGCCCATCACGAATTGCTTTCTTTTCACGAACACCACCCAAACCCCCTCGCACCCCCAAATTCTCGCAACCCATTCGATAGATCGCGCTGCGACTCCCTTTTGGACCTGAACTTTGCTGGAATTCGTGTGGCGTTCGCAAGAATTTCCCTGCTACACTCACCGAATTCTGCTGCAATTCGCAGACCACTCAACAAAGGCTCTTCTTGAATAGCCCTCGAGTCACCCCAATTCCTTGGTGCTTGCCTACCATTTGGATGAACTTTGTCGTGCTGAAATGACTGCAAGGAGTATTCTCAACTTACTCTTCCTGGTTTGGATGAGCATCCACTTTGAGATGCCTGTCCAAGCCCAGTCGACGGGTGCGTCACCAGAGCACCTGATTCGGGTTGTTTGGGGAACGAATCGTGCGCGATTGTGGGAAGGTCATATCGAAATTGATCAAGGGTCGCTGGCCCCAACCCATCCCCTGGGCGTTTCACCGTCGGCCGCATGTGAAGTGAGAGCTATCGATGCGCGGTCGTGCCGTCTTGAAGCGTTGCAACCCTCCAGCTTCGGCGGATCCGATTTTCTAGTGCGAGCCCCCTTAGAGTCGAAGATTACCTTCGCTTTGAACTCAACCACTAGCAATAGTCCTACCAGCCTTCAAGCAACATACTCCTTGCGCGAATTAGTGGAGAACACCCAATCGACTCAATCACCTGAAGGTGGAATGCGCGTTGCCATAAGCCGAGCACCATCGGACATGGTACGAGTTCACGCTGCGGTGGAACATTGCATCGTAGCCCCTGGAACATCCTTGCCGATGGAAGTCGAGCTATGCCAAAGTCCATGGGCGAGCACTTCTGCAAAACTAACTTGGAAGTGGGAACATCGCGGATTCAAAATCGATCGCGACGAACGTTCGGTATCGATTGATTTGGATGCACAGGGTTCTTCGGAACGAACTTTGTTGCACGATTTGACTGCTCCACTCGATGAGGGCGTGTATCAATTGCACATTCACATCGAACCGCGAAAACGCATGGGCAATCTTCTTCGATCCGGCGAAACCATCGAGCGTGTTGTCGAATTCGTTGTACTCTCACCAACCTTGCCATCGATGGAAGGGACAGCGTCCAAAACGATTCCATTGCATTTTGCGGAATCCGCGACACCACCCCTACTCCGCAAATGGGCCAACAAGGTGCAAGGGGCTCATGGCCCTGATAGTTTGCGTTTGGAACCCAATCAAACAGCGACCATTCCCTTGGAGCATTTGACTGCCCCCAAGCCTCATCGCATTCGATTGCACTATGAGTCGGATTCTCAAACGCGATGCGTGGCCAGCATCATCGAATGGAATGAACAAGGACAGATCGATGGAACGACGCTCGACGCTGCCTTCGAAATAGAACCCGGTTCGACTCGCGAACAATCCTTGCTCTTTTGGCCTCGTTCACAGCACGCTCGCCTTGTGGTGTGGAACCCAAGTGCGTCACCAATCTTTATTGAACGCGCTGAACTTATCACCGGTGATGCATCGCTAACCACCCATCCTTTGAACGCTAACTCCAGCGCGAAGTCTTCATTTGGATCTGCCACACCCAACAGCGAAGTGGGCCGCCAAGTCATGTTGAGTTTGGACCGGCCCTACTTTTACGATACCTTTGGTGGTCCCAAATGGTACGACCCAAAACTTCAACGATCGATCGATGGCTGGGAAACGTTTTATTACGCAACAAACCATTTGATTGAATATTGCAAAACGCATGGCTACACAGGTGTTTCCCTTCCTATTTACTCCGATGGAAGCTGCCTATTCCCCAGTCGCGTTCTCTCCACATCCCCCAGATACGACTCGGGGATATTCGCTTCGGACGGTCGCGATCTTCGGACCAAAGATGTGGTTGAGCTGATGATGCGGATGATGGATCGCGCGGACTTGCGACTCGTCGTAACCTTGGACTTCAACGCCCCCATTCCCGACCTGGAAAAACGATCGGATTCTTCTACAGACATCGAACAGATTTCGATCGATCGCAAGACATGGCAAGAACAGCTTCCTTCTGCGAGAACGCGGCGGATTCAATACGATCCAATGTCCCCCCGCTTTCAACAGACGTTACTCGATTTTGTTCGCGAGATTCATGATCGCTACCAATCACATCCATCGTGGGCTGGAGTGGCCCTTCGTTTATCACCCAAGTCTCATCTGCTCTACGCCGGTGATCGCTGGGGATACCAAGATTCGACCGTCACTCTCTATGAAAAACAGCTCGGTGCGCGTTTGCCTCGCGACAAGGCGCAGCGAAATGCCATGTTGATGCAGAGTGCCTATCGCACAGGTTGGCTTCAGTGGCGTTCCGAACAAACATCCCAGTTGTTTCTTCGAGCCGCCAAAATCCTGGCAGACCAAGAAGCAAACCGCTACCTGTTCCTTCAGACGGCTGGCCTATTCGAACAATCTCCAGACAGCACTGGTTTTCTCGATCCGCAACGATCTATGGGCGACCCCATGGAAACATTGATGGCTCATGGTCTCGATCTTCCCTCACTTCAAAAAGCACCCAACCTCATTGTTTCGCAAAGCTCCATGCAGTTCCATCCAACGAACATAGGAAGTCATCGCTGGGCGTATCACGCATTCCATGATCTCAAGTTGAATGAACAGTTAGCGATGAGCGATCACCGAGCGTTCCAATCCGTTCAGAGAGTCCTCGCTCTTGAAACTCCGCAATCCCTGCGAGCCAACGCAGATGTGCCCACACCTCTATGGTTAGCTCCTTTGACACCAAGCGATGATCGACGTTCTTCAGGGCCAACCATTCTTGAACACCTCGATTGTGACTTTTTGTTTGAACAAGCTCGTTTACCCTTGCATTCGGACTTCCCTCTCGAAATTCGACATCGACATGCCGTAAGCAACCTTCCACCGATTCCGATGCACCTGCCCAAATCATTGGCGCAGCGGCCACCTCAGTGGTCAGTCATTCGATCGGTGCAGTGGTGCGACCACACCTACATCGAATTGTCCAATCCGACCGCATGGCCTATCTCATTGCAACTCATGTGGAATCAGAATGCCTCATCGAAATGGGCTTGGGTCTACCATCCGCAATACGATAGCGAACCCTCCATCCAAACGGCATCCTTGCCTAACAACTTAGAGCTGCTGCCGGGAGCATCTTACTTTTTGCGCGTCGCCGATCCTCAGCTCGAATTGCGAGCTTTCAAAGAAACACCGCATCCGCAAGCGATCGAAGATTTGAAGAATCAACTCGATCGCCTCAATGAGTACATCCACCAAACCAATTCCACTCAGAAATCGACGATGCTTCCCAATGGACTTTTTGAAGAGCCTTCTGCCGATTCCAAAATTCCATACTGGACGACCTCGATGCTTCCTTCGGCAACGATTCAACTCGATTCGTCGGAACCACACCAAGGGGAACGTTGCTTGCGAATGGAGAATCGAGGTACGCAAGGCGTTGCCTGGCTACAGTCACCTCCATTCCTGAGCTCGTCGAGCGGCCGATTGGCGGTAGAGTTTTATCTGCGATCCGACTTGGTGACGGAAAACCTCAAACTTCAAGTTCGGCTAACAGGAATGACGGCAATCGGTGAAAAGAAAGAAGTGGTTCGACGCGTTCCCTTGTCGAACCCTCAAGGCAAAACGGTTGTGGATCCTACCGGAAAATCGGCGAACAAACCTTCCTGGAAATACGTCATGCTTCCATTGCTTGACGAGACAAGCTCTCACGATATGGAATCATTTCAGATTTCATTCGACCTTGAAGGGATCGGCGCGATCTGGCTCGATGAGGTTTCGGTATTCGATCTCTATTTGACGGATGATGAAAGAAAGAGTTTGCGAGCCGATGTCTTGGCCGCAAAGCGATCCTTGGATTCAGGCGAAGCCATCCTTCCACGCCGCGTACTTCAAAGTTATTTGGCGAGGTATCTCCAAACCTATGCCGGACCTCGTGAGGAACCCACCAATTCTCATTCCCAAGATTCCGTATTCCGGTCGATATCGACCACTGGAACCAAACGCAACGCCGCCACCGATGGATCGCTAGATTCCGCCAAAACCAAACCCCAAGAAGCCGACTCTGATAAAACATGGCTTCAAAAGTTTCGTGACAACTGGGGACGCCGCAAGACGACTCCTGATCGATCACGCAAATAGAATTCGCCACAGAGCTTCTTGATTCCCATCATCGACTGCAAAAGGAGAACCTCGATCGGATTCCTCAGTCGTTGGAACCTTTCATGGGAATGAGCTCTTGCTGAATCCACTTGAGAATTCCGCGGGCAACGAGCATCTTATCGCCCTGAATGGATTCCAATATGCGACCGGAGTCGTGAAGTATCTCGACCGCATTTTCTTGTGAATCGATCGCGGTTGGACCATTGGACACCATGAGATCACAGTGCTTCTTTTCCATTTTCACGATCGATCGAAATCGGGCGTCCTCGGTCTCAAGGGCAAACCCAACGACCCATTGCCCTTCACGTTTGGTCGCAGCAACGGTCGCAACGATGTCTGGGGTTTCTTTGAGCTCAAGCTGAATTGGGCCCCCTGTTTTGCTCATCTTTTGCGAGTGAAACACGGTAGGTTCATAATCGCAAGGAGCCGCCGCTCCAATCATGCCTTGGCATGAAGCAAATTGCTCTTGAACCGCTTCCAACATTTCGCGAGTCGTAACAACGGGGATGACGATGGCTTGAGCAGGATAACTCACCGAAACGGGACCTGTCACAATCACCACTTCATGTCCAAGTTCGAGTGCTGCTTGCGCCAAGCATGCCCCCATGCGTCCACTGGATGCATTCGTCAAATAGCGAACCGGATCCAGATACTGCCGAGTCGGGCCAGATGTAATCAAGATGCGAGCCATGGAGTCTTACGGTTTCGCTTTCGTCGTTGAAGGAGATAACAAGATCGAATCAATAAAGTGATACGCTTTCTCTCGTTCGCTCTCAGGCCACTCATGTCCAGCATCAGGATGATCCGCTTGCAAACGATGGCTTAGTCCATGATTGCGATAGACAGGTTCAACCTTCTTGAGAACATCGTACACTCCCTCCACTTCGAAATTGGAATCATGGAGAGGAGCCATCACGAATACGGCTCGCGGATAGATCGATAGAAGCACGTCATCAAAATCGAACGGCATTTGCTTCGGATCATTCTTGTAGAGAGAAGCAATGCGTGGCATATAACGGTCGCTGGTCCAACCTTTGAGGTTACCACCATAATACTTATGAAAACTATTGAATCCACAACTCGTTACGGCAACTTGTAAGCGATCATCAAAGGCCGCCGTATAAAGGCTGTTGTGTCCTCCAAGCGAATGCCCAATCACTCCAATCCGCTGAGGATCTACTTCCGGTAACGATTGAAGAAAGTCAACCGCTCGCATGTTATTCCAAATAGCTTTCATCGTCCCAGAATCAAATCGCTTTTCGTCCGCGGCCTTCCTAAAATCGTATGAATATTCGCCAAAACTTGGATAATCGGGAGCCAGGCAAACATAACCCCTCCGGACCAAGTGCAGTGCTTGACGTTTCGATTCCTGCACGCCCAACCCGATGGGCTCGTCTTTACCAATGGGAATCGTTTGATGAAGGCACAGCATGGCAGCTCGCCTACCTTCGATCGACTTGCCTTGCTTTGCCAAGGGTAATAGCAACCAAGCCGGAACGCGATCTCCAGACTCTACGGCAAAGCTAACCTTCCTCCGAATGTGATCTTCAAGCGTTTCTTCTGAAATCACTTGAACATCCAAAGGTACTTGAAAGGAGCTTGGAGGGAGAGGGCCCATAGCCTTTTCCATCTTGGCTAGCAGGGCAGGGCGGTCTACATCCTGTGCCGAAACAGGACAGGCGATCCATACCAAAAAGAAAAACATCCCCCAACGCATCATCGCGCACATCCTTTCCTAGTTCACCCATGCAGGTTGATTTTGACTCCTATTCTAAACAAGCTCTCTCTTCATCGGTGAAAAACAGGGCGAACCCCTTTCCAAAGGGAGGATTCTGTGGAGCAGGGTGGCGACAGATCCCAAAGGAAAAGGCTATATTAGAGATGAAATATGCGACTTTCGTGATGGACCGTGGCAGCATCAGGATACTTTATGGAACGTATCGATCGGCGACACTTTCGCTTAGGCGATTTCCTGTCGATTTTGGCATGGATGGTTGGTTTGTGGGCCTGCACACTCACGACGGCGGTTCGTGGCGACGAAATCACACAAGCAGGAACCAATCGCGTCTCGAAGGCTCAACTTCGCCAATGGATTGAAGACCTGCAAGGGACGACCTACCAGAAACGGCAGCACGCGTTCCTCGGTCTCTGGCAAGCCGGAACGGAAGCGGATGAATTCTTGCAAGAGCTATCGCAAAGCCAAGATTCTTCGGGCAAAGTAATCGTCGACTGGTTGGTTCTGCTTCGAAAACTAGGGGCCAAACCAGCGGACGCATCGGAAAGCCTAACCAATTTGACTTTGTTGCGAACAGGAGACTTTCACACGCTTGTCCGATTGGGCAAGAGTCAGCAATGGGGCCAAGCCATCGTGCTCCTGCAATTGCTCAACGAAGATCAACTGGAACGGTTGCTCGAAGATGTTTCCAATCGCGAACTTCTCCTTGCAATGGCGCTCGAGCAAAAGCACGACGACGTTTTTGTGCCTTTACTCGATCAACTGTACTCTCCTCAGGAAGCATTAGCTGCCAGAAGACTTTGGAGACGGTTCGGTTATGAATTTCCGGAGAGCCGTTCTTTGCGGATGGATTCCCTTTCTGAAATTCTAGAACAGGAGTGGCAGGGCAATATTGGGAAAGCGATTCAACTCGCGAACGATCAAGGGAACACTCCGCTCGTCCAACACTTGCGCGCAAAACATTTTCGTTGGAGCGAACTGCTGCCGCGAGATCCGCGACTCCCCAAGCCCAGCCAAATGCGTCATGGAGACCAGCTTCTCGATGCAGTGCAACAGACCCTACTCGCCAAATGGTCTGGCGACGAAACCAGGTCCAATCAATGGAAAGAGTTGATTCGTAGCATTCCTCCCAAGACCTTTGACCCTTTGGAAATGGCAGCCGCCCACGTAGCCACTGGCGACTGGGAACGAGGTGTTCAAATCCTTGAAACGGCCGAACCTATCCAGGCATTTCAATGTTATCGATTCCGCGGCGACTGGAAGAACGAATTGCGTGTGGCTGGCATCGATGATCTCGATCAGTGGGATATCGATGCTTGGCTCGAAGCCAAAATGACCGCTGTCAAAACCGGACTCGTCGAACGGAGACGAGACTTTTTGATGTGCGCAAGTATCGCCTCATTTCTGCATCGGGTCGGAAGAAATGAGCAATGTGAAAAGATCGAGAAAGTCCTCATTGAAATTGCCGAAGCGGATGCCAGTAGCAATCTACTCGAACTGATAGGGACTTGGAGTGATACGAGCCGCCGCGATCGGGCACGCGAATATATTGCTCAGTACATTTCACGAAACCGGAAGAAGAATGGATGGGATCGAGAGCAGAGTGCGATGGTCGAGAATCTCATGGAGGTTCTCTATCCCGAATTGACGGGTGCGACACTCCCTCTACTCACCGAACTCAAAGGATTCAAACGCGACCGAACTTGGCGTGAATCGTTAGATGAACTGGAACTCTTATACAACGGGGTCATTCCTGCGGATTGGAGTCAGCCCTCGGATGTTGAGGCAGTACTTTTTCGAGTGCTCGATGCGATCATCGCTGATGAATCGAGACAATCCATGTCGGTCCTCGCACTCGCCACGCTTGCGAAAGATCTCGGTTACTATCAGTTGTCCGAACAACTTCTCTATCGCGTTCCTTCGAATTCGATGATTGCCTCCATGCGGCTTGATGCCATGGCGCAGCGCGGTGCCATCGATGATGCCATCGTACGATCCGAGGAGCTCCAAAAACGCCGTCCTGGCGATCTCAAACTCCAGTTTCTACGAACGCAATGGTTGGAGCAAGTCGGTCGATTCGACCAAGCCGATGCCGTTCGAAAACGGACGCTTTGCATTCCTTTGGAAATCGAAAGTTATGTAACCAAGCACCGCGAACTCAAAGAAATTGGCTTCGAGAAAGAAGCTCGCGAACTTCTCCAACATTGCTGGGAAACGCTCCCAACCGAAAATGAATCGGCCGATATCCTAGCCGACGAAATGTTGCGTTCCATCGAAGATGAAAAACCAGCTCAAGCCGCTGAACTCGCTCGCTTTTGGCAACGAGCGAACCTGCAAGCAAACGGACTCATCAGTCTCTTTCCGATTCGGCAAGCGATGATGCAGGCCAAGGAATATGAAAACATCGCGCTGAATGCCATTCGCCGAAACGATTTCGATGTAGCAGACCAAGCGTACCGCACCGTCTATTCCATTCGCCCTGACGATATCAACGTGGCCATTCGACTCGTCCCGGAGGCCGAAAAGTTCCTCGGAAGCGATGTTGCACAGCAGTGGTTCGAACTTTATGCCTCATTTCAGCGTCAGCACCTCGCAACTTTTCCCGAAGACTCCATGTTTCTAAACAACCTGGCTTGGGTTTCTGCCAAGTGCAATCGCAACCTGGATGAAGCGCAGATTGCGGCCCAAAAGGCTTGCGACCTTCGCCCAAACGACTCGACCTACATGGATACCTACGCCGAAGTGAAATTCGCGCGAGGCAACATCGCCGAAGCCATCTCCCTTCAAGAAGCCTGTCGGAAACTCAATGCCAAAGACCCTCATCACAAAGAGCAATTGCGACGCTATCATGAGGCCCTGAAAAAGGAAGCTTCTCCCCAGTAGCGAGTGAAGCGCGTAAGCGTTGCAAGCAAGTTGTTGGGCGCACGTTGCTGCATCATCACCTGAGCGTTTCCCTTGGAGGAATGGCACGCTCTGCTTTCTAGAAGACGTAATCGATCATGGCAAAGCTCTACTTTTATTATTCGGCCATGAACGCCGGGAAGTCGACCATTCTCCTGCAGTCGAACTACAACTATCGCGAACGGGGCATGCACACCTTGGTGCTTACTCCCGAAATCGATACGCGGTTCTCCAAAGGGAAAGTTGCATCCCGGATTGGGTTAGAGACCGATGCCTTGGCGTTCAATCAATTTGACGACCTATTGAGCGTGTGCAAAAAGCATCATGAGGAGCAACCTATTCATTGCGTCTTAGTTGACGAAGCTCAATTCTTGTCCAAGACCCAGGTCAAGCAATTGTCGGATGTCTGCGATCTTTTGGGCATACCGGTGTTGGCCTATGGATTGCGAACGGATTTCCAAGGGAATCTTTTTGAAGGCAGTATGCAGCTGCTGGCATGGGCCGATACGCTCGTCGAAGTAAAGACCATCTGTCATTGCGGCCGGAAAGCCACCATGGTGCTTCGAATCGATGATCGAGGCCAACCCATCAAAGAAGGCTCGCAGGTTCAAATCGGTGGAAACGAAAGATACCTTTCCGTATGCCGTGCTCACTTCAAACAAGGCATGGCCACACGGACCCCGAATGAGTTGCCGCTCGATCTGGACCAAGCCTAACACCTCGGCCCACGTTGCACGCGCTGTGAATCTAGCGTTAGCTCAACAAGTTCTTTCGCAGAATCTCCATCGACTCGCTTTGTCGTTGACGAACGATTTCGCGTCCCTTGGCCACCAAGGAACGACTCGCGGCCTTCTCTTTGACCATCGCAAGCACGGCTTGAGGATAGCGAACGACATCGGCCGGTACATCCATATCAAAAAGCCATTCCCCAAGACCAATATCGCGCCACATGATTCCCTTACTCGTTTGTTCGGCAAATCGCCCGACGATCGCGGGGATACCATTGCCAATGCACATGATCGGCGAGTGCATTTCCAAACCAAACAGGCCAGCGGATTGCACGTAGATACTGAGAGCTTCATCGGTCAACCAATACTCATCACGATAAACGACTCGCGACTTCGCTCGTTCCGGTAGCTTGTCCCACAGCATCTCTTTTGCAATTGCCATCTGCGTCTGATCTTCGGGACACAACAGAACCTTGAATTCCGTTTCGTCAACGATCTTTAAGATCGCCTCTCGCAAAGGCGCATGGTCGTGTTCCTTCATTTCTTCATTGCGTTGATCTTTAACAGGATCGAGCTTTCGATCGGGATGGATGCGCCAATAGGGCGTATAGCGGTATCGTGGAATACAGCATACAAACTTTTTGGATTCCAATTGACGGGATCGCAAGAAGTCGGTCGCTTTCCCATCATTGCGAAGGTCGCAAGCGAAGGCCCCATCAGGAGCAAACTCCAGAACAGGGCACTTACATCCTCGCTGCTTGGCGTGCGCCAACGATACGGAGTCTCGAAAGAAAACAAACCGAGCCTTTCCTAAGATCTCGATTGTCTTATCGGTCGTGATACCCACCGACGCAGGCTGATCGGGCAGGGGAGTGGGCAAGGTGATTCCATACACTCCGAAGGGTTTCGAAGTTTCGCGAATCCAACGCTCGATATCTTTCTCTGCCACCAACGATGGCCCCGATCCATGCAGTAATAAATCGCATTCCTGCAACGCTTGGTCTTGATCTTGCTTCCCTTCAAGAATCTTTAATCGAGGAAAACGATTTTGTAGCATCTCGCGAACGCCACGATCGACCTTGCTTGGCCACAACCAAACTTCTGTTTCCGGCAGAAATTCTTCAAGCAAATGAAGCACACCGGGAGTATGGGCAATGTCGCCGATGTTGACCGTTTGCCATGACGAGCGAAGCAAAATGCGTTTCGGCTTATCAGCTTGCCGTCCCAAACAGGACTGGGCTAATCCGAGCACGCTTCCTGCGATGGTAGCCGACACGAATTCGCGTCGGCTCCATCCATTCGGTGAAGCAGGGATAGTCTGACTATCGATTGTTCTTTTTGTTCTTTTTGTTGACCTTGTCATCCGATTCGGCATTCTTGACCTTTTGTGGAACAGGATCCTGGTTCTTTTGTGGCAGCCACTTTGCGAGATTTTGCTTAATGGAATGCATCTCGCTTCGCTGCGCCAAATTGATTCGCTCATAGGGATCTGCGTCGTGATCGTACAATTCTTCATCGCCATTTGCGTAGCGGATGTACCGCCAACGTTCGGTTCGAACTGCATGGTTCTTGAACCCATGGGTTGTGATCGCCGGAAGATCCCAAGAGGCCGAGGGTTCGTTAAGGAGTCGAGTCATGCTCTTTCCTTCCACATGCGAAGGTGTAGCGACCTTCGCAACTTCACAAAGCGTAGGATAGATCGACATGAAGTCGACCGTTCGATCGCATTTGGTCCCTGGTTTGGTCACACCAGGTACAACCCAAATCATTGGAGCTCGTGTCGCCTCTTCCCACAATGCAAACTTTCGCCAATGCTGCTTCTCACCCAGATGCCAACCATGATCACCCCAAAACACCACGATGGTATTGTCACGCTCAGGGGACTTTTCAAGGGCATCGAGTACGCGTCCCACTTGTCCATCGAGATAACTGATCGCTGCAAGATATGCCTGTACCGCTTCCTTCCAGCGACCCGATGCAAGTACTTTGGCATGGTCTCCTTGAGGAGCCGCCATGGCCACTCCTGCAGGCGGAACATCGTCTAAGTCATTGGGATCATGTGGCGGAAGCTGAATCGATTCAAGAGGAAACTTGTCATAGTATTTTTGTGGAATGTTCCATGGCATGTGAGGCTTGTGGAAACCAAACGTTAAGAACAGAGGTTGATCGTGGGACTTCGCTAATTCGGCAATGCCGTAGTCCGCAATTTGTGTGTCAGAAATTCCTTCATCCCCCTCCAACACGCCAAACTGAATTCCTCCAATGCTGCGATCCACTTTTACCGCAGCACTCGCGCGCTCTTTCCCTCCCGTCTCCGTCCATTGCGAAGCAAACCCAAGACCACCGTGCCATAGCTTCCCCATTCCCATGGTTTTGTAACCAGCGTTTTTGAATTGGGTCACCAGCGACATTTCCGAGGTAACAGCTTGCTCGAAGGGCTCGCTATTCGTGTACACTCCCGATGAATAGGGCCGCAATCCCGAGAGCAATGCAGTTCGCGAAGGATTGCATACAGGCGCCGCACAATAGGCTCGAGTAAATGTTAAGCCCATCGATGCGAGGCGATCGATGTTGGGAGTTTGTGTTTGGGGATTACGACCGAGGTGTCCAACCCAATGATTGAGATCATCGACGGCAATGAAGACTACGTTGGGTGGCCTTCGTGCTTGATGCCCAGGTTCAGCCGATTGGGCCAAATGCAACGTGAGATTCACGATAGCACCAATGAACGCCAGCACCTTCATGCATTTCGTCCCGGAATTTCGATTCATCATGGCCTGCTTCCTCTTCCGATGGCTTGAAACCTATTTCGCAGCTTTGGATTTATTTTTGGACTCAACTTGGAGATCAGGCAAAGGCAGATAGTCTCGATCAAGCAACATCTTCTCTGCAAGGAGAGTTCGAAGTTGAGTTTCAGTCTCTGCCAACGATGACTCGCCGGAACGATTGCTCAACTCGGATGGATCTTCTTGGAGATCATAAAGTTCGTAAACGGGACGCGGGTTTGTAAAATAAGTTGCCTCAAATGATTTCGCGAGCTTCCCATCTGTGTGAGCCGTTTTGATTTGACTCCAAGCAGGTCCACCGGCCGAATCAACGGGAGCATAAGGTATCCAAGGAGTGCCATTGTAAATCAGTTTGTATCGATCTGTCCGTACGGCTCGCGCAAGGTCGTAACCACTGTTCGTCATATTGACGGTTACAGGTGCGCTTCCGTGGGGACCACGTTCCACATAGATCGCATCGCGAACTTTTGCTGTTTCACCGCGAAGTACGGGCAGCAGGTTTACTCCTGTCATCCGATCACCTGCTGGAATGCCTGCAGCTGCCAGCATCGTCGGCGCAAGATCTTCGCCGCTCATGAGTGCATGGCTTTGTTTTCCCGCAGGGACTTGCTTTGGCCATCGAACAATGCAGGGAACATTCGAGCCTGGATCGTAGAGCGAACCTTTGCCATGCGGCAGCGCCGCACCATTGTCGCCGAGAAACACGATGAGCGTTTGATCGAACACGCCTTTGTCTTTCAGAACTTTCAATACACCATCAATGGTTTTATCGAGTCGATTGATCTCGGCACAATAGTCGGCAAACTGTTCGCGCATACCAGGTAGGTCGGGCCAACATCCTGGCAAGACCAGGTCCTTCGGATTGGGACGAAACTCAGCTGGCGCATTCCAAACATGGTGCGGATCACTAAAGTTGGCCCAAAGAAAAAAAGGCCGTCCTTCGGGCTTGTTCGATAAGAACTTCTCAACTTCGCTAGCCACCAGCCCGTCAGCACAAGTGTTCAGATGATCGACCCTCTTGGCAAAGGTCTTCAGTCCATGCTTTTCGATAAGTGCTCCAATTCCTTCTGCCTGCTTGTTGTTGCCTGGACCATCGAGATGAAAGCTTCGTCCGCAAATCCCTGTGTAGTAGTTTGCTTTCTCGCGAAGGATTTCAGGCAAGGTAATCTCTTCGGCAGGCAACGGCGATGAAAATCGCGTCATGCGACTTGCAACCGGCGATCGTCCCGTCATCAAGGCCGCCCGCGAGGGAACGCACTGTGGCGCCGAAGTAAAAAATCGGTGGCAGAGCATCCCTTCCGAAGCCAGTCGATCCAAGGTTGGCGTTTTCACATTGCGATCACCATACGCGCTTACATACGGATAGCTGTGATCATCACTCAGCAACAAAAGAATGTTTGGTCGCTCATGAGCCTCGCATTGGTTGGCGAAGGCGACAAACCCAAATACAATACAGAAGAGATGCCCCAAAAATGTCGTACAACGCATCGGTTAGTGCCTTTTGGGCTGGTTGGAAAGCGGGGAGGAATGGCTTGCTGATTGGTTGGCCATTGTAAACCAGTTCAAGGTCCGACTCCACAATTCCGTCTGTTTCGATCTCGATCGTAGGCTGCCTTTATTATGCCCATTCCTGTTCGAGTCTTTGCTGGAATTCGAGCTCGCGTGGGTTCCGAATGGATTGAAGCCCAATTAGAGTTTCCTGCGACGCTTGAGCAAATTCGAGTGGAATTGGAATCGCAGCACCCAGATCTCCAAGCGCTGTTTCGCATTTCGCGTTTCGCCGTCGATGGCGCGTATCGGTACGATGACGAACAGATCTCTACCGCGAATGAAATTGCCCTAATCCCTCCCGTTTCCGGTGGCTAGAAGCTGAGAAAAATCGGCGAATCGCATCGGGTTTGCCGAAAAGCCAGAAATGTCCTAACCGGTTAGGGTAGCCGTTTTCGATGGAATGGTGGACAATAAAGGGATCGCCATTCCCTTAAGGAGACAGCATTGATTCGCATTACCGAATCTCCCATCGACAGCCAAGAGCTCATTGCAGCCGTTACCGATTCTCATTGCGGTGCCGTAGTTCTCTTTCTTGGAATGACACGCCAGTGGACCAAAGGAAAAGAGACGAAATGGCTTGAGTATGAGGCCTATCGTTCGATGGCAGAATCGGAAATGCGCCGATTGGAATCGGAAGCATTGGAACGCTGGCCGATCCGAAATGTCTATTTGATCCACCGATTAGGACGCGTCGATATTTTGGAATCAAGTGTTGGCGTGGCCGTAGGGAGTCCCCATCGCGAAGCGGCATTTGCGGCAGGAAAATGGTTGATCGATGAACTCAAACGCCAGGTGCCGATTTGGAAGAAAGAGATCTTCGCCGATCAATCGGACGAGTGGATTCATCCTCACGATGAAAATAGCACTTCGGATTTGCGTTCATCGACGGGACGCCAAGACGACACGAAATGAATTTCCCAAACGCTGCTCCTTCATCTGCCTCTTCCAAAGAAGCGACCGTTCCCTTGATCGACCGCTTTGGACGAACTCACACGTCGCTGAGGATCAGTGTCACGGACCGCTGCAACATAAGATGTCGTTATTGCATGCCGGAAACCGATGTCCAATTCATGCCAGCACGTCGTTGGGTTTCCTTTGCGAATCTTGCCAAGTTGGTTGAAGTCCTGGGCAAAGCAGGGATTCGAAAAATTCGCCTGACGGGTGGCGAACCGCTCATGCGTCCAGGACTCGACGAGTTGATTGCATTGTTGAGCTCTCTTTCGACCGTTGAAGATCTCGCCCTAACGACCAATGGTATGTTGTTTGCCGAACAAGCACGACGCCTGAAGTCTGCTGGACTGATGCGAATCAACATCTCGCTGGACACGCTTCAAGAAGGAGACCTTCCAAGCGATCTCTCGCCGATCAGGTCTGAAGAGTGTTTTGGATGGGATCGAAGCCGCATTGGAAGAGCAATTCGAAGTTCGCCTCAATGCAATGATCTTGCGCGATATCAACCTTTCTGGCGTGGTCGAGCTAGTCCGATTTGCGCGCGATCGCAATCTTACACTGCGATTCATCGAATTCATGCCTCTGGATGCCGACCGTCAGTGGGATCGCAATCGGATGGTTTCAGGGACCGAGTTGAGGGATTTATTGACCAAGGAATTTGGGCCGCTCGCCGCTTGCCATCGCAACGATCCCAATCAGCCCTCGACCGATTATGACTTCATGGATGGCAAAGGGCGTTTAGGCTTTATCGATACTGTGAGCGCCCCTTTTTGTAGCTCTTGCAATCGTCTTCGATTGACGGCCGATGGCGTGCTTCGAAATTGTTTGTTTGGCCGCGATGGCTGGAATCTAGCCCCGCTCCTCGATCCTCTCGACGAACATCAAATCCTCTCTCAATTGAAGGAGTGCGTACTCAACAAACATGCATCGCACGGCATCTCGGAACAAGGTTTTGAACCTCCTTCGCTTGCCATGTACCAAATTGGAGGCTGATGATGTCATCGCAATCGACATCTTCCGCTTCGACGAAGCGATGCTATCTCGATCACGCTGCAACGAGTTGGCCCAAGCCACCAGGTGTGGTTCAAGCATGTATCGATTTTCAAAACAACTATGGAACATCGATAGGCCGAAGCCCTACGACCGTCGGCTTGGAATCGCTCCAATTGGTTCAGCAAACACGAGCCCTTGTGGCTCGTTGGATAGGAGCCGCAAGCGGTGATTGCATCGCGTTCACATCCAATGGCACCCAGGCATTGAACGCTTCCCTCCTTGGAATCTTACAACCCGGCGACCATGTGGTTACCTCCACAGCCGAACACAACAGCTTGCTGCGCCCTTTAGCATCGCTGCAGAAGCATCGCAACGTATCGTGGACTGCGGTTCCTGTGGATTCGACGGGTCTCGTTTCGGCCGATGCCATCGCTTCTTCCATTCGTCCCACGACGCGATTGATTGCCATCACGCACGCCTCCAATGTGACGGGTACGATTCAACCCATTGAATCCATTGGGCAAATCGCCGCGCGACATCACATACCCTTCCTAGTCGATGCTGCCCAAACGATTGGCTACATTCCGATCGACGTGGAGCACATGAAAATCTCTCTGTTGGCGGCACCCGGTCACAAGGGATTGGGTGCGATGCAAGGTACTGGCATCCTTTATCTCCACCCTTCCCTTGGGAATGTGTGGAACCCACCATGGATCGGAGGAACAGGATCGGAAAGCGAGAATATCGATGGGCCATTTCCTTGGAACGATGCTTTAGAAAGTGGCAACCTGAACGGTCCTGCAATCGCGTCATTGCACGCAGGCATCACTTGGCTCTTCGATCAAAAATTAGAACGATTGCAAGATCATTGGAATAGCTTATTGAGCCATCTACTAGAGTGTTTGACTCGAGATGAATTTCGAATCATTGGCCCCGATCGAAATGGGGCGAGAGTCCCCGTGGTGAGTGTCGTTGCATCTTCCATGGGAGTCCAAGAATGGATGACCTTGTTGGATAGCCTTGGCATCGAAACACGCGCTGGCTTTCATTGTGCTGGGATGATTCATAAAGATCTTGGTACCAGCGCAAGTGGTGGCACTCTTCGCTTTAGTCTCGGCCATACCAGTCACTTGTCGGATATCGTACGGCTGAAGGAAACGCTCGATTCAATCTTGGGTCCTTCGTGAATATTCATCGCTTCACATGCAATCACACGCGGCTTCATCATCAATAAACCGTTAGGAGAATTCCATTGGGGAAACGAACTTCAGACATGCCTTGGTACCATGAAGGCCTAGCCTTTGAATGCACTCAATGCGGAGGATGTTGCAGTGGTGCCCCAGGATTTGTATGGGTCGAAGATTGGGAGATCGAAGCAATTGCCAAGGCGATGAACTACGATGATCTCGATGCCTTTGAAAGCAAATTTGTGCGGCAAGTCGGCGATCGCAAAAGCCTAGTGGAATACCCCGATGGCGATTGCATTTTCCTCGATCCCCAATCGCGAGGTTGCTTGGTCTATCATCAACGCCCAGTCCAATGTCGCACTTGGCCATTCTGGGATTCGAATCTGGAAAGCCCTCGCACATGGGCTCGCGCAGCCAAAGGATGCCCAGGATGCAACCAAGGAAAAGTCTATTCACTGGATCACATCGAATCGCAACGGCTTGCAAGAAAGATGGACTAATCCCGAAACGTTGAACTCGAGCTTCCGTCCACGCTGAGGTCCTGCGCCCGATCGACACCAAAGCTCAAAGTATCCAAGCTCTGTGATTCGGCTTAAGAATCGAACCGGAACCATCGTCCTGTTACAGCCTCGCCAACAGCAAGCTCCATTTCCAGCGAAGTGCCGTCTCCACGGAGTTCCATCCTCGTCCCCAGTACTTGAGCATGGTTCAGGCGATCCTCTTTGCGACGATGACTGGCGAAAAATCGAGCGAACCTTTTGCCCAACGATCAATCCCACATCCTTGCACCGGAACGTTGTGCAGAGCCTTCTTCCATTCCAAACGGTACGACGCAAAGGGCTTGGAGTGGCCGAGGCATCCCCGGTACCGCTAAGCCTGCCGTCTCGATACCAACGTAATAACTTCGCGCTGTTCCTCCGCGAATTCGTAGACCACCGTGATGCTTGGCCCATCCATAGTATGCAGCTCCGCATGCGACTGCGTGATCGAGATCCTCAACTCCACCTAACACTTGCGGTGCGTCATTTCCGCGCCAATGCGTGAGGACCTCCGCCAATCTGTTTCGTAGCGATTCCGCTTTGAAAGCACCACCATTGAACAACAAGTGCTTTGGCTGTTTTTCGGGCGTATCGCAACCCTGATCCACCAAGAAGGCCGCAACATGTTTGGTGATCGATGTGTCACTCTCGTAGGGCAAACCGATCTGCAAAAATCCACTTGCCGGTTGCACCATCGGCCGTTCGGTGAGCTCACAACGAGGGAAAAAACCATCTACTAAGAGTTGCTCTACTTCGTGGCGCTGCACTTCAATGGAGATCGTGCCACCGATCAATCGAGACCCTCGCCCCAAAATGGATAGCGTGTAACGATCTTGCGAACGATTCGAAAGGAGAACTTCCTTGGCTGCACGACAGGAATGCCAAAGCGATACCGATTGCCATGGATTGAGCTTTGCTCCCTGCGACTGAAATCGCTGCGATGCAAAGTGGGCCATCGCCAAGTCCATGTTGTCGCCACCAACCAATAAGTGGTTGCCAACTGCCAACCGACGAAGCTGCAACTCACCATGCTCATCGTCGACCTGAACCAACGTCAAATCCGTTGTTCCACCACCCACATCACAAACCAAAAGGCTATCCCCAACAGCAACTTGCTTTCGCCATGCATCGCCCGCTTTATCCATCCAATGGTAGACAGCTGCTTGCGGTTCCTCGAGCAGTACAAAATCACTGGGAAACCCTGCATCCATAGCGGCTTGCTTGGTCAACTCGCGCGCCGCCATATCGAAGGACGCTGGCAGGGTGAGCGAAACGAATTGCTGATCAAAGGGAGCATCCGGAAATTGACGATTCCATTCCGCAACCAAATGCTGCAGATAGAGTGTCGAGGCCTGCAACGGAGAAATCTTTTCAACGTCGTCATCGGCTTCCCATGGCAACAAAGGACTTTGCCGATCGACTTGCGGATTGCAAAGCCAACTCTTCGCTGAAGCAACCGTACGCCCTGGGGCGGTTGCCGAAACGCTGCGCGCATAAGCTCCAACTACATATCTTGTTGACGTATGCCCTGGTACTGCGCAGACTCCACTCTCTCGTTCTTGCTCGGTAGGGATGTACACAAAAGACGGCAAGCTCGGAAGTGCTTCCACTTGCCCCAATGCGACCAATTGAGTGATCGGCAAGACTTGCACCTGCGAAAGTTCACTTCCAAGTGGCGCGTATGCAAGTACTGAGTTAGTTGTCCCTAGATCGATGCCGATGGCATAGTGTGCGGTCATGTTATCGAACTTCAATTTCGGCAGGAGCAAGTACGGTTGCATCAGCGTCTGTTCCGGTCCACTGAGGCAGTTGTACTGAGGTCGCCATCCATCCGCGATGCACAAGCACACCCGACGTCGCTTGGGCACCACTGCCCGTCAATCGGATTCGTAGTGCGGAAGCATTAGAAGGAACCTCAACGTTTGTCCCTTCTTCCTCCTCCATGACAGGTGCTAAAGGAATCATGCGATGGAGCGATTTGCGGCAATCGCGAAGGACATCGCGAGCGGCTGCACCGACAGCGGCGTCGGAATAATCGTCGAGCGATTCTTGCACGAGGTCCAACAAGCGAGCTTCACGCTGCAGAACACTCAACAAAGTTAGAGCTTCGCTTCGCTTTGGTAACTCAACCTTTTTCGAACCTTCGACGCGAACAACTTCGGGGGTAGGCTTGGACTCGATAGAGGCCTGAGTCGATTTCCCAACCAGACAATCGCGAATCGCCGTAGCTTTTTCGGATGAGAAAAGAACGCTCCAAAACGCTCGAAATGCCAACCCCAATCGCATCGTTGTTCGCCTTTCTCAAGCCACAAAAGAGATTTCATTCGTCCCTAAACAACGAAGACTTCCAACAATTGTCTTGTTGGAAGTCTTTCAGTTTGATTTGGGACTTAGGTTTAACCTACAGCCTTTGCCAATTCAGCCGATCGCGTGGTTGCTTCCCACGTAAAGTCTGGCTCATTGCGACCAAAGTGGCCACCCGCTGCCGTCTTGCGATAGATCGGACGACGCAAATCGAGATACTTAATGATCCCTGCAGGGCTAAGATCGAAGAAGGTCTTCACAACATCGCAAATGCGGTGATCGGAAACCTTACCCGATCCTTGTGTATCGACGTGCACGCTGACGGGTTGGCTAACACCGATCGCATAAGCCAATTGAACTTCGCAACGATCAGCCAAACCAGATGCAACAATCGTCTTGGCAACGTGGCGAGCCATGTAAGCAGCGCTGCGGTCGACCTTGGTTGGGTCCTTGCCCGAGAAAGCGCCACCACCGTGACGTCCCCATCCGCCGTAGGTATCGACGATGATCTTACGTCCGGTGAGACCGCAGTCACCATGAGGCCCACCGATCACGAAGTTACCGGTTGGGTTGATGTGATAGGTAATGGGCCGCGTGCAAAGCTCTTTGGGCAAGCATGGCTTGATGACCGATTCAATCACGAATTCTTGGATCTCTTTGTGAGTCACGGAGGGTGCGTGCTGAGTCGATACGACAACCGTATCGATCGCAACAGGTTTGTATCCGTCGAACTCAACCGTAACTTGGCTCTTCGAGTCAGGTCGCAACCAATTGACTTCGTTCTTGAAACGAGCCTCAGTGATGCGGTTCATGATGCGATGCGATAGAGCAATCGGCAAAGGCATGAGTTCAGGTGTATCGTTGCATGCAAAACCAAACATCAAGCCTTGATCGCCTGCACCGATGGCCTTGCCCGAACCTTCGTTCTCATCAACACCTTGGGCGATGTCCTTGCTTTGCTCGTCCAATGCGACCATGACGTTGCAGGTATCGCCAGCAATGCCCCATTCGTCATCGGTATAACCGACTGCATTGATTGCATCGCGAACAATGCGGGCATAGTTGACGTTGGCCTTGGTGGTGATCTCACCCGCGATCAATGCTAGTCCGGTTGTCACCAACGTTTCACAGGCGACGCGGCTGCGAGGATCTTGAGCCAAAAGGGCATCCAACACGCTGTCCGAAATCTGATCTGCCAGCTTGTCAGGGTGCCCCATGCTGACGGATTCGCTCGTAAAAAGATATTTGCCAGATGCCACCGAACTACCTCCCTTAATGGGAAACAAAGAAGCTACCTTGGATCGCCCTCGATCTGCCAGGCGAAATGAGCCTCTAGTTTAGCCATCCATCCGTAGAGCGGAAGGGTTCTTCAAAGACATAAGGACCCTATCTTCAGAGAAGTCGGCCTTCCAGCAGCCAGGAAGGCGACCTCTTGGCCCCTACATGCGGTTACGACCGAGATTCGACGGGTTACTGAGCCCCTTTTTGATCCCCAGCAGCGGCAGCAGTTTCCTCGGCCGGCTCGTCGATTTCCTTAACGCCTGGAAACTCGTCAGCGGCATCCAAAATCGTCTTGACCGGCTTACGAACCGCCGATCGCAAGGATCCCATCCCAGAAATCGTGATCAAATTCTTGGGATCGGGTTGCTTACCAGGTGCAACAGGCACAACCGCTAAACCATTGATGGTGTCATGCAGAGCCGCCACCATGTCGATGATGCGTTTCAATTCCGATGCATGTGTGGTCTGCCCTAAAGCCGGCAATAAACCTTTGAGCTCTGTATGAGGCTTGCTCTTGGAAACGCTGTAGGCGCCATCCAAGCCATACCGAGTGTACTCAAGAAGCATGTTGAGCTTACGTCGAGCGATGCGAACATCGGGCGGTTGTGATTCCAGTGGATTATTGGCTTTGGGTTGATTTCCCATACCATATCCGTATTCTGATCCACCTTGCATTCCACTGCCATAGTCCGAGGAGTCCGAGCCAGAACCAGAGCCAGTCTCCATTCCGCCTTCGGCCCCCATTCCCATCCCCATGCCCTTGCCGCCTCCACCCATGCCACCGGAGCCCATTCCTAACTGCGTTGGATCCTTTACGGAATCCTCCCACTTGATCAGCTCGGATTTGAGAAAATGCACGACCGAGGTCGACAAGCTTTGTACTTCTTCGGCAGGCATATCCTTCAACATCACCGGCCGGCCAAGGTGTCGAACGCAATGAAGCCGAACCATGCTATCCGCATGTCGATCCTTCAACTGATCGATCATAAACTTCTTGACGTCACTATATTCAGGAACATCGGACAATGGGGTTAGGACTTCAATGCATCGACGCTGTATGTACGTATGAACTTGAGGCTCGCGACCAGCTGGAAGCGGCCCTCGCATGATTTCGATGAGCTTCTTCGCGATGGCACTCTTTTGTTGAGGAGTCCAGCCCGATGCACCAGCGCGTGCATGACGATCCAAGCCGCCAAGTGTTTCAATGAGGAAAGCGTCGGCAAAACGCCCTTCCTTTTCGTAGTTCATCAACAAGCCACCCAAAACCCGAAACGCGCCCGGATGAGGCACCGCAGCTTCGTTGTTCTTGGCGGGCTTTGAATCAACCTGGCAGAGAACATTCAAACATCCAAGTCGACTAGCAGGATGAAAACGTGGGTTGCCAATGGCTTCGGTTAACTTTTCAACGACAGCGTCCGCAAACTCCTTGCGAGACTCGGGCTTGATCTTGTCGTTCTTCGACTCGTCTAATAAACGGGAAAGCTCGTTGCGAGCAGCATTGAAGTTCGTTGGATTGTTGTATTGGCTCAGCCGCGTAAGGATGTAATCCTTCAGATAGCTCTTGGCCGCATCGTTGTTGTACTCAACTCCTCCCTTGACCATATCCGAGATCGTTTTCGATTCTTTGGATTGCTTGGAGGAAAAATCGTTGGGTAACGTCGCTACCACAAAGTCTTGAGCTTCTTGCGCCCAAGCCACGTGTGTCCCTGTCGCCCAGGTCATTGGGACCCCCACGGAAGCTGCAATCGCCCATGCCAAACTGGTTCGAATTGCCCGATTTCGAAGATCCATGTGCCATCCTTTACGGTTCATCCAATCGCTCCCTCGGGAACGACAAAAACCGGGATTAGTGACTAGAACGTACCTGACAGAAAAGCGAAAACACACCCTCAAGTCTATTTTAGAAAGTGAGTCTTTGTCAACGAATTTACAGTTGGATTCTACTCAGCGGCGGTATAGTCGGCACAACTGGAACCTTGCACCCGATGAACTTCGGGGGGTGGGTAAACTCCTGGCCGATCTTCACTGTACCAAGCCTCTAGGACCGCCGCCCAACCTGCTCGATCTTTCACCCTGGTAAACGCTTCCCGAACCTGCAGAAAATCGGGGTGGCTAGCCGCATATTTGATTCCAAATTTCCGAAGCAACGGGCCCACTCGATCCGCTCCATAAAGCTGCTCGGCGAGTTCCCAATGCTCCAAAATCGTCGCTCGTTGCTCATGAAGACTTGGAGGGGGTGGTAACTCTTTCCCCTCCGCCAATGCCCGAGCTTGTGAAAAAACCCAAGGATTCCCGATAGCGCCACGCGCTACCGTGACTCCATCAATCCCTGTTTGCTCGATCATTCGCCAACAATCGGCAGCGGTAAATAAATCCCCACTGCCTAAGATGGTCCTCTCCCCTACGTGCTCTTTGACTTCCTTCAAGAACGACCAGCGGCTTGGCCCCTGATACCGCTGCAAAACGGTTCGACCATGCACCGTGATGGCAGAAACCCCGCTGGCGAAGGCACCATCCAGGATTTCAAAGAATCGGTCGCGACTCTCTTGGGTATCATCGATCCCTCTTCGCATTTTGACGGTGACAGGTATTTCAGGGGGAACGACGTCCCGCGTTCGCTTGACGATCTCGAGTGCTACATTGGGCTGACTCAAGTGAAATCCGCCCCGGCAACGTCCTACGACTTTCTTTACTGGGCACCCAAAATTGATATCGATGACCGAGAATCCGGCCTCGACCATCCGCTTTGCTCCGTGCGCAAACTGCTCGGGCTCAGCCCCCATTAATTGCCCACCGACTGGCTTTTCATCCTCAGAGTTGAAAAGGAAATGCCGCGTTCGCTCGCGTTGTTTCACTGCTACCAAGAATTGATCCAACATCACTTCGCATAATGAATACGAAGCTCCGTGTTTGCGAGCCAACCAACGCATCGGCCAATCGCTGTAGCCAGACAATGCAGCTTGAACAATCGGAAACCCCACCTCGACCGAGCCGATTCGAAGAGGACGCCATGGCTGACTATTGGATGCTTGCATTTTCGATGGCTCCCACAAACTCCGCGAAATCGACAAACTCCCCTCAAGCCCCCCAGCCCAACAAGCCGATACATTCGGAAGAGAAGCATTGTTATACACCGACTTCCTTTGGACGTAAGCCAAATCGAGCTCTCCATTGGATCCCCTCAGTTGAGTTCGATAGATATGCTCGATCGACGTGGTATTTGCTTAACCCTTTGCCTTGCAACCTGCAGCTTTGCTGGCTGTTGCAGTTTGGGTCCACGCAATCCACCTTACTTCGAACCCTGTGGAAGCTTGACTCCCGTATGTGATACCGAAGGATCGATCAACACTTTCTGGCAAGACTGCCGGAAAGGGATACTGCCGCACGAGCCGTGCTTTTATCTCCCTTCACTACCGAAGTTCAAAAAGCCGTTCACCAAAGCTCCTTGGCCACGTTTCCACCCATTGCCAACCCAACCTGTTTTCACACCCCGTCCCGACGACGCGCCTGATGGGACTCTCAATTACGGAAAATTCGGAAAGCCCGAAGTTTCCGATCCACCCACTACGACCCCAACCTTTCCTTCGGAATGACGAAGCTAAGGACGGCCAAAAGAGCTAGAGCGACCTATGTTTTGTAGGAGCCTTCTTTGAAGAAGGCTAGGTTTCAAGGCTCGCATGGGGCGTTGGGGAAATGAACTACAATCGGCTCGTCGTTGCCAGCATTCCACTTATAGCATTCCTGGCTTTGATAGATCGGTCCCTACCGAAACTCCACGCACAACCACCCATGCTCGAGGTGACAATCGGCGCGAAACAAGAAGTCGGACTTCCAATATTCTGGGGAACCGAAGAAGCCATTCTGCTACATCAAGATGGAAGCATTCATGTACTGCCGATCAGTTCCATCGAAAACCATCAGTTAACGTCCATCCCATTTCGCCCCTCTCCTTCCATGCAATTGAAAGGGGAACTGCAAGACGAATTCGGTCCCGACTATCAAGTCTTGGCCGCTTCTCATTTTCTCTTCGTTGTTCCACGACAATCCAATACCGATTGGCCGCAACTCTTTCAACAAATGCACGCGAGCTTGATTCGCTTCTTCACGACGCGCGGAATCGTTTTTCAACCAGCAGAATTTCCATTGGTGACCGTCGTCTTTCGAACGGAACAAGAATTTCATCGCTATGCTATGCGCGAGAACACCCAACTCTCCTCATCGACGTTGGGCTACTATTCGATCTTAAGCAATCGCATGGTTCTCTTCGATCGCCCTTCATCCTCATCCAACTGGTTCTCGACCCACAAAACCATCTTCCATGAGGCAACACACCAATTTGCATTCAACTCTGGTATTCATCAGCGGATGAGCCAGACTCCGCTATGGGTCGTTGAAGGCTTGGCATCGCTCTTTGAAGCTCCCGGTTTTCAGGAATCGGGCAGCTCAGATCCGCGAGACAAATGGAATGAAGGTCGCCTCAATACATGGAAGCATCTCGCTGCGAAACCTGAGGTGGCAACGGAACTTATGCAAGCGGTATTGCAAGAGGATCGCGTCTTCGATCTCCACCCCGACGAAGGTTATGCCGTCGCCTGGGCCCTCACACACTACTTGAGTCAGCGCGAACCGACGAAGTACGCCAACTACCTTCGACACGTTGCTGCGCTCAAGCCGTATGCATCCTATTCCAAACCTCAACGCCTTGCCGATTTCAAACGACTCGTCCAAAGCGACTTGGCATTGCTAACCAAGAACATTCAGCGATCTTTGCAGGGCGATTGATCGTGATCATTCCAAGCGATCGAAATCGCTTGTGACCATGCATTGCCAAGGATTCTCAATCGGGATGGCCCGAGAGCGTGCTGAGTATCGACTTGACCAATGGTAGCAAGCGTTGCTGTGCTGCATTGGCCCAATCGAGCACTTCGGAATGATCGGTCTTTGCGAGTGCATCGGGCTGAGCCACATTGGTAACGACCGAAAACCCCAATACCTTCATCCCTAATGCGGCAGCGGTAAGAACTTCTGGCACGGTACTCATACCGACCATGTCCGCTCCGAGCTTTCGAAAGAAACGGTATTCGGATCGAGTCTCATAGTTTGGCCCCAAGGTTGCCAAATAAGTCCCTGACTGCAATGCGAATCCCGATCGGATCGCAAGTCGCTTGGCCAGACTCGACAAAACAGGATCATAGACATCGCCATGTCGATGCACATTCCCCATCGATCGATGCTCTGACGAGATCATCGAACCGGCAAAGGAAGAACGCATCATCAAATGGATATGGCTATCGATCAGGACGACTTCACCACTACTGAAGCGAGGATTGATGCCACCACTGGCATTGGAAACGATCAACGTTTCGGCACCTAATCGGTGCATCAAATGAACCGGAAAGGTTGCCCGCTCGATCGAATGACCTTCATAGAGATGGTAACGGCCTTGCAGAACAGCTACACAACAACCACCCAAGTATCCAACCAACAACTGCCCTCGATGCCCTGCCGCAGTCGTCCGCGCAAAGCCCGGTAGATCGCTAAAGGGAATGGCAACAGGATGCTCCACATATTGAGCAAGTTCGCCTAGTCCGCTCCCCAAGATGATGGCAACGCTCGGACTCAAATGCGTCGCTTGGCGAACAACCTTGCATGCAGCATCCAGCTCGTTCGTGGCCACGTGTGCACCCACTTCAATGAAAAAAGGCAAGCTACTTCTAGCCTGCCTTGATTTCTATCACGATGCCAAATTCGAGCCTAGCGCTTACGACGCTTGCTCTTGGCATTTCCTTGGCGAACTTTGTAGCGAGGATTGCTCTTGCAAATCACATAAATCCGGCCACGTCGACGAACGACTTGGCAATCGGGATGGCGAAATTTGAGAGCACCGATCGAAGAAACAACCTTCATTTCATTCCTCGCAGTCTATGGGGCTGCGTATTATGCTGCCGGATTCTACAGGTAATCGCAGAATCGCCTACAACATTGAGCGAACTGCGGTACATTGAACATTCATCTGCTCGCCGAACTTCATCGGCGAACCGCGTATTGTATCCGCACTCCCCAAGGTCGCAACGCCAATTTTCCCATGAAAATAGCTTACCTGGATTGCCTCGCCGGAATCGCTGGCGACATGACCCTTTCCGCCCTCCTCGATGCAGGTGCCGACCTGGAATTCGTGCGAAAAGGCCTCCATTCCATGGGCCTTGGGTCCATTCAAATTCAAATGCAAACCGTGGTGAAAAATGGATTTCGAGCCCAATACCTCACCATATCAGCCCCCCCAGAAAGCGAGTGCCGGTACTTTCGGGATATCCAGC
Organism: Pirellulales bacterium; assembly: GCA_046349875.1. Taxonomy (GTDB): domain Bacteria; phylum Planctomycetota; class Planctomycetia; order Pirellulales; family Pirellulaceae; genus JAXMBN01. The sequence continues at coordinate 130,854 of JAXMBN010000004.1, forward strand.
AATTGATTGATCAATCGGATATCTTGCCAGCCGCCAAGAAGCTGGCAATTTCCATCTTTGCGAGAATTGCCGAGGCGGAAGCAAGGGTCCATGGAGTCGGAATGGAGGAAATCCACTTCCATGAGGTCGGTGCCATCGACTCCATTTGCGATATTGTTGGCACCGCAATCGCATGGACTCAACTGGGGATCGAAAAGGCTGTTGCGTCACCGGTTCCCACCGGCTTTGGAACCATACAGATCGCTCACGGCACAGTTTCACTACCTGCTCCCGCGACGGCCGAGTTGCTCCGAGGAATTCCTGTCGCTCCGTGCACGATTCCCGTCGAACTCACCACGCCCACCGGTGCTGCAATCCTCGCTGAACTCGTCTCTCAATTCGGCCCGGTCCCGGCGATGGCCATCGAAAAAATTGGATATGGAGCTGGCACCAAAGATCTTCTCGATCGCCCCAATGTCCTCCGTATTCTCGTTGGTCAAACCCTACATGAGGATTCCTCGTCATCCGATGAAGTAGCCATCCTGGAAACCAATCTCGACGACGTCACTGGCGAACAAATGGGTCACGCCGTCGATAAACTCTTCCGGTCGGGTGCTCTCGATGTCTTCACCATCCCCTGTGGAATGAAAAAGGGACGTCCTGGGTTCCTCTTAACTGTGGTCGCATCCCCTTCGCAACGAGAATCGATGGAAAAGATCCTCTTTGAAGAGACTGGCACTCTCGGTGTGCGCTATCGATTCCAAAATCGTCGTATCGCGGAACGCCACATCATCGACGTCCCAACTCCATGGGGCATCGTCCGCGGAAAGGTCTCTCGTTCACCTCATCGCAATTGGCAGTTTTCCCCCGAATACGATGACTGTCGCCAAATATCGGTCGAGTCCAATTTGACTCTCAAAGATGTGATGGATGAAGTTGAAGAATGCTTCGAGCAATATCGAGAGGAACTCCTGGGAAAGCTCGATCGTCCTCAAGCGTACCCTCAGGCCCAGCGGCCTCACCATGACCACGGACATCATCACGACCACGGACATCATCACGACCACGGACATCATCACGACCACGGACATCATCACGACCACGGACATCATCACGACCACGGACATCATCACGACCACGGTCCCGAATAGTGTGATATCTATTTTCGAGATGAATCACACCGGACCGTGGCGTTTCCTCTGAAGATTCGCCCTTAAGAACAAGACGTGTCTGGTTCTTGGTACCGATTTCCATGAATGCCATGACTTCCGAAAAGAAACGAGGTTGGAATCTCGCGATACCAACCTCGTCTGAAACGTCAAACCTTAGATTGAAAACCCACTACTGAGGCGGTGGTGGAGGTGGTGGTGGCGGAGGAGCTGCGGCAGCTCCACCAGCATCCGATCCACCTTGAGCCGCACCACCTGGTGCTGCAGTAGCATTGTCCGACTTGGGAGCCGGGCCATAAGACGTCGGTCGTTCCGACGTGGGCTTGGATCCACAACCAACCACACATGGCAATGCCAGCATGGTTGCGATTAACAACAATCTCATGCGATCGACTTTCTAGTTAGAGAGTACACCTGCATTGTTTCCGTCTTGCATGGCGGAAACATACAAAAATGCGTTTTGGTCCATGGTGTTCGCGATGGTTTGCACCGAACCATCAGCCACGGCGAAGTTCACGACCTTACCTGAGTGAAGGCTATTAAACTTGTACCAACCATGGGGATCGGTTCCGCCAAGTCTCCATGCGGTTGGCATCGGACCATTGTTCCAAGTAAACGACCATTGGCGACCTTGGGGTTTTTGGTTGTTGGCCCAAAGTCCGGTTACTTCGCCAAACAACAACGTGTTTGATAAACCATCCGAGATCTGAGCGAACTTAGTAGTGGAACGGTTTGCGAACGCACCAACGTAGACGTTCCAGCCCGTGCTGCCCGTCCATCCCATGCCCCCAGCCACACCAAGGTAATTGGTGCGTCCCAAGGTCGGTGTTGATGCAGCGGTGAAACCATTCATTCCCAAGGTTCCGGTATTACCCGTTCCGTAGGTGTGCAATCGCGAGGTATTCGCGGTTGTATTGGAATAGGCATCATCCGATGGACAAAGAAGCATGCTTAGTCGAGTCTGACCAGCATCCCAAAGTGAGTCCATGTCCTTTGGGTCCCCATCGTCATCCAACCACCATTGCACATAGCGAGTGTCGCCGGCCGTTGCCCAGACACCTTTTGGATCAAGCTGTCGCACGTTTGGATAGAGCTGATAGATCGCAGACTGCTCCATGTAGGGAAATAAGAGAGGCAAACATCCAATCCACTGCGCACCGTTGGGGCAAGTCGCTCCAAACGCAACGGACGATGCTTGACTACCATCCGACCCCAAATAGCCTGGTGGCAATTTCTTGTAAGCACTTTCAAAGTTGTGCGCAGCCAACGCAATCTGCTTCAGATTGTTGGTGCACTGCATGCGTCGCGCTGCTTCGCGAGCTTGTTGAACTGCAGGCAACAAAAGACCGACAAGAATTCCAATGATGGCAATCACCACCAATAACTCGACGAGCGTAAAACCTCGTCTTCGCATTTCAGCGACTCGAAACCACTTTTTACTCATCTAAAAACCTCACAAAAAAAACGTGAAAAATATGAGGGAGACCAAAAGGACTTTCGACTAGTCAAGTTAACGGTCTCGTTAACCGACCTCAACAAAAAAATGCGCAATCTTTCCACTATTTCGGGGTGATTTTCCCTTTTGTCGCACCCGAATCGGGATTTTCCAGGGCCAAAAAGAGGATTGCGTAGACTTTTCTTCCCTTATTCGAGCGGCAAGATGAGATCTCAAGTGTGAGGATCTTGGCATCTCACGATCTCTACTTGGCATCTCACCTTTTTTGAAACTCGATGACGAGTTCATCCGTCTACGTTTTTGCCGCTGGCGTATTTTGCAATAGGTGTGCTCTGCGCAAATCGCATTGCATGACCAGTGCTGTTGCTGCGCTATTGCTGTTCATTGAGGTATGCACGATGTTCGAGTCTTTGGTCCGCTTCGTGAGAGTTCATCTCCTATCACACAGGCTTGCAAGCTCGCTCGTTTGCATCGGTCTATTGCTTCCAATGAGTACGTTGAGTGCATTCAGCGCTCGATGTTTGGCGCAAGAGCAGCAATCAACAACACAAGAGTCACCACCGACGACGCATGAGCAAACAATCTACATACCTTACGGAAAACTACGCGAGGTTTTTGAGAAGGAGGGTCGCGGCGTCTATTTGCCTTACGAAAAATTTCAAGAGCTTTGGAAGGCGGCTCGCGAGCGTGAAGTGAGGCCTTCAACAACACCTCCTGTCGAATCCATCATCGTTGAAGCACTCAATCATGCAAAAGTAGAAAAAGAAGTCATCGAAGTGCGAGCCGACCTTCGGATCGAAGTCTTCAAGAAAGGTTGGTGTGAGATACCGCTTCGACTTCGAGAATGTGCGTTGTTGTCAGCAAAAATCGGAGAAGAGAATGCTAAGGTGATTGCGAAGCCCGATGGTAGCCATGCAATTCTCATGCATCGATCTGATTCCGATCCAACTCTGGTTCAACTTCGTTTGGTATATGCCAAAGCCATTTCAAAAACTCCTGGAAAGAACAGTGTCACGCTCGAAGCCCCTCAAGCTCCTGTTAATCGTTGGCAAATAGAAGTCCCTGATGAGAACGCCCAAATCGTTGTCCAACCCATGTTGGCTGCATCCAACTTGGACTCGCAACCGAACCGGCCTCAAACAGGTACTTCGATTCAAGCCTTTGTGGGTGCCGCCCCCCAAGTTCAAATCGAATGGACACCGAAGGCGGAGGGAGCGCAAGGTCTACAAGCTCTATCGAGCGTTCAAACGCAACATGAAGTTTGGGTGGAAGAAAACGTAATTCGTTCTCGAATCGCGATGATGATTGGGATCACCCGTTCCGAATTGCGCGAAGTTGCCGTCGAAATCCCTGAAAATCAAAAAGTGATCAATGTCGTCGATGCCAATGTACGCAAATGGGAAATTGTAGAAAAAGAAGGGCGTTCGTTGCTTCGCATCGAATTGTTTGAACCCGCCAAACAATCGCAATCCATCTTGATCGAATCAGAAACGGCCGCCTCCGATTCTGGTGCAAATGAGGTTCGCATCCGCCCCTTTGTAGCCCAGGGAATGACACGTCAAACTGGTTTCGTTGCCGTTCGTGTAGCAGACGGACTTCGCGCAGAATCCACTCAGCGATCCAACCTTCTACAAGTAGATCTGGCGGAGCTTCCCGAATTGCTGAAACGACAATCGTGGACCTTCTCTTACCGTTTTGCTTCGGTTCCCTTCGAGGCCTCCATCGTTACGGAAAAACTCAAACCCAAGATGGCCATTCGTCAATTGGTCGATATGACATTGGATCCGTCCGAATCCAAGTTACGCTCTACCACCATCCATACCATCGAGCAAGCTGGGGTGTTTCAATTGGAATTTGAAATCCCTACTGGATTAGAGATTCAATCGGTTCGTGGAAGAGAACTTCCTTCGGTTGTCGCTGCATCGGTCGAATCCTTCCAAGTCATCGGTGACAACAAAGATCGATTGCTGGTTCATCTTAGCAAGAAAGCGATAGGCCCCATCGGATTGGTCATCGATGCAATACGTCGTCTCAATGATCCCAACCTTTGACCCCTACCGGTACAGCAAGCGATATTACTCTGCAATGGCCGCGAGTAATCGATGCATCGATCGATCGGTATGATGGTCATGCAGTACTTCATATCCCTGATAGCCTGCGTGTCGTGGTGGGTACACTTACAGGGGCTCGCGAAGTCCCGCAAGCCGAAGCCGTCGCTTCGATCCCCATCGAGCCCATGTTTGCAGCCCAACGCAAAGCAGGTGTCATCGTCGCTTTCAATGAGGGATCCATAGCCATCCCCTTAAGAGCCGAACGTCGCAAACCCCAGATCACCGCTTATCAACTGGTGCAGGTTCAAATCGAATCGGGTGTTGCCAAGTTTACATCCTCGTTGGACTTCGATATTCGATATAGCGGCGTCAAGTCACTTCGGGTCGATATACCCACAGACATTGCAGCGATCGCTCGTTTAGCTACTCCTCAAGTCCGCGAATCCACCCTCCCCAACCCGTCGAATCTTTCTGAAGGATACGTCGCATGGGAACCTCGCGAGACTCCGAATGGTTTGGTAAGAACAACGTGCTCATTCAATGGGAACGTAAACTCGATGCTTTGGAAATCGGAAAATCAATCGTCATCGCCCTGCCAAAAATACTTCCCCAGGGAACCGATCGCGCTTGGGGACAGATCGTATTGCTCAAATCGGAAGCAATCGACCTTCAACCATCGGAAAAAACAGTAGGTATTCGTCCGATCGATCCCACCTATGACCTCGCCGAATCGAAATCGATTCCCAACGCATCGCGAGCCTTCGAGTTTCAAGGAGATTGGGACCTAAGCATCACCGCAACACGATATGAACTGGAAGAAGTGAAGCGAACCAGTATCGAACGCGTATGGGTCCAAACGGTGATTACCCGTAGTGGACAACGCGCAACGATGGCAACCTATCGCGTCTCCAGCGGGCAACAGCGATTAGCCATACAACTTCCTCAAGGCGCATCATTCGATACGCAACCACTTCGAGTCAACGGAGCCCCGGTGGGTTTAGAGAAAGGTGCTAACGATGAGTACTTCATTCCACTCTTAGGAAAGAAAGGAAATGAACCATTGCTGGTCGAGATTCGCTATACGGAACAAGGGTCGTATCAACAGATCGATCTCCCCACTTTTCCTGAAAAGCCCGCCATCCAAAAGGTCATGTTGAGTGTGTATCTTCCCAAAGAGCTTTGTCTCTTAGGATCGCTTGGACCTTGGACAACGGAATACGATTGGCGGACATCTTCGAGCGGAGCCCTCGAACCGCTTCCGAACATGGATGAAAATGCCTTGCGAAACTGGGTTCAATCGAGCATTTCAGTTTCGGAAGGCCCTCCCTTTCAAAAGGATGGTTTAGCCTATCTCTACGCCGCTCTTGCGCCCGACTCTCCTCCCGATGGCTCCTTACGACTTGTTGCCTCGTCCGCAAACATCTTCCATGGAGGAATCATTCTCGCTGGAATTGCTTGGGGACTCGTACTCTTACGAACATCATGGTCCTGGCGCATGGTCAGCGTGTGGATCTTGCTTGCATGGGCGACGTTAATAGGATTTTGGGCACCCACACTTGCCTACCAAATCTGGAATGCCCCACTCTTTCTGGCTCTTGGATTGACAGGCATCCTTTGGCTGGGTGGAACCGCATTGCAATGGATCGCGGCGCAAAGGACGCGGTCTCCTTCAGCGAGTGTTCAAGCGACTATTTCTGAGCCATCTACATCGGCGATGACTCAGGAAACGCCTGCAACCGAAACAACCAAGGAGGATCATCATGATTAAGTTTCTGATGAGTTCACTGCTTGGTTTGTTCGCAGTACTGATAACGCCCTGGCTTTCCATGGCGCAAACTCAAGACCTCAAGCACACCCGCGAGGTCAAAATACCTTGGAATGATATTCCAGCGTTCTTGCACAGTGGCCTGGAAGCGATATTTGTTTCGAGAGAGGAATGGAATGCGTTGCTTCAAGCCAACTCTCGGACAGATCTTGCTCCGGCACCCACCGATTTTGTTTGGCGCAATGCACGATACCAGATCGCAATTTCGCAAGGCTTGGCTTCCATCGCCGTCGATGCCGAAGTAGAAGTTCTTACCGAAAGATCTTTGGCACTTCCCCTTGGCCTACACCAAGTTCGCATCGAACGCGCCTTGGAAGATCAACAATCGGCAAAACTCCACTGGGACCAAGAAGCTCGATGGATCGTTCAAGGAAAAGGGACGCATCGACTTCATCTGGATCTTTCGGCATTCATGGCAACCTCGAAAGCGATTCAGAAGCTTGGCGTCGCCCTTCTTCCTATTCCGGTATCCGAAGTCGAAGTCATCGTGGATGGCAATATCGAAATGCGTTCGGGAGCAGCGGTTCGGCAACGATCCTACGATGCAGATTCCAACAAGACTCGATTTCAGCTTCTCAGCACATCAACGAATCTTGAATTGACGATGTCGCTCAACAACAAAACGCTTCGTGAAGATCGTACCGTTTTGGCAAGCTCCTTATTGATTGCGGATATCTCGGCCTCGCATGACACGGTTCACGTAACAACCTCCTTGGATATCCTCAACGGTGCCAGCGAAGGTGTGTCATTCGAACTCCCTGATGAATATGAAGTACTGAATGTCCAATCCGAGTCGATGGCCCGTTGGAGAGTTGATTCTCAATCCACTCCACGCAAACTGGTGATCGATTGGCGGTCCCCAGTCCTTGAGAAAGCCATCACGCAAATAACCCTCATTCGTACCGACGTTTCCTCCGACAAACTTAGTGAATCCGATCCTCTGCAATGGCGATGCCCCTCCTGGAAACCGCTTGATGTCGATGGATACTCGACGCTAGTTGGCATTCGCGTGGATTCCAGATTGAGTCTTAAGCATCTTGAGCAGCAGGATGTCCTTCCCATCGATCAACGCGTTCTGGCGGATGCTCCGCCAACATCCAACAGGATGGAGTCCGCTGCGACTCATGCATCGCGCATGGCTGGTGTTTACTTCGCACCCCAAGGCTCCTATCGCATCGAAATGACTTTCGTGCAACGTCCTCAGACCCTCACAGCGACCAATAATTTTCTGATGTCGATCGAAGAACAGGGGCTTGCGATCCGTGGAGGTATCTCCCTTCAGAGCTCCCAGGAGAAACTTTTTGGCTTTGATATGATCGTTCCTGCATCTTGGAAGCTTGTCGAACTTCGCCAAGAAAATGGTGAACTTCTCAAGTGGGAATCAGTTCCCCTTGAAAATCAAACTGTACGGGTGCACGTAACCCTTCCCCATGCACATCCAGTAGGTACAGTTCTGCATACGCTGCTAGTAGCGAAATCGGTCCCAACGGATTGGCTAACGTCGTGGCAGCAAAAAGAACTTGTGTTTCCTCACTTTGAAATACAACAGGCTTCCACCACGCGACTCGCTGTTGCGATCCAAGACTCCGATGATTTCGAATTAGAACCAGTTCGCATGGTGGGTCTTTCACCGCTCTTTGAAAATGAGAAAGCTCGCTACCACCTGGCGCAGATGAAAACAGCCATTGCTTTGAGCGGTGAATCCAACGTCTGGGAACTCCAAGTCAAAGCCCAGCGTACGCCTCCTCGAAAGATTGCTCGAATCTATAATCACATCGCCTTGCAGAACAATGCTTGGCAATTCGACCATCAAGTCCAATACGAGATGGCTCAGGGCAGTGTTCAAGAATTGCGATTCTCCTTGCCGAGTTCAACTCCGGAAGAGATCACACTCCAAGGCATCGATGATGTCGAGATTAAAGAATCCAACAGTCAGATTGCAGGCGACCGTCGCGTATGGACGCTGCGTTTGGCGAAGCGGCATTCGCAGACATGTTCCGTGCGCGTTCAATATGTAATGCCCCATTCTGAAGGCGATCAACGTTCTGTATCGCAACCGACTCTCCGCGCCGAAGACGTAGCTTACCAAACAGGTTTCATCGCTCTGGAAGGTGATGGCGATCATCATTTCGAAATACCCAAACACCCTAAGGCTGTCGATGTCGGCGAGTGGGTCGACTCGAAGATCGCCCTTGGCTCGCGACTCATCGGAGTCTTTGGCTACCAAGGCATCGACGATGAAGTTCAAGTTTCTGCAAACAAGCGTGATGTATTTCCACTTCCGTCTACGATTGCCGATCGATTGACCATCGAAACACACCATTCGAGCCAGGGCCTATTTCATGAGTCGGCATCGTTTTCGATCCGATCCAAGGATTCCTTCATCGAAGTGGAACTACCTCTGCAGGCCACGTTTTGGACTGCAACGCTCGATGGTCAGCCCATTCTTCCACAAAAACGCAACGATCGTTTACTCATCGAATGGACGCGTTCTCAAGAGCACGTTCGTTCTTTGGTATTGATCTATGAATTACGTTTGAATGCTTCACCATGGGATGCAACGTATCGCCTCACTCCTCCCCGCCTTTCGATTGCCGACGCTTCGGGTCAGTCCATTACCGTCCCGATTACACAAACAGAAAGAAAATTCTACGCTGCGTCGGGGTGGTCATTAAGCCATTCGCATGGAATGAGATTGGTCGATGCACCACAATCCGCAAGTCTGTTGACGCAAATTGCAGACGCCATCTATTCGCGATGGAATCAAGATCGGAATCATCCCCAAGCAGCGGCTATGGTCAGATTGGACGAAAGTCCCAAAGCAGAGGACAGCATTCCGAGATTTTCTCAAAACAGGAATCCACCCAGCAAAGAGTTCCGAATGCCTGAGGCAGCATTAGGTACCATCGCTCCTCGCGACTCTGCCGCGGCTCCTCCTCAAATTCAGGATCAAGTAACGCAGTTGCCGATCGAAGAAAAATCGAAATCTGCCAAAGAGTATGCAGGGCGTAAAAACGATCTGGATGGTTTACCAGGAGAGCGTCCCTCGCTCATCGGTCTTCGCTCGCTTCCCATTGCCATGGTTCAATCACCTGCAAACGAACGATCGTTCAAATTTGAGTCGCTATCGGATCAGGCAACCCTTCAAGTAACCTTGGTTCATGACATCCAATTGCGTTGGCTTTCGTTGGGAATTGCGTTTATTGTCTTTCTCCTAGGATGGATGCTTCTTATTCAAAAGGCGAAGTACTTTTATCGATTTTTGGTTCTCGTCCTTTTGGTGACCATTCTCCTACCAACGGTCTTGCCCTCGCTTGAGCTCGGTCGCTCGATGGCAGCCGCAACGCAGTGCGCTCTTGCCGCCTTGGTCGGAACTTGGTGGGTAGGAAGCATCGGACGATCTCTGCTGCATCGTCTCATGAATTCGCAAACAACTACATCGGCGATTACCGCTTCATCTGCCCGCATCATTGTCATTACCTTCGGACTTTGGCCCGCCTACTCTGCTTGTCATGCCAATCAACAAGAAAACACCTCCGCCGTAGATGCGGCCAACGTGCTTTCGCAATGGCTTGCTTCCCAGGAAAAGGATTCAAAGATTGCAATTCCCAACGACGTGGTGATTGTTCCGTACGACCCTGAGCATGGCAAGAATGCCACTTCAGACCAAGTGCTCGTTCCCTACGCCAAGTACGTGGATCTGTGGAATCGATCCCATCCGAATCAACCACTGATTCCCAAAAAGGAAATTGTTCCTTTTGCCTTCGGAAATGCCCAATACCAAGTCACTGCTGCGGCCGGGAACCATCTCGAATTGAAAGGGACGTTGGAGATCGATGTGCTAAATGACGGCGATATCATCGTGCCATTGCGTCTTCAATCAGCAACGATCATGAATGCGCAGATCGGAGGAGCGCCTGCTCAGCTCCAATGGCTTGATGAAGTTCCTCCGCAACATGCGAATGCACCAGCGTCGTCGGCGGCACAATCTCCTGGCCCACCCAATCTTTTATTGCACCTATCGGGAAAAGGGAAAAAGGTCTTAGACCTTACCTTGCAACTCGGCATTCAACGCAATGGTGGCTGGCGACGAGTGGAAGGGATTGTTCCCATGGGTTTGGCCGGTTCGCTCGTATGGAATGACGCTGATCCAACTTGGGAAGTCAGATGGCTTGATCGAGAATCCAACTCATCATCAGGCAAGCATCGTTTGGCTCTCAATCATGATGGATTCCTTCACTTGCATTGGCGTCCAAAGCTCGAAACGCATGCCATGGATCAAGGGCTTTCGGTCGAGTCGACGGTGATGGTCGATATTCAAGTCGATCGTATCCGAACTACTTGGAATGCGCAATTCTCATTCCGTGGTAGTCAACGCAATTCGCTGACAGCCATTCTCCCCAAGAACGTCCTTGTCGAAAAGGTTACAGGCGAAAATGTTCGCGGATGGAAAACGCAGTCCATCAATGGCCAACAACAAATCGATGTGACGCTGTTGAAACCTGCCACTGAAAGAGAAGGAATTCGTGTCCAATTTTCGGAGCCCTTAACAGGGAATTCCGAATCTTGGACTCATGAAGCATCCTTGCTTCAGATTCCTGATGCGATCGTGCAACAAGGAACGCTCACGCTTCGCAAAAGCTCGCTCTTGAATATGGATGTAATGTACTCGGAAGGATTAACACGGACCGATCTTTCTCCAGAAGCGGCTCATGGACTTGAATCCTCGATTGCCTCTCCGATTCCCCTCAAAGAATTTCAATCGTACCGATTCTCGCGAGTCCCGTTTCCATTGCGATTGGCGATTCGCCCAACCGTAGCCTCACAATCCTGTGATGTGCAAACGGTAGTTCGATTATCGAGTACCGATGCCACGTTCGAATCGAAGATACTATTGCGAGTGAAAGACCGTTCGATCTTTGAGTCTGCCATCCAATTGCCGTCTGATTGGGAGATTGAGCCTCCAATGGCTCCGGTAGGATTCGACTGGTATACACAAGACACGGATGCGCAACAAACGCTGCACCTCCATTATCGCGAAGGTCTTCTCGAGGATACCGCCATCGTCATTCGCGGGAAACGGAAATCGGCAATCGATGTGGCTCTTCCACTGGATCTACCAAATATCGAAGTACTCGATCAATCCCGAAGCAGTACATCCATCGCGATCCTTTCCGATCCAGGCTGGATGGTACGGCCAGACTTGCTTACCCAATGTGTGGTCGATCCGTTTCAGTCGGCCGTTTCCTGGTTATCCAACGCGGATCGTTCACTCTTGAAACTTGTCCTTCGCAGTAGTAATGCACGCTATTCCGCCAAGGTCACTTTCATACCACGACTCCCAGAAGTTCTTGGTGTCGCCATCAGCAATTGCAAGATCACGGAGCGATCGATTGAAGACACGATCCTTTTGGATTGGCAAATCCGAGATGCGGGTATCGTCGAGGTGTCGTTTGAACTGCCTGACTGGGTTAAGGATCCTCGCATCAAAGCACCCTTGATGCGACGCATCAGACGCACCGCATCCGAAAACAAACAGATTCGCTATACCATTGAACTCCAAGAATCCGTTCTGGGACAACTTCGCGTAATCGTGGAACATGATCGGCCTTTGGAATTGCTCCAAGCGCAAGTGGTTATCCCCACGTTGATCACGGGAAAAACCCTGGATCGATTTGTCGTTCTTGAGAATGCGGGCCGTGATGAATGGATCGCCAAACCGCAAACGGGACTATTGAGAATCAATCCTCAATCTTCGCAATGGAAGACATTGGCCAATACCCTTGGGGAATCGATGCAAGATGGGTTTGTTACCGACGCTCAAGTTCCCAATCCCACTCTGCTCCTTGAAAAGACCGAACGAGCGCGTGTGCAGACTGCAGAAGCAAAGATCGGCATTGCGAAGACAACCATCGTGATGGATATCTATGGGGCTTATCGAGCGACCCAAGAATATAGAATCGAAAACCGTTCGGAGCAGTATTTGGAAGTTCAATTGCCTGCTCAAGCGGAACTTTGGTCCGTGTTGGTAGCCGATCAGCCCACGAAACCGATCCCGTGGACCTCGAGTGCATCCGGATCCTCCTCGGGGTCATTTCGAATTCCTCTGGTGAAAACCGAAGCAGGAGATCTGGACTATGGTGTGGTACTCAAGTATGCAGGGAAGGTCGAAAAGCCTTCGCTTTGGTCAGCAACAAAATTCCCGTTGATGCATACCATCAACATTCCTGTGGAACTGAGCCAAGTAAGGTTACTGGTTCCAAAAGAACTGCAATGGTTCGATTTCCAAGGAACGCTAGGACGTGTGGATGACGCGTCTTCCCTTGCCGCAGGATGGTTGGCCTACAAGACCAAACAAGTTCTCGAACTCTCAGATCTCCTCTCGAGCCAGCGTTCTGGGGTTTTCTCCAAAGCCCGCGCAGCTGCGAATCTCAAACAACTGCAACAAGAAGTTGAAACGCAAACCGAATCGTTTCGTCAATCCGGTTTTGATCGTCAAATCGAATTCAATAAATCCTCTGAACTGAACTTTCAAGCGTTATCCAAAGCTCAATCGCAAGCGGCCGCCAATGCACCCACTCTGAGTGCTTTCGGCAACCGCGAACGGTTCAATGACTTCTATGCTATCCAGGATAATGGTCGCGGCACCAATGCAGTCCAAAACGATGCACAGGTATTCCAAATTGATACCAACAAGGATCGTCCTGCGACTCCGTCGGAATTCAACAAAGAATGGATTGCGAACAATGGACTTGCCACTGGAGGTGCCGACAAAAAGGCCCCCGCTCAACCCGCATCGCAAGTAGCCGCGATGGATGCTCCCACAGGAATGGCAACCAAGCCAGACGCCGTTGATTTTTCGAAAGCGCAAGCTGGTCAAGCACAAGCTCCGCAATTCGTACCGGATGCGAAACGGAGTCTTGATTACCAACAACAAGCTCGCAAATACCAAGAGCAGTTAGAAAACCAAGTTCAATCTCGCGGTAAGTTGAATGCTGGATCAGGCGGGGCCATGGCTTCGCCCAATAATCCAATCGGTGCTTACCCCCAGACGCCACCCAGCTCGAACAGTTTTGGAAGCCCAATGGGTGGTCAGTCGGCGCTTTCGATTACTGCTGACGGTTTGGGACTCAACGATCGCGAAGCATCTGGAAAAGGTGCTCAGGTCGTTCCCCAACCTGCAAAGAATGAAGGATACTTGGCCAGCTTGGATGTTCCGTTTCCCGAGCAAGGACAAGAACTCTATTTTGTAACTCCACGAGGCGAAATTGAGCTTCAAGCTCGAGCCCTCGATCGAAGTTGGATGGTTCGAGCAACCGATGGTGCGCTGGGCCTATTCGTCATCATCTTGGCGGTGCTTGGCGCGAGGTTCGGACGATGGCTCGCAATGCGTTCAAAACGAATGATGGTCGCCTGTTTGTTGGTTTTGGTGATGAGCCTTCTGCTTTGTTTCCTGGGTGTGTTTCTGGAACTTGCTGGCTTGGTGGCTATCGCTTCGTTGTTTTCAGCCGTTCATTTTGGACTTCAACCAAACGAAATCCACGCCACAAGACCACAAGCTGCGTAATATTCGGTAGTCCTGGAGAACGGAGGGGTTTCTTTTTCCAATTTGACAGGCTCCTCCTCCTTGCATTTCAGAGGAATTTGGTAACAATCCGAGCCTAGACTTGCCGATGGATGGTTTCACCAATGCTCGTTGAATGAGTGTTGTGCTGGCATTCAATCCGCTCAGATTTCTGGGTCGGCATAGCCACGGAGAGGTGGCTGAGTGGTCGAAAGCACCGGTTTGCTAAATCGGCGTAGGGGTCATTCCCTACCGCAGGTTCGAATCCTGTCCTCTCCGCTTCAAAAACCCTGGCATTTCGCCAGGGTTTTTTCATTTCTACTTTTCAAGCCTCCCACACAAGGTGCCATCCACCTATTGTTGATAGTGGCCCCAATTGCTAGCCATTCTCACCCCAAGTCACCATTGACGAAATCGATTTCCTTGCTTGTCGTTTGCAGCCATCCTCAACCCCAGCTAAAGTGGTGGTTTTGGCAGTGCAGCAGAATGAAGATGGGCCTGGAAACAAGAGAAGGTAGGCTTATGCGGAGGCCTCGACTATCAATTGAATCACTGGAGAGCCGCAGGGTATTCGCGGGCTTTTCATTGAGGGTCGTCGACGATCTGGATCTAGTAAGCCATGTTGTTGAAGGGCAGATCACCCATTCTGCCAACTTTGCGATGAATCGAATTTCGCAGCATATTGCATGGCAGGGAGTTCTCGACGCCGAAGTACGAATTCGCCCAGCCTCAGAAAATCCGTATAGCAACGCGAATGGCATTATGCCGTCGATCATAAGCGTATCGTGGTTCAACGATCATTGGAGCAATGACACACTTTATGAGATGCTAACCGGTATCGATCGCCAACCACAAATTGCTGATGTGGGAATGACCATTTATTTGGGCAATGATGGTCAAATTCGCAATTATGGTCTTCCTGTTTGGTTCGATCCAAACCCAATCGATTATGTTCCTGCCGATGTTCCCACTGGAATGTGCGACTATATCGGTGTCTTCTACCACGAGATTTTCCAC
Source organism: Pirellulales bacterium (assembly GCA_046349875.1). Classification (GTDB taxonomy): domain Bacteria; phylum Planctomycetota; class Planctomycetia; order Pirellulales; family Pirellulaceae; genus JAXMBN01. The sequence continues at coordinate 145,915 of JAXMBN010000004.1, forward strand.
GGAATGGGAATGCTTGGGGTATCCCGAGAGTTTCAGAACCTTACCACGACGATCGACGGGAACGACTACTTTATCGGTAACCAGACCCAACATGTGTTCGGCGGTCCACTTCCTCTAGCGCCGCGAACAGGAGGTTCATTGCAGGACCATTACGGTAATACGAGTCTTCCTACAAACACTTTAAGTTCCGGCCTCATGTTTCAATGGGGCAATTATGAAGGTAATCGCTTAGATATCGGCAAACTTGATTTGGCGATTCTCGAAGACCTTGGGATTGCAATCACGAATCAATCAGGATTGCCGCTCGTCGATACCATCGACTCTCAGATACCTCGAAATACCCTTAGCCATCTTTCTATCAGCGAAAACGTGGCCATCGGTACTGAAGTTGGAAAGCTTTCAACAACGGACGGAAGCTTAGGTCATGTTTTTGCGATGGCTGATGGCGGGCAAGACAACAGCGTTTTCGAACTCATAGGGAATTCTCTTAGGACGAAAACTGCAATCGATTACGAGTCAAACAAATCGTTCTCGATACTCATAGGACGTACCGATGCTCGAGGGATTCGGACAGTTACTCCATTCACGATTGCAGTCGAAAACGTCATTGAACGCCCCGTCGCGAGGGATGATTCCTTCACCGTTAATATCGCCGAAAAACAAGTTCTGGATGTTGCAGCCAACGATGATGATTTTGATCAAACAGGGGTATTGAACAACCTTGAGATCATTAGTCAACCTAACCTGGGAATCGCTCAAGTCAAACAAGGCAAGATCGAATACACACCGAATCGGACATCGATTGGAAGCGACAGCTTTAGCTATCGAATCCGCTCTTTAAACGGCGACATCTCCACTGTTGCTCAAGTCATAGTGCATGTGGATGAATGGCCAATCGCTAACACAGACGTTGGTCACACTCGTCGAAATGCGTCTTTGGTCATCGACGTCCTTGCGAATGACACATTTGTATTCAGCCCGCTTGTAGCAAGTACACTTAGAATCGAGGATCAGTTACCGGGCGGACATGCTACCGTCGAGGATGGCAAGATACGCTTTTCACCCTCGGCGGAATTGAAAGGTCAGACCACATTTTGGTATTCCGTTCAAAATTCCCTTGGCAATCGATCGTTGCCTACGGCGGTTACCGTCACGGAAGACGGAAGCTTCTACCAAAACCCAAACAATCGATGGGATGTGACTGGCGACACAACAGTCACCCCATTGGATGCACTCGTCGTGATTAATGAATTGAATCGAAAAGGTGCCTCATCGCTTGAATTAGGTCGTAGCACTCCTCCCTATTTTGATGTGAATGGTGACTATCAATTATCGCCCCTGGATGCATTGATGGTAATCAACTTTCTCAACCTTGCAGGCTCTAATTCGGAAGGGGATGCTCATACCGAAGGCGAGAGCATCGGAGAAAAGTTGGGGGGCTTCAAAGGTGAATTTGATTTCAAAACGACAAACGTCGAGAACGCGATTGCAAACATCGATAGCCTATTCGGCGATTCAAGCTGGTACAGCGATTCAGCCATAAACATTGCATTGCAACAAGACATTGCCGAACAGCTCCTTCGCCGCCGCCGTTCCTAGGCCCACACACAAGGTGCCATCCACCTCTTGTTGGCGCTCAACACAAGGTGTCAGCCACCTACTGTTGACTTCGAAAGTTGCTGCGCTAGGATTCAATGGAGGAGTTGAATCATGGCGCGACCAAAGCGGGAATCGGTGTTTGGGCAAGATGAAGTCGCCATCGCTCATTGCGTCCAGCGATGTGTGCGAAGAGCGTTTCTTGCAGGCAAAGATGAGGCGTCGGGAAAGGATTTCGAGCACCGGCGTGGCTGGATTCGGCTTAGGATGGAGTTGCTAGCATCCGCCTTCGGCGTTGATGTGCTGAATTATGCGGTCATGTCGAATCACGTTCATTCGATTCTTCGAACCCGGCCAGACATCGTAAAACTGTGGTCCGATGAAGATGTCGCCACGCGTTGGTTGAGGCTTTTTCCTGGGAAAAGATTAGATGATTGCCTAGGTGAACCCACGCAACAGCAGATCGCGAAAGAGATGGCCGATGCCAAGCGAATGCTGGAGCTTCGCAAGCGATTATCGAGTATTTCTTGGTTCATGCGAGCTGTCTCAGAACCTATAGCTCGCAAAGCCAACAATGAAGACAAGTGCACAGGTCGCTTCTGGGAAGGGCGCTTTAAGGCTCAGAAGATTGTCGATGAAGCGGGACTCTTGGCCTGCGCGATGTATGTCGATCTGAATCCCGTGCGAGCCGCCATGGCAAAGACTCCAGAGGCATCTAGGTTTACCTCGGCCTATGATCGCATCAAGGCACAAAAAGGTTCTAAAAGAATCGCAGCAGCGATTGCATTGGAACCTTCGAGGATCGATGAGAAGACGATTCTGCAGCAGATCAAGTTGGCCAAGCGGCTTCGCGACAAAGAAGAAGTTGCTCGATTACAAAAGTGTCTAAGCGACTTTCGTACAGAAAACGAAAAAAATTCAAAAGAAAAACAACGAGCCAAAAGCAAAGCCAACGCTTCACGCCTAAGGCCAGTGGATGCATGGCTTGCGCCGCTACAACTCAACGAACATGATGTCGTAGGTCCCAAACCACATCATGGAGGAACACGAGCCAGCGATAAGGGCTTCTTGTCGATGACGCTTGCCGAGTACTCGACGTTACTCGATTGGACGGGACGTCAAAAACGCCCAGACAAACGTGGCAAGATACCTGATGACCTTCAACCGATTCTCGAGCGAATCGGAATTGAAGGATCGATGTGGTGTGACTTGGTGTGGGATTTTTCCAAGTACTTTGGCAAGTGCTATGCTGCGGGCAAGCCTGTAAACCTGCAAAAGGAAGCCAAGAACCGCAACATCGCCTGGAGTCGTGGCCAACGATCCTGCCGCGCCTGCTTTACCGAGTAGTTTTTTCTACCACTACTCCATCTTCAAGCGATCTCAAACGACACTCTGTCTAGCGGTCCGCGCATTCTCTCCCATCGAAAGGCATTTTCGCCTTCTTCTGGCATCCATCTCAGCCAAAAGCCGAACCGAATGAGCTCTCCAAGCTCATTTTCAGCCCCCAAACCTGCTAACGAACCCAAATTCCGTCATCAACAGTAGGTGGCTGACACCTTGTGTGCGCGTCAACAATAGGTGGATGGCACGTTGTGGGGCAGATGGCACGGGCCATCTTCTTGATGTGTCCATCTAACAAAATTACAGCCATCTTCGGTTCAAGACCAAATTTTTTCCGTGTATGCTTGGCTGAATGCTCGCCAGAAATCACTATCTCAGCAATTGGCATCGGGAGGCAAAGGAAATAAATGTCACACCTATTCTCCGTGATCACTTGCGTCACTGGATTGATGTTGCTGTTCGAAGTTACTAGCTTGACCCAAGCACAACTAACCTACCAGATTCCGACTGGATTCGGATGGCGATTGGGACTTCCTTTCGATCTTTTGGAAGCGGAAGCTGTTCAGTCAGACCTAGGAATAAGTGCCGATAAGGCATACAAGCTCGTTCTCTGGAGAGCATCCGTCAATGAGGCAGCAAAGGCAAGCCTTGCTACTCTGAAAAATGAAGGAGATCGTCGGGTGATTCGCCAAAAGGTCCAAATTGACTTTCAGTCCGAGTTGGACTCAATTCTTACACAAGAGCAACAGGATCGGCTGCACGAAATTGATTTGCAGATGGAAGGATCAGACGCCTTAAGCGACCCTTCTGTCGCAATGGCTCTTCAATTAACGATCGCACAGCAGGACAGTATCCGCTCTATTCATAAGCGGATGGCGAGAGAAGAGATTGACTCTTTAAAAAAACCAAATGCCAAGTATTTGACGTTTGAGGATCGTGACAAGTTGCTTCTGGAAGTGCTCACGCCCACTCAGCAGGATCAATTTAAAGACCTGAAGGGACCTCCGTTCAATAGACATGGATTCCTACCGACACTGCGTTTAAGGGATCGAGAATTGGAGGCATGGAATGTTAAGTACAGCCCAGATGGCAAAAGACTGGCGACATCTCGACAAAATAACATCTACATATGGGATGCAGAAAGCGGCCGTTCGATCTCATGTATGCGCGGTCATGGGGCAAACATCACATCGATTTGTTTCGGCCCCGATGGAAAATGGATTGTCTCTGCAAGCACTGATAGGACGGTAAAAACATGGGATGTTGAAAGTGGTCAGAATTTCCTGACCCACAACGAAAAACATACCGAATTCAATGGGTGGTCTTTTCGCGGCTATAGCCATTTCGGTTCTCGGTGGAGTAGTTTTCGGAGTATGGCCCTCAGTCCTGATGGAGGGGACCTTACCCACGCAATAGGAGCATCCGTTTCGACCTGGGTTCGAATCAATCCATTGGTGCCCCCTCTCTTTCGAGGACACGAGGCGCACTTTGCTGACCTAGATCGACAACCTGTATGGAGCGCTGCGTATAGCCCCGATGGAAAACGTATTGCATACGGACGCATCGATGGCGTCGTAAACATTTATGGTGTTGGAAAGAAAACCAAATTCAAAGCGGCTACGGATGCCGTCTTATGCCTCGCATACAGCCCTGATGGCGAGTACTTGGCAATCGCGAGTCTTGATGGCTCCGTTAGAGTTTGGGGATTGAACGACGGCAAGGAATTGTTGATTGCAGCGGCAAACCCGCATGCGGCGCGATATGTCGCTTTCAGCCCCGATGGAAAATTGTTGGCATCTGCAAGTGAGGATGGCGACATTAAGTTATGGCGAGTTAGTGACAGTGTGGCACCCATAAGGGTAATGCATCATTTGGATCAGGCCACAAGCGTTGCATTTAGCCCCGACAGTATGCGTCTCGCATCCGCTGGAAGCGATAACGTGGTCAGGATTTGGGATACGATAACTGGAGAAGAAGTACTGTCACTTTCCCCGTAGGTGATTCAACTCATTGTGATCGTTGTTTTTTGAGGGAGGTAGAATTGTATTCACGTTGTGTCCGTTAACTCATTCGAATTTCATGCATGGTTGGGCACCAACAGGTTGCAAGTGTTTCCAAAAAACGGAAAACACTCTGCTAAATTCGCCTAAGTAAATACGCTGACAAACGTATCCTTTATAGGTGGGTGAAGTCGCATTTTACGAAAGGAACTTATAGTGTTTCGAACTCGACATATAGTAAGCCTGCTTTGTGTTCTGGCATGCTTTTGTTCGTTCAATGCATCAACCTCTGCAGACGAACCCATCACCCTGTTGGGAACGATTGTCAAGTGGAGATATCCCGAGGCAGAAATTCGAGGCGCAGAAATGTCGGATGGCTCGATGATAGCCGCCGATGGTCAACGAACAGTTCCTTCTACGCTTCTGAAGACGACGATGTCTACTCGCGACTCCGTAGATAAGGTCATGAGTTTTTATCGTGAACTCTTGGCTCGTAATGAGAAGAACGATCGCAAGTTGGGTACTCCTTCCCATATTGGCCGCTCCGTTTTGATCAATGACGAATCCGACGATCGACCCTTTGCATTTCATACTATCCTTGTGAACGAAGGCAACGTTTCAACGACTATTATCATCACGCGAAGCAAGGATGAAGAAATGACTCATATTACTTGGAAGCAGTTTCTTAAACACGATTTCGGCGGCAAGTAACGCTCCCAGATTTCGACTGGTGGTTATACGAGGGCAGAGCACATAGACCAACTACGAACTTGTGTGATTCGGATTTGGTCGACCAATCAGTAACGCTGTTAGCAACATGATGACGATAACCGCTTGCAAGATCGAAAAGAAGATATTCACAAGAGTCATGAAAGCCGCCGATTGAACGACGCCTACCGATTGAGCGACCTGTTTTTGGATGAGGATGAAGGTGATTGGCTGGAGGAATCCGAGGACTAACTTGCCGCCGAAACCTAAAAGCCCAAGTGTCCCGGCCTTACCTAGCCCAGGCATGCGGACCACAATCATAATGCACGCCATGGAACATGCCACAAACATCGGTATTTGGCCCAGAACGATACGCAAAAACAATTCGACTTCCATGCCTCACCGTAATCTTCCTAGAGAAAAGCCTCAGACTTCTTGCTCGACGGGCAATAGGAAATACCCACATCGAAGGTACTTTCGCTACTTATCGCAAGCGCTCGAGCTTTCCTTTTCGCTTAACGATATTTTTGTAGTCCCACTGAATCTCGCGAGCCTTCTTCAACCAACGTCGCAAGTTTCGCACCTTGATTTCACTAGCCTCGGTATAACGCGCTTCTGCAGCTTTAAATTTGCCTTCAGGTGCTAGGCCTTCCTCTTCAAAGGTTTGCCCGCTCCAGAACAGCAATCGCACGCCCCCTTTGAGTTTGCTATAGCCAACGACAGGATTACCATCCAAAAACCAAACGGGATGAGCGTGCCAAATCTTATTCTCGGCCTCAGGCAATTGTTTATCGATTTCCGCAGCCAGTAAATCGCAAATCGACTGCTCCGTTTCGCCAAGCGATTCATTGTAAGCACGTGTATCTGGATGCATGGTTTGCCTCAAACCTCCATTGCAATTTGAAATCCAAGCTCAAGTGTCGCTCACTATGCAATCTCTCGCGCTAAAACGCAAGAAATCGCGGTGAATTTATCCTTTCCACGCGACCGCAGAAAACGGCCTTCGGGCACCGAATTGTAAGGAATTTTCGGCTTAGCTTTGGCCATACTTTTGCTCGCCCCATATCGGGTCCAATTCCTCTCCACATCTTGTCCAATTTCAAGATACAACGGGCGTGGAGATGGCTATAATCGCGAAATGCTCCCCAGCATTTCCTTCCTCTTGAAATCATCCGATTTCGAATCGAATACCATCATGCGCGCCATTTGCCCTACCTTTCGCGTGTCCCATCCAACATCCTCGTTCGCTTTTTTGTTTCTCGTTTTGTTGGTCGGTTCTTTTCCAAACCTCGTTTGGTCGCAAGATGCGTTTGATTTTGCGCATCGCTTGGTTCCGATCCTGAAGAAACACTGCATAGAATGCCATGCTGGAGATCAGAAGAAAGGTAGCTTTTCGCTCAATACACGCGAATCCTTGCTTGCTGGTGGCGAGTCCGGCGAAGCGATCTTGAATCGTGAAAAATCATCCAGTGAATTGCTCCGCCGCGTTGAGTCGAACGATCCCGATGTCCGCATGCCGCCTGAAGGAAAAGGGCTCAACGAATCGGAACTAGCAATCCTTCGAGAATGGATCAAACTCGAGTTGCCATGGGAACAAGGTTTTACCTTTGGAAGCCAAGGTTACGATCCACCGCTTCTACCTCGTCGCCCCACACTTCCCGAGCCACAGTCACCTCAACGAGCTCATGCCATTGATCGTATCCTCGATGCGGACCGAGCGAAACATGGGCTTACTCCCATTCCAAGTGTTGATGATGCTCAACTGGTACGACGTCTCTATCTCGACTTGATAGGCTTGCTGCCGACGCCTGAACAAACGAGCGAATTCGTCCATGACCCGTCACCCGATAAGCGATCGCGTTTGATTCGATCCTTGCTCAACCAGGACGTCGAGTATACCGAACACTGGCTGACGTTCTGGAATGACCTGTTCCGCAACGACTATTCTGGAACAGGTTTCATCACGGGTGGACGCACACAAATATCAAAGTGGCTCTATGACTCCCTCGTTCATAATAAACCGTACGATGTGATGGCTCGCGAACTGATCGCTCCACCCGATAAAGAGAGTGCTGGATTCGCCAATGGGATACGTTGGCGCGGCGAAGTCAGTGCAGGCCAAACGGTGGAGATTCAGTTCTCGCAAAGCATTGGTCAGGCGTTTCTTGGTATCAATCTCAAATGCGCGTCATGCCATGACAGTTTCATCGATCGGTGGAAGCTCCAGGATGCCTATGGACTGGCAGCTGTGTATTCGAATACACCGTTGAAAATCCATCGCTGCGACAAGCCTACCGGCCAAGTTGCTAAGGCGGGCTGGCTCTTTCCTGAATTGGGCCAAGTCGATGCCGATGCACCACAGCCAGAGCGATTGCGTCAACTTGCCAATCTGATGACTCATCCGCAAAACGGACGATTCGCACGTACGATCTCTAATCGGCTGTGGCATCGTCTCATGGGTTATGGCATAGTCCATCCAACCGATGCGATGCAAAGCCAGCCCTGGAATGAGGACCTTTTAGACTACCTCGCCGTAGAGTTGGTGGATCATCGTTACGACATCAAGGAATTGCTATTCCTCATCGCTTCATCGGAAGCATATCAAGCACAACCAGAACAATTGCAGGAAAAGAAAACAGCCGAAACCTATGTTTATCATGGCCCTCGCTCCCGCCGCTTAACGGCGGAACAATTCGTCGACTCTGTTTGGCAACTCACAGGCTCGTCTCCTACCAAGTTCGATGCTCCCATCATTCGTGGCAAACCAATCCAATCCGGTTCCGAATCCAAGCCTAATCCCATAAAAGCAACTGGCACATGGATTTGGTCGCCATCAAGCCAATCACCGAAAGGGGCTCCTGCTGGAGAGAAAGTCACGTTTCAACACAAGTTCACCATTGATCAACTTCCATCCAGAGCCTTTGGTGTGATCACTGTTGACAACGAGTATCGACTGTGGATCAATCAGAACCTCATTGCGGAAGATGGCAATTGGGAGAGCTTGGAAGAGTTCGATGCGACGCCGAATTTACGTGTTGGAGAGAATGAGATTCTGATTTTGGCAACCAATGGCGGCAGCTCTCCCAATCCAGCCGCACTTTTCTTCGAGATGAGGCTGATCGATGGCGATCAGACCCGTTCCATCGCATCCTCCACAGATTGGAGCACTACAAGCTCGGTCCCCGATGCGAAAGGCAACCTACCTAAGAAGATCAAAGAATGGCAAAATGCCGTCGTCGCGCAAGGGCCATGGGGTAATCGCTTGCAGAAAGATATCGCCCAAGGACTGATCGGCAGAGAACTCCATCGTTCCATGGTTCGCGCATCGCTTGTGAAAGCCGATCCACTTATGCGAAGTCTTGGCCGCCCCAACCGAGATCAAATCGTGAGCATGAGGCCAACAGAATTGACGACTCTCGAAGCCATGGACCTTTCCAATGGCGCCACTCTTGCCGAATGGTTGCAAAATGGTGCTATCCGGTGGCACAAAGAGCTTGCTTCATCTGGTGGCAAGTATCCATCCAATAAAGAATTACTGAATGCGATTTATCAGTTCGCCATCTGCCGCTCACCGCGGCCGGATGAATTTAAGATCATCGAAGAAATGACTGGCCCGACGCTGGAACTCTCCGAGTTAGAGGACATCCTTTGGGCAATTGTCATGCTTCCCGAATTTCAATACGTCCGCTAGCTCCATTTCCCTTTTGGCATGGATCCAATCTGATGACAATCCATTTTGAAACCGATCCCAATGCACCGAAGTCGCATGCACGACGCGAGTTTCTCAAGCATCTTTCACTCGCCGCCACGACTACACTCGGCATGGGTGCACCTCGACAACTCCATGCGATGTCGATTGGAGACCGTGTTGCCAATCCCACTCCGAAGGCAGACGCAATCATTGTGCTGTGGATGGCTGGCGGAATGGGTGCGCCCGATACATTCGATCCCAAGTATTACGAGCCATTTGAAGTTGGCAAACCCATCGCTCAAGTGCTGAGCACATTCCCATCGATTCGAACAGCGGTCGATGATATCGAGATCAGCGAAGGGTTAGAGAATATCGCACCGATCATGGATCGCGCAACATTGGTTCGATCCCATGTCCAACCTGATTTGGGAAGCATTCTTCATTCTAGGCACCAATACCATTGGCATACAGGATATGTACCTCCCCAAACCGTTGCTTGTCCGCATTTGGGTTCGTGGATTGCCAAGGTGCTCGGCCCCAATAACCCTGTGATCCCTCCCTTTATCAATATCGGTCAACGGCTCGAAGGGATTGGCGAGCAGGAAGAACTGAAGGCTTTTACAACGGCCGGATTCTTTGGAAGTGAATACGCTCCAATGAATTTGCCATTCCCGGAAGAAGCCGCAATTTCCGTTCGGCCACCGAAGGGAATGGAATTATCTCGATTTCAGAATCGCCATCGCTTCTATCGAAAGCTTGCCGATTCCCATCCAGACCGCGAACACATGAGCGATTTTCAACGCGATTCGATGATCCGTTCCATGGAAGGCGCCTATCGGCTCCTCGAGTCCAAAGAACGTGATGCGTTCGATATCTCACTTGAGCCCAAAGAGAGTTACGAAAAGTACGATACGGGCCGTTTTGGACGTGGTTGCTTACTAGCAAGGCGATTGGTCGAAGCGGGTGCTCGCTATGTGGAAGTGACGACAGAGTACGTACCCTTTTTGCATTGGGACACGCATGCCAATGGGCATACCACGTTGCAAAGAATGAAATCGGAGATCGATCGCCCCATCGCTCAACTGATACGCGATCTCGAGTCGCGAGGATTGCTCGACAGAACGCTCGTCGTCCTTGCCAGTGAATTTAGCCGAGACATGATCATGGAGGGACAACCAGGATCGAGTGCAACCGATCAAGCAGAAAAAGTCGACAAGATGACCGAGCTCAAACATTACGGCTTGCACCGGCACTTCACTGCTGGATAAAGTGTTGTCCTGTGGGGTGGCGGAATGAAAAAGGGGTTCCTTTATGGAAAAACCTCGCCCGAAAGGCCATGCATCGCCATCGAAAATCCAGTGACCGTGACCGATTTACATGCAACCCTATTAACAGCACTCGGTGTCAGTCCCAAGACGGTATTCGAAGTGGAACGGCGTCCCTTCTATGTCACCGAAGACGGAAAAGGTGAGCCCAAGATGGATCTCTTTGCGTGAGTCTTTAGCGGATCAACCCTCCGCTTGGATTGTTTTACGTTCGCTAAAACAAAAAGACTCGGCAGCAATGACTGCAGAGTCTTTTGGGGATTGATGTTGAAAGCCGAGAGGCTGAATTACTCTTCGCTCACGTAAACTTTCATAGACCGATAAACAAGTTCGATCTGTCGATTCTGCGGCGGTTCCGGTCCATCCAAGTTGGCATAGATATCGTTGGGATGATCTGCGCTCGTATCAAGGAACAGCTTCCACCGAAGCCCTTTGGTTTGATCGGGAAGATGGAAGAGTTTGGATTCGTGCGTTCCATTCATCAGAATCAGAACGTCGCGACCAACCCCTTCAGGGTCATCGTAGATCGGTGGCTTCGCCAACCAACAAACAAGCGATCCATCGGTATTGTCCCAATGAATAGGAAGCCCATTGTTTTGGAACCAACTCACATCGGGAACACCGCGATGATCGTGTGGCCGCCCAGTGAGGAAGCGATTGCGACGAACAGCCGGTTGCATGCGACGGAAGTGGATGAGCACTTGTACGAATCGCACGAGCTCTTCGTTCGATTTCACCAATCCCCAATTAAACCATGACGTTTCATTGTCTTGGCAATAGGCATTGTTGTTACCCTTTTGCGTACGACGACACTCGTCGCCCATCACGAGCATTGGCACGCCTTGGCTCAAAAGCAACGTCGACAAAAAGTTCTTGATCTGCCGCGTTCGAATATTCTCGATCGACTTCTTTCGAGTCGGACCTTCTACACCATAGTTGTCACTACAGTTGTTGTTGTCGCCGTCTCGATTGCCTTCGCGGTTGTCTTCATTGTGCTTATCCTTGTAGGTCACCAAATCATTCATGGTGAAGCCATCATGGGATGTGATGAAGTTGATGCTGCAGTAGGGTGCACGGCCAGCATGCTCGTAGAGATCAGAGGAACCACTGAGTCGCGTGGCCATCGCTCCGACCAAGCCGCTATCTCCCCTCCAATATCTTCGTACATCATCGCGATACCGTCCGTTCCACTCGGCCCATCGCAAATCGCCAAAGGAACCAACTTGATACGCTCCTGCGGCATCCCAAGCTTCAGCAATGATCTTGGTATCTGCGAGCATTGGATCTTCCGCAATCGCTTCGACCAATGGTGGATTCGGCATCAAATTGCCATGACGATCGCGACTTAAAATACTTGCCAAATCGAATCGGAATCCATCGACGTGATAGTTGTGAACCCAATGTCGCAGGCAGTGGAAAATGAGTTCGCGGGAGATTGGATGATTTCCATTGAAGGTGTTACCACATCCCGAGTAGTTGCTGTAATGAGCTCCGCCGGAATTCAATATGTAATACACACGATTCTCTAAACCTTTGAAGGTGAGAACCGGTCCCATCTCATTCCCTTCACAGGTATGGTTGAACACCACGTCCAGGATCACTTCGATTCCAGCTTGGTGAAGGGCCTTCACCATTTGCTTGAACTCGTTCACCTGAGCACCAGGTGCTTTGGAGTGAGCGTATCCACGATGAGGAGAGAAGAAAGCTAGTGGATCATAGCCCCAATAGTTTGGACGCTCAGGATGATTTCCGTGCACATCCATGATGGGAAACTCGTGAACCGGCATCAATTCAACGGCTGTAACTCCCAAGCTCTTCAGATAAGGGATTTTTTCAATGACACCCAGATAGGAACCTGGATGCTGCACCTTTGCAGTTTTGCAATTGGTGAATCCCTTCACATGCATTTCATAGATGATGGTTTCAGAGAGCGGGCGTCGCAGGTGGCGATCGCCTTCCCAATCGAAATAATCATCCACTACAACGCACTTGGGAGGGCGAATGACTCCATCGGTACTCTTCTGAAAACAACCGGCCAACGCTTTCGCGTACGGGTCGATCAATCGAGCATTCCCATCGAACCATTGCCCCGAATCGGGATCGAATGGTCCATTGGCTTGAAAATGATACAGCTGTCCGGGGCCAATTCCTGGAACAAAAATGCTCCAAATATCTCCCCAGCGATCGGTCTCCCGATCAAACTCGATCACCTCGGAAGGTTCCCGATCTTCGACATCCTTGTACAGCAAAAGGCGCATAGCAGTCGCAGAGCGACTAAAGACGACGAACTGCACTCCTCGCTCGTTCACGATCGCCCCAAAGGGGAGCTTATAAGAAAATTGAAGTTCAGGAAGCGGTTGCCGCATGAGCATACTAGTTGCAGATCCTTTCCGACAAAAAATGCATGATGGTCCTCAGTGGCAAAGGAACCATACCACGGCAAATTCGGTGGACTGCAACCGACTGTTTGGAACTCCGAAAAAAAGGGCCTAAGGCATGTCGCGCTGAACTTCAAGCCAAAGATTGTCGAAAACGCACGCGAAATGGACGAGGAAACCTCGGGAAACCGCTCCGATTGTGCAAAGTAAAGCAGGTCAGTTTCGATCTAACGTACTGGATAGATAAACTGGGATAAATCCCTGAGGGCTGCTCCAATTTGAATTTTGTTGGCATAATAGGGTTCTCTTTCGGATGGCATTTCCGGAATGGAACGAGCCGAGCCGCCTCGAAGCCCGCAGGATTCGATTCAAAGAATGACTACAACTTATAAAGATAGTGGCGTCGATTTGGAACTCTACGAAGATTCCATGAAACGACTCCCCAAGTGGATGCATCGCACTTTCAGCCCTCGCGTAGTGCGCAATGATGGTGGCTTCGCTGGATTGTTTCGTCTCGATTTTGCAGGACCACTTTTCGCCCGCAACTATCGCGATCCGATTCTCGTCTCGGGAACCGATGGTGTTGGCACCAAACTAAAGGTGGCATTGAAAGCCGGACGTCATGCCACTGTAGGCATCGATTTAGTTGCCATGTGTGTGAATGACGTACTTTGTACGGGCGCTGAGCCGCTGTTCTTTTTAGATTATGTGGCGATGTCGCGCGACAATCCGCCTCTACTCGAAGAGATAGTGAAAGGCGTCGCCGAAGGTTGCGTGCAAGCCGATTGCAGTTTGCTCGGTGGGGAGACGGCTATCATGCCCGATCTCTATTCAGGCGATGACTATGATCTCGCGGGCTTTTCGGTCGGTGTCGTGGAAAAACGGCACCTTGTAACGGGCCAGGCGATCAGCGAAGGAGATGTTATTCTAGGAATCGCTTCCTCAGGCGTTCACTCCAATGGCTTCAGCCTCGTTCGCAAAATTGTTTTCGAGAAAGCAAAACTTGGCATCGACGATTTCGTTCCCGATCTCAATGAAACCGTTGGGGATTGCCTTCTTCGTCCAACATTGATTTATGCTTCCTTGTTGCGGAGCATTTTGAATCACTATCGCGTAAAGAATGTGGTTCATGGAATCGGCCACATTACCGGCGGAGGTTTGCTCGAAAATACCGAACGCATCCTGCCACCGCATGTCGATCTCGTCTTTGAAAAGGGAACGTGGGACATTCCTCCTGTTTTCACTTGGCTTCAGAAGCTTGGCAATGTTCCTGAAGATGAAATGTACCATGTATTCAACATGGGGATTGGCTTTACGCTCGTGGTAAGCCCCTTCTATGCCAACAAGATTGCCGAATTGATTACCGGCGCCGGATATCGTTGCTGGCAAATCGGCTCAGCCCAAGCAGGCTCAGGAAAGAGCCGCTGGAAATCCTGAACAACTCCGCATTCGCTCAACGCGTAGGATCATCGTTCCAACTTCAAACCATTGCGGAGCGACGAACTCTCCGCAGAGATTACTGCGAGTACTCGAAGCACTGGGCTAGTCCTTAAGGCGCTGGCCGCGACGGTCGCTGCGGTTGTGGATATAAGCAGCAATCCACAGGACAAACATCGTGACTTGGACCAAGACATCCGAGAGCCAGCTTTTCCATGGTCGGATCCAATCTTTCTTCGATCAACTCTCGGATCATGCGAATAAATCGTGGATGAACGCCAATCGTTGGTGATCGTACAAATTGAATGCCCAAAGCATCACATTGTTCCTTGGCTTCGGTATCCAAATCGAACAGCACTTCAATGTGATCTGAAAGAAATCCAATGGGCTGAACGATGACGCTCTTGATTCCCTTCTCTTGATGAAGAGCTTCGATACGATCGACAACATCCGGCTCAAGCCAGGGTTGTTGCGGTGGGCCCGAACGGCTTTGAAAAACCAATTCCCAATGATCATGACCCGCGAGTTCGGCGATCAGCCGCGCTGCCTCACGCAGTTGCTTTTCATAGCGGCAATGATCTGCCATCGACTGAGGAATACTATGGGCCGTAAACAGAACCGGAGTTGACGCACGTAGATCCTCAGAAATCATTCCCAAGGATGACTTGAGAATTTCAGCCTGAGGTTCGATGAAGCCTGGATGATTGAAGGGCATCCGGACTTTTTCAACCACTGGAGCATTTGCTCCAACGGTTTCCTGAGCGGCGGCGATGTTCTCGCGGTACTGACGACACCCACTGTACGAGCTAAAGGTGGAAGTAAAGAACGCCAGTGCCCTGCGCACTCCACGATCCGCCATTTCCTGCATGGTATCTGGGAGCATTGGATGCCAATTGCGATTTCCCCAGTAGATGGGCAACGTGATGCCTGCTTGATCGAGCTCTACCCGCAACGCCGCAATCATCGCCCTGCATTGCTCATTGATTGGACTCACTCCACCAAAATGCATGTAATGCTCTTCGACTTCGAGCATCCGTTCGCGAGGAACGTTCTTTCCTCGCAACACATTTTCCAAGAAAGGCATCACGTCGTTGGGGCCCTCCGGACCTCCGAACGACACCACCAGAATTGCGTCGTACATAGCAACCTTCTTCTTCGATTCGGTTTTATTTTCAGTGCAATTAGGGGAGCATTTTTAGGGACTTGAGCCACTGTTCGCATAGCATGGGCCAATGCTCGGCCCCAGCCATTCCCTTGGCGAGCCCAACACCGTGGCGACCTTTGGGAAAGACATGCAATTCGCTCAAGACACCTTTTTCCACCAGGGCACCATAGAATTTGAGACTATTGATCGGCAACACCACCTTATCTTCTTGGGTATGAAACAAAAACGTTGGTGGCGTTGCTTCCGAAACATGATATTCATTTGACAAGCTTCGAACGAGTTCGGGATCTGGAGCATCGCCAAGGAGGTTCTTTTGGCTTCCGAGGTGCGTGTAGGGCTGCCCCATTCCAATGACGGGATAGCAGAGGATTCCAAAGTCCGGTCGCGAAGACTGCTTGGCGACTGGATCAACGCTCGATGCATCTCCTGCATCAAAATGCGTAAGAACCGTCGACACCAAATGCCCCCCCGCCGAAAATCCAATGATGCCGATTCGTTCTGGATCGACATTCCACTCAGATGCTTGATTCCGCATCAAGCGGACGGCTCTTTGTGCGTCCTGCAAAGGGCATGGGTGACCATATCCTTTTCCGCGATGCCGATAATCGCAAATCAGAGCCACCATACCCATGGAATTGGCCCATCGAGCGATTTGGTGGCCTTCGTGATCCATGGCCAGTCCTCCGTAACCGCCGCCTGGGCAGATGACGAGGCCTGGCTTCTTTTCTTTGGAGTCGAGTCCGTAGAGAATTCCTTGGGGTTGATCCTTGGCTTCGCTACCTAGTGCACCTGGTGCTCCGTCTTTCCACAGCGGTAAGCTCTTGGGCTCCGCCGCATGCAAAGGAACGCACCAACCGACAAGCATTAGAAAACACGTAGACCAAAAGACTCGAGACATCATTCATTCTCCTTGGATGAAGATCATGTTTCTGCGAGCGATATCCGGTTTTCGCGGCCGAATCGGCTATTTTGAAGCTGGTCAGGGACGCGTGGCGAGTGCCGCAGTGAACCCGATGATATCACCTCGCTCGCTCGATTGTTTGAGCATCGGCTCAAAATCCCGTGCCGCCGCACTCAGCTCAAGGATCGACGGGGCAATCCCGCAGGGACGCATACCCTCGGGCATTCTCCGAAGCAAGAAATGCAGTGCTTCCATCGGCCGCCCAATTCGAGCCAGCAAATCGGCATAGGTTTCGATCGCAACCGTTCCGTGCTCTTCCATATCCAGCGATTCGGCCTTTTGCAGAAAGAGCTTCAGGTTTGGATCGACATGAATCCCCAATAACGTTTGAAACAATGCCCGAGACATCGCATAAAGATCACCAAAGGGCTCATCCCCTGGGTATTGGTATTGAGGATGAAGGAGGACTCCATAATGTGTTAGATCCAAGGCCTTAGCGATAAGCTCTTTGTCATCGAGAACTCGTGCGAATCGTACCGTAGAAGAAAGATGAGTCGTATCCATATGATACGTGCCATCCTTCAACCATGTCGGACGGGCTAGTAACATTGCCTCAGCCGATGTTTCCGCAGGCTCTTTGCCTTCACGACGACGAAGATCCGCCTTCATCCCATCCAAGAGTTCGGTATGAACATGCCTCAACAATTCGGCCACGGCCTGCTGTTGCTCGTGACGACCTCGCATCGAAACGATGGATTCCATCATCGTGATGGTGTTGCATGTTCCGCGATGTTCGAGGCTAAGTCGAGTTCCGCGTCCAACATCAACCGCTTCATGCACCAAGATCTGAAGCATGAGATCCAAGTTTTCGCTATCGACAGGAATTTTCGCGAGGGCTTGTGCCGCACCTTCGCGATCGCCAACAGGTCGCAGGTACATCCATCCTTCTTCGATGCGACCTTCTTCAAGCAAGCCTAGTCCAACCTCACGACAAGCTCGCAAGAGATCACGCTCCAATAAGTCCTGCTCTTCAATCGTTAAAGCTTGCGCACCTTCCATGGCTACCGCAGGTACCCCAAGCCGCAATCTACTTTGCATCTTCAATGCTTCGAAGAGTTCACGGAATTTCTTTTGCGATCGAAGGTATTGCACCAGTTCATCGACGGCCACTTTAGGACCGGACTTCATTCTCGCGTCGGTTATTCGTTGAAAGATCGATTCGTCTGGTACCATGATTTCTCAATTCGGATACGATGGAGTCGTGTTTAATACGACTCGTTAACTTAAAGACGCAAGCCTGCGAAAAATAGGCTGTTGCGCAGGGTAGGATTCCTTTAGCCTAACGCAAATCCTTACCAAGCCAACCCGAGGGAACTCGGGCTCACGCGAATTCATGAACATTCAACAACCCTCGTTTCAATCGCTTCGTGTTGCCTCCCTGGAAAGCCGTAGAAGTGAGGACATGCAGCGTTTGATCGAACGATTTGGGGGGCAAGCGTTCGTCAGCCCTTCCATGCGTGAAGTTCCTATTCCCGAGAACCGAGACGCGGTCGATTTTGCCTACCGTGTGATGACGGGTGAAATCAATATCGTTCTGTTTCTGACCGGCGTTGGTTTCAAACATCTGCTCACGTCCATTGAGAAACATGTGGATCTTCAGCGTTTTCTCAATGCTCTTTCGGATGTCACCACAGTGGCTCGCGGTCCTAAACCCGTGGCCGCCATGCGCGATTTTGGTCTCCAGCCAACCTATCGCGTTCAAGAGCCCAATACTTGGCGGGAAATGCTCCACCTTATCGACGAGCAAATCCCCGTTACGAACCAAATCGTAGGCATTCAAGAATATGGTGCCACCAATCGTTCGTTGGTTGCAGGACTGGAAGCTCGCGGTGCGCAAGTTGTTTCACTTCGCGTTTATCAGTGGGAGCTTCCTCAGGATTCGCGGCCCCTTGAACAAAACATGCGAGCCATCATACGAGGTGAACGAGACCTCTTGATGGTGACGAGCGCTCACCAAATCGTCAATCTACTTCGATTGGCAGAAGGGATGCGATGTGAAGCAGAGTTACGAACAGCTCTTGAAAAGATGCTTATCTGTTCGATTGGACCAACCACGAGTGAGATGATTCAGCATTTGCAATTGCAAGTCGATATCGAACCGGAAAATCCCAAGATGGGACACCTGGTTCAAACAGCAGCCGAGAAAGCCAACCGCATGCTGTCCGCCAAACGATTGCCGCTGCACATATCGGTGAGCCAGCGATCTGCTTCGAATGAAACGGCAAATACGCCTCATCCATCGCAGAACAGTCACTTCATGCGAGCCTGCCGTCGCCAACCATCCAGCGTTACGCCGATTTGGTTGATGCGTCAGGCGGGAAGATACATGGCAGAGTATCGCGCCGTTCGCGAAAAGGTCGGCTTTCTTGAACTTTGTAAGAACCCTGCTTTATGCGCTGAGGTCATGGTAACTGCCGTTACCAAACTGGGAGTTGATGCAGCCATTATTTTTTCCGATTTGCTTCCGATCCTAGAACCGATGGGAATGGATTTGGAATTTGCAGCAGGTGATGGACCAGTCATCCACAACCCGATACGAACGGGTCAAGATATCGATCGAATCCATGCACTCGAATCGATGGAACCGCTTCAATTTGTTGCGGATACGGTCACGATGACGCGCCGAGCTCTGCCGGATCACATTCCCGTTATCGGATTTTCGGGTTCACCCTTTACGCTCGCAAGCTACATGATCGAAGGTGGCGGAAGTCGCAATTATGCCTTCACAAAGACGCTGATGTACTCTGACGAAGGGGCATGGCGCGTTCTCATGTCCAAGCTCGCATCCTCAATCAGTCTCTACCTCAACGAACAGATACTGGCAGGAGCTCAATGCGTTCAATTGTTTGATTCGTGGGCTGGCTGTATGGCTCCCACCGACTATGAACGTTATGTCCTTCCCTACATGAATCAGATTCTGGAATCGATTATCCCCAATGTCCCCGTCATCAATTTTTCAACCGGCAATCCTATGTTGACGACGATGCTACGCGGTGATCGACGAACCGTAGTGGGCCTGGATTGGCGAATTGGTCTGGATGTAGGCTGGGACATGGCAGGCAATGATCGCGCGGTTCAAGGAAACCTGGATCCGCTCGTTCTTCTAGGCGATCGCGCCACGATACGACGAGAAGTAAAGCGAGTCCTCCAGGAAGCACAGGGCAGGGCGGGGCACATCTTCAATCTTGGCCACGGCATCCTTCCCCAAACGCCAGTTGAAAACGCTATCGCCCTCGTCGATATGGTTCACGAACTGAGTGCGCGATAGGCAAGAGTGGATTACTAGAGTCGAGGATAAACTCTGCAACCTTTTTGGAATCCGCGGTTGGGCAGGCAACACTGACCATGGGCGACAACGATCCCACTCGGAGCGTCCCAAAATGTTCTTCGATACCAAGGAAGCGGGCGGGAGCTTCCGAGATCATGGATAGGCATATGCGAGGTTCGATCGAGTGATTCGCATAGAGAAATCGAGCCTCCTCTAAGATGCTCAAGTCAGGGTTAGAAGCGAGCGAATCGGTCCCCAAAAAAACAGGGATGCCTCGTTTGATAAGATCTTTCCACGGATGCGGCTCATGATGAAAGAAGGCATGTGTTCGAGGACAGTAAACCACAGCAAGATTGTTTTGGCTGGTCAAGAACTGTCGGCATGCCTCGTCTAAGTAATTGCCATGGACGACCAATGCCCGCGCGGCACTAGCTAGAACATGCAAGTATTCGACCAAACTGTGGGGCTCTAGTTTCGAAACGCCTAACGGCGAAGAGAATTTCTCCAGCATCGCTGCGAACGGCCCAGTGCGTAAAGACACCCACTCGAGCTCTTCGCGAGACTCGGCTAGGTGCATGCTTACAAGGCAACCCGATTGGCAAGACTTTTGAACACTCAAACGCAAGAGAGATAGAGGTGTTGTGTACGGCGCATGCGGGCACCAACCGAAACTCGAATGGAAAACGCTACTGACGATCGAGGAATCTGGACACGATAGCCGAGCCTCTGATTCGAATGCTTCGGCGCCTCGTAGGATTTCATCCTGACGAGAAGGCGTTGGCCCCATGAGTTCATACAAGGGCCAGACACTCGTTTCTGATGTCGATGTCAACCAATCCACACGCCAGGGCATGGTGATGTTGTCGACTACCAAACCAACACCATAGCGACTGGAGGCTTCTAGCCCCAATTGATAGGACCCGCGTCGAGTCTCCAGTAACGCAGAAGGTCCCGAAAGTTCCGCGACTGCTGCTGCAGCACGTCTTCGATGAGCAACCACATTCTCAATCCACCCTGGAAATGTACCAGGGAAGGCTATGGGATTTTGCAGATCGGAAAACTCAAGATGACAGTGCGCATTGACAAGGCGAGGCAATACACATACGTCGCCTAAGTCGATGTCACATGGTACCTGGCCATACTTGATGCCGTGGATGCGATTGGCATTGATTTCGAGAACAATATTCTCGCGTGGGCCATCATCTAACCATGCCCATCGAGCTCGCATTCGCATCGATTGGCTCTTTAGATTTGGTAGTTGGCTTCAGGAAGCATATCGTCGGGCACTGCTCCTCGCATTTTCAACTTTGGCTTCTCTAAGACAACGGTAGTATTAGGAGCCACTGAGGAAGTAATCCAAACGCTCGATCCGATGACACTTCCTTTTCCGATGATCGTTTTGCCACCGAGGATAGTTGCATTTGCATAGATAACGACACCATCTTCAATCGTCGGATGGCGTTTGCTGCCTCGGATCAACTGACCATCAGAATCGGTTGGGAACGAGAGAGCACCAAGGGTAACACCTTGATAGAGCTTGACGTGTTCTCCGATCTCACATGTTTCACCGATCACCACACCTGTACCGTGATCAATGAAGAAATGCCGGCCGATCGTTGCACCCGGGTGGATATCAATTCCCGTTTCCTTGTGAGCCCATTCCGTCATCATCCGGGGAATAAAAGGAACTTTAAACTTGTGAAGTTCATGTGCAATTCGATAGATCGAAATTGCTTCTAATCCAGGAAAACAGAAAACGATCTCATCGCGGTTGGATACAGATGGGTCACCAGCGAATGCCGCATCGACGTCCGTCGCCAAGATAGACCGCAGATAAGGAATGCGTTCTAGAAACGCGATTGCAATGGCCTGACCTTTGGCTTCGTAATCCGTTGGTTCAACACATTCGCTTTCCTTTTTGCGAACGCGATCATCGTGCTGAAGGGCACGTGCAATTTGGTTGGTAAGCTTGTCATGAAGATTGTCAATCAGGTTACCAACGTGGTAGGTTACATTGCCGATGTGCAACCCTTCGCGACGGCGATACCCCGGATACAGAATGTCCTTGAGATCTTCGAGGATTTGTACCACCACGTCATACTTGGGCAACGGGCAATGACCGAGATGATTGATGGGATCACCTTGGATGTAAGTCTTTACGATTGCATCCGTAAGGCGTGGTAAGTTTTCCTTCAATCTTGCATCGGAGGCCATGCTATCCACCCTTCCCGCTATCAACCGAGCTAATAGTCGGTCGTAAACCCGTGCTCCAACCATGCTTCTAGTCCCTGCCAAGCATCTTCGATGCTAGCAAAGCCCTCAAAAGCATCAATCCTGTTCGATTCTTATAAATCGTCACACACGAATCTACACTCAAGCCCCGAAATCTTAACCCCTACAACTTCCCACCCAATTAGATGCCACCCATCTATATTTGACGGGTAACTTCACTTGTTTTTTGTCATTTGGCAGGTTTTTCAGATGGGCAAAGGGTCAGAGAGAACCTTCATTGCAGGCTGTCGGTGGCTAAATGAGGGCATTAAGACGTGGTCGGCGGCCGTTTGCAGAGAAGAGGAGAGATTTTTCGGCAAGGGAACGGCTTTTTTGCGGCGGAATTGCAGTGTAAGAGCGCACGGCTAGAGAGCCTCAGAGGATTGGCTTGTGATTCATGCCAACTGAGGGCGTTGTTGCCCTTGATCTAGTTGAAGATTGCAACGGATCAGGCGAGGAAGCAAATGGCCGAAGAGCTTTGCCCGCGGATCCATGCGAGATTGTTGTTCTGAGCTTCCTTCTTCAGGCTCGATGGGTGACCGGCGGCTCGTGAATGCCCGAAGTACTTCGTATACTCCCACACTAGATCGCACCACATCGATCCTTCAATGCCAAGTCGTTCGAGAATCGGAGCTAGGTTCTCTGGAATGCTCCCTCGCTTCCCTTCTTGCTTATGACGCCCAGTCCAATCGAGCAGCGTAAGATACTCGTCCGAACTCATATTCAGGAATCCTTTGTCGCTTGCACGCACGCCGCTACTGCTGGCTTGAGGACCAGGCTTGCCTCGTTCATCAATCTGCAAAGGTGCCATCCACGAACCCACTTCCATTTGAAGTTGGCGATTCTTGCCTTTCTTCGATGATCGCAGCGATGCTAGCTGCTTTTTCAATTCTTCCGCTTCGATTCGTCGATTGGCAGCGATAGCTCACCTAACTTGGATGCCACTTGCTCTTCATTCAAAATCTTCCCAGAACTGCTTGGATGCCGGAGTGACTCGCTTTCCTTTCTTGGCCTGAATTCGATCAAATGCAGATCATAAAACCTCGACTGCTCGGGACTCTTAGCCAAAGCAGCTCGAACTGGATTCAAGTCCACATACATAGCGCATGCCAATAACCCCGCCTCGTCGACAATCTTCTGAGCCTTAAAACGTCCTTCCCAAAACCTTCCAGTGCATTCATCTTCTCGATTTGCATGTCGTGCGATGGGTTCGGCAAAGGCTCGCATAAACCAGAAATGTTCGACAACCAGAGGTTCACCATTCGGTAAGCTGCTTGGCGTCCGCAGTAGGCTGGGCAATATCCTGTTGAGTTGGCGTCCCGAGAAAATCCTCAAGTCGTTCACCAGGAAAGAGTTGCAACCAACGTCGAGCCACCTCTTCATCATCCCAGGCTTTCACGACGTCCGGCCTTGTCGAAGAATGGTATGCACGTGGTTGGACATGACGGAATAATTAAGAACGTCGATTCCGAAAGTCGCTGCGAGCAGCCTCAATCTTCGACGAATCCACTCTCGCCGGTATTCGTAATTCTTACCCCGAGACCGAATCCTTTCCCGTAAGAAAGGCTCGCCGCACACATCGCTGAGTGCAGTGTGCAATCGAAATCTCATTGGGCGGAAACTGTTCAGAACGTTTCGGTAGCATTGCCGTAGGCTTCTCCTCCCCCAAATTCTACGCAACATCCGCAGGTTGTCAACATTAGATGGGTGGCATGTATTGGTATTGGGGGGAGGTTAGGGGGTGAGTTTGTTTTGGAGCTTGTTGTAAGTGTCGAGGTGCATGGGGTGGTCGGTGTAGAAGATGGCTGATGGGTTGATGCCGGCAGATTCTTGCCGCAAAATCCGTGATTGCACCTGGGGAAGGCGGGCGATCCTGGGAAAAAGGACTAACCACAAAAATAGCACAGCGATTAGACCAGCCCCGAAGTAGATACGTCCCCTGACGCGGCGTCCCAAGTTCCCATTTGGTGGCTTCGACATTTACTGACTCGCATCGGACTCACATTAGTTGGTAGATCATTTTGCTAGGCTGGCAGCAACATCTTTGAAAACGACTTCGAACATCAACCAGCACATCGCCAAGGAAACAATCAAATTGAGCCCTTGCCCTACGACATAGAGCACCAAGGGCTTACCACCATGCATCAATTTCATGAACTCTTTTAGATTGGAATCCAAACCGATACTCACGAATCCAAGACAAAAGAGCCAAACCCGGAGGTTTTTCGTAAAACCGTCGACCGTTCCGTTTGCAATCAACTGCCCCACCGTTCCGGTCGATTGCAACCAGGAGAAGAAAAGTGATGCAACCATGAATCCAAGAACGAACTTAGGAAACCGTCGCCAAATCAAATATGGCCCTTGGGCGATGGCTGCTTTGGCGTTTTCTCCTTTTTCGACGAAGGTAGACCAATAGACAGCCACCCCCAAAGCGACAATGCCGATCAAGATGTTCTGAATCATCTTCACCGTTGTTGCCACTTCCATCGCAGTGGTACCTAACATCTCTCCTGCTGCAGCCACAGCTCCAGTCGAATCAATCGTGCCACCTATCCAAGCTCCACCAACGACATCGCTCAGCCCCATCCATCGAATCATCGGTGGCATCACAATAATCATGAGCACCGTAAAGCCGAGCGATAAACCAATCGCCAATGACAACTCTTCCTTCTTGGCTTTGCAGGCTGCCGCGGTGGCGATCGCCGCCGAGACTCCACACACCGACATATCGGCCGAGATCACAAGGTTCAGCGACTTTGATTGAATGCGAAGTATGTACTGACCAAATAGATAGGTTGCGATCAACACAATGGGAGTCGTCACCCAGGATACAAAAATCCCAGGTCCTCCCAAGGCCAACAGCTTGTTGAAAAGAACTTCGGATCCTAGCAAAATCAAACCTGACTTAATGTAAAGCTCTGTCCGCATGGCAGGCTCAAGCCATCTGGGTGTTCCAATCGTGTTACTAATGAATAATCCAACGAGCAATGCCCACAATGCGTACTCGAGGTTGTAAACCTCCATCGTCTTCTGACCACCCATGAGGAATGCGATGATCGCGAGAAAGAAAACCACACTAAAAGCGCGAACAAACTTCCACCAAGAATTACCAGTCACGGCCATGATGGCGGCATAGAGTCCAGCCAAGATGGCAAAGGTGACAGCGAGCCCAGCCCAAAGCCCCTGCGTCTTTGAATAGAAAGCTTCGAGCGGATTGGATACCCACCCCGACAACTTGACGATCCATGGCTTCAACGGCGTAGGAGCTATCTCCGACTCAAGCTTCTTCTTCGCATCTATCAGCTCTTTGCTTTTTGATTTGTAATCTTCTGGATTTTTGGACAGTTCCTTGAGCTGTTGCGAGACCACTTTATGCTTATCAAGCTTGTCGGATGTCGACTGAGCATCAGGGCGACTTAACCAAATACTCCCAAGCCCTACCATCAATAGTGAAAACCCAAAAACCATGGCGAGCCAATCTTCGGATCTGAAGAAAGAACTTTCCACGGAATTCACTTCGGGTTGGCTCTTGTTGGAATCATTCACGTCAGACGCCATGAAAACACTCTCTTCGAGAAACAGATGGTCGGGTGGGGAATGGCACAAAAGGAGCTAAACTAATGGCTCTATAAAGGTGGGGCGCCCCAAAAGGCGGTCTTCTATCGTATCATGTTTGTTCGTTTGTTTGGGCCGCTCGATTGGGTATCTCACTCGACTTTTGCGGCTCAGACTTTTTGGCAATACTCATTCAAATGATCGCCTCATTCTGTTCAATTTCCAAGCGATTGCAGGAAACTCAAGATGCCTTATCGGGCTGTGATTTTTGACCTTGACGGAACGCTCCTCGATACGCTTCACGATATTGGGTCGGCCGCAAACGATGTGCTTACGGAATTCGATGAACCGACTCACCCTATCGCAGACTATCGATTTATGGTTGGCGATGGAGTGTCGATGCTCTTTCAGCGGGCTCTGCCTAAGACCCAAGCAAATCGCGAACTGCTGCAGGAGTGCGTAGAGCTATTCGAAAAACACTATGCCGTCCGCTGGCGTGAATCATCCTGCCCTTATCCAGAGATCCCCGAGATTCTCGATTGGCTGTGCGCGAACAACATTCCAATCACGGTCCTCTCGAACAAACCGCACGCCTTCACATGCCAGTGCGTCGAGCTTCTACTGCCTCAATGGAAATTTGATGTGGTTCTAGGACAACGCCCCGATGTTCCTCGCAAGCCAGATCCGGCGGGTGTTTTCGATGTCGTTTCACAACTCAATACCCTTCGAAAACTCAGCTTACAACCCTCTGAAATCGTCTACGTTGGTGATACGAATACGGACATGAGAACAGCGATCGCTGCCGGTTGCTTGGCCGTGGGAGTCACTTGGGGATTTCGGCCAGAAATGGAGTTACGTGAATCGGGCGCCAAGTGCATCATTCATCATCCCACCGAAATCCGTAAGTACTTTGGATAGTTTGCGACAGGAACGCTCATGAATTCGGACGAGACTTTCCGTCGCACCTATTTTCATTCGTCTTGGTTTACGGTTCTCCTTGTTTTATCGATCCCCTTTGCCATTTATGCGGCGATTCATACGCCGATTGGAACGGCTTCGGTTCATGAATGGCTTCCAAGTGATCATGCCGAACGCAAGATCTATGATCGGTTCGTGGAACAATTTGGGGATGACCAATTCTTGATGGTCACATGGGAAGGCTGCAATGCGGTGGACCCTCGGGTGGAACGTTACCAAGAAGCGATCAAGTCTTTGGATCCAGAACATGAATGGATTCAAGGGTGTACGTCAACCGGTGAAGTTCTCCGTTCCCTTACAGCACCGCCGCTCGCCCTATCGAATGAGGAAGCTCAGCAACGACTTGCGGGTTTCTGGGTTGGCCCTAAGGAGGAAGGGGTGGTCATCGTTCAATTTACACCCAAAGGCATAGCGAAACAGTCTCAAGCGATCGAAGTCGTGGAACAAGCGGTACTCATGGTCCCGGGACTCGATCTTCAACAAGCCCGATTCGCTGGAACGCTTTATGAAGCCCATGCGGTTGATCTGGCTGCAGGTGCCAGCTTGAAGAAGCTGGTGCTTCCTTCCACCTTCGCGGCAACGATCATCGCCTGGATCTGTCTCGAACGATTTCGATACGCCTTGATTGTGTTCTTGCTCGCGGGCCTTGGTCAACTCTCTTCAGTCGCATTGATTTACCTTTGCGGGGATGAGTTTTCGGCGGTCCTTATCGTGCTACCAACCTTGGTTTTTATGCTCACACTCGCAGGCGCCATACACCTTGTTAGCTACTACAAAGAGGTGTTGAAATCAGGAGCTAACTTCGCTTCGTCTCGCGCTCTATGGATAGGACTGGCACCGTGTTTTTGGTCTACCATCACCACCGTCATCGGCGATGGGTCGTTGTATTTCAGTCGCCTTCGCCCCATTCGTGACTTCGGATGGTATTGCGGTGCTGGGTTGACGATCGCCACCCTCATCCTCTTCGGAGCCTTTCCTGCCATTGCACAGTGGATCGCACCAAGCCAATCAAAGTTGGCGAAACGCCATTCGAAGAATAATCTCTCTGAGCCTCCAGAAAGTCTTGGTAGAAACTGGTTTCGTGGATGGACTGAACCGATTGGTCAGTACGCAAGCCTTGTATCTATGATCGGAGCTGTCATTCTCTGTGCAACCTGCTGGGGAGTAGCCAAGCTACAGACTACGACCAAGTTCGATACCATGTTTTCGCATCAAAGCAAAACGATTCGCGATATGCAGTGGATCGAAGAGCATATTGGTCCACTAGCCTCGATCGAAGTGCTAGTGACTTTTGATGCATCGAATTCCATGCCTCCAGTCGAACGCGCTTTGTGCATTGCGTCCTTGGACCGCGAACTTCGTACCGAGCCGTGCGTGGGGAGCGTTCTATGCCTCACCTCTTTCCTTCCTCACGTACCTCGTTCACATGGTCTGGGCGCCGTATCCAAGCGAGCCGTACTGAATCGAAAACTGGAGGACGTTCGAAACGCGCCCGAGTTTCGCAGTTTGATTGCTCAGTCGGAGCAAGGCGAAACCTGGAGGCTAACCGCCAAGGTTTCCTCATTGGGAAAAGACTATGGTTACATGGCCGATCGCGTTCGAAAAGGCATTGAACGTTCCCTTCCAGAATCGGATTCCATCCACTTTCAAGTGACCGGCCTCTCTCCCGTTATGCATCACACGCAAAAGATGCTGCTATGGGATTTAGGCAGTAGTTTTGCATCTGCATTCTTGCTGATTACTCCCATCATGATGTTGGTTGCTCGAAGCGTATTGATGGGACTGTTGATCATGATTCCCAACCTTGTGCCGATCACCATCGTTTTTGGAATCATGGGATGGGCTGGATGGAAACTCGACATTGCAGGAATCCTCACAGCCAGCATTGCTCTTGGGATTGCAGTCGACGACACGCTCCATTTTGTGACACGCTATATGGAAAAGATGCGTGAAGGCCTTACCCCAACACAGGCGGTCGATCACGTTCTCGCGACTTGTGGAAACGCGATCCTATTCACGACCCTCATCAATTGTTCGGCGATGTTACCATTCATTTGGTCTGAGTTTCTCCCGACCAGCCAATTTGCTTTCATGATGGTTTCGATTCTGATGTTGGCCGTTTTTGGCGATCTGATTCTTCTCCCCGCGTTGTTGATTTCACCGGTGGGTCAATGGGTATGTCGCTACCGCGCCGCGCGCCCCACCGCATCGAACGCAACCTAACCGAGCTCGATCCACAAAGGCCATCCGATGCCTGTCGATCCGTACTGCTCGCCTGTCGCATTCATGAACTATGGCTTGGCGGATTCTTTGAACTCGATAAACGGAAAGCATTCGGGTACGTGCGAATCCCAAACGCCATGATGACTCCATGCCCAACCACCCGAATCTTCATCCGGTTTGGCAGCCTTGTATTGATTGAATCGCGAAAAGTCCATGCGCCAAACATCGCCCGATTTTGGAGGAAGAGAACGGGGCTTGGAAAGGTTGAGGGGCTTAAAGCCTTCCCAAGGAAACGCGAGCTCAACGGTCCAGCCTCGATCGCGGTCTTTGTTGTCATTCAACGTGCCGTCTAACCAAACGGCTGTCTTCGCTGCCGGAAAGTCCCACCCTAGCAGTGCCCATCGCTTACCACGAGGATGATTCGTCAAACCGACTCCATTGAATTCCTGTCCTCGCAAGGCAGGGTTTTTGAGATCGAATTCAGGTCGTGTTCTCAACCCTAACTTTTCGTACGAATCCTTCCAGAAGAATAATCCTTCATAGATTGTTCCAAGGGAATTGATTTCGAATTCATAGTATCCATCTTCACCGGCCACAAAACACTCGACATCATTGTTGTTGTAGATGGGACTATCTCGCTCGGTGAGCGAAGCTTCGAGAAAAGGTTCTTCGATCCAATAACCAACGTAAAGATACTTTTCATCCCAAACGACGGCCGCACGGGTATCATGGATAGCCGCTTTGCCTGAAATGAGGTCCACAAAGCGAGGCGATCGTTGAGCGTTCTTCCAACAGGCCTCGTCTAACTTCCCATCTACCTGAATGGTTTCGTTGGTTTTCACCGCCGTGTAGCGCGCCACCTTGGATTCCGGCACGGGAGGAAATTGCTGTGAAAAAGCTGTCGTGGCCAGTAGCAGGAAGGCAACCCCTCCCCCAAGCGTGCGAAAAATCCCGGCGCGGTCCATAGAACTTTTTTACCCTGTACAAATGTTGGAAAGCTCAATTGCTTGCAGCCCGTCAGCTTGATAGCCTAGATATCTTAGTGTGGAACGTCGAGCTATTCGACGAAAATCTATCTCTCCTTGAAAGATGGGAAGTAAAGAAATGAAACGCATGATGTTGGCCATGATGATGGCTGCTATGGTTGGTTTCGTCGGTACTGCGTTTGCTGTGACGACCAAAGACCCCTTGGCAGATGTAAAGTGCTTCTTGATGCCTCAGAAGAACATCAAAGAAGATAAGTCGGTCGATTATAAAGACGGCAAGGTTTATTTCTGCTGCCCCAACTGCGTCAAGAAGTTCTCTGAGAGCAAAGACAAGTACGAAGCCAAGGCTAACCACCAACTTGTTCTCACCGAGCAGTACAAGCAAGAAGTCTGCCCATTCAGCGGCGGTAAGCTGGACTCTTCTACTGCCATTGAAGTCGGCGGAACCAAGGTTTCCTTCTGCTGCAACAACTGCAAGGGCAGCGCCGAGAAGATGGCCGAAGAAGAACGCGTTGAGAAGATCTTTGGCAAGGAAGGCTTTGAAAAGGCCAAGTTTGCCAAAGTGAAGAAAGAAAAGTAAGAACCACCGTTCTTCCAATAGAATGTAAATGACAAAGGCCCTTGTGCAAGCAAGGGCCTTTTCTTTTGAGTTCAATGATCGATCGTCACCACAAAAGTGATAACGGCTGAATCGCTACTGCGCTGCCTGCGATTTGGCGACAGATGCCACTGAAGGTGAAAGTCGTTTTGGATCAAAATTCTCTGGCGTTGATTCGTTCCCTCGGGCTTTCTGCAACCATGGAGATCGCCGCACTCGCGCCCAAAAAGGACGAAGTCCTACATAGAAGACAAGACCAGCCATCGCTCCCAGCGTATCGGCCACCCAGTCCCAAAAATCGGCCGATCGTCCAACGGCCAATTGAGTAATTTCGTCAGCGGCCCCATAGAATGTCGCCACAATCCACGCGCCCACCACATGCGCCAGCGGCCGTTTTGCTTCTTTGGGAAAGGCCCAGGCCAGCAAGAAAGCTAATCCCGCATAAGCAAGAAAGTGAAGCGTCTTATCCGAATGATGGATAGCTGGCATTTGCCCACGAGGAATATGCGTGCCTATGAATAACAACAACCAGTAGGCGGCAAGGACGAGGGTAACAACGCGAATTCCACGAATCGCTAAACGAACCATAAGGATTGTTTCCACGCAGGAATTCCATCCGCTAGCGATCACACACAGAACCGAAGGAATCATACGAGCGATAATGCTTGCACTTCAATCGGAACCTGTATTTGACGATCTCGGATGGAAATGAACTATTCGACAACTGCATAGCCCAGGTCGCGAGGAGAAACATGTTCTCGTCCGACCCTAAATGCCTAGGCTTGAATTGCAGACATCTTTTCTTCGTCGAATTTTCCAAGATCCGTTCTGAAGCAAATCCATCTTTACGCAACCGCAATTGCGTCTCTTTTTCGTTTCGCGATAGCCAGCTAGTCTTTTTTGCTGGCCGCAAATTCTTGGATCGGCTTTTCGGGCAACTGAGAAGGATCGTATTTGGCCCCCTTGGCAACCTGGACTACGGTCATGCGAACACGAGTTGGGAAAAACTTCTCGAAGTCAGGACGTTTGTGAGCGTGTCCTCCTCCACCGCTATCGTCTTTGATGACGAGATCCATTTGTTTGATTCCCTCACTCCAGACGATGGAATCATTTTCCCAAAATGAGGTCATAGGAACATCTTTTTCATACACCCCTTTTTCTTTATAGATGGCGGTCCCTAGGCAACCATACCCATTCTTTTGACCGCGATTGGGAATGTAACAGATGCTCCATGTGGTTGGAGCACTTCCATCAGGCTTATCGAGTACTTCCAGTCGAATATGAGCCGTACCATTTCGATAGTCGATGGGAGAGGTCCAATCTTTCGGGCGATTGGGATTGATTTGAAGATTGCGAACATAGTAGTGCGACTTGCTAGGCTTCGAATTGTCCGCATCCTCTTTGGTATAGTTAAACTCGACATCGAACAGTACGAACTGCTGAGCCGATACTTCAAGAGACATACCGACAACGCAAGCCAATCCCAAATACCAAGGCAGCAATCGTTTCCCAATCATTGCGATGTTCTTCCTTCTTCGTGATTCAAGTCAACTTCTTGGACATAGACCCATCGTTGCAATGCTAGAGCAAACAAAGGAGCCGCCAAGCTGACAATGACGATGATGATCGTGAATTCCAGCGGATGGTTCGCAAGGCTCAGCATCCACTGCTGATAACTTTCGGCAGCAACTATTTCTTTTGCGATGGCATCGTTGGCATGAGGAGCCACCGCTGCGCCTCCTACAGCGTACTTGGCCGCACAAGCACCGCCACCAAAAGCATAATGATAAGCGAGAGATGCTCCTCCTGCTGCTGAATTCCATCCGACCGCTCCACCTCCCATGGCATCCCACCCTACTGCTCCTCCACCAAAAGCTTGATGGCCCAACGCAAGACCTCCCATGCCAATGGCTATTCCAAGCGCTAATCCACCGAGGCTACAGATCCCTGCCGCCATACCACCCAAGGCGATGCCACCCAACGCTAGGCCACCGATTGCAATACCACCTCGAGCCATCCCGCCAATCGCCAGCAACACTCCGTCGGCTTGATCGCCAAGCGCTATCCAGCCCCGCGCATGCCCAGGTTGACGCTCCATCCATTCCGATGAAAGATCGGCGAATTGGATGTCGATCCAAGGAAGTCCGAGCAACCTTTGCTGTGAGCGATATCTCTTTCCGCGATAGACCACTCGTTGTCGATGTGCATTGGTCCGGCGACTCCAAGGCGAAGGGTTGGGATCGTCTTCAGGCTTGAGTTCTTTGCGAATTTTGATGATCTGTTTCTGGGTTTGTATCGTGAGTCGTACGGTGTACCCGATGTAGACGAGTAGTGATGCAACCATCAATGGAACGGCAACCTTCCATCCACCTTCGAAGAAGAAATAGCGAGCAGCCACGAGCACCAACAATGTGAAAACCAATCCGCTCCACAATGATCTCCTTCCGGCGCGTTCGAGCACGAGTCGCTCGGCAAGGGTTGGTGCAAGCAACGCTGGAATCTTGGTACCTGCATAGGCTCCTGCCAATCCACCCGCCGATCCCAACAAGCCGCCAAGCAATCCACCCAATCCCATCGATGCAGCGATACCTTTGGAGACACCGAGCATTGTTGCACTGGTTCCAGAAACACTGGCTCCTGCAACGGTGGCTCCTGAAGCGCTTGCGATAGCTTGCTTGGTCAAACCAGAGGCCGTGAGCCCCGCGATGGCAGCCATGACACGATGGGTGAATCGCTTGCCAGGTTGGCTTCGCACGAGCACACCTTCTACGGTGGCAGCAATGGAATCACGAATTTGATTGCGTCCACGACTCAAACGTTGTCGTACCGCATCGACACTGATTTCCAACATCTCAGCCACACGTTCTACCGATTCACCTTGCCGATAATAGAGCACAAGGACATCGCGATATTCTTGCGGCAGTTTCTCTAAAGTCGACCACACAAGTCTTTGTTCTTCCTCGTGTTCCAATCGCAAGGATGGATCTGCCTCATCCCCAGAGGCGATCGAGGTCGATTCGATGGTGATCGGTTGGCGCTGAAATCGGCTAGCGATGCGTTGGGCCATCGTGCATAGCCATCCTGCCAGTCGACGTGGGTCGCGCAATTCATGGCGGCCTTTCCATGCGTAAAGAAAAGTCTCTTGCGCAACGTCTTGACTGGTCGTAAAGTCGCCTGTGCGACTGTAGCCGATTGCCGTTAACGCCCCTTGAAATCGCTCAACCACTTCTTCAAATGCGTTGGGATCATTATGGAGAACGCGTTCCCATAATTTGTCCATTTCGCTGGTCGTTGGCATGCTCGAATCCTCACAAAAACCAATGAGATCAATCAATTTGTGAGTAAGTGCGTGCAAGACAAAATCTGTGACACCCATACGCTCCAAAAACTGCGATTTCTCGATGAATCATACGAAAGGGCCTCCTTCTGAGTGGTTTCATCCTCCGGGTATTCTCGAAATCTCACTTTGTGTCCATCGAAGCCCAAAAAAGAAATCTCACCACAACGGCAAACTCAAACGGTATCATGAAGTTGCCTTTCTTCCCACCTATTCCTCTCAGGAGTCCTCGCGATGGATAACAAACCATGCCCTGAATGTCATTCGAGCTCATGGCATCGCCGAAAGTTTTTGGCGACTACGGCTACGATTGCAGCTCTCCCATTGGCTGCACGAGGCTTGGCGTTCGAGCCCACCAAGAAGAGTCAAGCGGAAACCTTGGTGGCCGAGTTTCACGCGACGCTCTCGGACAAACAATCCGCAGAGATCTGTCGACCCTTTGCAGATGCATTGCGATCCAAAGTTCACGCCAACTGGCATGTTACCAAACCCTTGATCGGTAGCGATTTCTATACCGACAAACAACGAGCCATCCTGGAAAAGATTATTCAATCCTTGACCAGCAAAGAAGGCATGACCCTTCTTTCCAAGCAAATGGATGACGATGACGGAGGCATGGGAGCGTATAGCGTTGGCATGTTTGGTGATCCTAAGACCGATCAATTCCAATGGGTTCTTACGGGACGACATCTCACGTTGCGTGCCGATGGCAACAGTGTACCCAAGACTGCCTTTGGAGGTGGAATGGTGTATGGTCATGGTGAAGAATCGAGTCCGTCCGCCAACTTGTTCTATTACCAGACTCAAAAGGTAAACGAGCTCTTTAAAGCACTCGATGAAAAACAATCCAAACAGGCTCTGTTAAAAGCGATCCCGGCCGAGTCCGATATTCAAATCCGAAAAGGGGAACGCAAAGGGTTGTTGGTTACCGACATGACTGCAGACCAAAAACAGTTGATGCAGGGATGCCTCAAAACGATCTTGGCCCCCTATCGGCAAGAAGATGGCGATGAAGCGATGAAATTATTGGAAGCCGGTGGAGGGCTCGATGCTCTTCGGATCGCCTTTTTCCAAGACGAAGATCTCAACAAAGATCAAGTTTGGGATAACTGGCGAATTGAAGGCCCAACCTGCGTGATTCACTTCCGCGGTGCACCGCACGTACACGCGTATATCAATATCGCATCCTAATATCGCCTTTGAATATCGTAGCAACCAACAAAAAACGCGTTCCAGGCCCATGCTTGGAACGCGTTTTGTTTTGAGTACAAGATTCTTCAGCGCTTATTTGTTCTCGATCAACCAGTCGTAAAGTGATTTTTCAGGAACAGGTAACTGGAGTAGCGGAGCAAAATCAGCAAAACACGAATCGACTTCATGAATAAAGGCACTCGTCATCACGGCGGCGCCGCCGATGCGCATCACGCCAGCGACGAATTGATCTTTTTCATCCCATGCCTGATCGCGGCAGCTTGGGAGCATGGCTGCGATTGCAATGCAAGCGGCGTCGCGTTTGGGAGGGGTAGCCCCGAGCAATTCATCGAGAGCCGTATGGCGTTCGATCAACAAAGCAAACTCTTCGGGAAGTCGCCAATTGCGGCAAAGGGCAGCGGCCGCTTCCGCGTGATCCCAACCAAACAGTTCTCGTTCCAGCGAACTCAAACGTAGGTGTTCTCGATTGCGGCGTTCGATCAAATGTTCGTATTGGTCTGGAAGTCCTTTGAGCAAGATCGGAATCGCCATATCCTGCAACAATGCGGCCGCAAAAAGATCTTCCGCATTGGCCAACTTGATGGCTCTTCCGAGCGCTCTCGAAAAGACCGCTCGCCGGAGCGAATCTTGCCATAGAGCTTTGAGCTCAAACGCGCCAAACTTTGGATTGGGGATCAAACTAAAAACCGCGCTCCATAAAGCGAAGTTCTTGATGGTGCGCACGCCAACCAATTGAATGGCCTGGGGCACGCTGGCGATTTCCCGTGAAAACCCAAAGTAAGACGAATTCACAAATCGGAGCACTTGGCCCAACAATCCGATATCGGCTTCGATCGGACGAGCATATTCCAATGGGCCATTCGCGGGATCCTGAGCTAACTCGAGGAGTGCCATAGCGCTGGTTGGAAGAGCAGGGATCTGTGTACCCGCAAGAACATCCATTAGTTTTAGCGTTGATGCTGGGGCGGAACTCATCCCAAATTTCTCCTAACCCACTTCGATGCGCCGGGCAGCCTACCCAAACTGCCGTGCAGGAACGATGAAGCATGTTCGGACGAAATCCCTTTACTGCTTCCTCGATCCCTTCTAGTCACCTTGGAAACTTAGGTCAAAATACCCCTGTTCGCAAACAGATGCCCCCTAAATTCTCGGAGACTGGAGACGGTATAATCGGAACGATCGGAATAAAGTAAGGGAATCGCGGGATTCCAGCTTTCCGATTCCCTATCTTTCCCGACTAAAATCAAGAATTCCCCCAACTTCCTCTCCTCCTAAAAAAGAAGTCGAACCTCTATGAAACGCATGCTCCTCTGGATGGGTCTTTTGGGTTTGATGAGCGGCAGTGAATTGGTGGCCCAAACCCCTGCGGGCCAAGCTCCATTCACCATGCAACGGTCCGAAACCAAAATCGATATTTCTCAAGATGGTAAGCCAGTGGCTAGCTACCATGTTCAAATGAAAAGCCGTCCTATCGTTTGGCCCATCTATGGGCCCGATGGCGTTCAAATGACTCGCAAGTGGCCGATGTCGGAAGAAGATGCAACGGAGAAGAAAGATCACCCGCATCATAAGTCGCTTTGGTTTTCTCATGGCGAAGTCAACGGAAACGATTTTTGGGCCGAACCCAATGGACACGGTAACGTGGTTCATAAGAAGTTTCGCAGCGCTTCGGTCGATGCCAACAAGGCCCGCATCGAATCGAGCAATGAGTGGGTTGCAGCGAACGGCGATCGGCAATTGTCTGAAGAACGAAGAATTACGTTTTCTGGCACGCACGAAAAACGATTGATCGATTGCGAGTTCAAGCTGACGGCCCTA
This sequence comes from Pirellulales bacterium, assembly GCA_046349875.1. GTDB lineage: Bacteria > Planctomycetota > Planctomycetia > Pirellulales > Pirellulaceae > JAXMBN01. The sequence continues at coordinate 182,763 of JAXMBN010000004.1, forward strand.
GATCGCGATGTCGTCTTTGGCGATACCAAAGAAGGAACCTTTGCGATTCGCGTCGCTGAAACCATGAAGCTCGAGACCAAGCCAGGCGGCACGATCGAGAATGCCAACGGCGAACGCGACAATGCGACCTGGGGTAAAGTCGCTACTTGGGTCGATTATTCGGGACCAATCGATGGCAAAGCATACGGCGTTGCCATCCTATGCCATCCATCGACCTTCCGTAGCCCAGGCCGATGGCACGTTCGTGGGTATGGACTATTCGCACACAACCCGTTTGGTTTGAAAGACTTTGTTGGCAACAAAGATGCAACCGGTGGAGGCTACACGCTTCCCAAGGGTGAGTCGATCGAATTCCACTATCGACTTGTGTTGCATCGTGGAGATGCCAAGCAAGGTGGAATTGCCGAAGCGTACCAAGCGTATGCAGCAACATCGTTGGAACCCATCGTTTCCCCTTAGATCGATGATGTTGGCTTCATCACAGACAACCCTGACAAGGGTTATTCACTTTTAGGCAAGGTTTTCATTGCGTGTCGCACGAGTCGGAACATCACGAATTGGCATGTCCCCAATGCCACCATCAGTTCAAGGTTCCCTCCATGTTCTTGGGGAAGCGAATCAAGTGCCCAACTTGTGGAGGCAGCATCAAGGTTTCGGGCATGGCCAGCCCGAAAAAGATTGATGATGATTGGTTGAACCTAGGGTCACCTGCGATTGAAGTGGAATCGATGGCGGCTCCCGACGCGCAAGAGAAGAAAACGCATACATGGGAGAATCGAAAGAAAGGGACGGTGGCTCCGCCGTCCTTACCTAAGATCGAAGCACCGCATGCAGCTTCTCCGAACACGCCAAGTGAGACGAAGCTTTCGTCATCCGATCCAAAAACGACTCCCAAGGTCCCCAAGGCGCCGGCAACGACATCAGCATTTCAGGACCCGCCTGGTTTTGAGGATCCTCAACCGATCGAACAACGAAGCGCTAAAGTCCAGCCGAAAAAGTCTGTGTTCGATGAAGATGATCTCCCTGCCTTGGCACCCGAAACGCCCAAGCAAGAAGCCGTATGGACTCGCGACCTGATGGAGTTACCGCACGAACCGTCGGCATCCAAGCCCAAGGCTCGCACGCCGTCGCCCCCCAAAAACCATATCGGTGACTGGGATGATGAACCAGAATTTCGCGTGAAGTGCAAAGTCTGTGGCACGATGCTTTACGCCAAGGAAAGCCAAATCGGAAGCAAGTTGCAATGCAGCGATTGCCATAGCAGCGTCGTCGTTCCGCCGCCTCCATCGGATTGGAATCGGAAGAAACAACGCGCATCGCATCGCGACCTTGAGAAAGAAGACGTCTCCTTTGCACCGCTTCCCGGAACCCCAACTCGCCCTGAATCGGTTGTGGAGCGAAACGTCGCTGAAGTATTGGCCAAAGCCGAACGCGAACTCGACGAAGAAGAGGAAGATGGAATGGAGTCGGCTTATGACTTCGATTCCAAGGGATGGCTTGGCCGTACTTTTTCTTTTCTCTTCGATCCAGGTTTGATGGGCATCGCCTTAGGGACCGGATTGGTGCTGGCTTGTGTGCTCTTTGCAGGAGGCATGTTTGGGGCGTTGGCCGAACGAACGCAAGGAGCAAGCATCATTCTTCAAATCTTGGTGTGGGGTGGTGGTGGACTTCCCGTCCTGAGCGTGACACTCGCCAATGGTTTGGCCATCCTTCAGTCTTCAGCCAATCGCTTGAAGACCGTTCGCGAATGGCCGCTCTTCAATCCTGCAGATTGGATGGAAGAGAGTTTCTCGATCATCTTGGCCTTTGTCTTTTCCACATTGCCAGGCGCCGTCCTTGGAAGCATCGCTCAGAACAACAACTATCCACCGATTTTCACTGCGGCCTGCATCATCGCTTCGGTATGGCTTCTTCTCCCAATCTTTCTTTTGAGCATGCTCGATAATCAGAACATCTTTCAACCATTTTCGATGGATGTCTTTCGTTCCCTATCGCAAAAGCCCGAAGCTTGGGGAGGTTACTATATCATCTCTGCCATTGGAGCCTTTTGTGCATGGATGATGGTAACCTTCGCTTTGAGCAACCCGAGCATGGGAACGATCGTCGCTGGCATGACACTTCCTTTGTTGATGTTCTTCCTTTTTCATCAAATGGGCGTGTTGGCCTCGGTCATTTCCGAGGTTACGAGTCTGGGGTTTGAGGCAGAAGCGAAGCCATCGAATCCTGAGTAACACCGAAGATAGCGATCGTCTTCTGACGGTTGGTATGTCCACGTACGATCGCTAGTTGACTCTTAGATAATCGCCATTGCTTGGCCAATAAATCGATGACGGCATCGTTGGCCTTGCCCCCTTCAGCGATTTGTGTGACCGCGATTTTTAGTCGCTCAGCGTGCTCGCCTACAATGCTGTTGCGTTTGGCGCCTGGCTGAACATAAACATCTAAATGGACGCCATCCTCAACGAGTCTCATTCCAATCACGTTAACAGCCCTTCGAAAAGGCAAGAGCCTAGTCGAATCAAGGTAGCCCCTTCGGCGATTGCCTCGACAAAGTCACCACTCATCCCCATCGATAGCACTGGAAGGGGATGCTGATTTCGCTCAGCCAATTGATCCCTTAAGACTCGAACAGAAGCGAACTCGGCTCGAGCTTGATCGCTTGTTCCCTGGAGGCTTGCCATCGCCATTACCCCAACGATCTCCAGGTGAGGTAGGGCCAGTCCGCGATCGAGGATCGCCATAGCTTCATCGGGACTGGCGCCCGTCTTGCTTGCATCTTGCGTCACGTTCACTTCGATGAGGAGTCGAGTCCTCTTTGAAAGGGACTCCGCATCGATTGCAATCTGTTCGAGCAGACGAAGGCTATCAACGGAATGAATGAGTTCAACGAGCGGCAAGGTGCGTTTGACCTTGTTTCGTTGAAGGTGGCCGATGAGATGCCATTGAGCGTCGGGAAGTGCAGGGGCCTTCGACCAAATATTTTGTGGACGGCTTTCACCCAAGTCGCAGCACCCTGCATCGTAAAGATGTTTGGTGAGAACCGCATCCACATACTTGGTCACTCCAACGATGGTGACCGATCCCATCTCGCGATTCGATCGCATACAGGCGTCGGCAACTTTCTCTACCGTTCGTTGCCAGTTACTTTGGATGCGATCGAAAGGGGATGGTGATTCCAACATCATCAAGTCGATTCTTCGTTGGCGTCTACTTCAACCAGTGCCTCGTAGGTACCTTCTTCACTATCGAACCGACCGGCGTAGAACTCCGAGCTGAGGTGCAATCCCATGGCGGTACGGCGTGTCGACGGGGTCAACGATCGATACATGACCCATTGTTCACGTCCGATCTGCAAACGGTAGGCCACTGCTGCCTCGCGGGGGAGAATTTGCAACTCTTCGGCCACTGTCAGCTGACGCCAAGTATAGCTGGCGGTTTGGTGGCGCCGCTTCAATGCAATGGCGAGAGGTGAATAGAGCCGTTTCGCTCGTCCTCTTTGAATGAGGACGAGATTTTCGCCTTCCTGCAGGAGCTCGCCTGCGCAGTTGAGCTTCTTCCATTCAGGCATGGCAACGGGCATTACCAAGCCACCGCGGTTGAGCACTTCATCATCGCCCCCTTCGCGGACTAAGAATCCCTCGCGAGATTTTGTTTCCTGCATGAATTGGACCGAATGCGCCAGAGGGAATGTGGATTCCAATTCCCAATCTTGCTCTTCCTCTGCGATCAATGCATCCGCAACAAAGACAAGCCCTTCACTTCGCGCCAAAAGAATCTGTCGCTGAATGATGCAACTACCTTCCACTTCACACTGAAGCTCCAAGTAATCGACGTCATCATCATTGAACCAGCAAACCTCTGACCAGCCACAGTCGATATCGAGCGGTCGTTTATTCTTGGAAACTTGAACTTCCCACCATCCACTCAGAAGGCGATGCCCCTTTGCATCGAGAACATCCAACCACATCGGATCGCGAGCGAAATCGATGGCGATGCGACAACCTTGACTCTTCCATTCACGCCGCATCCATGCCAATTCGGAACCCTCGTCATAAAACCCAAGCGGCATCGAGGGGTCTTTGCCAGACCGAGCTTTCTTGAGTTCTGAAGGACGCAGTGACTTCGGAAGTGTCTCCATTGCATGAGCCAACTTGACATTCCGACCTGTCACTTCCCAAAGCGCTGACCAAAGCCCTGCATCGGTATCGCTATCTTCGGAATCCTGCAACAGTGGTTTACCTTCGAAATCGCACAAGCCAATGGCTTTTGAAGCGAGATCGACCATGGCCTTGCGTTGACTTGAATACCACTTGCGTGCTCCCAGTCGATCGGCAGTCCAACGACAACGGATGGTGCATGCAAGAAGGGCTCGTAGATCCGAGGCTCCGCGTTTGAGCCATGGGCTTGGCTTTTCCTTGCCCAACTCCAACACCAAGGCAAGACGATCCAAGGTATCGCTAACGATTCGATCATTGCATCCAAGATGGGAAAGTTGGGAAGCCAATGCCAAAGGCACTTCGCAAGACCAGACCATCCATGCCAACATGGATTCAGGTTCTTGAGTGGCCCAGGAACGATCCACCTGGGTCAAAATCGTCTGCAGTGTTTCAATCCAAAGCCCAGGCTCCAAACTCTTCCCTAATTTTGGAAGTCCGTGCACCCATCCTGCGGCGATCAAGGCTACGATCGGCTCTTCGCTTCGCAAGGGAAGTTGCTTGCCAATCCACTTAGCGATTCGCTCTGGCTTCCAATCCTGGCTGACAACTTCTTCGCCATCTTGAAGCGAAAGGACATCGACCAATCCTCGCAGCGTTTCCAGGTCCACTTTGTCTTCGACGTCGAGCGTCGTGACACCCCATTCCATGGCTTGCGCCAAAGGCACCGCATTTCCATCACCTTTGCGGCGAGTCGCTTGTGGACGTGGAACCGGCAGCGATGCCTGCAAGAGTGCAATATTTTCATGGCAAAGGTCTTCCAACCACCCGCGAGCAGTCGCTGGGATAGGATTGGATTCCTTGGCTTTGCGGCTTGACCGATTCTTCTTTCCCGAGGATTTGTTCTGAACCCAGTCCATAGGATTTCCATTAACAATATGATGAGTCGTATAATGTCGAGACGAGCGCCATTGGCGGGCTGTCTTCCCTGATTCGCAGTGCAATCCATGGGGTCAACATTTTGCCCCGTGCCCACAATTGTTGTTCGTCGAATTCAGGTTGCAAGGATTCTTTCTACGTTTTAGGAGTTGTGCGATGATTTCGCATGGGGGCTTGACTTTTCCGTTTCGATTTCTTGCGCATGCAGACTTCTCAATGGCTTCGCTTTCACATTTTTTTTTATTGGTTTTCATAATAGTGGGTTTTCCCATCAACGTTTTTTCCCAGCTTCCAGGAACACGGGAAGAAATCAAAGCCAATGTTGAAAAAGCGTTTCCGGATCCCCCTAAAATGACTCGCTTGGTCAAAGACGGACGAGTGTGGATTGATCGCGAGAATCGTCGAGTCGTCGTCGATGGATATGTTGCTCTTCGCCGTGGTGCGTTGGAAATGTTTGCGTGCCCCTCAGGAACCAAAGAGCACGAATCGATCGTAGGGCTCCTTTCGAAGTCGCAATACGTACATGCAGGACTGCTCGCCGTTGGTGGCAAACCAGGTAAACCGACTCGATTCGATCCCTATCAGCCCGCGTCAGGATCGACCATCAAAATCCATGTTCTTTGGAAAGATGCCAAAGAGCAGAAGCATATTGTTCGCGCCCAAGAATGGATTCAACATTCGGGAACCGATCAAGAGATGAAATACGATTGGGTCTTTGCTGGAAGTGGCATCTACAAAGATGAAGTGACTGGCGAGGAAACCTACCTGGCAGAAGGTGGAGACCTTGTTTGCGTGGCCAATTTTCCTTCCGCCACCCTGGATCTCGCGGTTCGGAGTGACGACACCAATGCAGGACTTGCCTTCGTCGCTTTCACGGATCGAATTCCGCCTGAAGGAACGCCGGTGCGACTCGTTTTCCAAGTTTCCGATGATCCACCCGCTCGCGGAAGTGACAAGCCTGACGCTAATAAACTTCCCGATGTGGTGAAACCACTTCCAACCTTGGAGGTTCCATCCAATTCCAAGCAACTCAACTCGTCTGAGAAAACGCCAGCGAACAAAGAGCCTTCCTCACAGCCGCTGCTTGAGTTGATCCAGCCACCGAAATAATGGAGGACAAGGCACGATGCCGCGAGCCACCCCAATCCCGGATGATTCATCTGCGGATGACGATCATGAATACGAAGGACTCTCCTTAGAAGAACTGGGCAAGACGTATGCACAGTTGTTAGGCAAGGGAGAGGTTCCTTATGCCGATGGTGAATCGACTCCACCCGAAGAGACTCCCGCTGAGCATGATCCCATTGGCGATGAAGCGGTTGAAAGTGATGCCTGCCCTATTTCACCGCTTACCATTTTGGAAGCAATTCTTTTCGTTGGACATCCCAATAATGAGTCGCTCTCGCCAGAACGGATCGCCAATTTGATGCGGGGCGTTCGCCCATCGGAAATCGATCAGTTCGTCGAGGAACTCAACGAGATCTATCGGGGCGAACACCATGCAATGGAAATCGTTTCCATTGCAGGTGGTTACCGAATGCAGTTAGCCGAGGATCTTCATCGCGTCCGTGATCGAATGTATGGCAAGACCAAAGAAACGCGGCTCAACCAAGATGCCATCGATTGTTTATCGCTTGTGGCGTATCAACCCGGCATTACCCGCGAAGATCTCGAAAAACAATGGAACCATCCTGCGGGGAGCATTCTCAACATGCTGGTCCGACGCAATCTCTTAGAACTGCAACGCGACGACAAAACCAAAAAAGGAACGCATCGTTATTTTCCAACGAAACGTATGCTTCAACTTTTTGGGCTCAATTCGCTCGAAGAACTACCGCATGTCGAAGATTCCGATCCTTGATTCCGATCCTTGATTCCGATCCTTGATTCCGATCCTTAATTTCGATCCATGGCAATTGGATTGGTCAAGCAGCCAACCGACGATCCTGCGAAGCAACCTTGGTCGCCATCCATCGCCGTAGGTCGTCGAGAATCAACTTCCACTCAGGTTCGCAATGAAGATCGTGTCGGACTCCAGGCCAGAGCCGAAGATCGACATACTGCGGATTCTCTTCCCAGAATATTTGGCTCGCTTGGTGCGAGGTCAAGGAATCTTCGGTTCCATGTATCAACAATGCAGGCGTGTTCAAACGAGAGGCATGTTGTATGGCCCATTGGCCTCGGTCGACGAGTGCCAATCCCAGCCCCAAGGAAATGCGATGGTGGATCAGCCTATCTTCGCGGTAAGCTTGTTGACTCTCTTCATCGCGAGTCAAACTTTCAACATCCACCGATGCGCGAAGACGCCAATGGGGAATCCATTGGCCAAGCTTCCGTCCGACTCGCATAAAGGCTTCACTCGGCGCAGAATGCGATACCAACATAGGAGCCCCAGCGATGACTCCAAACACTGACGATGGAGTTTGCAGCGCCCAATTGAGCACCAGATTGCCACCCATACTCTGCCCATAAACAAACAGAGGAAGATCGCTCCACTGCGAATGAATGCGACGGACAAAGTAGTGAAGCTCTTCCAGCAATCGATCGTATTCGACATAGCATCCACGTCTGCCCGAAGACCGTCCATGTCCAATCAAGTCGATCGCGGTCACCGCAACTCCATGCCGAATAAGCCATCGAGCCATTCGATCAAATCGGCCACCATGATCGCCTAGACCATGGATAATCGCCATGCTGGCCCACGCGTCACATCGATCGGGTAACCACCGATGAATGAAACGGATGTATCCTCCACCAATATGCTCGTGCTGACCTATGTACTGCATCCCGGTACTCCCTACCTGAATCGAACCGTATCAAACGCTTGGCGCCTCAACAAGTTCGATTTGAAAAGGTGTGATTCCGAACGCTAGCCTTGATGGATTTGCCGAGGATCGCCCTGGACCTGCACCGATGCAACCGCTACAAGACCCGACTGCGTCCTGCGATCGAAAAAACTTGAGGCGAATCCGCCTTTTTCTCGAAATACTTGAATGCCAGCTATGCCCGCTGCCAAGGTTGACTCCAAAATCCGACAAGTCGCGATCCTCCTTTCCTCAGTGGATACGAACTCGGCGCGACAACTATTGGGACAACTACCCACAGACCAAGCACGCCAAGTTCGCAACGCCATGGTGAATTTGGGAAAGGTCACACCCGAAGAACGACGGCAAGCTTTAGCACTCTTTCAACAGATGAATCTGCCAACGGGTGAAGGTAAACAGGGGCAAGTTCGGTCGAGTCGCCCTTCTAATCCGGCCGAGGCAGCTCTTGCATCGCAATCGGCACAGGACACACTCGATCTTTCATCGAATGCGGGAAGACAAACCCCGCCTCCACGCGAAATTGATTTCGACCGTACCGAAGACGTTTATCATGCACCGCCAACCAGAGAAGATGGCGAACCAAACGAAATTCATCACCACTGGCATCAACTCGATTGCCACGATCTTAGTGAATTACTCGCATGCGAACGGCCGATCGTCGTAGCCGTGGTGCTCAATCAAGTTCCAGTACCGCTTGCGGCATCTCTAACCGAACTTTTGCCTAAACCGTTGGCGCTGGATGCCTTGTCGATCATCCCCAAACTCCAGAGCACGCCTCAAGACGTGCTTCAAGAAATCCATCACCACCTCCATCAGAAGATTTCGGACTTTCAGCTTCCCAAAAAATCTTCCGAACAGAACCTGAAAAAGCTTCAAGCCATATTGGCAGCCGCTCCGTCAACTTTCCGCGAAGCCTGCGTGGAGCGTATCAAGACAAACGAGCCAGGAATTGCGAAGCGATTGGGATGGAATGATCCACCCAAATCCCAGTTCGACGAAAATGCCATGGTCTCGGCAAGTGCATCGCGAATCGATCTGCGAGACGAATCAACGCGAACGAATCCCACACCGATGGCTCCAGCAGCTTCCAATCGCGACGACAGAGATGAACCCGATGTCATCCCATTCTCGCGGTACGCGACCCCTTCTCCTTCGCCAGTCGAGCCACTCAAGAACACCATTCGGATGTCGTTTGAAGAGCTCGAATCATTGCCTCTTGCTGACTTAGCCACTGTTCTTCGCATCCGAACCCACCGTGATACTTTTGGCCCTGAGTGGTGCTTCAGACCGCTTCATATGCCAAGTTCAAGCAATGCTTCCTGCGAAAGATGCCAAGCGACTTGAAACGAAGATTGCTCAAATGGGGCCCATTCAACTTCGTGACATCGATAAGGCGCAAAGCCTTTTGTGCGAGACAGCAACCCGCATGCTCACACAGGGAAAGATTGGATCTCTGGTAAGCATGACCATCACGGCAGCTGCATGATTCCCATCCTCGAGGTAGCAAACCATGGCAAGCATCCTGAAGTCGCGACATTTTGTAGAAGGGATCAACACGGCCCAAGCCGAAGTCTTCAATTGGGAAGATGTGGCATCGCGAGCCAAAATGTATCTCGAAACCGTGAAACAAGAAGGGCATCGACTCCTCGCGGAGGCTCGCGAAGAAGCGACCCGGATACGCGAAGCAGCCACTGCCAATGGACTGGCCGACGGTCAATCGCAACTTGAAAAACAATCCGTGGAGTTGGCTCAGAAAATGGCTCGGGAACAAGTTACCCAAGCCATGGCAACCTTGCAACAATTCAGTCAACAACTCGAACAAACGACACAGCAATGGCTGCGTCAATGGCAACACGAGACGATACCATTAGCCATTGCGATCGCAGAGAAATTAGTCGTTCGACAGATCGAATCGGATCCTGAAATCTTAATGCAATGGATCGAGGAAACCATTCGGTTGTGCCACAACGCAAACAAGAAACGCCTCCGCATGCATCCTAACTCCATTGCGAGACTCCAACCGGCGCTCGATGAGTGGCTTGCAGAGTACCGACGATCACACGCACTCGAACTCGTCCCCGACGAGAAAATTCATGAGACAGGAGTCGTTCTCGAATCTTCCGATGGCGTAATCGATATGCAGTTGCCAAATCAATTAGCGCGACTTCGAGAGGAGTTGGCATCATGACATCCCTCATGGATCGAATGCCCAGCGTTCCTCGCAGCGCTCAATGGAATCATGCATTGGTTCGGAGCATGACGCCATCGATCACCGGAAAGGTTCAATCGATTCGTGGCAACACGATCGTTGCCGTTGGCCTTCCGACACCCGTTGGGGCTCTCTGCACGATCCATCGTCGTCAAGGTGATCCGTTGATGGCAGAGACGATTGGGTTTGATGGGTCGCTCACACTGTTGGCACCGCTAGCAGTGATCGAAGGTATCAACCATGGTGACCCGGTGCACTTGAATCGAACCTTTCGATCCGTGGCAGTAAGCCCTGAATTGGTTGGCCGAGTCCTCGATGCTTCCGGTAATGTGATCGATTCGCTTGGCCCCATCCCGCCGGGCACTCGTGTTCCTTGTGATGCCCCACCCGTCGCGGCGCTCGAACGTCCTCCCATCGATCACATCCTTCCCACTCAAGTAAAAGCGATCGATGCCTTCTTGACGCTTGGACTTGGTCAACGTATCGGAGTCTTCGCGGGTTCTGGCGTAGGCAAAAGCACACTTCTTGGAATGCTCGCACGAGGCTCGAAGGCAGACGTGGTTGTCATCGCACTCATCGGTGAACGAGGTCGAGAAGTACGAGAATTTCTCGAACGCGATTTGGCAGAAGAAGGACGAAAACGAAGCGTTACCGTAGTGGCCACCAGCGATCAGCCAGCATCGCAACGGATCCTTGCAGCGAAGACGGCCACGGCTATCGCTGAATCGTATCGAGATGATGGTAAGAATGTCTTGCTACTCATGGACTCTGTAACACGCTTTGCAATGGCTCAACGCGAAGTAGGCTTAGCCGCAGGTGAAGTCCCTACGACTCGCGGCTATCCACCCAGCGTCTTTGCATTGCTTCCACAACTCGTCGAACGGACTGGCAAGACTCGAAAAGGAAGCATCACAGGAATCTATACGGTCCTCGTGGAAGGGGATGATCCCAATGAACCCATCAGCGATACGCTTCGTGGTTTGCTCGATGGGCACGTGCACCTATCTCGATCGATTGCCGCAAGAGGCCGTTATCCGGCGATCGATATATTGCCAAGCTTGAGCCGATTGCAAAGCCTACTTGTTTCCGATGCCCACCGCGAAGCCGCAACGCTCTTGCGAGCTTTAATGGCGGTCTACAAAGAAAACGAAGATTTGATCAACATTGGTGCCTATCAAAAAGGCTCGAATCCGGGGATCGACAAAGCCATTGCGCTCCGCAATGAAATCGAAACCTTCTTGTCGCAACCTTATCGCGAAAACATGCCTTGGAGCCAAACCGAATCCGAACTTATGGCGCTCGCCGCCAAAGCCAAGATCTAATCTTGGATCGTGATCGCTTGTTCGATCGATACCCTCAAAGAAAGAGCATGCTATGGCCGCCCATTTTCGATTGGCAACCGTACTGCGATTGCGTGAGCGGGAACGCGATCAGGCAGCAGGCGAAGTCGAACAAGTGCATCGCGCCATCGCTATTGTCGATGGGCGCATCGAAGAGTTGCACAGCGAATATCGACAGATGGATGACTTTCGCCAGGATGCATCGATCGGTGCTATCTCCATCCATCGACTTCTTGATGTTCAGCGATATCAACTCGTGCTCACCGGCCAGATCCAACACGCAAAGCAACAACGCGAGCAGCTCTTGGTCGAGCTAAGAAAGCGGGAAGCCAAATTGACTGCGATCCAGCAGAAGGTGAAGGTCCTCGAAAAGCTCAAAGAAAAACATTTGGAAGATGACCGCATTCTGCAACAAGCTCGACAGCAAGCTCGCATCGATGAATGGTCAAGCATTCGCGAGGCCCGCATTCGTATTCAAGGTGGTATATCGTCCTCGAACGGTTCTTCCTAATATTCCGGATGCACCGCTACTCACTTTGGGGAACCCACAAGTCTCCCTGGCTTTTATCCCCCCTCTTCCCATTTATTTCCTAGGTTTGCATTAGCCCGGTTTCGTTTTGGATGCGTTGAGGCTAAACCATGAAACACATTATCAATCTGTTCCTTTGGCTATGTACTGCGACCCTGATTGCCCAAGCTTGCATTCTTGGCTTGTCCTATTTTCGTGGAAACCTCAACAAGAATAGTGTTTTGGCAATCCTCGCCGAGATCAATGGAATCGATATCCAGGGCCGCCGACTGAGCAAAGAGTTTGCCGCCTCCAAATCGGCTCCCGTTCCTACCTTCGAAGATATCGCAGCTGAACGAGCAAAGCTCAGTCTCGAATTTGATTCGCGCGAAGCATCGTTAACTCGCATGAAAGACATGCTCGACGTTCGAGCCGTCGATCTGCAAAATCGTGAAAAGCGATTCGATGAACGTCGCAACGAATTCTATGTGAGTCTGGAGGAAATGCGTAAAGGCACGCTCAATGCAGGACTTGCAGCCGAACAAAATGCTTTCGAAAACCTCGCCCCTGAGATGGCCAAGTCTGTGATCTCAGACTGGAAAAAAGAGGGGAAAATGAAGGATAAGGTGAATATTCTTAAGGGAATACCTACTGAAAAACTGAAAAAGATATTAGCGGAGTTCACGCCGGCAGAATCGACACAAGTTTCCGAGATTCTCAACGAACTTCGCCAAGGGGATCCGGTCAACACTCTCGTTGATAAAACTCTCAACGGGCTTAAGGGTGGACCTTAAGTGGTGGAACCACGCGGGGGCGAATCATGTCGAATGTTTCCAATTATGGTTCGCTCACGTCTACGTCGGATGCTAGCTATCCCGCTAGACGGTCCGGCACACATCTAAGTTCCAGCGATGCGCCATCCGAGATGCTCTTCGAAGCATTTCTGAGCTGGACTCCCACCATCGAAACAGCCACGCCTCTAGCATCCTCATCGGCGGCTCCTTCCGAGGATATCGTCGTAGAGAATGATAAAGCACAAAACGAGCAAGATTCGGTGACCCAGGAGACGGCCGAAAAGCCTGACGAAGAAGACTCGTCCCAAGACATCGATACATCGGTCATGACTTGGACGTGTACTCTCACTTGTGCACCAGACCCTCACACAACAGAGGCTTCCAGGCCCGATGAAGAACTTTTGGTCGACTCTAAGAAAGATGTCGATCCCCTAACCTCCCAAGCCATCGCCTCTGCTTCTACTGTTCAGGCAACACCGGAGGCACCATTGGCGACTCAGGCTGAGATCACCACGGACACGACAGCGCCTCAAGAGATCGTGGCCGATCAAGCGATCCTTGAACCTATCGAACGTCTGGCACCGATCGATCCCAAACTGCCTTCAGCTGTTCCGCTTCCAACACAAGCCAATGCCAACGGGAAGTTGAATCGCGATCAGCGAGTGCGAAACACTTCAGAAACAGCAGCAAACAATCAAACGGGTGTTCAGAAAGTGGAACGTCCGACTGCTACCGATATCCATCAAAAAGTAGAGAAGCAATCCAAGCCTGAAGACCATCCCTTGCTCGAATCCGGAACCGAATCCGTTCAACAAGCGGGATGGCGAGACGATGAGGGGCCTTCGAAGACGAAGCGAGCGATTCAACTCGAGAAGAACCGCGATCGCAATGACGCAAATGTCAACGAAGGAATCAAAGAGGTTCCATCCGTAGAATCCGCTATCTCAGATTCTGCGACAAACTCTTCAACGTTGCCCGAAGGCCTTCAGCCTTCAGCACCACAAGTCGTCAACACGCCAAGTAGCGTTACCGCTGCACTTCCCTTTGCGACGCCAACCGCAGCATCCGCTACCAACCTTGATGCTCCCAAGAAATCAGAAGCTCTCGGCACATCGTCATTGGATGCATCCAAGTCCACAACTTCCTTGAGCCCGTCGATAGGAAACCCCATCACGCGAGCCTATGGTCGAGCTACAGGAACGGAACGGAGTTCGGGTTCGGGCACACTCACGCCTCATCAAGAAACGCGGCTTGTACAGCGCGTGATGCGAGGCTTTGAACAACTCGCAAGTGGCGATGGTCAAGTCAAACTACGTCTACATCCACCGCAACTTGGAAGTCTCCAAATGACGTTGCGGATGGACGGAAATCAAATGTCCGCTCGCTTGGAAGTTGAAAATGCGCTGGCTCAGGACGCGCTGACGCAGAATCTTCCCAAGCTCAAAGAACGGCTGGCAGAGCAGGGCATTCAAGTGGAGACGTTCGAGATACAAATCGCCCCGACTTCTGATACAGCGAACAGCCAAGGATCTCACGATTCCTACGTCGGGACTGGGTTAGGACAAGCCGACCAAGGCTCTTCGCAAGAACAACAAGAGCGTCGTCGCAATCACCGATGGGATACTCAAAACAACAACACACACATCGCCGATAAAGAGGATGCTCCACGCACCTCAGCACCGATTCGTCGTATGCAAACAGGGCGGTCGATTGACCTTACCGTGTGACGCATCGCAACCGAATCCTTCCGAACGATTGCTTGCTTAGTCTTTGAGTTGAAAGAGTCGCTTCAGCGCATCGAGAAGCGTGGCATGATCACTCGAATGGATTTCATCTCGTAGCGACTGCATCGGTGGATGAAGCAACTTGTTGATCAATCGATCGAGCGCCTGCGAGATTTCTTCTTCAGCCTCGGGCGAAACTTGGTGATTGGCTAGACGCCCCTTGAGCCGAGTCCATTCTGCGGCTTTGATGTCGGCCGCTTGTTGGCGTAACGCTTGAATGGTTGGGATGGTCGAGCGATGTTGTGTTCCTGCAAGGAACTTATCCGCTTCCTCTTCAACGATGCGAAACGCTTTTGGCAATTGTTGTTCTCGCCATACGACATTGTTTTGGCAAACTTGCTGGAGATCATCGACTGAATAGAGATAGACCTCTGGAAGTTCGCCGATTACTGGATCGAAATCGCGAGGTACAGCCAAATCGAGAATGAGCATCGCCCCTTTGCGTCGCTTCGCCAAAATCGCGCGGAATCGATCCAGCGTGACGATCGGTTCGGTGGCTCCAGTCGTACTAACGACGAGATCGGCTTCCCCTAAGACAGATTCAAGTGCATCCCAATTTGCAACCTCGCCACCATATTGCTGCGACAGCCGCTCGGCCCGATCGCGGGAACGGTTGATGAGCGTAATGCGACGCGCACCGGCGTCGAGCAAATAGCGGAGTGTTTCCTCTCCCATTTCTCCACTGCCAATCACGACCACCTGTTTGTCCGACAAGCGTTCAAAAAACTCGGTTGCGATTTCACTCACCGCAACACTTGGTACGCTGACCCGCTTGCGGTGAATCTCGGTTTCCGTCGTCACGCGTTTCGCAACAAAACTCGCATGCTGAAAGAGCCTGTGAATGAGCGGTCCCGCATGATCATATTGTCGAGCCAAATCGTATGCTTGCTTGACCTGCGATAGGATCTGCGTTTCTCCCAGCACCAAACTATCGAGGCTCGATGTTACGGAGAAGAGATGGAGAATGGCCTTTCGATCCGTCTCCATGACAGCGTGTTGTTTGAGAACATCAACATCGATCGAATGATAACTTCCAATGAACGCGATGATGTCATCGTGCGACGGAACGGTAGCAGGATTGTTGCCTGCAATGTAGATTTCCATCCGATTGCAGGTACTGAGAATGACGGACTCGCAATGCGGAAATCGATTACGCAGTGTCTGTAATGCATCGCGAATCTGGTCTTCGGTAAACGATAATTGCTCTCGAAGATCGAGAGGCGTCTTATGGTGGCTGTAGCCAACGAGATGGAGCTTCAAGGCTTTGGTCCCTCTTTCCCAGGAGTGACCATGATGGGATCGACTGGCTTGCGACCATGGGGCGCTGCCATGACGAAGGCCATCGCTAGAAGCGTCAAGGCGAAGGAACCTATATTCAAGTAAGCGGTCCACTTGCCGAGCCCACGTTCGGCGAAACGCCACTGAAGCAAGCATGCCAAGCTAAGCCAAAGAAACAATCCGCCCGATAGCAAGATTCCAGACTCGGTCCACACGACATGGTTGTTGCGTTGCAGGTTCATGATGACACCTGACAACAAACCGATGCCTAGGGCCGTGGCTGATGCAAAAGGGTATAACGCCCCATCGCCTGCAGGTACTCAAGGGACGGTAAGCGAAGCAATCCAAGCCGGCTCTTCTTGTGCTTCAGTCGCCAAGCCTGGAGCAAATACATCAATGCCATCGCCATACCCAGCGTGACCAGCATCATCCCTATCATCAAGGACATGCCATGCGACCAATTCCAAATACCCGTCGATGTGGCGCGATCAAATCGCGGCTGGGTTCGAACAAGGCGAGCGATCCCAAGGAGTCCCAAAAGAAGTGGAACAATAAAGGTCCCCAGAGGCGTTTCGGGCTTGCGTACAATCAACACCAGATAAACAACGCCGAGAGCCCACGCAGATAGCAACGACCAGTCGTACCAACTGGAGAACAAGAGCTGCGGTCCCAACGCATTGTATTCCTGGGCCAATTGATCCCACAGATAAAGCGTGTGGGTTAGCACTCCAAGAGCCGTCATCACTAGAAGCGCGAGAAATCGAAAGGGCATGCGAAATCCCCATCTCGACAGCTCGAGCAACAACACCACCACGTAACTCAATACGAAGCAAGCTACGGTGACGCCGGTGGAACCCATGCCATTACGGCCCTCATGAGGGAGACGCAGAATCACTCCCTCGCAACATGCACTCAACCGTGATGCGGAAAAGGGAGTCGCCTAATTAGGCTTCCACTCTATTGTACTTGCAAGCGTCAAACCGCATACCGGGCCGTCGCCAGAAGCGAGATGCCCAAAAAAAGCGAAGAGCTCGAGAATTCAAAATTCTCGAGCTCTTCGTGCATGGTTTCACGATGGGTACCGAGGAAATCAGGGATCAATCCCAGTCTTCATCTTCTTCGTCTTCTTCTTCATCATCCCAGTCGTCATCATCTTCATCGTCCCACTCGTCTTCTTCCTCTTCCCCTTCTTCATCTTCGTCGTCTTCTTCGACTTCTTCCCACTCGTCGTCGCCTTCTTCTTCGTCGTCGAATTCTTCTTCTAGATCTTCATCGTCGTCGAATTCTTCTTCTTCGTCGTCGAATTCTTCTTCATCATCGAATTCTTCGTCATCTTCTTCATCATCATCATCGTCGAAGTCGTCTTCTTCGTCTTCAAAATCATCGTCTTCATCCGAAGCGACCAACGGTATTGTGTTGAATCGTGGGCTCAGGCACGGATCGATCAACTCATCGAGAGTTTCCATCAACCCGTTTGCAGCAACCGTCATCTTCACAGTGGACTCCTTTGTCTCTGAGCCAATCAAGGAACTAGGGGGATTGTCTTCAAACCCCGAAACCGAATTCTGATTGTCGACACCAGGTTTCGTGGTCGTGAGCTCAATTTGTCGAACCCACTCCGCTCGCGGTAATCGTTCAATCGCTTGCAATCCAAATAGTTGTAAGAACCTTCGGGTGGTTCCGTAAAGATAGGGTCGCCCCAGTTCTTCACTTCGCCCGCAAATTCTTACCAAATCACGCTGCATCAATTGTCGCAACACCTCTCCACATCCGACACCTCGAATCGCTTCGAGATCGGCTTTGAGAATGGGTTGACGATAAGCGACCAACGCTAAAGTTTCCAGGGAGGGTTGAGTCAATCTCTGCTCCCCAGGCACATGTTCTAAACGCCGCAACCATTTTGCAAATTGCGGCCGCGTCATCAACTGAAATCCTCCGGCCACCTCTTCCACGCGGAAGGCGCGACCTTGAAGATCATAGTGTTCATTAAGCTGGCGGGCCAGTGTACGGGCTTCCGTGGCATCCGCCAACCCAGATAACTGGGCGAGACGGCGACTTGGAAGAGGTTCTCTCGCCATCAACAAGACAGCTTCGAGCCTCCGGCGTCGGAGTTCCTGCGGTTCTTCGTCGCTCGGGATTGGATCCACTTGGCCCAACTTTTCGTCCGTCGCACCCGCGCATTGCAGTTGCCAGATGAGCTTTCCAGAGCTCGAAGCCGCATGCAATCGCGTCAACGGACTCCCTTTTTCAAAGGAGTATCTTGGCCGCATATCCCACTTCCATTGCTGAACGATTTTCCACAAGCCTCAGTCTCCGCCCATCGTAGGGAAGCAAAAACAGAAAGGCAATGCCGCACCAGGCAGGGATTGCTACAATAGTGCGTTTGGATCGCGGATCGTCCCGCCGCATTTTTTTGAAAATACGGCCTCCCGTTTCTATTGCTCGCCAAGCTCCATGACAGCTCCGCCCCCCAAATCATCCTCCTGGAATACCGGCAACATAGTCGTCTTGCTGTTTGTGCTCTTCGCGTTCCTGGGAATTGGAATCATTTCCACTCTGATTTTAGGGAGTGTTTCCGGACGAGAATTCTCACCCCAATCCTTTTGTGTTCGCGAATTCTCATATCTTCGAATTCCCGGTATTCACTCCCGAATCACTTCCACAAATCTCAGCTCGACCACGGGCAATTTGGTCTGCAGCACCGCCATCTCACAACACCTCACAGCAGGTATCGGGACAAACGTCCGATGGGATCTCGTTGAATTCCAAATCGGATCCGGTACGCAAACCAAGTCTGAAGCCAGTATTTTGTTGCACTATATCGACCCTGCGTATGAAGGAAACTCTTGGGAGCAATGGTCGAACAACAATACCAACCATGCCAAGTTGCTTTGGCCTGCCATCCAATCTCTGGCCATCCATCGCTGTTATTTTGCGATTCCCACGCTGATGCAAACGGCAGAATCAACACCCTCTCTGTCAGAGTTTCAAAAAGAAATTCAAAGGCAATCGCTCTCCGCGATCGAAGTTGCCGCGCGTAGTGCTCATAAAGCTGGCGAGGTAATGCGGGCCAAAGAACTCGCCGAATATGGCAGTCAACTTGGGGACAGCCCATTTCTGATGTCCTTGCGAAGCGAAGCAACGCGAGCCGAAATCGACGAGGAGCCAAGCGCGGCACCGTGATTTATCTCGACAACAACGCTACGACGGTCATCCTCCCCGAAGTGGTCCAACGGATATCCGAACTACTCCACCTTGGACTTGTCAATTCCGCCAGCCAACATCAAGGGGGAAGGCGAGCTCGACGATTGCTCGATGATGCCAAAGACCAGATTGCCAACCTTTGTGGTCTGCAGCACGATTCGGTCCAAGCCGATCAAATTCTATTAACAAGCGGTGGCACCGAAGCAAATAATCTTGCAATCTTCGGCATGGCAACCAAACCTGGCTCGATCGTTGTTTCTTCGATCGAACACCCCAGTGTATTGGAAGCGGCTCTGCAATGGCAACGCCGTGGCCGCACCGTGAAATTCCTTCCCGCCAAACCCGATGGCCGGATATGCACCGATACCTTTTGCGAATGGGTCGATCAACACCATCAAAACGAAAGCCATCGCATCAGCCTAGTCAGCGTGATGGCGGTCAATAATGAAACCGGGGTCATTCAGCCGATCGAAGTTATAGCACCTCTATGTCGCGAACATGGAATTCCGTTTCATACCGATGCAGTACAGGCCATAGGAAAGATTCCCATCTCCTTTCGCGACCTGCCCATCGACGCCCTCACCCTTACCGCACATAAGCTGCATGGACCAGTGGGAATCGGTGCACTCTTGGTTCGAAATGGTGTTTCGATCGATCCCATGTTATGGGGTGGCCAACAGCAGATGGGGCTACGTCCCGGGACCGAACCCATTGCATTGGCGGCGGCAATGGCGTTTACACTGGAATTGGCTATCAACAATCGCGAGGATCGATGCCGTCGCATGCAGGCAGCTCGCGATCATTTGGAATCGCACTTGCTTACTCACCACCCGTGGGTTGAAATCCTTGGGCGAGAATCTCCTCGTATCCCCAATACAAGCTTGGTGAGTTTCACGGGACGCAATCGGCAATCCCTTCAAATGGGTTTCGATTTGGCTGGCTTAGCCTGTAGTACAGGTTCTGCCTGCGCAAGCGGTAGCAGCCAACCATCCCATGTACTCAAGGCCATGGGACTCAACGCGAACCAATGGGAAGGGGCGCTGCGTTTTAGTACCTCCTTCCAAACGACCATTCAAGAAATGGATGATGCTTGTAAGATAATCGACCGCGTGATCGATCCACCGTCGTCGGCATTGAATCGAGAAAGGACTCTATGAACGTTGTGGTTGTGGGCGGAGGCTTGATTGGCCTCAGCGTGGCGGCGGAATGCGCCGCCAAAAACATGTCGGTGACCGTTCTCGAAGGAACCGCTCAAGAACGTGGCGCTTCTTTCGGCAATGCGGGTATGGTCGTTCCGAGCCACTTCATTCCGCTCGCAGCCCCTGGCATGGTGGCTCTTGGGCTCAAGTGGATGTGGAATCCTGAATCTCCCTTCTACATTCAACCTCGACTCGACTGGGAACTCATTCGTTGGGGAATGCAGTTCTACCGTAGCGCAAATCGCTCGCATGTGGCTCGATCAGAACCCTTGTTGCGCGATCTCAATATGGCCAGCCGTGAGCTCTATCTCGAACTGTCCAAACAATCTTCGTTTGGCTTGGTTGAGAAGGGATTGGTGATGCTGTGCAAAAATCCCAAAACGCTGGATGCGGAAGCCCACGTAGCGGAACGAGCCAAGGAGCTCGGAATCCCAGCCGAAGTTCTCTCGGCCCAACAAATGGCTCAATTGGATCCCGATGTTGAGATGGACATTTGTGGAGCGATCTATTTCCCGAAGGACTGCCACCTTCAACCCGAACGATTTGTGCGAGCCCAAGAGACTCGTCTCCAAAATAGCCATGCGCAACTCAAATGGGGCTGCCGCGCTCTCTCCTTTCGCGTTGAAAACAATCGTATCCGCGCCGTGGTGACAAGCGAAGGAGAAATCGAAGGCGACGAGTTTGTCCTGGCAAGCGGCGCATGGTCTACCGAACTGGCGCGCTCGCTACACTTGCGGCTTCCGATGCAAGCAGGCAAAGGATACAGCGTTACGCTTACCAACCCCAAGCAGCTTCCGCAAATTTGCTCGATCTTTACCGAAGCGCGCGTTGCAGTTACACCCATGAATGGCTCGTTGCGATTCGGTGGAACGATGGAAATCGCAGGGCTCAATTCCAATATTTCAAAACGTCGGGTTCAAGGAATCATCCGCTCGGTCCCCCAATACTATCCGCAATTTCAAGAGAGCGATTTTGAAGGGATTGAACCGTGGTATGGCTTGCGCCCTTGCTCACCGGATGGTTTGCCCTACCTGGGAAGACCCAAGTCATGGAACAACCTCGTGATCGCCACGGGTCATGCCATGATGGGATTGAGCCTGGCCCCCATCACGGGCAAACTGGGTGGCCAATTGGTTGCTCGCGAGACACCTTCGATCGCGATTGAACAACTCAACCCGGATCGATTCGGTTAAGCCTCGCAGTACGTTTCTGTAGGCAAGCAAGCTTTTGTAAATCTCTAGATTCAAACAGAAACGGTTCGGCCTTGCACTTCGGGAAGGAGAGGATGGGTTAACACATAACGCAGTTCACCCGATTGATCCTTCTCAGCCGCTTTTTGAATCGCCTGGATGTAGCGATCCATACCATGATCGCCAAAATAATCGATTTGCCCTTGAAGCAATGCCTGCCAAAGGCCTCGCATGCGATCGGCAAAGCGAACCCATGACTGAATCGAACGAAGATTGCCATCGGTATCGATGTACAACTCCTGACCACTATGTCGATAACCGAGCCACGGTGGCGGTACCCGAGGTACCACATCGTTGTTGTTCACCCACCGATAATGAGGAATCTTGACGAAGTTGATATAGCGCTGATTTCCAACGCGAGGCGAACCAAACGTGAAGATCGCTTCGGGATTGGAAGGAATCTTAGAGAGCTTGCAGCGCCCAGCGCAAATCGTTGCCATGGCTCCACCAAGCGAATGCCCCGCGAACCACATGGGCCTTCGGTTCTCCTTGATGCGTTGTTCCAGCATCGGCCACAAATCATCGACCTCGGTGTTGAATCCGATATGAAGCCTCCCGACTTCGGTCAACACGGTGAACGCATTGGCATCCGCCTTGACGTCATTCCATTCATGTGGTTCGGTACCTCGGCAAACCACCATGCAATCATCTTCGGTACCCAAAATGTAGGCCTGCGCACCATCCCGCTCGACGAACTCACACTCGGTAATACCAGCGCTGCGTACGAGCTCCACGATTTCGTGGTCGGGAAAATAGGCCAGCTTCGATAGCTCCGCAAACAACAACGACTTGCGGAGCCACGTCCATTGGGAGAGAGGAACGTCGATCTTGGATACGATCGACAATTGTTGAATCGGATTCGATTCCGACACTTCCGAAATCTCTATGACCGCTTATCGATGGGAACGAATTCGCGCGTGGTCGGTCCTGTATAGACTTGACGCGGTCTTCCGATTCGCGTTGCGGGATCATGGTGCATTTCGACCCAGTGAGCGATCCATCCCGGCAATCGACCAATCGCAAACAGAACGGTAAACATTTGAACCGGAATACCCATCGCTCGATAAATGATTCCAGAATAGAAATCGACGTTCGGATAGAGCTTGCGTTCTACGAAGTAAGGATCCTTCAAAGCAACTTCTTCGAGTTGCTGTGCAACGTCGAAGAGCGGGTCCTTACGCTTCATCTTGGCCAATAGCTTGTCGCACGCAGCCTTGATGATCTTGGCTCTAGGATCATAGTTCTTGTAAACGCGGTGACCAAATCCCATCAAACGGAAATTGCTGGTCTTATCCTTCGCCATGTCCACATACTTCTTCACATTGCCACCATCATTGGCAATCCCTTGCAGCATGTTGACGCAAGCTTCATTCGCACCACCGTGAAGTGGTCCCCAAAGGGCACAAATACCTGCTGAAATCGACGCAAACAAGTTCGCATTCGATGATCCCACCAATCGCACCGTCGATGTGGAACAGTTCTGTTCATGGTCCGCATGCACGATAAACAGAAGATTCAAGGCACGTACAAAATCGGGATCTGGTTCGTAAATCTCACTTGGAACCGCAAACATCATCCGCAAGAAGTTCTCGCAGTAGTCGAGCGAATTTTGAGGATAGACAAACGGCTGCCCAAAGGCCTTCTTGTAGCTATAGGCCGCAATCGTTGGGAGCTTGGCCAACAAGCGATGGATCGATACCGATACCTGCTCGGGATCATGAACATCGAGCGAATCTTGGTAGAAAGTCGACAAGGCTCCCACCACCGATCCCAGGATTGCCATGGGGTGAGCATCGCGAGGGAAGCCGTTATAGAAAGATCGCATATCCTCATGCAACATGGTGTGACGGCGAATCGATTCGCGGAACGATTCCAATTGATCACGCTGGCAATTCGCCATAAATCAGCAGATAAGCAAGTTTCGACGAAGTCACAATGCTCGGCCAAAACTTCGATTGGATAACCGCGATACCGCAAAATCCCCTTGTCGCCGTCCAAATACGTAATCGAACTCGTTGTCGCGCCGGTATTGGCATAGCCTTCGTCGAGCGTGATGTGGCCCGTCAGTTTTAGAAGCTGAGCAATATCGATCGCTCGCTCATTTTCCGTACCCACAACCACCGGCAATTCGAGCTCTTTTCCCCCAACGGCTAGCTTGGCTGTCTCTGCATCGGTCTTGATGCTTCCTAGCTTGTTACTCATGCAATCAACTCCGAGTCTTTCGTGGTCTGGGGCGGGGCGTAAGGGTTGGGAAAAGGATCAAATCCCGGTCCTAAGGAGTTTAGCTGTCCGACAATCGTTTCACAATTGCTCTCTACCACTCTGCCATTCGGTTTCATCGTTCCCTCTGGAAAGGTCTCCGAACCGCCGAAAAATGTAGGGAATTTAACCTTCGTGCGCCCCACCAAACTTGCCACGCAGGCCTTCAAGCACCTTGGCTCGATCCAACTTGGGTTCATACCCCAGCCTCTTTCGAGCGGACTCGATCGAAAAATAGTGATCAACTCCTAACTGCAATGCGACAAAACGCGTCATCGGAGGTTCTTTTTGGATGCGTAGCCCCGAGTAGATTTTTTCGAGCATCCAACCTGCGGCATATGCGACTGGCAACGGAACCGAAGAACGAGGCGGTTTCAAACCTTCCAGTGCAAGGATCTGACCGATCCATTCCCAGCATTCCACGGGAACTCCATCCGTCAAGAAAAAGGCCCTGCCTGCAACTTCCGCGTCACCCTGCAGCAACTTTTCTAATGCTAGGCCATGCCCGAGGGCCGCGAGGTCAACGTGTACAGTGTCGATGAGATTCCGTCCTGAACCTACGCGTTTGAGCTTTCCTTGACGACATTTGGAAATGACTCGTGGAAATAAATGGGGGTCACCTTCGCCCCAAATCAAATGGGGTCGGAGAGCGCAGGTCAATATTTGGCCTGGGCTGTTTTGATCCAACACAAACTTCTCAGCGATGGCTTTGGTTCGGGGATAGTGACAAAGAAAATGCGATGGATAGGGAACCGATTCGTCGACTCCTGATTGCGGTTTTCCATCAAAGGTAACGCTCGGACTACTACAATGAACGAATGCACTGACACCTTGCCGTTTTGACTCTTCCATCAGCAACCGAGTTGCATCGACATTGATCGATTCATAGGATCGAGCCGGCCCCCAAATTCCAGCAAGGGCCGCTGTATGGATGACACCGTCGACCTGCTGGCATGCGCGACCAACGGTTGCTCGATCGCATAGATTTCCTTGGATGCACTCCACCCCCATCTCGGCAAGTTGCGGATATTCTTGACGTGCTACACCACGAACGCGATACCCACGCTCCAACAACCAACGACAGATGGCGCGGCCTAAAAACCCCCCATAACCTGTCACCAGAATTCTTTTACTCATAACATTCCATCTGCGTGATCGTGCTCTACAGTTGCTAGAATCTTCCCACGGACGTAATCGATAGCAACCCCATACTCTCCGAATCTTTCTTCCTGCGAGCTCCCTCATGACCTCACACGCTTGCTTGGCAACGATTCTCAAGCTTCAACTCTTTGGCCTTTGTATGCTCGGCATCCAGCCGCTCCCAAAGGCACATAGCCAGGAAGCGGCTCGTTCATCTCGCGACAGTATTGATCCTCGCTGGAATGAAATCCAAGTGATCGGGAGTCACAATTCTTATCATATCGCTCCCTCGCCCGACATGATGAAGCTGATCGGTACTGCGACCAAGTCGACCGCTGAATCGATCGACTACACACACCCACCCATCGCTGATCAATTCCAACAGCAACATGTCCGACAAATCGAGTTAGATATCTATGCAGATCCCGAAGGAGGTCTCTATGCTCAACCGATCGGACGCAAACTTCTTCTTGAAGCGGGACTCGATGCAGGCAAAGATCCTAATCTCGATGGAATACTCGATCGGCCTGGCTTAAAAATTCGTCACGCCCCTGGCTTCGATTATGCGACCACCGTCCCCACCTTGAAGCAAGCTCTCCAGCAAGTCCATCAATGGTCTTCCGCTCATCCACGTCACGTCCCCATCCTCGTGCTGATCGAACTCAAAGAATCCGCCCCTGCACCAGCCATGGTGAAGCCGATACCGTTTCATAAACAGCAAATGGATGAAGTTGATCGCGAGATACGATCGGTCTTTTCGGAAGACCATTTGATCACACCTGACAGCATTCGAGGCAACCATACAACGCTTCGTGATGCCGTGCTTCAGCAAGGTTGGCCCAAATTGTCGGCCTGTCGTGGCAAGGTTGCCTTTGCCTTGGACAATGAAGGATCCTTTCGCGATCGCTACCTGGAAGGGCATGAGCACCTGCAGGGACGAACCATGTTTGCGACCGTGGATGCAAAACATCCTGCAGCAGCATGGATGAAAATCAATGATCCCATTGCGCAGTATGATCATATCCAAGCGATGGTTCGACAAGGTTTTCTCGTTCGAACGCGAGCCGATGCCAACACCACTCAGTCTCGTCGCAATGATACGACGCAGCGAGAGAAGGCGTTATCGAGCGGCGCACAATTTGTCAGCACGGATTATGCTGTACCAGACCGTCGATTCTCGGAATATACTTGCCGTTTTCCCAACGGCATCGTTGCCAGGAACAATCCCGTTGTGGGTGCCGCGAATCGCCCCGATGTGGATCTCGAACAACTCTCCAATCCCCAATAAGCGCGATTGGTTTTCAGTTTCGCAAGAACGAATGGGCCCCATGACGTTTCCCTCGCCAATCGACGCTATTGCCTCT
>JAXMBN010000005.1:0-208158 GCA_046349875.1 Pirellulales bacterium
CGCTGGGATCGCTTATTTCTTTAACAATCCTGCAGCACCACTACTACGCATTGCATAGTAGTGCAGCCCTTACTTAAGAAAGGGCTATGGCTGCTTGGGCCAATTCCAGTGACGCAATCGAGCAATGACTTCGACGAGCCCCCATTCAAAGGTGCTTCGTTGAACTTTTGCTTTTTCCATGGCCAACTGTTGCATTTGATGAGATGTTGGGCCGGTGCCGATTCTCTTCGATACATAGGCGTTTGCCAGAGGTAGAACCATACACCAAACGAATAAGGCAGCGACGAGTCCGAGCATTCCTCGCCGAACGACTCGTTCTTGCGTTTGATTTTTGCGAGCCGCCTCTAGTACGCGTGGTCGCAGATCGTCGCTCGGAACAACGTAGCGTCCCGCATCGCGAATCTTTTGTTCGAGTTGCTCCCATTCGGCACCCGAAGCATCCTGGTTCGAAGTGCTAATCATGAGCCACCTCCAGCGAGCCGACCTGGAGCATACGCGTCAACTTTTCCATGGCATAGCGATAACGACTCGCCGCTGTCGATGGAGTCACTTCGAGGATTTCAGCGATTTGAGCGAACGTCATCTCCTCCCAAATCTTCAAAACAACCACTTCGCGTTGCTCCAAGGGCAACTTGCGGAGCGCTTTCCAAATGGCGCGATTCGATTCTTGCTGTTCGATGGGATCGGCCGTTCTCTGCGTCAACAAATCGCAGAGATTTGCGAAGTAAAAAGCTCGCTTCTTCTTTCGCAAAATCAACAGCGATTGATTGCGAACGATCTGCAGAAGATAAGGCCAAGGCTTATCGGCCGCCGCTAGTCGCTCAGGCTTCGAGGCCACATCCAAAAGTGTGGCTTGCAACGCATCCTCTGCATCATGCTGATTGCGGGTAATATTGACGGCATATCGAAGCAGTCGGCCCGAAGTCAAATCGAATAGCCCCGATAACGCCACCGCACCATTTTCTTGGATGCGCTGCGCGTAGTCGCGAACTCGATTGGAATAAGGATCACAACTATCCATCACGATTCCCTGAATGGCCTCTCCTGCGGTCGCTCGCTTGCTATTTTGTCGACGCCGCGCTCCCTTGGGTTTGCGGCGTGTTTTTCAAGATGACTGGTCGAAGGCGAATTGTCTAAGAAATTGGAGATTTTCTCCAACAAATTTCCCCGGCATCAAAACAGGGTATAGATGAACGGCGCGGCACCGGTCGAACTCAAAGCGACGAGGATGCCTAGCCCCCCCAAGCAAACCAAGATGGGAATAAGCCACCAAGCCTTGTTTTCGACGACAAACTGCAGGAATTCCTTCGCCAAGCTAGCCCCTCGCCGATGACTCGCTTTTTCAAATTCTTCTGGCGTTTCCACCGTCAAAGTCCGGATCCCTTCTGGATAGACAAACTACCGAAATCAGCCGACCCTAGACTTTCCATACGAAAACACTTCACGTTCCACCGGCTACGGACGAGCCTTTTTCACGGAGGCGTCTCCGCTTTCATGGCTTCACTGCTCCAGTGACTTCTCTCTTCATTCTGATCACGTTTGCCAAGCTTCGCAATGCTAGCACATCACCTTAAAGAGCTGACATTGTGATCACCGCATAACCTTGCTAATACCTCACGTGGATCTTTGTCGGCCGAGAATAGTGACCGTTGTTTTTGCAGTTTGTGGGCTGGGAATGTGGTAGGGATTGGCCAAGCCATCATGCGAAGCATCAACGTGGGTACGCTACAACGTATCCCGCTGCGTTATCGTTTGCGCGCATTGCTTGTTTCGCTCGGCCTGCTCGTTCTACTCCCCATTGGACTCTACCTTCGCATCCTCCTCCAATCACCGACGCGAACTCCGCTACTGGTCCTGTCCCAAGTCTATTTGCCCCCGTTGGATCTCAACCCTTGGGCTCCAGAAAACGAAGCGGCCCTTCGGTTACTCGATCAGCGCAACCTGACCATTCGCACATTGGATTCGCCTCAACGATTAGCAAATGGTCAATGGAGTGAATTGGAAGATTGGATCGTCAAGCTGGACCATTTTGCCAATGGCGATCGACCTCTATTGATCTATATCAATCTTCACGGCGTCGTTGACGCAAACCATCAGCCATTCTTCCTTGCCAACGAATCGCGCGAAGATGATCCGAGTACCTGGATCTCTTTGGAGACCATGGTCCATCGAATCGAATCCTCTCTTCCAAGTCCGCGGGATGTCATCTTACTTTGCGAGAGTGGTCGTCATGTGAGTGGACTGCCTCGCGATGCATCGAGGCGATCGTTTGGCGAAGCGGTTCGAGAGCTGGTCGAGCACTATCCCAAATCGGAACGATGCAAGAGCCTGTCAGCATTGATCTCGACTCACGATCAAGCCCGATCCTCGCCCCCGACCTTGTCAAGTCTCGATCCTTTCACGCAAGCGGTTGTTGAAGGACTCTCCGGCCGAAGCGACCAAGCAATGCACGGCGGCAATCTCAATGGCGAAGTCGAGTGGGACGAGCTGGCATCTGATGTCATCCACACCTTGGAATCTTATTCCCATCGAGTTCGTGGTTGGGCTCAAAGCCCGCTTGCGTGTACCAACCGTGCGCCCGAGTGCGCTCTCACGTGGTCTCTTGCCAATCCCAGAGTATCCTTCACTCCCCTACCCTCGCCTCGCATTGAGAAGCTAAACGAACTATCCCGATTGTGGCAACAAGTGGAACAATGCCAATCTGAACATCCTTGGGAACCCTCTCCCGCCGAATGGAGTTCGCTTCTTCGGCATTTGGTTGCCTTGGAGATGTCGGAGTTTTCATCTCATTCGTCTCAGAAGCGATGGACCGAACTGGTTCAATCATTTGAAGCTCTATCTACCCAAATGGAAAAACAACGTCTTCCATCCGACTCAAATCTGCGTCAACAGGATCTCGATATACAATTGGTGCTGGAAGCGATCCAACGCTATCGTCAATGGTCCGAAACACCGGATCGCGAATCGTTAGTGCGTTGGTTCGCTGATGCCAAAACGCATGACCAACAGAATCAACCGACATCGCTCTCCTTTCTTTGGGAGGTCTCGCGGCAGCCGCATCTTCCATGGTGGAATGATCCCACGTTGATTCGGAGATATGCTGACTTACGAACGCGAGCCGAGAAGGAGAGATTGCGTTCCTTTCATGAACTTCTTCCTTCGGCTCAAGACGTGCACGAAAAGCGCGTCGACGAAATCCGAAGAACGATCGAAGATACCGTTCTGTGTGGGAGCAAGCCTGATCGCCTCCTTCCTTTACTCGACGAGTTCGAAGATCGACTTGCAATCTGGACGGAACATCTCGATACAACGCAAAAACATGGGCATGAACTTTGGCGCGTTTTATCGGAACTACCGTGGTTGATTCGGCCCGTCGATCAATGGACCGCTCTTTCCGCAAAGCAAGCAACGCCCTCATCGTCTCAGCAGGTAGCTTCCCTTCAGCGCGATCTTCTCGATTTACTCGGAGGATTACAAGGAAGCGCAGATGCTGAAATCAAGGCTTCATCCTCACTTTTTCAATCCGATGGGTCTTCCAAGCACACACAACTTCGGCGGCAGATTGGAATGCTTTGGAAAGACCAAGTCGACCGCACGGAACCAAGTACAACTCCTTCGACTGACTTGTATGTCGAACTTCTTCAGTCCGCCATCCTTCCGACCGAAGTTGGATCGCTCGAAAAAGCCATCGAACTCCGGCTCGCTACCTGGTCTCGATTGCGAACCGTTGCAGAAGCGACAGCAACACAAGATCCCAGGAATCCACGAACCTCAAGTGTGCATACTCTTGAGTCTGCGGCATGGCTTTGGCAGAAACAACTCGGCGCGTCGTTGCCAAACATCAAGTCCATCGGACAACCAACCTCGAGCGAGTCTCCGTTCTCTAATTCGCTCGACCATGTTCTGCCCGAGTGGACGGATCAGCAACGCTTGGCTATGTCGTACTTAGCCAGATGGTCAACTTCGGCTTACCCGGGATCACTCGCGAGACTATGGATACAGCGCGAACGCATGCAGTATCGATCGCAGAGACTGCTCCGTTCCGCACACCGCATCGCCGATGACTTTTGGAATGCTCCACTCATCGTAGAAGATCCCCAGTTTTATGCCACGTCCAAACGTCTGCTTGCCGAAGCCACGCGGACACCGCGACTAGGCGATGCATACCTAAGCAAAGCGCGCGACCTAGAGAAACTACTCGACCAACGAAAATCAGGTCTCAAACAAGGCCTTGAATTGCGGTGCGAATGCGAACCTCAGTGGGCAACAACGCAACCTCTTCATGCAAAGTGTTCCATTCCATTAGGTGCAGAGAAACAGTGGTTACCACCGGGGGTTGGCTTCGTTGCCATCGGAGAACGCGAGTCATCAACCCAACGATGGCAGCCAGAGACTCCATCTTCGTTCACCAACTTGCTATTACCCGTTCCCTTTGATGAACAACGCGAAGTTTGGCAAGGTGAGATCACCTCGTCTCAACCCGATGCATCCTGGAAAGATCGACGATGGGTCGCGACGCTTCACTATCGAGGGCATCGTTTTGAAAGCCCTTTCGATTGGATTCCCAATCGCGGCAATCTCTCGCGAGGTCATCGAACGAACGGGTTCCGCAACGTGTCGGTTGAAGATGGACGACCACGCCGCCGGTCGCGAACCTTTATCTTGGATTGTTCCGCCTCCATGTTCGAACCGCAAGAGATGGAAGTGATGCCGAATGGTCCTTCACCTCATAAACTCGATGCCGCCAGACTAGCACTCTTGCAGATTCTAGAACGCTTGCAGGGTACCCCCGATCCAATCTCGGTCGTCCTCTATGGACACCGTGTCGCGGTTGGTCCATCACCACAACATGAGACGATGTATCAACAACGCTATTATGCAAAGTATCCTTTTCCAACCACGCTGAAAGCGTACGAAGATGTAGAAGTTGTCCTTCCCATAGGTCGTTTCGGTGCGCTCGAATATACCCAAATGCAAGAACGATTGAGTTCGGTGGCACCTTGGGGCCAAACGCCTCTTTATCTCGCGATCCAGCATACATTGCAACAATTGCAAACGATGCCACAAGATCCATCGATGGAACACGATATCATCGTGATCTCGGATGGACGCAACTATCAATTCAACCCATCACCAGATAAGAATCTTTCCGCCGATCAGGTCCTCGAACTTGCCCATCGACTCCCCGTTCACTTCCATGTGATTGGGTTTGGCGTTCCTCGCGAGGAGTGGAATGATGCCGCTGCACAGTTTCGACGCTTAGCGGATGCAACCCAAGGAAGCGCCACCATGCAAGTGGCCGACGCTGTTCAACTGATTGAAAATCTTCGCAACGTGTCGCAACCCGGATCCTTTATGGCTTATCTTCCCAATGGCGAAGGGATCGTAGGACAATGCGGAACTCCCATCGTGCTTCCAAGCACACTTCCCGAGAACACTCCCATCCGAGTCGACTATCGTCAACAACGAAAAACAATACCGGTGAGTGCTCGCAGCGCGATTCGTCTCTTCGCAGGTGCGGACGAAAAGCTACGTCCTCTAGAGTCTGAACAAATCGCAACCATGGCACGTGCTCCCATCGTTGGTCCTCAAGGATCGGCTACTCCGTTTGCCTTGAGTTTCGCTCCGCCGAAAATGCTTGGCTCCAACGAACTACGATGGACCGGTGCACTCGTGAGACTCGATGGCGAAGTCGCTCAACGTCCCAAACACCTTTGGCTCGAGATCACTCCTCTCGTCGACGGACAAGCCATGGATTCCTCGGTGTATGTTGTGCAGGATGGGTGCTGGGCAGTCGATCAGTCAACGCCTATCCTCGAATTCACGACCGAACGATGGCCAGCGGAGGCACAACAAGCCATGATTCGATTCTGGTGTTCGGATCAGTTGCCGACGTTGCAAACGGAATGGAAATTCAGCCCTACGAGCCCACCTCCCAAATCGATGGTAATCGGCGACGGGACGACACAAGGTGAATGCCATGTTGCCCCAGAAGGCTGGACTATCGTTCTCAAACACGGTGGACATGCACCCAATGTTCTCGAGTGGATGCCGATATGGGATTCGCCGGTCCCATCGCTCGTTGTGGAAAGGCAATATAGCCCGACCCAAAAGATGAGCTTGCATCGCTTGACCTCATCGACATTCGCTCGATCTCCTCATGAAGCGCAATTGCGGATCTACGCAACGGCCGAGTTCAAACGCATGGCTCTTCAAACATTGGAACCGATCGTTGTACCATGCCAACCCACCTTCGCGACGTTGCCAGCAACCCCAACGCTTCCACGCCGCTAGTGGTTTGAGCGTGCAAACTGCGAACCTCTTTTCAAGCTGGACGCTTCGCAATGGTCCTCGGCGAAAAGTTGTTGGCTTTCATCAGAGCTTCCATCTCGCTGAGCTCGAAGCGATGCATCCCCGAAGCGGTGCTATAAAGAGCTCCCAAAAAACATCCCTGGGCACCATCTTGCCATACCAGCTGATTCTTTATTAGGAACTCGGGGGTCAAATGATGTGAGTACGATGCCAGCATCTGCATGGTTTCGAAAGTCAAATCGTCAAAGCCATTTTGCTTCATGAAATGATCGAAACAGGCATACTGAGTAGCCGCACTCACTTGCATGAACTTCAGTGGAAAGTCCATTAGCACCCCTTGAACGTGAAGCGAGTGGAGTGTTTGAAGAAATTGATAAATGTCGGGGCAATAGTGGCCGCTCTTATTGGATAGCCATCGTATCTTGCCCTGTTGGACTTTGAGTTCTCCTGCGCCTGCTACTGCCGAACCACCTAACAGTGATGAATGGTGACGGTGTCCAACGCTGTGAGAACTAACGTGAAAATGCCCTTCTTGACTCACGACGAAGATCGCGTAACCCGGCCCCGAAAAATGCGTGACGTATTCCCGTGTATCCAGCAGGCGATTGTCGCTCGTATAGAGCAAGCCATTTCGTATGGTAATCTTGGTTGCGTTCTGTGCGCGGAGTTCATGGTCGTAGACCACTTTGCGTCTGCTCAAGGGCCAAATGATCTTCCCTTCTGGCGAGACGACGGCATTCTGACGATGGAGCCATTGTCGGATGCGAATGACCTCCGCATTCTTTCGATCCAAATCTCCTTGCTTGTTTTGTTGTTGAGCATGAAAGGCAACCAATGCTTTGACTCTCCCTGCTCCGACGGCAGGCAAGTTCGAAGCGACCTGTTTCTGTTGCGCAAACTGTTTGGCTTCATTTGCGTCGAGATACGTGGCCTGCAATCGCTCTTCCAAGCCCTTCAAGGCCACTTCCCGAACTCCTTGCGTCCCTTCTTCATTCTGATAGTGACTTCCGATATTGGTGAGTATTCGATAGGTCATCGTTCGGTCCTCTTCCTTGAGCTTGCTTGGAAGCAAAGCCATTATCGAACAAGTCGTAGATCAATCATCCAACGCGAATCGGGCCAGTCACGATCCGCCATCGCAAGTGCGCCGGCACATCCTATTTCCCATAGCCCCATCGATGACTTGGCTAATGCAAGCCGCATGCCAGGTATGATCTCAGCCGCCGTCTTGCTGTCGATGCGATGTATGGAACCATCGCTATGAGTCTCTTGGCCAAACAAAAAAGAATGCGTTTGAAACTCGAGCGTCGGCAGGAGTGCATATCGATCCGTCTCTTTCCAAACGGTACTCAGGCCCCAGCCTGTGGTGAGAACATCGCCAGCGAAGTTGCGGGTCCCCGAGATAGGAATCCAATACTTGACTTGAGCATGCAAAAACGTTGCATCGTTCCATTGATGTCGTACGAGCAACGCAGGTTCCAAAGACACGTGACCGGTACCCAGGCCACGTTGCACGGGTCCCGTTTTGAGATAGGTCAAGAATTGCGTGGCGACCTTGGTACAGGTCCCATCGAATATAGTACCTTTACCTCCAACGACCATATCGCCAAATCCGACAGTATTGCCGTTCACCTCAGGGTCCAACGCTCGCATACGAAACTCGGAGATCGCTACGGCTTGTGAACTTCCTAGTTCCATCCGCAGGATCGAGTCGAGCGAATCTACGCTGCGTTCCGGTCCAGGTCCTGTCCCTGCCTTGGCCCAAAAGTATTCAAGACGATCTGGAGTCGATCGGTTATTCTCACCCTGCAAGCGCACTCCGATGTGCGGCGTACTGATGGCGGGATCGATGGCGACAGGAGCAAACATGACGCGTTCATATCCCAACCCCAAATCGGGACCACTCTGTCGTGACATCCAGTGCCGCAAACGACTCCAACGCCGTTCGCTCCATGGGATGGCTCGCGCCGAGGATTGCATTGGCTCGCCTTGCTGAAAGGTCCATGCAGTCCCTTCAGGGCTCTCGATGACCGCCGCCGGTGCTGATTCCCATCCTGCCGGTGGAGGCAACTCTTGTGCGTACCCCGTTGGAACATAACTTGGAAGAGCATTCGCACTTGTGGCTGCGTTCGATCGCTCTTGAGCACGGGCTGGGTCGAAGTATGTTGTCTCGAAGGCTACCGGTGGATACAGATTGTTTCCGGGCGCAGTTTCGAATTCTTGTGGAGGGAGCACCAAGCTATCGATCGGGGGCAGCATGGCTCCCCATTGCGGATCGATCGCTGTCGATGGTTCGAGCACAACCACAGGAGCCGAAGGCATGGCGTCGGATGGCAACTCCAAAGGAGTCACGATCTGCAAACAACCTAGGATGGCAACGACGCAAGCAAACACGTTCGGCTCATTCGATTAGTCGAGTTGAATTGGACGTTGCTGGCATTCCGTCGAATGCCATCCCCGCGTGGTTCTCGATTCGCGGAACGGTGGTGGTCGCGTGACCGACCTGAGGACGCATCATAGGTACTGTGAACGCAAGCAATCCGATGGGAATGCAAGCATTCCACTCTAGAGGATCACCTATTTGCCTTTATCGTCCATAGCGTTTGTGTCGATACAGGATATTGTTGTTTTGTGTAAGGATTGAGCCTACATGATCGAATAGTGCAGCGTCCTATGCAGTTCGCACCAGTCAATTGGCATGAAGGGTTGTTTCTTCAACCCCATCATTTTCAGGCGTGGGATCGCTATTGGGCAGAGCGAATTTCGCTCGGCGAACAATGGCAATCACCGTTTGGTTATGGACTGCTCGAAATCTCGATCAATACGCAAGCGTTGGCTGCGGGATTTTTGCAAGTCGACGTTCTGCGATGCCGTACGCCAGGTGGTGTGCTCATCGATCATGACCAAGGGATGTTTGCCGAGCGTCGCGATTTGCGCCCCGCATTGACAGCGTCCGCTTCGTCCCAAGTCGAATCATCCGCGAAAGCTCCGTTTCTCGACGTCTTTGTGGCTGTGCCGCGTCTACAACTTGGAGTCAAGAATGTCGATGCTCCCGAGCATCCCAATGGAGCTCGCTTTCGCTCGCAGTGGCTCGATCTTCCGGATGAGCTCGATGCCGCGAGCATTAAGCCGATCGAAGTTCGACGGATCAATGCCAAACTCTTGCTAAGCACCGACGATTTGGCGGGCTATGATTGTTTGAAGATCGCTCGGCTTCGAAGGAGCGAACAAGAGAGTACCGTCTTCCAGCTCGACGCTCAGTACATCCCACCATTGTTGCAATGCTCGGCTTGGCCGCTGCTCCAATCCCAAGTCCTATCAGCGACCTACGACTTGATGCAACAGTACAGCGAACAATTGGGACAACAACTCATCGATGCTGGAAACGCGATCCATGGTCAGACCCCCATCGATCTGCAGCGAATCCTGGTACTTCAAGCGATCAATCCTGCAGCCTCGATCTTTCGAGTACTCAGCACTTCCCGCGGCATTCATCCGATGACCGCATACCTTGAACTCTCGCGACTCGCGGGGGCTCTCGATCTTTTGCATCCCGAGCGAATTGCTCAAGCAACGCTTCCCTACGACCATGAAAACCTCGGTGGAATCTTCTTTCAGCTTTGGCGTCGCATTTTGCGAACGCTTGAGAGCATCCAGAAGGTTCCTTATCACCAAACCACGTTTGTGGGTACGCCCCATGGAATGCAGATATCCTTGGCACCCCAACACTTCCAAAAATATCGTCGTTGGTTCATCGGCATTCAAAAAGGGGCCGTCAGCAACGATGTGGTTCACGACCTGCTCGCTCCTCGCCATCTCGATTGGAAAATGGGGAGTGCGACGCAAGTCGATCGAATGTTTGTACAACGCGCCCCAGGAGTGGAACTGCGAGCCTGTACTCAGATACCTGCAGCATTACCTCGTTCGGATCATTGGGTCTTCTATGAGGTTATGGGCTTGGATAGTGCAGCGTGGAAAGATGTCGAGTCCACAGGGACGTTGGCCTTTCGCATTCGAGAATCGATGATCGTAGATCGCGAACGATTGCCGGGAGATCGCACGCTCCAGGTCGCCTACCATGACCAGAGTATTCCACTTCAGTTTGCGGCTGTTCGGAGTCCTTTGATGCATCCGAATTTTGCGACGATTGTCGATCCTGTTTTCGAATCCACCATCCAGTATGTGGCTCGACTTGAGCGAGGCGATACGTTGGATCCATGGACTGTGCAGACTCATCTTCGTGATCAATTGCAGCAAGGGGACATCGCGATGGGCTCCCTTCGCGCTTGGGAACTTGCCAAGTATGCGCTGACATCCTGGATCGACGAGATGATGCTATCGCTTCCATGGAATGGCAAGGACTGGTGGCAAGAACATATCTTAGAGATGCAGTTCTTTCAGTCTCGCTTATGCAGCCTTCGCTTTTTTGAATGGGCCAAAGAGGCAACGGCTTTGCCCCAGCGCGATGCGCTGGAGGTCTACTACAACTGTGTTCTCCTCGGCTTTCGTGGAATGTATTCCGATCCCTTGCGAACTCCGCAAGACTTTGTTCGCGAAGGCTGGCCAGCGTCCTTGGAACAATGGTTGGAGATTACCTTGAAGCGGATTGAATACGAGGGGCAAGATACCCATACAGAAATCCCTCAACGCTCGATCTCCGGCGCCATGCCTCTCGAGTCTTCTCGGGCATTGGTAGGATGGAGCCTTGCAGCACTGTTGCTCTTCATGCTGGATGTCGCCATCGTCCGTATGCAACTTCTTCGGCAGTGATATCCATGACCACCGAATCTACGCCGAAAGCCAAGTCGCGATGGGCCTCATGGCTCTCGATATCACCCGCTCTGTGGCTCAGCCTAGCTGTCGGTCTAGGGCTATTAGTACTCACTCTGGTCACTTGGTGGATTTATGAATCCAATCCACAGCGCATCGCTTGGAGCGATTTTTTCACCTGGAAGCAACTGATAGGCTTAACGCTTCTTGGAATCGCGACATGCGTTGCTTGCTACTGGCTAGTGCGTACCTGGAATCATGATCTTCCAGCACGCGACTTGGAATTGGAACAAGCATGGCAATCGGGCATCGATGCTCTCCAACTCCGAGGCCAACGGCTATCGGACTTGCCATTGTTCTTGGTACTCGGATGTACCGATTCAGAACAACAGCACCGCTGGATGCGTCAAAGTGGTTGCAGCTTTACAGAGGAACCATTGCCTCGCGGCAAAGAATCCTCATTGCGTTGGTATCTTGCAGAAGATCGCGCCTTCTTGATGCTATCCCAGGTTGGATGCAGCGGTGTTGCTCAATCACGCTCCCACTTGCGAACGAACGATTCTCTGTTGCATTCCGACTCGTCCAATCCGAACCACATCCATGCCGGTTGGAATGCATCGTCTAACTCCATCGATTTCCCAGATGAAAGGGAATCGCGGAACGGGGCATCTCCCATTCATGCGACCGGCAACTCGCCAACAGGCGCCACTCCTTCCGCCAACGCAACGGCTACCGAAGTCCAAGTGCAGGCGAATCCCATTGCGAATCCATCCCAGGAAGTTGCAACCAGAACGCTCGAACAACTGGAGTATGCCGAAGGATTGATGACTCACCTGGACTCCGCACCAAGTGTGACGATGCGATCGGCCACGCGACGCCCAAAGATGGTGACCCCGTTGAACTCGATCGAACAGGTCCACCTCCAAAACCAATTGGAAGATGTTTGTCGTCGCCTTCGCGCAGCTCGAGGAACAGTCGCACCGATCAATGGCATCTTGGTTCGAGTGGATGCTCAGCAATTGCTCGTCGATCCAGAGTGTGCTTCCATTCTTGGACAAGCGACTCGCAATGATCTCGAACAGCTACAGTACGAACTCGGAATTCAAGTTCCTACGGCGGTTGTCGTCGATGGCATGCACCATGTCTCGGGATTCGACGAGCTTGTTCGGCGGATGGGGCCAACGCGATCCGCTCAAACAGACTTGGGAGCTTCCTTTGCGCTGGATCAACTTCCTACAACAGAAGCAATTCAGCAAAATGTGCAAACCGCAATGAAGACGCTTAGCTCCTGGGTGTACTCGATGCTTCGCAGTCCTTCCGGGAGATCTCAATCGGGCAATCATCGACTGTTTCACTTGATGGTTCAATGTCGAGGCCCGTTGTTTCGATCCTTGCGTATCTATTTGGCGGAGTGCTTACGGTCGGATCATCCCACGACACCTTCGAAGGAACCGTTTCTTTTTAGCGGGATCTTTCTGAGCGGAACTGGATCTCATCCGTTACAGCAAGGGTTCGTGGCTTCGGCCTTCCGACATCTTTGGGAACAGCATCAATGGTTGCGATGGACCGATCGACGACTTCAACGCGAATCGACCATGCGTCGGATCACATGGGCGCTTCAGGGTAGCATTGTACTTCTAACGCTTGGCATGATCGTGATGCTCTTGATGCGTTAGTCATCGTCGTACGGTTGTCCTAAACCGTCATCCCGTTGCAAGGTGCAGTGGCAAACTACCCATCATCCCAATCATCAGCGGCGATCAAGAAGGAAGTAGATAACCACGAAGTTCTC
Source organism: Pirellulales bacterium (assembly GCA_046349875.1). Taxonomy (GTDB): domain Bacteria; phylum Planctomycetota; class Planctomycetia; order Pirellulales; family Pirellulaceae; genus JAXMBN01. The sequence goes on from JAXMBN010000005.1 coordinate 12,875, forward strand.
GAAGAACACGAAGGAACAAACGCAACTACTTCGCGCTCTTCGTGCTCTCCGTGGTAGATACCAGAGTTTGGTTTGGCAATTCGGTAGGACAGCCGCACGACGCTTAGCAAACTACGACATCCACCGCCGTCATAATCGGAAAGCTCGAGCATTTCTCAAATTGCACTGAGCTTTGCTAGCAATATTGCCGATACGCTCACCATAGTGGTGTTTTCCTTGGTTGCATGGATGTTGGGTGACCTGATGGATCGTTCCGTACTCGAAAAGCTCAAAGAGGACTGCCGGGAAGAACCTCCCTGTGGTCCCAATCTCGAGTACGATCCCGCCTTTCTCGAAATGGTGGAGCTGAGCGAACCACAAGCCGAGCAACAGTATGGCTCGGTTATCCGCGAGGCCAAAGATCCCGAGTGGTCGCAGGTGCTCGATCGCTGCCTCAAAGTGGCCACTCGCACTCGCGATCTTCGAGTGGGCGTGTTGCTCGTCGAGGCTCTTTGCCACCAGTCAGGTTGGCAAGGTCTAGCCGATGGCATGAGCGTGCTTGAACATTGGATATGCAAACAATGGGATACGATCCACCCTCAACTCGATCCTGAGGATGCGCTGGATCCCACGCAACGGATGAGTGTCCTAGCGCGCCTCGTTAGCAGTCACGATCTCCTCCGTTCCATCGAGATGCTGCCGTTGGTTTCGCATCGAAGCCTCGGCCATGTTTCTTTCCATGATTATCGAGTCTTGATTCATGGAATCGAAACAACTCGTCCGCTCACCCTCACACCGAACGATGTCGAGCTCATCTTTCAAGAGACGCAGCCTCGCGATCTTGAATCGGTCCTCAATCATCTCCGAGCCACATCCGAATCCTTTCATCGCATTACACAGTTTCTTGAGTCGACCGTCGGCTCCCAAGTCTGGTCAGGCGTGAAAGTCATCGAACTGCTCCATCAAATCGAACACACGCTTGTTGGCCGGGTTCCCAAAATAGAAATGAAACCGGCAGCTATCGAACCAGTGGCTTCTCAGGCAATTGTGTCAGCTTCCACCGTGACCAATGTTCTTCCTCAAACCGATCCCGTGGTAGGAGCTACGTCGATCGAGTGGAAGGCGGAACCTGGCCAAGTCACCTTGACCAAGATTCAATCGCGAGCTGAAGCGACCGCAGCGATCGATAGTATTTGCTCGTACTTCGAAGCGAACGAACCGGCTAGCCCAGTACCGCTCTTGCTCCAAAGGGCCAAGCGGCTGATTCCGATGAGCTTTGTGGAAATCCTGCATGAGCTCGCTGCAAGCGATGCAACGCAATTGCTTCAAAGTCTAGCAGGAGGCAATAAAAATAAGTAATAGAACCATCATGAACGATGCATGAAACGCATGGATCGTTCAACCAACCTCGCCATGGGAGGCAAGGTTCAATCGGCTCGATTGAAGCAAGGGACTGCACCCATTCGAAAATGAAATGACAATTCCAAAGTAAAACTATAGAGGTGTTGACCGTGCCAGAAAGCAGCCAAAAATTCATTGCAAGGAACCGGCCGCCGCGGGTTCAGATCGAATACGATGTGGAACTCTACGGTGCGCAGAAGACAGTCCAACTCCCCTTCGTTGTGGGCGTGATGAGCGACCTTTCGGGTAAGCCAGCCGAGCCGCTTCCACCCGTCGCTGATCGTACATTTCTTCCTGTCGATGTCGACAACTTCGACGATCGCTTGAAGGCGATGAAACCTCGCGTCTCTTTTCCTGCCAAGAACACGTTGACGGGCGAAGGCAATCTGATGGTCGACATCACCTTCGAATCGATGGAAGACTTCACTCCGGCTCGCGTTGCTGAGAAAGTCGATCCTCTACGAGCCTTGCTCGAAGCCAGAACACAACTTTCCAACCTCTTGACATATATGGATGGAAAGACCGGTGCCGAAGAACTCGTGAGCCAAATCATGAAGGATCCGGAACTCCTCAAGACGCTCAGCACTACCAAAGCAGAAGGCGCATCAGCGGACGAACCTGCTAAGAGCTAGTTGAGCCTGGAACGAGGCCTCAAGAAACGCAGCCTCTGTGCCAACGACATTCCCATCTATCACCATCCATCAAGCGATATTTCTAAATTATGAGCACAGCCACTCTCAATCCAGGAGCCGCAGGGTCGATCGTCCTCAGCGAGCTCACGACCGATGAATTCGCCAATCTTCTCGAACAAGAGTTTCAGCCACGTAGCACAAGTGCCAAAGAAGCCGTCCAGGTTGCCGTTCGCACTTTGGCCGATCGCTTGCTGGCCGAAACCATTCCCGTTAGCGATGACCCAATGAAGACGATCGAAGCATTGATTGCTGCGATCGACAAGAAGCTTTCCGATCAAGTCAACGAGATCATTCACCACGAAGATTTCCGCGCATTGGAAGGTGCTTGGCGAGGCTTCCACTACTTCGTCAACAATACCGAAACGGATGAGATGTTGAAGATTCGCGTCCTCAACATTTCGAAGCCCGAACTTCACAAGACTCTCAAGAAGTTCAAAGGTACCAACTGGGATCAAAGCCCCATCTTCAAGAAACTCTATGAAGAAGAGTTTGGTCAATTCGGTGGCGAGCCCTATGGCTGCATCGTCGGCGATTATTACTTCGACCATACTCCGGTCGATGTCGAAATCTTGCGCGAAGTCTCCAAGATTTCAGCAGCTTGCCATACTCCGTTCATCGCTGGTGCAAGTCCTTCGATGATGCAGATGGGATCATGGCAAGAGCTCAGCAATCCACGCGACCTCACCAAGATCTTCACCACTGCCGAATACGCAAGCTGGCGTTCGCTTCGTGAAGATGAAGATTCTCGCTATCTCGGCCTTGCCCTTCCCCGATTTTTGGCTCGTCTTCCTTATGGTGCCAAGAGCAATCCCGTGGAAGAGTTCGCTTTTGAAGAAGAGACCGGCGGAACCGACCACAACAAGTTCGTGTGGGCCAATAGCGCCTTCGCCATGGGTCGCAATATCACTCGTTCGTTCAAGCTCTACGGTTGGTGCTCGCGCATTCGCGGTATCGAGTCGGGTGGATCGGTAGAAAATCTCCCGGTCCATTGCTTCCCAACCGACGATGGTGGCGTAGATATGAAGTGCCCCACCGAAATCTCGATCAGCGATCGTCGCGAAGCCGAATTGGCCAAGAACGGACTGATTCCACTCATCTTCCGCAAGAATAGCGACTTCGCATCCTTCATCGGTGCCCAGTCCCTCAACAAGCCAACCGAGTTCGATGATCCCGATGCGACCGCCAACTCGCAACTCGCTAGCCGCCTTCCTTACCTGTTCGCAACTTGCCGCTTCGCTCACTTCCTCAAGTGCATCGTCCGCGACAAGATTGGCTCCTTCAAAGAGCGAGCCGACATGCAAACATGGCTCAACAACTGGATCAGCCGCTACGTCGAATCCAATCCTGCCACGGCGACGGAACTCGACAAGTCGCGACGTCCTTTGGCTGCCGCCGAAGTGATCGTCGAAGAAGTGGAAGGAAACCCAGGCTACTACAACTCGAAGTTCTTCTTGAGACCTCACTATCAACTCGAAGGCCTTACCGTTTCGTTGCGATTGGTAAGCAAGCTACCGTCGGCCAAGGCCTAGTCCGTCTCATACTCCTCGCGGTGCGCGATCTTTTCGCGCACCGCAAGGCTTTCTCGTACACTTCGTATCTGGTTATCAAAATGATCCTGCTCAAATTCAAAACCGAAATCAAAGGTGACTCCAAGCTCTCGCAGCATGAAGGTTGGATCACTCTTCAAAGCATCAACTTCAGCACTTCGCGTCCTCTCACGGCCCACTCGGGCGGAACCGACCGCGATACCAGCACGCCGATGTTTACCGACATCGCTTGCACCAAAGAAACCGATGTCGCCTCCACCGAACTCTTCATGCAAAGCGTCTGTGGGAAAAGCCTCGGTGAAGCCACCCTCCACTTCATGCAGACGAGCGGCGACAAAGGCGATCAAGTCTACCTAACCGTAACGCTCGCCGAACCCATCGTGACCAGCTTTAACTTCGGCGCAGGTTCCGACATGCGGGGCAGCGAAACCTTCACTCTGAATTTCACCAAAATGAAGATGAAGTACACCAGCTTCGATGGCGATAAGAAAACCGAAGGCTCCGAAAAAGGTTGGGACCTCACCATCGGTAAAGCGTGGTAAGTCCACCGCCTGGCATCTGGATGTTTCGACAAGCCGCCGCAACCTTTGCTGGCGGCTTGTTGCATTCAAGGTAAGTTCTTGGATGCTAGCAGTTCGCATGGTCTCTTCAGGGAGGAAGAAGCCCAATGCCCAAACATAATTCCGCGCAAAAACGCGCCCCCATTTCGCTGCTCGATCGTTTCTCCGAACGTCCTTTGTCCGAAGTAGCAGAATCAACTCTCAATCGTGGCGAAATGCCCGAACTCGATCTGGAAGCCGCCATCTTCCGCGATATTTGCTGGTTGCTTCATACGACAGCCCTGGCTTCCACGCAGGACCTCTCCCGCTGGCCACAGGTTCAAAAGAGCGTCCTCAACTTCGGAGTGCTAGCTCTTGCTGGCAAAACTTCGTTGCAATCGAGCGTCACGCTGATCGAAAAGTCGCTCCAACGAGCCATTCAAATGTACGAACCGAGACTTCGACGAGAGAGCGTGCAAGTCCGAGCGATCGTCGATCCTCGTTGGCAAAACCAACGAACCCTCCCCATTTCGATCTCTGGGGAGTACTCAGATGGAAACTCTCCCAATTTATTTGAAATCCGAGCGTTGCTCGACCTCGAAACGGGTCGATTAGAAGTGCAGTCTTAGCGGTTCTTCCAATTCTGCCGTCAATGAGAAATTGCAGGTTTGCTTGCATTCGATTCACTTGATGGGCGAATCAAGTTAGCTTGCACAATGTATGAAGGTGCTCGCGAGCTGACGAAGACCCGCAAGGACGATGGTATCTGCATGGATGCGGTACCCCAATCAAAACTCATCTGCTGGATGATGACGCATGGACGCCGCCTTTCTCGATCACTTTGATCGCGAACTCTCGTATCTGCGCGAGATGGGTAGTGTCTTTGCTGAACGCTATCCGAAGCTCGCCGGGCGTTTGGGGCTCGACGAGTTCCAATGCGCGGACCCCTTTGTCGAACGACTCCTCGAAGGATTTGCCTTCTTGGCAGCTCGCGTGCATCGCCGCATGGATGCCGAGTTTCCTCAGTGGACTCGGGCTTTGTTCGAGACCATCTATCCGCACTATGTCCGCCCGATTCCGTCGGCGGGCATCTTCCAACTGCAACCTGCACAGAATGAAGGTTCGCTCTTGGATGGATACATCGTCCCTCGTGGCACGCGTTTGATGGCGGCTCCAGCCCATGGACAGCAAACGGGTTGTCGATTCGATACGACCTGTGATCTCCATTTGTGGCCTATCCGTTTAGAACACGCTCATTTCTTTTCGCGGGAATCGACATCCCACGTTTCAGTTCCCAGTTCCTTTCACGATAGCTCCATCCGCAGTGGCCTCTGGCTAACCTTTCATTCGACGGTCCCCGTTCCGCCTGGCAAACTTTGTCTCGACCAATTGCGGCTTTACTTGCGAGGTGGTGACGTCGCTCATTGCCTTTATGAAACCCTCCTCGCCAATACGGTCGCCATCGCTTGCAGTGGAGAACCAACTGCCAATCTTCGACCAGAATCTTGGACGCCTCTGCCAATCGATCGGCTTCGACCAAGTGGATTTGGAACGGAGGAAGCGTTGCTCCCACAAGATGAACGATCCTTCTCCGGCTATCGATTGCTTCAAGAGTATTTTCAATTGCCTGAAAAATTCCTCTTCGTAGAACTCGACGGACTTCAGCCCATCTGCAGAAACATGCAGGGACAGCAGTTTCATGTATTGCTCGGCTTCACGACGGCGCCAAGTCGACTGATCGAGCGAGTCAACAACGAGCATCTAGCGCTCCATTGCGTTCCCGCCATCAATTTGTTTCCCAAAAGAGCTGATCGCGTTCACCTGGATTCACGACAACACGAACACCAAATCATATGCGATCGAAGTCGACCTCTTGATTATGAAATATGGTCGATCCAGTCGATGGCGGCACACTCGAGTGCTTCGCAACTGGAACGCGAATGCTTACCCCTTTATGGTTCGCCAACAGAGTCCTTTCCAGCGGACTCACCTTCGCACGACAAAGATACGCTTTTCTACGCCATCGATCGTCGGTCGACCATCGAGGGAACTCGTACCTCCCAGAATCCACGGTCGTCCTACATGGGAACAGAGGTCTTCGTGAGCTTGGTGGATCTCCAAACATCCTCCTCCTTGTCTTCCTACCAACAGATTTCGTCCCTGGTCTATTGCACCAATCGCGACCTTCCCTACCTTGCACCCGAAGGAGGATGGAGACAAGCATTTCATACGGTGAATGGCGGTCCTATCGAAAAGGTTCAATGCTTGACCGGCCCGACTTCGCCTCGACTTCCCTTGGTTCGCGACGAAGGCGAAACCGCTTGGAGATTGATTCGCCATCTCACACCCAACTATCTGTCGTTGGTCGATGATGTGGGCGGTGCAAGTCTCCTTCGATCGATCCTTCAGCTCTACTGTGAACCGTTGGATGCGGCAACACTGCGGCAGATCGGTCGCATTCGACATGTGCAACATCAATCCATCGTCCGTCGCGTTCCTAAATCGGGACCCTTGACCTTTGCTCGCGGTATCGAAATCGAACTAACGATGGATGAAGATCACCCTGAGTCGAGCGAAGTCTTTTTGTTGGGTTCGATCCTGGAGCAGTTTTTTGCTCGATTTGTTTCCGTCAATAGCTTTGCCGAAACGCATTTGATTTCAGCCAGACGAGGCAGCGTCTACCGCTGGCCCTCGCGCATGGGCACGGCCTCGAGACTTTAATGAGCGAGAGACTGAGCCCATGTATCGCGTGGTCGATGAGGATTCCGAGTTTTTGAGAATGAGGCGTTAGACATGGAACCCAGTGCGATTCCCTACGACCTCACCCCAATACTCGCGGGTGAGTCCCACCGTTTTTCATTCTTTCAAGCTCTGCGAGAAATCGAACGCGCTCATCATCATCTTCCACGTATCGGGCATGCCCATCGTCCGTCCGAGGAAGCTGTCCGCGTTCAACAGCCCGCAGCGTTAGGCTTTGCTCCATCGACCATCGACCAAGCCGAAGAGATCGACGGCAAGTGGGAAATTCAACAACGATTCTTTGGTTTGCTCGGTCCATCGGGTCCACTTCCATTGCATTTGACCGAAATCATTCGCAACCGAGCACGCCATGCGAATGATGATGCCCTCCAATCGTTCCTCGACTTGTTCCATCACCGCATGGGTATTCTGTTCTATCGAGCATGGAGCAGTGCGAGGCCCGCGGTACAACACGATCGCCCCGAAGAAGATCGATTCGCCACCTATGTGGGCGCATTGATAGGAGTTGGACAAGGTCAAGATGCTGCCTGCGATGCTTGGTCGAATCATTCCAAAGTGTTCTTTGCGGGACACCTGGGGGCGATGCATCGCCACGAAGAAGGATTGGCTTCCATTTTGCAATCCAGCCTTGGTGTGCCCGTATCGATTGAATCCTTCGCATTGCAATGGCTACAACTGAAGTCCGATGAATGCAGTCGTCTCGGTTCCCTTGGACATTCCAAGCTTGCTTCGCGAAGCCCAACTGCGCAACCCATGAACGCGCTTGGTCAAAGTGCCGTTCTCGGACAGCGTGTGCCAGACCGACAAAGCTGTATCGAAATCGTTATAGGTCCAATCGATTTCACTTTCTTTGAACGATTGATGCCAGAGGCGTCGCTTCGACCATTCTTGCGAGCCATCACGAAACACCATGCCGGCCCAGAAATCGATGTTCGAATCAAGGTCCTATTGAAGCAAGATCAAGTTCCCCAGCCCTGCCTGGGAAAGATGGGATCTCTCGGGAGAAATGCTTGGATTCAAAGTCGGCCTGTGGATCGCGATCGCGATGACTTTCAATTCAGCCTCGGCCAAATATCTCCGACACCCATCCCTTCGGAGGCCGCAGCATGAAACCAAGTCAGAAGGATGGGCCTGTGGGGATCTACTCCCACCTGGGCGATGACGTGCTCCTTGTAACAAGCCTCCGTTGGAAAGAACGACTCGGTGCAACCTTTGAAGGCGTATTGGATCTCATCAGCGATGATGACTCGATCGATCTTCAATCGATGCTCAAGAAAGTGATCTCTGTTCGCATTGGATACCCGGAAGATGAAGCCTGTTGGCTGTCCGGGTTTATTTCACGATTCGAGTCGGTGGGATTTCAAGGCGAATATGCGCAGTACCGCGCTACCGTAACTTCAACCTCAGGCCTGTTAGAACGAACGGGTGGTTGCCGTGTCTTCCAAGAATTCACCACCATCGACATCATCAAGAAGATCTTCAGCAAACAAGGTTTCAGTGGTCAACTCGAATCCAAAGTGACCGAGACGTACGCGAGCCGCCCCTACTGCGTGCAGTACGCCGAATCCGATATTCACTTCTTGCATCGGTTGATGGAAGAGGAAGGCATCTATTACTTTTTCGAATACGCCAAAGACAAACATACACTCGTCTTGGCAGATGATATGTCGGCTCACGCGCCCCCAGCTGGATATGACAAGATCCCCTATCGAAGCCTCTCTCCAGATGGATTGGACGAATACCTTTCCAAGCACATCTCGGCCCGTGAGTTTGGGATCGGCTCGGTCGCGTTAACCGACTACGATTTCGAGAAGCCACGTACGCCATTGTTGGTCTCTCAAAAACGCAATGTCGACGATGCTGACTTTGAATGGTTCGATTACCCAGGACGATATCTCGACGTGGATGCGGGACAACGCCTAGCTCGTATCCGAACGGAAGCAGAGGATTCGCTTCGAAGTTGGGTCAGCTTTCAAGGCAATTGCAAAGGCCTTCGCGCGGGTCAAGTGATCGAAATCGAAGGGCATCCTGCAGATGCAGTGAATCAAAAATACTTGATCACAACATCGGAGCTCTCCATAGAAGCGGCCAGTATCGTTGCCGGTGAACCTCAAGAGTTTCAAGCCAATTGTTCGATTCGATGCCAACCTGTACTCGTTCCTTTTCGATCACCACTCCACACGCGACGTCCACACATAACAGGACCCCAATTGGCCACCGTCTGTGGCAAAGAAGGTGAAGAGATTTGGACCGATTCCTATGGAAGAATCAAAGTTCAATTTCCATGGGATCGCGATGGGAAGTCCAACGAGAATAGTTCCTGTTGGATTCGCGTATCGCAAGCCGCAACTGGCAAAAACTTTGGTGCGATGAATCTGCCGCGCATCGGAGATGAAGTCTTGGTCGAGTTCTTGCATGGGGATCCCGACCAACCAATCGTTACTGGCCGTGTCTTCAACGCCGAACGCATGCCTCCCGAAGAGTTGGCGACCGCACAGGCGAAATCGGTGTTTCGAACGCGGAGTACCAAAGGAGGCGATGCCGCAGCATTCCATGAATTGACCTTCGATGACACCAAAGACAGCGAGTCGATCTTGTTCCATAGTGAACGCGACTTCCTCCGCACGGTCGAGAATAACGATACGCTCAAAGTGGGCTTCGACAAAATGTCACCTGGAGATCGAACGTTAGAGATCTACAACGACCAACAGGTAACGATCGGTAAAGGAAGTGGAGCGGGTTCGTACAAAGTCACCGTTCAAAAGGACTTTCAGTACGAAGCTGTCCAAGGTTCATTCCTTCTCAAGGCGGCCACCTCGATCGTGCTGGAGTGTGGAAGCTCCAAGATCTCGATGACCCCATCGGCCATCGAAATCACATCTCCCAGCATCACGCTTAAAGCGGACTCGGCCATCCAAACCAAGTCGGTAAGTTTTCAGACACAGGCCACAACAGTCGCGGTACAAGCGGACGCCTCCCTTGACCTCAAGGCCAATGCCCAATGCACGTTGAGTGCTGCCGGGAACACACAGATCAAGGGTGCAATGGTTCAAATCAATTAGGCATCTATCCTTTAGACGCAGTGACTTAGACGTTCATTCCAAAATATCATGACGATTCTCCTCGAATGCGAAACCAATCGAACGAAGCAACGCTGGCTGCTCCGCAGTGGCGAATCGGCTCGAGTCGGTAGTTCGCCCTGGGTGGAATGTAGCATTGCAATCGACCCAGATCTCCATCCAGAGCACTTCGAGATTCGCTACGAAACGCCGATCCAAATCCATGCTCTTCAGGAAGCGACTTTAGTGGTGAATGGTCTTCCACAACCGTCGTTGACTTTGGAATCCTCTGGTTCATGGAATGCAGGACAGTCGCGTTTTCATATCCAATGCGTCCAACCATCCATCCCTGCGCGACTGCAGAAGCATGAGTTGGCGGAGCCCGTCGCAGTAGCATGGCAAATACGATACGGCCTCGACGCCAATCGTGAATTCACCGAATCGGCATTTCAATGCATCGAGAGCGAGCCTTCATTGGGTGAGGCATTGGATGCCCTTCGAGCAACGGAGCAACTTTGGGAAGCGTTTCGCTTGGCATTTTGCTGCTTGGAGAATAGGGCGAGTATCGCATTCCTTTTCGAGTGCTTCTTACCGATGGGTCGTCCCCTGTCGCCGACATCACAGACACAATTCGAGTCCTGCCTGAAAGATCCATCGGCAGAACGAGCTTCGGTGATTCGCGACGGCTTGACGGCTTGCGATCGCAATCATGCTTGGACATGGCTCTGCACCGCACTAGCATGGCAGTACGCTCCATTTGCGGCCCCACCGTCGGCGCCGGTCATGGCTCCTCCGCATGTCGTTCGCAATTGTATGATTGCATCGCTTCAATTAGCACCGTTGACCTTTGGTCCTCGCGTCTTGCTCTCGAAGTGGTTGGATGAACTGAAAGCGATCGTAGAACGCAACGATACCCATGCAAGGAGGAACTCCTGATGCCTCCTGCAGCCCGACTCAACGACATGCATCAATGCCCGATGGTCACCCCTGACGTGCCGCCGGTACCGCATGTGGGAGGTCCTATCAATGGTCCTGGCGTTCCGACGGTGATGGTCGGTGGACTTCCCGCATCCGTCTTGGGTGACACTTGCATCTGTGTCGGTCCACCCGATTCGATCGTCAAAGGATCTGCTACGGTGATGATCGGCGGAAAGCCTGCCGTTCGCGTCGGTGATTCCACGGCCCACGGAGGTTCCATCGCCATGGGATTTCCAACTGTGGACATCGGAGGTTGAAGATGGCACCCTTCACTCGCGATCCCAACTCTCACGACACGTCACCAAAGAGCGACCGATCGACTCCAACGGTTACGGCCCATTCATCCGCTCGTTCGCACCTTCGCGCATGGAACCCTCCTAGTACATCAGGGCGTTACCATTGGAACCGCCTACTGCTGGGATGTCTTTGCATTGGCCTTCTAGCAGGCTTTGCCAAACTATTGCAAAGCCCCTACGAACGCGACGCCATTCATTTGATGGTTCTCGCACCGAGGTATCGCGTTCAATCGATCTCGATAAAGCACCTTCGCTGGATCAAGCTCATCTCTGGGCCAGTCGCAATGGCGAGTACCTTCGAGGCCGTGCCACGCATGCTGGCATTCTCTTGGAAGATAAAACTAGAGTGGATCAACAAGAGATCCATTTGACGAGCGACCTTCGCGGACGAGCCTTTTCTCGAGCATCCACGCTCGTCGTTTACGTCTGTGGTGTATTGGCGATCGATGACGCGTCCCCTGCCCTTTGCGAGACATCCCGGGATGCCATGCACCAAGGCCCTAGACTGCATATGCTCTCTTTGCTCGAGCAGCTCGATCAAACACGCTGCAAACGGATCGTACTCTACGTCGATGCGGTAGCACCTCACTCCAGCGGCCCCTCAGGAATCGCAGTACCTTGGATCGTGGAAGAGTTTCAAGAAGCTCTTGAACGAAAACTCGTGCAGCTCAAAGGGACTGCGATTTCCGTTCGCATGGCTTTTCATGACGAATCAATCCCTAAAAGCTCGCTTCATTCCGCATCTGCCGATTGGCTTCGACGTTGTATCGAAAAACTCCAACTCAAACGGCAATTGGATTTACACGAGTTTCAATGGATACCTCAAGGCACGATTTCAACATCGAGTCCGGAACGCGAATCATCATCGAATTTTCTAGTCCTATCGAGCCCTCATTGGGAACCTCCTCAGGGTATTGTTCGTCTCGGAAGATTACCAACGACGGAATCCTCGGAACCGATGGAACCCACAAAACCATCCAAGGCCGCAGGCGATCAGGATCATCTTGAATTGGTCGAACAAGGAACCACCCAAGAAGTTCTATCGATCTTTTGTACGATCCTCGAACGGTGGAAACAAAAGCCACAAAGGGACGCACTCCCCGCGTTGTATTTGGACGCGCCCATGGCCCTGCGCGACCGCTGCCCTGTTGCCATGGAAGCCCTTGAGAATCACTACGTCGATTGGCGACAGTCTTTTGAAAATGGTGACGCGGTTCGCGATGATCGACCTCTTCGACGGCTGGTTGCATCGATGCTCAAGCTCGAAGATGGCACTACCATCGATCCTCAGTTATCACCATGGCAACACGATGCACTGAAATGTTTGCGACCTAGGTCGCTGCCATCTGTGCAAAGCTGGACCGCGGAGGCGGTATTGCAATCGTATCGCGTTTTACCATTGATGCCTCATCCTGCTCCTGTCCCTTTGGCCGACTTCTTACAGCATCTCGATGGCTCACCGAACCCTGTTGATTTTCAAGCCTACCTTCATTCGATGGAGAATGCGAATACAACGTCGGAAGAGATCCAATGGGCATCACAGATTCTGTCCACACGTCGCCTTGAATGGTCTCTCCAACGGGAACTCATCCGCAATCGCCTACTCAGTTCGCGATGTGCTTGCAGGATCCGGCTATCTGGGAATTCTCTCGAAACCTGTTTGAACAAGCAGAATTAGCAAGACTAGAAGCCGAGCGTGCAGCTTTGGATCAAGCTCTAGTCAATTGGCATGAAGAGTCGCTGCGGCAAGCACAGCGATCAAGCCAACTCTATCGCGAAACGCTTGAACAATTTGGCGATACCCTTCAATCGCGGAGAGAAATGGATTCCGTGCTGATCCAGGTGCTTCGAGCAAGCCGATGGGGCTCATCGACAGCTCCCCCTGCTCTCAGCATTCGTGAAAATCTCCGTCAACTGACATCGATCTCCTCCCGCCCCAACGCTTCTATCGATCCAGCTACACGGCACGTTCCCGCTCGTTTTGTTTCTTCCTTTTCTAAGAGGTCACCTTCAACGATCGAAGGATCCCAATCATTAAATCCTACGAGCTCCGCGATGGAGGAACCCTCAACCCCGTCTGAAATTCCCGATAGCATTGATCTGTTCGTCGCCACTTGGTCGCGACTAGCAAGTCGAATAGCCCATGATCAACCGGCATCGTTTGTGGACGCGATCCGCAAGCAACAAAATCGATTGACTGAAAATCAAATACCACTGGAAAAGAAGTTGCAAATCCTTGCCAGCGCTGAACGGGATTTTCAAGCAACCATCGAGAATTGGACCCATTGCGCAGTGACGCAATCAGAAGCCTTTCCTTCCGATGCCCTCCTGTGGACGATATTGGCGAACTCGCAACACGCGAAGCTTACCGATCTGCTTCGATCCTTAGCGTCACAACCTGACCGATGGGAACGCATGATCGAATGGAATCTCCAACGAATCGAACAGCAAAAGATCGATGCAACCTCGGAAGAAGCTCAATCTCTCACGCAACGCGGACAACACTATGCCAGCTGGCTATCGAAGGAGCGAGCGAAAAGTATCGACACCGATACCGATACATTCACGCTCTCCGCTACCGATCATGTCGACCTCCTTGGGCAAGTCAGTGCCAAGATTCCAATTGTGATCGAGGGAAGAGAACTAACATCCTCGGTAGCAACATGGAACATCCTTTTGGAGTTCGACGACGATCGCTTTCGTATCGCGCACGATGGAATAGCATTGCGGTCCGGAGTCGTCCATCCCTTTGCGTTGCCCCCGGTGATGAAAGGGAAAGCAGTCCTGTGGCTGGATGCTCACCGCATCCATTCGGGGTCAGATCATGGCTCGGTCAAAAACTTCGAGCATGTAGAAATTCATGTGGAACACGCTTCGATGCGTCGACGCACCGTTCTCAGATTCGATACACCCAATGCACCGTTTGCTGCAATCCGTGCCACAGGGTCGATGTTGGCAAATACGCTATCTCATTCGTCGAATGTCGGAACATCAAATCTCCAAACGGTTTCATTCCTTCCCAATCAGCAAGAAGCGATGCGATTGGAAGTACAAAGCCTGTCGGCGGTTCCGATCACCTTTCATGCAAACCTCTTCCTTTCGCCAGAAACAATTCCTACCATCCCAAGCGGCGCGATTGCGGAGACAACCTCACAAGCATGGCGAGCTTCTATGCAACTGAAGGAACACGCGCATACTGGTCCCATGCAACTTCCCCCAGGTTCGTCCACCCATCTTGCCTTCCCTCCGATGGTCTTGCCACCGGAACAGCCCAAACACTCCTGGAAGCAGATGCTCGTTTGCCTAACTTTGGCAGGGAGCAATGAAGAAACTCAAAACACAAGTCCTGCAGGGACTTCTTCGTTATGTCAGTGGTTTGCCATCGAACCGCGCGTTCAGCAACGTGTTCACGATATCGCTTGGCAAGTGTCCTTGGATGCCAACCATCGTACCCTTTCTGTAGATGCGAAATGGCAAGGCGACCTATCGATGATGCAGAAGCCGATCGCAGTGGATGTTTCGATTCGCGAGAAGCCCAACGCCTATTCGTTGTGGGAGGCTCTCCCGCAAATCGCATCCGGTACCTTCCATCTTCCCGCAAGTCCGGAAGGCATTCATCGCGTCTGGTCGCTGGGGCAATGCCACACCTCCAAGGCCATCGTTCGAATCGATGTCGACCACTGCCCGAATAGCCTCATCTATGAAGTCGATCTGCAATCCTCGGGTCCACTTCAACCCTCCCAGCAGTTACAAGCGATCGGTCTTGAAGTATGTGATGGCACCATTCAACGCACGGCATCCCACGTGGACGTGATGGCCCTACCCATCATCACAGCCTCAGCCTTTCATACGGCGACCGATCGCGTCACGATTGGATGGGATTCGAATGGAGATCGAAACCTAGAGAACGAAGAGACCGTAGAGCTCTCCACTCCTACGTCGATTCAGTTTCAATGGAATGGGATCGATCCGCAAGGCAACGTGTTGGTGCAATCAAACGTTACGAACCACACCTTTTCATTACCGGTCCATCCCTCATGGAATCGTCATGCAACGCTCCTGGCGTCCTATCGATCGGGAAGTCAAACAATAACTTTTTCAGGGCCATCCCGCGCCTTCGATCGCCAGCCGCCTCGCATTCAGAAAATCCGATTTCAGCCAGACCCTGCGACGGGCGTATTCGCTCCACTTCTCGGCAAACCCATCACCATCGAAGTCGAGGTGGAGGATGGTGGCCTTTCGGGCATCGCTTCGGTCGAATGCGGTTGGTCGCTTCGCGGTGAACTCGAGTTTCAGACTTCGATGGCGGTTCTTCCCGGTGTCGCGCGCGATCCACAGCACTGGGTGATCACCGTTCCTACGGAAACACTACCCGCAGGCTCAACTCCACTCTTGATTCGAGCAACCGATCGCGCAGGAAATGGAAGTCCCACATTCGTGCAGAACATAGAACTCTTCTCGGCTCAAGCTTGGGCTGCGCGCGAAGCGAGCCGAACGGCTATGGTGCACGGAACCATCACTTTTGTGCAGCAACCACTGGATGGAATTCAGGTCTCGATTTACCCAGCGCCGCAAGAAGCCAAAGATCCACCACCGAAGTCGTCGCCCATGATCGGATCAGATACCAAGGATGCGGCGAGGCGGCCGATAGCGTCGACCAAATCCAATGCGGCCGGCGAATTTGTTCTCTCGGACATTCCTTCGGGCAACTATGTGTTGCGAGCTTCGGGAATCGTTCGCGGGATGCGAATGCAGCGCGACATCCCCATACAAGTCAACGTGAATATTCCACCTACCAAGCATTTCATTCGAATGGACAAGTCGTCATGAAACGCTTTACTATAAAAAAGACTTCTCGATTTCATTGCCTTGGATGGATCATCGTTCTCTGCATCTCTGGATGCGCGGTGGCTCCACCTGTGGCAACACCGACGGCACCCGGGGTCGCCCCTCCTATGACGCTTCCACGTTACCTCGGCGTCAACTCGGTAGCACATGGAATGCATCGCGTGATCTATCGGTCGCGATTGCGATTGAGTACTTATATACCGGCGTTGGAACCGGCACCTGCAGCGGCTGCTCCAATGGCATTGGGAGATCCCGCATGTCTGCAGTCACCAGCCCCAGCGGTTGCTGCGGCGGCATCCATTCAACAAGCCGAAGCAGCCGCTCCCGCGAAGGTCAAAGCGCTTGCTTATCTGGCCACTATTGATTGCAGCCGAAATCCGCAAGTGGAAGAGGCGATCTTGGCAGCACTGGACGACCCGAGCGATTCTGTTCGTATCGCAGCGATCCAAGCAGTCGTAGATGGCGCATCTCATTGTGGTCCCTGTGCCAGTGGATGTGGAGGATGTTGCACTCCTGCGATTCGCAGCAAGCTCATGCGCATGGCTACCGAGACCTTGCCCAATGGCTGTTTCTTCGAGCCCAATGCCAAAGCGCGTCGTTTGGCGAGAATCGCGATGGAACAATGCGGTCCATCGACGCAGATCGCAACCCTTGGCCCAGAGGAAGTTCCACCGGCAGCCGTGGTCGAGTGGACACTTCAGCCACCCACTCCTTAATCGGAACAATCGTTACAAACGTCGTGATGTTCCAGAGAAACAATTGAGTTCCACGCCAAGCGGACGCTGACCGAATAGGCTCGGACCTACGGTTCCTCGGATCGTTCTCGCGGATTTTCCTGCAAATTCCCGGAGGACGCGCCCTCAAACCGTATTTCGACCTTCCACGATTCGGTCCTATGTCGACGCCAGATTTCCAAGATGCTACCGCACTCGGTGGACGGATGAGTCCTCCCGCCAACCCTTCGTTGGTGGCGACACCTCTTCGCCATCGGTATGAATTACGCGATGAACTCCTGCGAGGCGGTTGCGGTGTCATCTTCCGCGCATGGGATCGCCAACTCGAACGCGAAGTCGTCATCAAAAAAGCCATACGCCATGCTTCGCAAGATCCGTTGGTACAAGAACGCTTCTTAAATGAAGCCAAGATCACAGGCCTATTGCAACATCCTGGGATCGTACCTGTTCATGAACTCGGTACCGATGATCGTGACGGCGATCTTTTTTACGTAATGAAGTGGTTGCGAGGCCAAACTCTTTCGACTGCCCTCGAACAATTTCATCGAACTCTGCCTCGAGTCAAATCGATCAAGCAACTGCGGCCTTGGCTGGAACGATTTCAAAGCGTTTGCCAAACCATCGCCTATGCGCACGAACGAGGCTATATCCACCGAGACCTCAAGCCAGCCAACATTCTCATTGGCGACTTCGGAGAAACGATTGTTCTCGATTGGGGGCTTGCCAAGTCCCTCCGCACGACCGACGAGGAGCTCGATCGTCATCGCCAACATGCTTCGATGTTCGACACCAAAGCGAACTCGCAATCTTCCACTCAAACGCTCGATGGAGCGATTCTCGGCACCGCATCGTACATGTCGCCAGAACAGGCTCGTGGCGAGATGTCGAAGATGGACGAACGATCGGATGTTTTCTCGTTGGGCATCATGCTCTACGAAATGGTAACCGGTGTCTCACCTTTTCGTCGTGCCACGATGGAAGAAACGCTCGATCATATCGCCCGGGTTGAAATCGTGCGTGTACGCACGATTTGCCCCAAGATCCCCAAGTCGTTAGCCTCGATCATCGAGACATGTCTCAATCCCGCTCCTGAAGACCGCTACGCTTCTGCATTGCAGTTAGAAGCGGACATCGGACGATTCCTCACGGGCGATTCGGTATCGACCTACGAAGAGCCTTGGTGGGCTATGGTCGATCGTGTGGCGAGCAATCACCGAACCCTGGTATGGTCGTCCCTATTGGCTACCACGGCCATTGGTGTCGTCTCCCTTCTCGCGCTCAGCTTGATTAGCTCCGCTCATTCCGACGAAAAGGTTGCTCGAAAGCAGGCAGAACAAGAACATTTGGCTAAGACACGAGCATTGCAATCGGAGCAGATTGCACATCATGAAGCGCTCGCGCAGCTAGAAGAAGCGCAGGAAGCCGTCAATGGTTGGCTTTTGGATCTTGGCGAATGTCTGCGTTCCTTTCCTGGACTACAGCCGATTCGCCGCCAGATCCTTCATCAGGGTGCAGAACACTATGAAAAATTACTCGCGACTGACTCCACCTCAGACTTCGTGAAGCTCCAAAAGGCCAAAGCGGCCAATCGGCTTGGCGATATCTATCAAGAACTTTCGCAATCGGACCGAGCGTTCGACTGGTACCGTTCCGCGTTAGATCACCTGAACTCCACGCATTCTGAGGATCGCGATTGGATTGCCTTGGCGAAACTTCATCGAGCCCATGCAACGATTGCCATGGTGCGGATCCAGAATGACAAGGAACAGGATTGGAAAAGTGATTCGATCGGTGAGATGGACAAGGTCGTGCAACAACTCGAACAGTTCGAACCGACCTCACCGGTTCATTCGGAATCCATTCGAATGTTGGTCCGAGCTCGATCATGCATGGCATCGCTTGAACAAGCCGAGGGGCACTTCAATGAAGCTCGAACGATCCTTCACCAAGCCATTCATCTGCTCGACTTGCATGGCGATCACTCTCCGCACTCTCACGACCAAACGATCTTGATGCAACTCTTCTCGCAACTGGGATCGTTATGCGTGGGAATGCACGAGTATCAAGAGAGCATTCGCGCCTATCAACGACTGCTTCAAATTCAAAGCGAACGTATCGAGCGTATCGCCGATCGCCCAGACTGGCTGGAACAGCGAGCACAAACGCGATTGCAACTGGCCAGTTGTTTGTCGCGAGTCTATCGCAATACCGAAGCGATCACACAATTTGAAGCAGCCGAGGAAGATTTGGCGAGATACTTCATGTTGACCGATAATCAATGGACAACGCATGATCAGCTTGCCAGATTGCGATCGAGATTGGGCAGCGTCTATCTTGCATCGGGCGACGCACCTAAAGCTTTGGAGGCGATCGAATCGTCTTTGGAATCACTGGACGTTGTGAGCCAAAATCCCGACGCCCTCCATCAAGCGATGGAGCGAAAGGCCATGACGCAGCTTTTGAAAGCCGAATCGCTTCTCCATCAAACGCCTCAAGCGAGTCTTGAGCTTCTCCATTCTTTGAAAGGGGATGAACATGAATGCATCATGCTGGATGCTCATCTTCCTTTGCCCGCTTGGGCATGGAAGGAGGCAATCGCCATTCAAAGCTTGGTTGGTGTTGGTCGGAATGATGAAGCTGCTGCGCGATGGGAAGCGTGGTCAAAAAGAGAACGCCATTTCGAAACATCGCAAGAATCACAAGAAACAGAACGCTATCTTCGAGCCTGCGCCCTTTTGTCAGTGGCAAAGGCCTACGCAGTAGAAGATCAAACCGAGCATGCCACATCCTGTCGCGATGAAGCCTTGGCCCTTCTCGACCAACTCCAAAATTCGACCTTTCCTACGATAGCCATGGCGGCACAACTACGATGGCTCGAAGATTGGGTGCAGCATGGGGATCCTTCGGTGCGTTCTCTTCAACGAGCCTATAAGACTGCGGAGGCACTCGTCCAAGATCATCCGACGCTCCCCGTGGCTCGCTATTGGCTGGCTTGGGTTCAATATCGTAAGCGTGACTACCCTTCGGCGATGGCGACTCTTCTTAAAGCCAAACGACTTCGACGTTCAGCCGCGTTACAAGATACCCTGTTCGAACGTTTGCTCCAGCTTCAGATGGGACTGGCGAAAGCGACGAGAACGGAAAGAGGTTCGGTTGCGATCTCCGCACAATCGAATGAGCCCCTTGAATCATTACTTCGCCACAACTTTCCCCAAAGTAGCCATGAACAGTGGCTTCAACGCCAAATTCAAATCTCGCTCGATGGCGACGATTCAGTCCTTTCCGCAACCGATAAAACACGCATTACGAATGAATTCGCACAACCGCGAGCCGATTGAGGTGATCATGCATTCTATTAAGAACGAGCAAGTGGAACCAACCGTAGCTGGAAACCGACAGCCTCTTCCTGCGGTTGTGGAAAACGGATTTAGCTTGGTGCAAATCTATCCTGTCAACATCATCGATGGGATGAAGCGCATGGATGCCGATGTGATAACCATCGGGCGAGATGCGACTAACGATCTCACTTTGGACGATAGTAGTGTTTCTCGCCATCATTCCCGTATCGAGAAGACGGACGCCGGATACGCCTTGCTGGATCTCGGAAGCACCAATGGAACGTTCGTCGATGAGAAGCTGGTGATCGAACAGATACTGCGAGGTGGTGAAACGATCCGGTTTGGAAGTCACATCTTCAAGTTTTTGAATAGCGGGATCGAATCGCAGTACCACCAAACGGTTTATTCGGCGATGACACGTGATGGTCTGACTCAGGCTTACAACAAAAACTATATGCTCGACGCACTACAGCATGAGCTTATTCGTTCGCAGAGATTGCAACGCCCATGTTCGGTGCTTCTGCTGGATGTCGATCACTTTAAGAAGATCAATGATACTTTTGGGCACTTGGCCGGCGATCAAGTCCTACGCGAATTTTGTCATCGCCTTCAATCTTCGGTTCATTCCGACCACTTGGTCTGCCGCTACGGTGGTGAAGAGTTTGTCATCATCCTTGGCGAAACTGATCGCGCGGAAGCGATCGACATTGCCGAGGGTTGTCGCATGGCCGTCTGCCGAACCGATATAGCAACATCGGTCGGATCGATCCCGACCACCGTTAGCATCGGGGTAGCGATCAGCAAACCATGGGAATCCCCCGAGACCTGCGAAGAGATTCTCAAACGCGCCGACGACCAACTCTACGAAGCCAAACGCTCCGGCCGCAACCGCGTCTCCCACAAGGTGCCATCCACCTTTTGTTGACGCCCCACACAAGGTGTCAGCCACCTACTGTTGACTTCGGAAGTTGCCGCGCTAGGATTCAACGGAGGAGTTGAATCATGGCGCGACCTAAGCGGATTCGGTGTTTGGGCAAGAGGAAGTCGCCATCGCTCATTGCGTCCAGCGATGTGTACGAAGAGCCTTTCTTGCAGGCAAAGATGCGGCGTCGGGAAAGAATTACGAGCACCGGCGTGGCTGGATTAGGCTTGTGGATGGAACTGCTAGCATCCGCCTTCGGTGTCGATGTGCTGAACTATGCGGTCATGTCAAACCATGTGCATTCGATCCTCTGAACCCGGCCAGATATCGTAAAACTTTGGTCCGATGAAGATGTCGCCACGCGTTGGCCGAGGCTTTTTCCTGGGAAAAGACTAGATGATTGCCTAGGTGAACGCACGCAACAGCAGATCGCGAAAGAGATGGCCGATGCCAAGCGAATGCTGAACTTCGCAAGCGATTATCGAGTATTTTCTTTGGTTCATGCGAGCTGTATCTGAGCCGATAGCTCGCAAAGCCAACAATGAAGACAAGTGCACAGGCCGCTGGGAAGGACGCTTTAAAGCTCAGAAGATCGTAGATGAAGCGGGGCTCTTGGCCTGCGCGATGTATGTCGATCTGAATCCTGTGCGAGCCGCCATGGCAAAAACTCCCGAGGCATCCACCTTACCTCGGCCTATGATCGCATCAAGGCACAAAAAGGTTCTAAAAGAATCGCAGCAGCGATTGCATTGGAAACCTTCGAGGATCGATGAGAAGTCGATTCTGCAGCAGATCAAATTGGCCAAGCGTTTCTGCGATACAAGAAGTTGCTCGATTGCAAAAGTGTCTACGACTTTCGTGCAAAAACGAAAATCCAAAAGAAAACAACGAGGCAAAAGCAAAGCCAACGCTTCACGCCTAAGGCCTGTGGATACATGGCTTGCGCCGCTACAACTCAACGAACATGATGTCGTAGGTCCCAAGCCACACTGCGGAGGAACACGAGCCAGCGATAAGGGCTTCTTTGTCGATGACGCTTGCCGAGTACTCGACGCTGCTCGATTGGACGGGTCGTCAAAAACGCCCAGACAAACGTGGCAAGATACCCGATGACCTTCAACCGATTCTCGAGCGAATCGGAATTGAAGGTTCGATGCGGTGTGACTTGCGTGGGATTTTTCCAAGTACTTTGGGAAGTGTTATGCTGCGGGCAAGCCAGTGAACTCCGCAAAAGGAAGCCAAGAACCGCAACATCGCGTGGAGTCGTGGCCAACGATCCCGCCGCGCCTGCTTTACCGAGTAGTTTTTTCTACCACTACTCCATCTTCAAGCAACTGAACGACACTCAGTTCAGCGGTCCGCGCATTCCCTCCCCATCCAAAGGCATTTTCGCCTTCTTCTGGCATCCATCTCAGCCAAAAGCCGAACCGAATGAGCTCTCTAAGCTCATTTTCAGCCCCAAAACCTGCTCATGAACCCAAATTCCGTCATCAACAACAAGTGGCTGACACCTTGTGCGCGCGTCAACAATAGGTGGATGGCACGTTGTGTGGGGAAATAAAAAAAGCCTCAACTGAGTTGAGGCTGGGTGGTTACTTGCCGACTTTGAAGAGTTCGACAACGAAGTGTAGTGTGGCTTTGCCAGGAATGGGACCGCCGGGAGTTCCCCGCTCGCCGTATCCTAGTTGATAGGGGATTTCGAGTTCGATCATTCCGCCTTCGCCAACGAGTTGCATGCCTTCGGTCCAACCTGCAATGACTTGGTGCAATCCAAATGAGATTTTTTCGGCACGTTGGTACGAGCTATCGAAGATTTTCCCGTCATCGAGCCAACCTTTATAGTGCACCGTAACGACGTCTTTTGGACCTGGCTTCTTGCCTTCGGACTTTCGAAGGATGCGATACTTAAGACCTGACTGAGTGGTAGTGAATTCGGTCTTGGCATCGGCATCGATCTTGCCGGGAGCCTCTTTTTCTTTTGGATCTTTTGGTCCTGCAGTGAGAGCAGTCACAGCGGCGTCTCCTTCTACTTTGGTTGGGGTATCATCTTTCTTGCCCACTTGAGCAAGCAAACATCCGCTCAACACGGGAAGAACCAAGCCACACACAAGCGAGGCGAAATAGGGTCTCATCGCTAACTCCAAACGGGTTCTACAATTATCAACGACTCGCGTCTCGACACGGGCAAGAGGATACCGCAATCTTCCGTACGAGAAAAGCCAACCCAAAGGATTAGTTGGTATTCGAGGGGGCTTTTGGAAAAAGTACGCGAGCCCGACGCACTGCATCGGGGTCAATCTCTTCAAACCGCTTCAAGGCTCGCTGAGCTTCGGGCAAGGGGCATGCCATAGCGAACCTCACAATCGGGACTCGCAAATAGGCGTGTTCTTCGTCGACCTTTTCAAATAGCGGAATCAATTCTGGCAATATGCTCCAGTCTTCCCATCGAGCCAAATCGGGAAGTATTTGATCGGCGATATCCAGTCGATTCAGACCCAAGCGGAGCGATTGAGCCAATCGCTTTTGCGAGATGGCTTGAATCTCTTGTCCTTGCACTCGAAGAGCTAACAAGGTCATGTAGAGATCATTCGACGATGCCGATGTCGATTGAAGGTAGGTCGATTCAATCTCTTTTAATCCAGACTCCCCTGCTAACGAAAGGTAACAAGCGATCGCTGCGTCCAAACCTAGCGAGAACTGCGGGTCCTTTTCCGATCGCAGCTTCAGTTCATGAAAAAGCTTGGCGTCATCCCTTGTTCCACACAGCCCAAGAAACGTCCAATACAATCGACGTAGAGCGATCGACGTCTTGGGGCTTTGCAATACGTCTAGTACATGTGGTCGATCGAGTACGGACTTGAGCTGAGCGACTTCTGCAAACGAAGCTCGTGCAAACTCGTTGAACGCATCATCGGCGATCACTTTGTCCGTCGACTCCACGAATGGCAAGAAATACTTGAGCCGCTCAACACCCGACTCTGGCAGATCGACCATCCCAATTAAGTATTTTTGGGCTTCTTCTGACAGCCGTACTGGCCCTCCGAATTCCATGGGCTCGCAGTTGAATGCGAAGACCAAGTAATAGTCACCAGCAGTCATGGGATCGACGGAAGGAACCATCCAATCAAACTTGCCTTGAAGTTGCTCCGTCCCCTTGAGGACGGTCCGCATTTCAAAGAGCCCAAAATGAAGTTCTTTGTCAGACTTAGGCGCAAGATAAGATCGACAATAGCCAATGGCCGCAACTTTCGATGAAACAATCTCCTCAGAAATAGTGCCACTCAATGCCGTGCAAAACGGACATGAAGCCTGAAGCCTCACCTCGGAGCTAAAGGTGCTGACCAACACGGCAAGTAAGATGCAAATCTGCGAGCGAATGGTTTTCATAATTTCCATGCTTTGCTTCCGAACAAGAGACTCGCCAATTCGAGTCCGCCACTGTTCCTCTATCCTTATTCTATGAGCGGATACGATCGCTATGCCAGTCATATCCTTGCCGCCCGTGCACTCCAACGAGCCCATAATTCCTTTTTGGTGACCACCTCTAGTCGATAGAATCCCTCCTCAACTAGATTCCTCGGAACCGTAGACTTGAAACCCGGCACACCCCGATCGGTGGTTCCGATTGTGACGATTGCTCCTCGGTGAACGCAATTTCGCCTCCTTGGGAAAGAGCCACACCATCGATTCAGAACGAGAGAATGGGACTATAATGGTGGTTTCTGAGGGCCTTATGGAAACCGTATTGATCGTTGCTATTTTCAGTCGATTGGAGGAAGCCTTCCTTTGGGCACGCCAGCGCATTGAGGATCGATGGGGATCCATTCGTTTGGAAAGTCCGCGTTTCGATTTCGACGAAACGAGCTACTACACGGAGGCCATGGGAAGCCAACTCAAGAAGCAGTTTTGGCTCGTCAACGGTTTGTATGACCCCATGCAACTTTCGGAACATAAGCGTGAATCTGGATTGTGGGAGCAAGAGTACTCAAAACTTTTTCCTTCCGAGGTCGTACGTCCTCTCAATCTGGATCCTGGTTATGTAACACTGAATAAACTGGTACTTGCTTCCACGAAAGATCGTGCTCATCGCATCTATATTGGACAGGGTGTTTTCGCGGAAGTAACTATGCGTTACGTCGGAGGCTGGCAGTATTATCCATGGACGTACCCTGACTACCAACGTCCTCTTTCCAACGATTTTTTTACGGCATGTCGCAAGCAGCTCAATGCCCTTCGATCCCAAGCTAAGCATCAGTAAGGTCCGAGCCACATGTCGAATTGGATAGTATTGGGTGCGACGGTCGTTCCCGCATTTTTGGTAAGCGTGGTGTTGGTGGCTTGGGTACGTCGAGCTGCCGAACGATTGGGACTTCTCGATCGACCTGGCCATCGCAAGGTCCACACGACCCCCATTCCGCTCGGCGGAGGCATCGGCATTTGGGGAGGCGTCGTCGCTACTTTTTTGGCTGGGACGATTGCCGTATACGTTGGTAACGAGAACGCCAGTTGGCTTCCATCGATCGCCAAAACGCACCTTGCAGGCATGCGATCGCAATGTCAAGAACTCTGGCTACTCTTGGCTGGAGGTACTGTCTTGATGTTGCTCGGGCTTGCTGATGATCGCAAAGGACTGGATTGGCGAATTCGATTGGGTGTCGAGTTCGCCGTTGCATCCTGTGTTGTTTACGGCCAAGGATTACAACTCACTGCTTTCATCCATCTCCCATGGTTCACTGGATTGCTCAGCATCATCTGGATCGTTGCTCTTATCAATTCGTTTAACATGCTCGACAACATGGATGGTCTCTCGGGTGGCGTGGCGGCGATTGCGGGAGGATCACTTGCGGCAATGTTGCTCTTCAGTCCAGTCGACACATCCAGTCAGCCCCAAATCTTCGTCGCATCGATGCTGTTGGTCTTGGTTGGTTCGTTGCTGGGCTTTTTGGTTCATAATTCACCACCTGCTCGAATCTTCATGGGAGATGCAGGTAGCTACTTTGTCGGTTATTGGATCGCCATCGCGACCTTGCTTGCAACCTATTCTGGATATCAAGGGAAGACACAGCACGCTATCCTCGCACCGCTTTGCGTGCTTGCCATTCCCCTGTATGACATGATCTCGGTCATTTTGATTCGATTGAGTGAAGGCCGAAGTCCCTTTGAAGGAGACAAACGCCACTTTTCCCATCGACTGGTTGACCATGGGCTATCGAAAAAAGGAGCTGTCTGGACGATCTATCTCGCTACGCTAACTTGTTCCTTGGGCGCGATCCTGCTTCCTCGAACAGATTGGATTGGAGCGATTCTGATCGTCTTGATCGTTGCAAGCACACTTGGCTTGATTGCGATCCTCGAACATCGGGCACTCTTCGGATCTAAATCCAACGAGCGTCAACCATGAAGACAGCTCAGCCAATTCGTACATTGGCAGATAGTTTGTCCGATGCCTTGTGGACGGGGACGCTCTTCGCAGTCTGCCTTTCCTTCTGGCTTCCATGCGATAGCATCCAAGTGAATGATGGTACGGTACTTTCGCAGGTTGCCATCTGGCTTCTCTTAGCTTTGTTCTATGCGATCGTTCAATGGAAGTTCCCGAGTCGGCCTGATCAAGCTGCCTTGTTGGACTGGCGATTAACGCTTCCCTTTGCTGCGTTTGTGGGATGGGTTTGGCTAAGTGCTTGGGCAACACGAGGTGAAGGTGACATCGCCGCGGCACTCCATGCATCTTGGCAATACACAAGTCTTGCCATCGGATTCGCACTGCTGACGCACCAAGCCCACTCATCGGAACGGCGCAACACACTCCTGCTCCTCATGGGCCTTCTTACGCTCACCGCTGCGTTTCACGGGTTGTATCAATACTTCGTTAGCCTACCAGAAACACGAGCGATTTACGAAGCCAATCCCGAACGCCTGCTGCGTGAACAAGGGATCTCCACAGCACCTGGCTCTATGCAGCGAATGCAATTTGAGAATCGATTGTATAGCACGGAACCCTTCGGTCCCTTTGCATTGGCCAACTCACTTGCAGGGATATTGGTTCCGACGCTGATCTTGAATCTCGCTTGGTTACCAACGCTGCGAAGGCGAGGATGGGTTTGGTTAGCATCAGGAATCCTATCACTTGCCATCATTGCCCTTTGCCTTGCCCTCACCAAGAGTCGCGCGGCCTGGATCAGTTCGCTTGTGGCCATTGTCTTTCTGATGGTGACCCACTCCCCTTGGCGAGCAACATGGATGCGTTGGCGTTGGAAGTTTGCGATAGGTGGTGGAGTCCTTCTAGTCTCTATGTTGCTCTTCTTGCTTTGGGTCGATCCACTGGTTCTTACCGAAACTCCAAAATCTCTTCGTTTCCGATTTCAGTACTGGATCTCCAGCATCCTGCTCATCAAGCAGCATCCTTGGATAGGTGTTGGGCCAGGGAATTTTCAATCGGCGTATCCAGCAGTCAAGTTGATCGAGGCTAGTGAGACCGTTGCCGATCCGCATTCGTTCTGGATTGAACTTGCAACAACGTGTGGTTTGCCGGCCTTGATTCTCTTGGCAGTATCCATCATTCAATGGTTCCGAAAGGTCGATTGGAATGAAGAGCACGGGACCAAGGAATCCAACTCTTCTACCTTAACGGCCTTCCGCAGTTTGCCTTTAATCATCGGCATGGTGATTGCCAGTGGCATCGTCTGGTGTGTTCCGGGCCTGATCGGAAATCCACCCGAAGCATTACCGTATGGAGTGTCGATCATCCTCCTCCTTGGAATGATCGTCGGATGGGCTCGATGGAAGCATCAACAACCGGTTGTAGCCTCTACGCGCGATCAAGAATGGTTTACCAATACGACACTGTTGGCAGCGTTGATTGGTACCTGCCTTCATTTATGCGGCTCTGGGGGATGGCTGGCACCCGGATGCATGGCACCGATTCTCATCTTGCTGGCCACCATGCGCATTGATGACAATCGTTCATCGCGAATGGAATCTACGCCGATGGCATCCGGTGCGATTCGGCATGTGCCCTTAGCATATATTGGTCTCAGCGTATTGGCAGTCATCGCGTTTGCTTTGGGCACTTGGAAGCCCTACATGGCTGTGATGCAATGGCGGTATCTAGCTCCTCTTGCTAATTCACTGGAAAGAGCCAAAGCTAGTCTTGATGAAGTTGAGCGGATTGCGCCGCACTACCCGGAGATTGGTCAACAACGAGTGGCCATCGAGTGGGAATCGCTAAGGTCGCGTCTTGGCCGCGGAAATTCAGTTGACGCAACGTCCTTGGAAGCGGCCATCAAGAATTGGATTGCCAAGAATCCTCGTGACTGGAATGCTCATCGGATTGCGGGCGATGTCTACTTTGAGTTGGCGAGCCATGACCCGCGTTTCTTATATAAAGCTCAAGAGCATTACGAGGCCGCCATTTCAAAACATCCTTCCGAGCCGTGGCTACCCTTGCAGGCGTCGGTAGCAGCTTGGTTTGCCCAAGACCTGCCTCGAGCTCGAGCCTGGTTGGATCGAGCAGAGTCACTCGACGAGGCAACGCCTCACTGGGATCACAAACTTGGAATGGCTCGCGTACTTTGGCCCACCTGGACAAACGTCCCTGCTGGCAAGGAAAAGCTCAAAATTAGGCCAGCCTCCGATCCAGCCTCCCCCCCGGATAACTGCGAAGGCGAACCTGCAAGAAAGTTATTGCGTACACTTTTGGATAAAGACAGCGAAACAGACGGAAAGCCCGATTCGATCCAGTAGAGGTTTCCCGATATCCCAACGCCGTGGTATCCTGCCGAGAATCGTCGAAGAGGAAGATTGGTATGAAAAATTTGTTGATCGCCGTTCTGATCGGGTTTGCAGGAATCGGTGTGGGTTATTGGCAGTTTTTGAGCGAAGAGAAACTCTACACCGAATCGTTCATGGATCCGATCGATCGCATGCGGGCAGAGCTTGGCGTCGATGCCTCCATGGATGAGACTCTTCGGGCTCCCCGCGCCAAGATTGAAGTGGTAGGCGGAAAAGAATTTACATTCGGAAAGATGTTGGTCGGGACCAAACGATCCCACGACTTCGTGTTCAAGAATGTGGGCAATGAACCGAGCCGCGTCGAAGTATTGGCCACCACCTGCAAATGCACCATCGGCAAACTGGACAATCCAGTCCTCAAGCCTGGCGAAGAAACAATCGTCACTCTCACCTGGACACCAACCGCGGCATCACCTGAGTTCGCTCAAACGGCTCGTATTCGAACGGACGACCCTGACGACCTGGAAATCAAATTGACCGTCAAAGGTGAGGTCAGCACATCGATTGCATTTGTTCCTGGGGAAATGAGTTTAGGAGATGTGGCATCGACCGATTCCATTCATCGCTCGGTCAAACTTCTCAGTTGTTTCGACGAACCTTTGGAGATCTCGGAACTCACATGGAATCATGCGAGCACGGTGGATAAGGTGAAGCTATCGCAAGTCACGCGGAAGCTAGCCCCAGGAGAGATCCCAGAAAATGCAGATGCCAAGTACCTTTCGGAAATCACCTTGGATGCCGAACCCGGACTGCCATTGGGCCCACTGAACTCGTCCATTCTCATCAAGACCAACGTCGTTTCCGAACCATTGGAACTGTCGGTGCAAGGGCATATCGCAGGTGCAGTACGGATCATCGGCGGTTTGAATTATGATGACTCCAAGAATTTGCTCACCGTTGGCAACGTCACTACCCGCGAAAAGAAAACGGTAAAACTGTCTTTGGGGATAAAAGTGAAAGAGGGGTTCGAGCCTCAAGTCGAGGGTGTATGCCTTCGTCCTGAGGGGATGATCAAGATCCACGTCGACATGGAACATGCGATCAAACGACCCAATCAATGGATTGTTCCGGTGGAATTGGAAGTACCGGAAGGGACTGCTCCAGTTTCTCTAAATGGTTCGAATCCGACAAATTTTGGAAAGGTCGAATTCCGAACAAACGTGGAGTTCTCGCCCGTGGTTCCCATGTATTTCACCATTGATGTGGCAGATCGCTGAGTCTCGCGATTGAAGGAGCGAATGCAGGTGCTTCGGATTTCACGCACAACAACGATTACACGACGTTCTCTCAAAAACACAGGACTGGGTCTCTTAACCATCTCGGCGACGCTTGGGTGCTCGCCCCAATCGACCCCGCAAGCGGAACGATCGCGACCAGAACCCACACCTGTGATTGCGCAAGCCAACGCAAACCATACAGTCGAAGCAACCTCTGCAAAGCCTCGCGACTATACCGTTCCAACGCCGAGTGACACCGCCGCAACCTCACCATCAAAGCCTTCTCTATCCGAACCGCAAACGTTTGGGTTGGATCAAGGAGCATCCGTCGCTTCCGAACCATCCCCAGGGGCAACGTCCATCGCTGCATCTGCGAGTGACACGGTAAGAAATGAGAGCTCAGGGTTTGAACTGAACTTGGCTCCAGCCAGTCCTTCGACGTTGACTCTCGAGCCACCCGTTACCAATGTTGTGCCAGCGGAACCTGCTCCCGCCAACAACAATGTGTTGCGATCTCCCGTGAGCCAAGAGAGCCCCGATCAGGTCACCATCGATACGAAGCGCGAAAAGGTCAAGATTCGATTCGACGCGGACGCATCTCCATTGAATGGACGCATTAAAGCCGAAACTGCGAGCCATGGTCCGACCAATAACGCAACGGATAGCTCGGACCCTAACAATCAAGAGCTTGCGGTGAACGATAAACGACTTCCGTTTACGAAGCTGCCGGAAGACGACAAGCAAACCACGAAGCCTTCGTCGATTGTCGTTGCTTCCGCGGAAGAGAAGAATCAGAAGATCGCCGTCGATTGGCCAAAACCCAAGGTCGCATTCTTTATTACCGGGCAGCAGTATGGTTATTTGGAGCCTTGTGGCTGCACAGGCTTGGCCAATCAAAAAGGTGGACTGAATCGTCGCGATACGTTACTCACGAGCATTCTCGAACGCGGGTGGGATGTATTGCCGCTCGATGCCGGCAACCAAGTACGTCGCAAAGGCCGGCAAGCCGAGATGAAGTTCCAATCCACTGCGGATGCGTTCAAGACGATGAACTACGCAGCGGTATCGCTTGGAACCGATGACCTCTTTTTGTCGCCGATGCAATTGTTCTATGCATTGATCAATTTCGATTCTCCCGATTCGAGTCCGTTTGTATCCTCCAACATTACGATCTTCGATGAATCGGCGATGAAACGTTATAAAACGATTCGTGTCGGCAATATGAAGATCGGTATTACGGCAGTGCTGGGAGATGAGTATCAAAAGAAATTGATCGAAGTGAAGAACAAGGATCTTCAGATTCGTCCCGCAGTGGAATCGTTACGCGCGGTGGCTGCCGAGATGGCCAAAGAGAAACATGATTATCAAATTCTCTTAGCCCACGCAACGCTCGAAGAGTCCGCAAAGTACGCCAAAGAAGTACCTGGCTTTCGTTTGGTCGTTACTGCGGGAGGATTTGGTGAACCTGAAGACAAACCATCTCCCATTGAAGGTACACAAAGTGTCCTGGTTCAATGCGGTGTGAAAGGCATGTATGCAGGGCTGTTCGCGTTGTATGACGACGCTAAAACTCCGGTAAGGTATCAACGGATCGCGCTGAGTTCGCAATTCGAAGACTCACCTCGCATGCTTCAGCAGTTTGTGAAATACCAAGACGCGCTCAAGCAGGTTGGCCTACAAGAACTGGGAAGCCGTCCTCTGTTGCACTCCTCGGGGCGTGAATTCGTCGGGGCTGAAAAATGTGGAGATTGCCATTCCAAAGCCTTCGATATTTGGAAATCGACCGGTCACGCAAAATCGACCGAGTCTTTGATCCATCCCCCCGAGCGATCTGAAATTCAGCGGCATTTCGACCCTGAATGCCTGAGCTGCCATGTGACTGGATGGAATGTCGAGTACTATTACCCGTACGTTACTGGGTTCACTTCTGCGGAAGCAACTCCGCATATGATGCAAAACGGTTGTGAGAATTGCCACGGACCGGGTGCAGCTCACGTAGCCGCCGAGGAAGCCAATAAAGATGAAGCTCTTTTAAGCAAGCTTCGTGAAGAGATGCGGCTTCCATTGGACAAGGCACGCGACAAATGTATGGAGTGCCATGATCTCGATAATAGCCCCGAGTTTCATGAGCCTGGTGCGTTCGATAAGTATTGGGAAAAAGTCAAGCATTACGGGAAAGATTGATCGATGATCGACCTTCGCAGCGATACGGTAACTCGCCCCACTCCAGGAATGATCGCTGCCATAGCCAAAGCTGAAGTCGGCGATGACGTGATTGACAAGGATCCAACCGTCGAAGCTCTGCAGGAACTCACCGCAGAGATCCTCGGTAAGCAAGCGGCCATCTTCATGCCGAGTGGTACGATGACCAACCAGATCGCGATTCGCGTTCATTGCCAGCCAGGCGATGAATTCATCTGCGATGAGAATTGCCACATCTACAACTACGAGCAAGGGGCCTATGCACAGCTGAGTGGATTGGCGACTCGCACTATTCCAGGCATCGATGGTGTCATGCATGTCGATCAAATGCGCGATTTGATTCGCCCCGATAACGAACATATGTGCCGCACGCGATTGGTTTGTTTAGAGAACACGCACAACCGTGGTGGTGGACGCGTGTGGCCTTACGATCAATTGGCAGAGGTCTGCTTGTGGGCTCACGAGGAAGGATTGAAGACACACCTGGATGGCGCTCGTCTATTCAACGCGGTCGCTGCCACGGGCATCCAAGCATCCCAATGGTCCGATCATTTCGACAGCGTCAGCATCTGCTTTAGCAAAGGACTCGGTGCTCCTGTGGGGTCCTGTCTGGCGGGTTCCGAAGAGTTCATTCGTCAAGCACGACGAGCTCGAAAACTCTTCGGAGGTGGGATGCGCCAGGCGGGAATCATCGCCGCTGGGGCTCTCTATGCGCTTCAGCATCATCGCGAACGACTGGTGGACGATCACGTTCACGCCAAGATGTTGGCAGATACCATTCGCAACTGCAAAGGACTCAAACTCGTCCCCGAGCAAGTCGATTCTAATATCGTTATTTTCGAAGTGGAAAAAGGCCGAGGATCGACAGCAGGATTCATGGCGGCTTTGGAAGCGAAAGGGGTGCGAGCACTCGCGATGACGTCGACGCGCATTCGACTCGTTACCCACTTGGATGTCGATCGCCCGCAGATCGAAAAGGCTTGCCAAGCGATCCGCGAAATAACTGCCGGTGCATAGTCGGTCAGCTACATCTGCAGCTTGGCCATGCGAAGGTAGGGGCCTTCAATCGCCATGAGTTCTTCATGCGTTCCACGTTGCACGATCTGACCTTCCTCGAGCACCAGGATCTGATCTGCTTTCATGATCGTGCTCAAGCGATGCGCGATGACAAAAGAAGTGCGGTCCTTCATCAAATGCGATAGTCCTTCTTGGATCATCTTTTCGTTCTCGCTATCGAGGTTGCTCGTTGCCTCGTCGAGTATCAGGATTTTGGGGTCGGCAAGAATAGCTCTTGCAATCGCCAGGCGTTGACGTTGGCCTCCGCTGAGCTTGACGCCACGCTCTCCGATGCGTGTTTCGAAACCCGAAGGTAATTTGCGAATGAACTCGGTGGCCGCCGCCATTTCCGCCGCCTTTTCGATATCAACGAGTGTTGCATTGCGACGGCCATACGCAATGTTATCGGCGATCGTCCCATCGAAGAGAAACACATCTTGCTCAACCACTCCCAGCAATTGTCGATAGCTTTGCAGCTTCAATTGTCGTAGCTCGATTCCATCGAGCCGAATGATTCCTTCCGTTGGATCGAAGAACCTGGCGATGAGATTGCACAAAGTGGTCTTCCCTGCCCCGCTCCGCCCTACCAACGCGATGGTCTGCCCTGCTGGAACGTGCATACTAATATTGCGTAGCACCCAAGTTTCGTTCTGCGGATAACGGAACCCGAGTTGCTCGATATCGATCTGCCCGCGAGCTTCTGCCTTGGGAAGCCTTTTGGCTCCAGGAACGTCAGCCATCTCTTCTGGTTCTTGAAGAAGATCCAGAATGCGATCGAGTCCAGCAAGATTGTTCTGAAACTGAACGGCACTACCCGTCAACGTTGCGATGGGACCAAGCAACATCGTCAGATAGACCAAGAACATGAGGAGATCGCCAAGGGTCAATTGCAGATTGAGAATTTGCCATCCACCGTAGAGCAATAATCCAGTGGAAGCCATGGGAATCAACACTTCCCAAACCAATTCCACCAATCGTGTTCGCCACCACACGGCTAACTGTTGGCGAACCAGCATGTGATTGCCAAGAGTGAATCGTTTGGTTTCCGCTCGCTGGCGCGCAAAAGTACGAACGACACGAATACCACCAAAACTCTCTGTCGTGGAAGCATCGACCCGTTGTCGTTGATTGCGAACATCGCGGAACATCGGTCGAATGCGATGGATCCAGGTTCGATGCGAGAAATAAACTGCTGGCAACAACAAGAGACCGCATGCGAGCAATCTCCAGTCGACGAAAACCAAGACGATGAAACTTCCCAAGAGCTGAACAATAGCCTGCCAAGGGTTGTAGAGCATGCTGAAAATGAGTTCAGCAACGCCTCCTGCATCATCGCGGAGCATACTCGTCGCACCGCCGCTCTTGATCGTTTGAATTCGATGCAAAGGCAAATGCAAGATATGCTTAAAGGTCTTGCGGCGTAGACTGGCCGACATTTGATTGACAGCCTGAGTACAGGCCCATCTTCCCCAGAGATGAACACCCGATTTCGCTAACGCTACTACGATCGTTATTCCAGCGATCATCCCAAGCAATTGCATGCGAGGCCATTCGTTCCAATCGTTTGGAAAATAGCTCGGCAATGGATGAGGCGGTGTCGTCAGCGCGGAATCAATAGCCAGTTTCGTGGCCAACGGAGGAATAAGCCCAAGCAATGTCGAGATGGTCAACGTACCAAGACCGAATAGAACCTTGGGTTGATAAACACCTACAAGTCCCCAAAACTCGGTGAGAAGTTGCCAAAACGATCGTGTTCGAGCGGTACTATTCCGAGAACTTTCTTGATGCGGCGAATGAGCCGGTCGATGATTGCGATCTCGATTCCGCTCCCGAATTTCATTGAGGTAGTCTTGATACGATCTCTTACTGCTTGGTTCGATCATAGCGATCTCGGGGTTGGAACCTCATCAGGGATTCATCCTAGCTGCTCGCACTACGATAACTCAACAAGGCTCGTTGAAAGACCCAGCGACTCGCAGCGAGGCTCGCTACGGTTGCCAACAATGTAAACCCTGCCAAAGGCCATTCCCAATCGGCTCGCGGGGACAATGGCTGTGCCAAGAGTCTTGCAGGAACATTCACCACCACCAGAACGGGAATCACGAAGGTGAAGAGAATGCTCAATGGCACTCCCCAGCTTCGCTGATAAATCTCCATGGGATACCGCGAAAAATTGGTGATGTAAAACCAGAAGTCATAGAGACTTTGGTTGCGGCCTAACCAGATACTCGTCGCTGCCAAGCAGGTCATCAAGCTATACAAGATGACGACGCCACACCCAACGTAAAGCGGGTACAACACAAAGAGGATCCAATCGGGCCTCCAGGGTGGATCGGTACGCTGCATCAAATGGAAGAGGCCGTATCCGAGAAGCAATAAAGCGATTGCAAAATTGGAAAGCGCTGACCAATCGACCTTCCGAAACGATACCAAAAACTGCGTATCGATAGGCTTCAGCAGTGCAAAGTCCAAACCGCCGGTCCGGATGAGATCGCTGAATTCCTGGGCATTCGGCATGAAGAAAGCCTGTACGATGGCATTGATCAACCAAGTCGTCGCCAAGAAGACGAAGAACTCGTATTTCCCCCAACCCGTCGTGGCTCCGATCGACTTCGCGTAGTTAAACACCAAGAGATAGAAACCAACATTCATCATCGTCCATGAAATGCTGGTGACGCATTCCAAAAGAAAGTTGGTTCGAAAGGTCATATCGCGAACGAGGCTGTTTCGCGCGAAAGCCATAAACACCCGCAGATACGATGGTTTGGTATTCTCCATGAACCTAGCCTCCGAATCCGCTATAACGTCGCACGCCACGGGCATACATGATGCGAGCAAGGACGATGAAGAAGACCATCCATCCGAACTCGAGTCCAAGTTCGACCATCAGGCGATCGTCGCCCACTTTTCCAAGAAAGACGGCCGCAGGAAAGAACGCAAGGTATTTGAGCGGTAACAGATTGACCACATAAGACCATGGCGCTGGAATCATATCCAATGGAAACATATGCCCCGATAGAAAGAAACTAAAGAGCATATACACAAACAAAAGGGAAGATACTTCTAGCAACCAAAATCCAATGAGCCCGATACATGCTTCGAGAAAGAACCCGATCACGAATCCCATGATCAATGAAGCGATGAAGGCCAAGAGATGCGTGACATCGGGCCAGCCTTGAACAAAGTAGCCGCGACAAAGAAAGAATACGAGCGCGAATGGCAAAAAGGCAACCGAATAATAAGCCAACTTATGCGCGACTCGTCCTAGGAATAAAAATCCAAGCATATCCACGGGCTGAATCAAGAACTTCTTGATTTCACCCTCGCGAACTTGCTTGGCAATACCTGAAGCTAGTCCCGGCATGCTCGAAAAGGCTCGCCCCAACATGGTAAGCAAGTAGTAGGCCACCATGTCTGGGAATGAATAGCCTACAAGTCGCGAGTCGGGAGTCGACTGCGCTTGCAGCGAATCAAAGATGGCCCACCACAAAAAGATCTGGGTGATGATGGGTAAAAAACGCATCAGCGTTCCCAACGCAAAATCACCGCGATAGACCAACCGTTCTTCGAGCGCAATCCGTAGGATATACCACCATGTCCGAAGACGGCTCGTAATGGGTACGCTTGCAGAAGTCATGGCATCATCCGATGAAGATTCAATCACAGGCTAGAACGCAATCCGACTTTGGGTAGCACGATCAATTCCAAAGGCCAACGCATCGACCATCAAGCGTATCTCATCCGACGTGATCGACAAAGGTGGAATCAAGGGAATCACATTGCCTAAAGGGCGGAGCCACACCTCTTTTTCCAACGCGGCTTTGCAGGCAAGGATGCCTCGCTTCTCCGACCAAGGAAACGGTGTTTTGTGTGGTTTGTTCTCGACCAATTCGACGGCTGCAACCAACCCCTTTTGACGAATATCTCCTACGAATGGATGGTCTTTGAGCGGCTTAAGACATTCGGCAAGGAATTGTGCTTTCTCGTTAACCTGCATCAACGTTTTTTCTTGTTCGAAGATATCGAGCGTTGCGATGATGCCGCCGCACCTAGTGGGTTGCCCCCGTAGGTATGTCCAGCGAAAAAGCTCTTGGACTCGGCGTATTCACCGAGGAACGCCTTCCAAATTCGAGTCGAAGCTAAAGTCGCAGCCATCGGTAGGTACCCGCCACTCAATCCTTTTCCAAGGCACAGCAAGTCGGGCGCAACATCCTCCTGCTCACAGGCAAACATCGTTCCTGTTCGTCCCATCCCTACTGCAATCTCGTCTGCGATCAGAAAGAGATCGTACTGAGTACAAAGATCCCGAATCCCTTTCAAAAAACCTTGAGGATGGACCACCATCCCCGCCGCTCCCTGCACAAGGGGCTCAACAATGACTGCAACCAACCGATGATGATGCTCGTCGAGAATGCGTCGGTACGCTTCAAGATAGTGGTTCGTTGCATTCTCAACGGTTACATGACTTGGTAGTCGATAGAGATCTGGACAAGGACCTCGCATGACTGGAAATAGCAGCGGATGAAACATGGCATGAAAACGCTGCACGCCACCCACAGCCACGCTGCCAAGCGTATCACCATGGTAGGAATTACCAACAGCCAGATAGGTCGTACGATCAGGCTGAGGTGTCTCGCATTGCCTCCAATATTGAAACGCCAACTTGAGCGCTACTTCGACCGCAGAAGAGCCGTCGCTGGAAAAGAAGACGTGCTCGAGCCCCTTGGGAGCCAATCGAACCAGTCGATCAGCCAACTCGATCGTAGTTGGATGGCTTTGACCAAGCGATGTAACGTGGGCGACGCGTCCTAACTGTTTTTGGATCGCTGCATCAATGACCGGGTGGCGATGCCCGTGCACATTGCACCAAAGACTGCTCACTCCATCGAGATACCGTCGGCCTTCCACATCATAAAGCCAACATCCTTGGGCGTGATCGATGATGAGACCATCGTATTCCGACATCTGCGAGAAAGCATGCCATACCACTTCGCGGTCCAACCGACGAAGCTCATCCACAGACAAAGAAGAAGTCACGTTACCAAACAATTCTCACAGGGGAACCGGATCGAACGCCGAGCATCATACTCGCCGAATCTCCAACAAGACTCAAACGTAAGGGCTGACCATCTTCCCCTAAAGCAATCAACGTCATGGTCGGTTGATCATGATCCGCGGAAAAGATCCCAAATGTCTCGTGTTCGTCATCGACGATGATGCGGACCGAAGAGTCGCGGGGAGCGCTCGACCATCGCTGGAACGGGATGTCGGTGATCAGGTCACCCGATTCCGATATGGACTCTACCGTCCCCTCAATTTTTCCTGACACCGCAGATCTCCCTTCTTTCTTCCCTTCTCCGTCGATTCAGATCAGGAAGTGACTCGCAGCCGACTGAGAACCGAATTGTATTCCAAATACCCCTAGTTTCGCCACAGGGCTAGATTCCAGCTAACCCCATCCAAGTCCGACTTCACTGGAATTTCACACCTTCCTTCGCGCATTTTGAGTGAAAAACTGCCACTCGGCGCAGAGGTGTGAAAACATGACAATGAGAGTTTGGCATCGCACAGCCTTCCTTGTAGCAGAAAGACAAACGTGGGCTGCCGAGAATCACGCGGAAACGAGCTCTTTCGATGAACGCTCCCTTGCTTGAAAATCGAAACTATACCTTCCTAGGTTCCACGCAAAGCCTGTGCCCAGAGTGTTTGAATTTGGTTCCTGCCAAAATCATCGCTCGCGGGAAACGTGTCTATTTTCGCAAGCGATGCCCAGAGCATGGTCTTCGCGAGGATTTTATTTGTTCGGATGCGAGCTGGTATGACCGCTACGACTATGCTCTCCCTGCCAAGCTCCCGAAGCAAACCTTTGTAGAACCATCGAAAGGATGCCCCTTCGATTGCGGGCTCTGCTCGGATCACGAACAACACACGTGCATCGGTGTCCTCGAAATTACCGATTCGTGCAATCTGACTTGCCCCATGTGTTATGCCGGTAGCGCACCTGGACTCAAACACCGCACCTGGGACGAAGTGGTAAACGCCATCCAAACTCTGGTCCGCGCCGAAGGCCGCCCCGACGTACTTCAGCTCTCTGGTGGTGAACCGACATCGCATCCTCAGTTTGAAGCGATCCTCGCCTATGCGCTCGAACAGCCGATTCAGTACATCATGATCAATACCAATGGGATTCGATTGTCCCATGATGCGAAACTGATCGAACTCCTTGCCGAGCATCGTGGCCGAATCGAAATTTACCTGCAAATGGATGGCGTTTCGGATGATGTTTATGAAGTCATTCGAGGCAAAGCTCTTTGGGATACCAAACAACGAGCCCTGGAGAATCTCTCGCAGGCAGGGCTCCACACGACTTTGGTCGCGACCATGCAAACCGATGTCAATGATCATCAGATTGGTGCACTGGTCGATATCGCTAGCAGCAATCGATGTGTGACAGGTTTGAGTTTCCAACCAGCGACCTACTCGGGACGATTCATCTCATCGACTGATCTCGAGAAACGGTGTACCTTTCCCGATGTCATTGCCAAGCTTTGTGAACAGAGTCACGGGCGATTTCAAGCGAGCGATTTCTTTCCCCTGCCATGCGCGCATCCCAACTGTCACATACTTTCTTTGGCCTATCGACATGATGGCAAGGTTGTCCCTTTAACTCGGTTCGTCGACGCTCAAGAGAATCTCGACCTCTTGGCCAACGGATTAAGCTTCAATCGCAATGAAGGAAAACGACTCGTTGAACTCTATCTCAATCGAAGTTCCTGTTGCGGACCAGCAGGATGTTGCGACGAGCCAACCGATTCGTCTGCCACCTCGCAGACGATGGCTCCTCAGAAGAAGGGACTTGGCATGCAGTTACTGGCCCATCCAACAGCCAACGATTTTTCGGAAACAGCTCGATCCTTTTTCGCAAGGGCGCTCACTGGCTCGATCGGAGCCGAAGACTTGCTTCGAATCACAATCACCTCCTTCTTGGATGCTTACAATTTTGACGTACGACGCGTGATGAAATGCTGCACGCACCATGTCCTTCCGACGGGGCACATCATCCCGTTTTGTGCCTATAACGTCCTCTATCGCAACGGCAAGGTACCTCTTCCGCCTCTCAAAAGTGAAATCCTCCGTTCGAGATAGCGTGGGCTCTCAAACGCGCGCGGAGCCACGGCACCAATAGTCGGGATTGACCCCCACTTCTATAATGTGGCAAACGTACAGTCGACGCATGAGGAAGTGAGCCATCAGTGATTCAACAGCAAGATAACGGGAGTCCCGATCGTCAGATCGTCGTTCGAGGTGCCCGCGAACACAATCTGCGTTCGGTCGATCTCACGATCCCTCGCGGGGCGATGGTCTGTTTTACCGGCGTGAGTGGAAGTGGTAAGAGTTCGCTCGCATTCGATACGTTGTACGCCGAAGGGCAACGAAGATATCTCGAAGGCTTGAGTTCCTATGCGAGGCAGTTCGTTGGACAACTCCCCAAGCCAGATGTCGATTTTCTTTCGGGGCTAAGCCCATCGATATCGATCAGTCAGAAATCGACGGGAAATAATCCGCGCAGTACCGTCGGTACCATCACGGAAATCAATGACTTTCTTCGCGTGTTATACGCTCGCGTGGGAACAGGCTACTGCTCCAACTGCGACGTTGCCATCACCGCCCAGACCCGCGACCAGATCATTGCCAGGGTGATGCAATTGGACTCAACAAAGTCCTATGCCATACTTGCGCCGATGATTCGTGGCCAAAAGGGCGAGCACAAAGATTTATTCGATGACCTGCGAAAGCAAGGATTCAGTCGCGCTCGTGTGAATGGCAAGATCATTTCGCTGGCCAATCCACCTTCGCTAGAACGGCAACTTCGGCATACGATCGAAGCGGTCGTCGATCGCATCGATCTGGGAACGAGTGGCAGGCAACGGCTTGCGGAAGCTGTTGAAAACGCGATTCGTTTGGGAAAGGGAACATTGATCGCAGCACCTTTGGTGCGAGAAGGTGAAGAGACTCCTTCGCCAAAAGACTCGGCTTCGAAGGACATTGTTTTCTCGGCCAATTACGTCTGTCCAAATTGTGGTCTTTCATTTCCACCACCGACTCCGCAGTTGCTCAGTTTCAATAGTCCGCAAGGAATGTGTCCTTCGTGTGATGGTATTGGACAGCGTTATACATTCGATCCCGAGTTGCTGATTCCCGATCCGCGAAAGTCGATTTATCAAGGAGCCATCGCTTTACTCGGTAAATGGTCGAAGATGAGTCGCATTCAGCGCCAGAGATTGCAAGGAGTCGCAACGACCATCGAACGTCTTGAGTCGTTGCCATCTGACTACTTGCTGAAGTCACCTTGGGAAAAGCTGTCACCCGCACATCGTCACCTTTGGCTCTATGGCACCGGCGATCGGCACATTACCTTCACGCATCGTGGTGGTGTCGCCCTATCATGTATGGTGGAAGATTTGATGGGTTGATTCCACAGTTCCTATCGCAATGGAACAGCTATAAGAGCCCCATGGCGAGGCGTTACTTTGAAAAATACATGCAGACACTTCACTGTGATGTTTGCGACGGTCAACGATTAAATCCGCAGGCTCGTCACGTGAAACTCAAGACGCTCTCAAAGGCTTTTAAAAAGAGCCCTTGGAGATCGTTGCCGCAGGTGGGCGAACTATCCCTCGATCAATGTTTTGATTTCTTTGAATCCTTGGATCTTTCAGCAACCCAACAACAGATTGCAGGTGAGGCACTGAAAGAAATTCGATCGCGATTGGGCTTCCTGCTCGATGTCGGTCTATCCTATCTCTGCCTCAATCGCACGGCACCGACGCTATCCGGCGGAGAATCTCAACGCATTCGTCTGGCGAGCCAAATCGGTTCCGGGCTTGTTGGCGTACTTTATGTGCTCGATGAACCCTCGATCGGTTTGCATCCGAGGGATAACGATCGCCTTCTTCAGTCGCTCAAACGTCTTCGCGATCTTGGAAATACACTCATCGTCGTTGAACATGATGAAGAGACGATGCGAGAAGCCGACATGATCGTCGACTTTGGACCAGGCCCAGGGGTGCGCGGTGGTGAAATCGTCACGACAGGAAGCTTGCCCGAAATCATTCGTCACCCGCGAAGCGTAACGGGCGGTTACCTCAGTGGTCGCCTCAAGATGGAACGACCCAAAACGCGTCGCAAAGGAAACGGACAGCAGATCACGATTCGTGGTGCTGCGCAGAACAACTTGCAGAACATCGATGTTTCGCTTCCGTTGGGGCAATTCGTGTGTGTTACAGGTGTGAGTGGCAGCGGCAAGAGTTCGTTGATCTCGGATATTCTTACGCCTGCCCTGCGACGCGATTTGAACGCCGCTGAGTGCTTACCTGGAAAACACCGCAGCATCGAAGGCATCGAACACCTCGATAAGATCATCGACATCGACCAAAGCCCCATCGGTCGTACGCCTCGCAGCAACCCAGCGACCTACGTCAAAGTATTCGATGAGATACGCGACCTCTTCGCACAGCTCCCAGAAGCAAAGGCTCGTGGATATCAACCGGGGCGTTTCAGTTTCAATACCGAGGAAGGGCGTTGTGCAGCTTGTGAAGGGAATGGCTCGGTCAAGCTTGCCATGGAACTGGTGGCCGACCTTTGGGTCCCCTGTACCGTGTGCAATGGGAAGCGATACGATCGTGAAACCTTGCAGGTGACATTCAAAGGCAAGTCCATCGCTGATTGTTTGGAACTCGATGTTCAAGAAGCCCTAGAACATTTTCAGCATCTTCCGAAAATCGCCGATAAGCTCCGAACCCTTCACGATGTTGGACTCGATTATCTCAAACTCGGACAGCCTTCTCCTACGCTTTCCGGTGGGGAGGCACAGCGTATTAAGCTGGCGAAGGAATTAAGTCGACGCGATACCGGACGAACGCTGTATGTGCTCGATGAACCAACCACTGGACTCCATTTTGCCGACATTGCTCTGTTGTTAAAGGTCCTTCAAAGCTTGGTGGACCGTGGTAATACCGTGGTGGTGGTGGAGCATAACTTGGACATGATCCAGGCAGCCGACTGGATCATCGATATGGGACCCGAAGGAGGCAGTGGCGGTGGACAGATTCTCGCCGAGGGAACTCCCGAGCAAGTTGCGAAGAACTCGAAGTCCCATACAGGCCGTTCACTGGCAGCCTATTTTGAACGTCATTCGTCCAAGCCCAAGTTTGCCAAGAAGGCGCGCAAAACATCGGACTCGCATCGACGCGGATGGCAAGAAATCGTTGTCGAAGGGGCCTCCATGCACAACCTTCAGCACATCCACCTGACACTTCCGCGCAATCAACTTACCGTGCTTTGCGGGCCCAGTGGATCCGGCAAGACCTCGCTGGCAATGGACACGATCTATGCGGAAGGACAACGACGCTACGTCGAAAGCTTGAGCGCGTATGCAAGACAATTTGTGGGACAAATGCCGAAACCAACCGTCGAACGCATCGATGGACTTTCACCAGCTGTCTCTCTTGAACAACGAAATCTCGGACATACACCTCGGAGCACGGTCGGAACGGTAACCGAAATCTATGACTACTTACGAGTGTTCATGGCGCGTCTCGGAACGATGCATTGCCCTCGATGCCAGCGAGCGGTTGGCACGCAGACTGCCCAAGAGATTACCGATGCGATCATGAGCTATCCGCAAGGAACCAAGTTGCTGTTGCTGGCTCCCCTTTCAATGGAACGGGGCGGCGACTGGAAGCGTCGCTTCGAGGAATTGCATAAGGAAGGCTTTGTACGATTCCGTATCGATGGCACAACGTGGAACTATGAAGAGCTTCCTGAACTTCAGCGAACCTCGCAGCACCAAGTTCAAATCGTCATCGATCGGCTCAAGATTGATCGCGGAGGGAGAACCCGAATCGCCGATAGCGTTGAAACAGCCTTGGGAGTTGGTTTAGGGGTGATTCAAGTGGCGATCTCCGATGATCGGCCAGAGGCTGCTTGGGATGTGCACACCCATTCGCGTCACTTGGCCTGCCATGCGTGCAAGACCT
This sequence comes from Pirellulales bacterium, assembly GCA_046349875.1. Taxonomy (GTDB): domain Bacteria; phylum Planctomycetota; class Planctomycetia; order Pirellulales; family Pirellulaceae; genus JAXMBN01. Next base: position 57,270 of record JAXMBN010000005.1, read on the forward strand.
CCTATCAACCACTCACTCCTCATAGCTTCTCTTTCAATTCGAGCTTGGGGTGGTGTCCGTCGTGTGAAGGTCTGGGAGTTCAGACGGGCGCGAATCCGACGGCTTTCATGGATATGGCTCGCTCGCTCAATGAAGGAGGTTTTTTGTTGTGGCCGCAGCCGAGCACAACGTCGGCATCCTCGATGTCGCAAGCGATGCTTCAAGCACTAGGCCGCGCTTCGGGGATACCTCTGGACGTTCCTATCGGGAAACTCCAAGCCAGGCACCTTCAAAAGTTGCTCTTTGGTACGGGAGAGCTTTGGATCGAAGTCCATGGGACTCAAGGGAAGGGAGCGTCCCAGGCAGGGAGTTTTCGATTCCAATTTCGCGGCATCTACCCTGCCCTCGAACAAGCCTCCAGATCGAGCACTCTTTGGCGTTCCAAGCTGCTGTCCTTTGTGGCAGAGGTTCCTTGTATGAGTTGCAGTGGGGCACGGGTGCGCCCAGAAGCAGCCGCTTGCCGATGGGACGGTTTAACCATCGTCGACTTGGTTCACATGCCCTTGGAGACACTTAGATCGACCGTGCAACAATGGAAGCTCGATGCTAGGCAACAGAAGATCGCTGGAGAGCTGCTCCGCGAGATTCAAAACCGGCTCGAGTTCCTCGTCGATGTAGGCTTGAACTATCTGAACTTATCACGAAGTGCGAACTCTTTGTCCGGTGGAGAATCACAGCGGATTCGATTGGCAAGTCAATTGGGGAGTGGGTTATGTGGCATTCTCTATGTGCTCGACGAACCGACGATTGGATTGCATCCTCGCGATAATGATCGATTGATTCGAGCCTTGCATCGCTTACGCGATCTCGGCAATACACTGCTGGTCGTCGAACATGATAAGGATGTGATCGCGAGTAGCGATCATCTATGCGATTTTGGTCCCGGCTCGGGTCGCAATGGAGGCCGCGTCGTTGGACAGGGTTCACCCAAGGCCGTTGCGAAACAAGCTACTTCCGTAACGGGACCTTATTTGAGTGGCAAGAAGGCGATTCCCATTCCTCAACGTCGCCCAACGGTACCGGAACCACCTGGAGGCGGTTGGCTTATCGTACGGGGAGCCAAAGAGAATACGCTACGGAATATCGATGTTTGCTTCCCATTGGGTTGCTTCATCGCGGTGACCGGACCGAGCGGAAGCGGGAAGAGTAGTTTGGTCAACGATATTTTATATCCCGCGTTGGCGAATCACCTCCATCATGCCGGCCATCGAGTCGGGCTTCACTCCAAGATGGAAGGAGTTGAGCAGATCGATAAGGTCGTCATGGTGGATCAAACACCACTCGGTGTTTCGCCATCATCCAATCCGCGACCTATTCCGGTGTCTTCGAGTTGATTCGTCAGCTCTATGCACAACTGCCGGATGCTCGCATCCGTGGATTCACACAGCGGCAATTTAGTTTTAATGTGACTGGTGGACGATGCGAAAAGTGTGAAGGCAATGGCCAAATCAAAATCGAAATGCATTTCCTTCCCGATGTATGGGTTCAATGCGACGCCTGCATGGGACGACGATACACCGAAGAAACTCTGTCGGTCAGGTATCAAGGGCATTCGATTCACGATCTTTTGGAAATGCCGATCGGGAATGCCCTCAAACTCTTTTATAACATTCCCAAGATACGCCGTATCCTTCAGACCCTTTGCGACGTAGGGCTCGACTACTTGGCCCTGGGGCAATCGGCGCCGACGCTGAGCGGTGGTGAAGCGCAACGGGTGAAACTCGCTTCAGAACTTGCGAGACCTCAAACGGGCAAAACTGTTTACCTATTGGATGAACCTACGACGGGCTTGCATTTCGACGACATTGCAAAACTGCTAGCGGTGTTGCAACGCTTGGTAGATCTTGGCAATACGGTATTGGTGATCGAACATAACTTGGATGTTATCAAGTGCTGCGACTGGGTCATCGATATGGGCCCCGAAGCAGGTTGGGAAGGAGGACAGATCGTCGCCGAGGGAAGTCCCGAAGCGATCTGCCATCTGGAACCATCATCGTCAACAAAATCTTCCACAGCCTCGACACGCAGGCGTAGGGCCACGCAAGCGGATACAAACGAAGCAAACGAACGGATCAGTCTTACGGCGCAAGCCTTGCGGCCCATTCTCCAAGAAGGCCCTTATATGGAGCGAGCGAAGTATGATCCTGTTCAAGAACTGACTGCCAAGCCAGACGATATAACGATCACGCAGATTGGCAAGATGTCGGTGGCTCCGTGGGAAGCCGATGGAAGAAAATGGCATCTCGAAACGAGCTTGGATCGAAAAGGCAATCCTCCCAAATGGGATCGCAACATTCTCTCCAAAATCATGGATCGCATTGAAAAGTCGGGATGTTTTTCGGAAACCAACTGGAACTCGCGAAGCATTGTAGAAGTTTCGGGCCGAAAGAAGTCGGAAGGTTGGTTCCTTCATGCCATCACTGCTGAAACATGGCTTCTCAAGTTGAAGTTTCGCGTACCCCGCGGTGCGTTTGCGAAGAATGACTTTTTGGATAAGCTCGATCTTCCAACGCTCAACGAAATGGAAGACATCGAAGCGTATAGCAATGATCCTCGCGTCATGGTCCGAAGTGGTTCGCAATGGCAAGAAGTGGAGATTCGACCTCATACGCTCGAAGAGATCGATCGTCCCGTTTTCTGGAAGTGGCTCGACGTTTGCATCCGAGCGTTCGATGATGCACAAGGGCCCAAGGAGAAAGCGTGATGACTAGCGATATTGCATGGATCGATCCAACACTCTTGTTTGACTTTGAGATTCCTTTGTTCTATTGGAAGACCAAATGGGCAACGACGCGCAAGCCCTTGCCTGACAAGTACCGCTTGCCCCATTTCGCTGCCATGCATCAGAATGAAACGATCGCTACAGTGTGGGGCGCATGGTCTGAAAGCGGACTCTACTTCGATCTTGAAGTACCCCTGCCTGAAGCGAGCCTGAATACGCGCGACGAATTATGGCATCCCACTGTTTGGCAAGTCTGGATCGACACTCGGCACGATCCCGGAAATCGACGCGGAACCCAAAACTGCCACTTCTTTGTTTTTGCGCCTCAAGAGAAAGCTCGATCGCCCCAACCCTTGGCGACCATGAGGTATATGCACCGGGCTTTGGCTCTTCCGAACGCCATTGCATCAGAAGACCTGGCGACAACGGTCATTGAAATGAAGGTTGGGTTTCGAATGCTGGTGAGCATTCGGGCGTCCGCATTGACGGGGTTTTCCCCATCGGAAATGCGTCACCTGGGCTTTATGTATCAATTGAGTGTCAGCAATTCAGATTCCCAGCATCTTTCTGTCAGCCCCGAGGTGCGTTTTTTCGAAGACCCAGGCCATTGGTGCCGGCTGAACCTCCTCGACTAGCCATGTTGCGAAAAACAAGCGGCTGGCGAAGGAAAAGGGTTTGCGAAATCTGTAGGATTTCAAATTTCAATCGTTGACGCCGATATGGGGGTGGGAATATTCTGCTAGGCATTAGCAAATCCGATCGTCTGGATCGGTCTGCCTTTATTTGATTTGTTTCCCATACCGTTGAAGCAACCTCCATGAGTTTGAAACCTGCGCAAAGTGGACTGGTAATTAGAAACGCTGCAACGCGAAAGCGATTTCGCAAACTGTTCTTGGAACAGTTTGAAGCTCGTCACATGATGGCAAGTGATTGGATGGCAGCGGGACCTTTCAGCATGACCGATGGTCAGAATGAAGGTATTCCTAACCGGCCCGTTGTTGGTGCCATGAATGTCGTCGTGACACACCCCTTTGATGCAAACACCATCTATACCGGTGGTGTGAACGGTGGTGTATGGAAGACGAGCAATGCTCTCGATGCGAGTCCCAACTGGCAACCACTCACCGATGCACTTCCAAGCCTATCGGTGGGCGCCATTGCTTTGGATTACTTCAATCCTGAGACCGTCTACATGGGCGCAGGAAGGAAGAGCAGTTACGCGCAAGTCGGTGGCGAACGATCGGGCGTTTATCGAAGCGACGATGGAGGACAATCCTGGCAAGTGCTTGCTGGCAATAGCACGCTGGTTGGAAAAAACATTTCAGCATTATCTGCTGTCGGCGACACCATCGTGGCGGCAGTCAACATTGCCGACACTTTTTCTTATCCGAATATCGGTATCTTCCGAAGCGATGATGGCGGCGTATCGTTCTCACAAATAAGTGGTCTGTCAGGGACAGGCTTGCCAGGTGGCGTGTCCTACGACCTTGCAACCGACCCAAATGACCCTTTCACACTTTATACATCGGTTGTGTTCCCAAGTTCCGTCGGTGGGCAGGGTATTTATCGCTCAAACGATGCTGGAGCGACTTGGACCAAAGTAAGCAACTCGGCCATCGATGCGCTGATTGGCAACAACACGAGCAATATTGAGATCTCGGTTGGAACCTCCAACAATGTTTACGTCGGAATTTTGAATTCGGGCAATCCCGTGGGACTCTTCCGATCAGGCGATGCAGGCGGATCATGGATCACACTTGATCTCCCGGTTACCGATGAAAACGGAATTGACATCGGCCTCAATCCCCGAGGATTCAAAGGTCCTACATCGGGAACTCCCGAGCAAATGGCTGGCGGACAAGGAAATATTCACTTTTCGATCGCGGCTGATCCCACCAATCCTTTCATCGTCTACGTGGGTGGCGACCGCCAACCAACATCGAACGGAGACCAAGGGTCCTTCCCCAACTCCATTGGAGCCCAAGACTATTCCGGACGTATCTTCCGCGGTGATGCATCGCAACCGGTAGGTTACCAGTTCGTCCACATCACCCATCGCAATGATATGGGAGCCGAAGGAGGCGGTACCGCCAACAACACTTCGCCTCACGCTGACTCGCGCGATATGGCAGTTGATATTCTCGGCAACTTGATTGAAGTCGACGACGGTGGAATCTACAAACGTATTCTACCGAACTCGGACCAAGGCGATTGGGTTTCGCTCATCGGTAATCTTCAGACCACCGAAATGCACGACGTTGCCTACGACAGCGTGAGCAACGTTTTGATGAGTGGCAATCAAGATACTGGCACAACCTATCAAACGGCGCAGGGAGCTACCGTTTGGAAGTCCCTTTCCACTGCGGACGGGGGAGATGTCGCGATCGACGATATTTCCTTGGCATCTTCGGGACGATCGATTCGTTATTCGAGCTTCCAAAATTTGGGAGCCTTCCGACGAACCATGTATGATGCTGCAGGAAATCTGTTGAGCACATTGTTTCCGAGACTCAATGTTGTAGCGGGTTCAGGAATTGCCCCAACATTTCGTACCATCGTTACCACGAACCGCATCGTTGGCCAGCGGGTCTTGATACAAGATCAAACGGGAATTCTTGAATCGTTCGACTATGCCGATTCGCTCTACCGCGTCGGTACTGGAGGTGGTAATACCAGCATCGAGCAAGATGCTGTGGTCTACGGCGGCAAGCTTAACAACGTCGCCAACCCAGATGTGATTTGGGTCGGTGGTGGCTCTGATGTTCGCGTCCGCACCACCGCCGGTGGATCCCTCAGCCTCGTAGGCTCCGATCCCACGACGAGCACGATTCGTGATTTGGAAGTTGATCCCGATGCGTACACGACAGCTGTCGTTGTCACAGCCACTCAGGTATTGCTCACCACAAACTTGGGAACCAACTGGTCGAACATCACTGGTAATCTGCTAGCTCAAACCACCAACATTCACTCCGTCGGATACATTCCTGGAGTCAATGACGTCATCATTGCGGGTACCAACCGTGGGATTTTCTATACACCTGCAAGTGCTCCTGGAAACTGGACGAAGATTGGAACAACCTTACCCAACGCCATCGTGTTTGAAATGGAATACGATGCCAAGGATGACGTTCTCGTTGCAGGAACGTTTGGACGTGGCGCATGGAAGCTCGATCAAGTTTCCAACGTCATCGCTTCTTTCTTTTCCAGTGAAGACTACGGCGATGCTCCTTCGTCCTATTTGACGACCGCATTGAGTGGCGGTGCAAGCCACATCGCGACGGGACCGATGCTAGGTACCCTTCGCGACATCGATCAGGATGGCAACCCCAACGTGGATGCCATGGGTGACGATTTGCTCGGTGACGATGATGAAGACGGTATCCAGTTCCTCGGTTCGCCGATCCCTGGTGAAACCCTTGGAATCAATGTAAGCGCTCCGGATGGCGGCGTTCTAAATGCTTGGTTCGACTTCGATCGTAGTGGGACTTTTGATCCCTGGGAACAAGCCATCAACGAACAATTGTTGGCTCCAGGAACTACGCTCATCGGAGTCGACGTTCCAGTCAACACAAGTCTCGGAAAGACCTATGCCCGATTCCGTATTACCTCGAACATTGGAATGGCAACCACTCCAGATGGAGCAGCAACGGATGGTGAAGTCGAAGATTACGCAGTCACAGTACGCCGTACGGCTCCGAAGGTTTTAGGGGAAGTGATCAACGGTTCGTTCACCAACCTCAATCGATCGGGTATCGGAACTCTGCAACTTCGGTTCGATCAACCTGTCACAGTCAATAACGCTCAAGTCCTCCGTGTGGTCAATCGCACGACTGGACAAACGATGAGCCTGACCAACGCTACATTGCTCGGCAATGGAACGGCCTCACTAACGTGGAAGTTCCCTGCAGGATTCTTCCCCAATGGGCGATACACCTATGAACTTGCTGCCACAGCAGCTCGCAATGTCGACGGCATCTCATTGATCGCAACCGCCGCTGGTGAGTTCCATGTATTGGCCGGTGATGCGAATGGGGATGTTAAGGTCGATCAGGCCGACTATGTTTTGATCAACAGCAATATTTCAGGTACGACCACCGTTCCTTATCGCCCTGGCGATATCAATGGTGATGCCAAAGTCAATGCAACGGACTTGTCCCTTGTTACTCGGCTATATTCCAACGCGGGCCTCACAAAGTTTGGTCTCGACTTTGGAGATGCGAATGAAGTGGGATCGGCCTTCCCAACGCGACTGGGTCGCAATGGCGCGCGGCACTTGATCGTGAACGGTCCCCAGTTTGGCACACGACGTGACGCTGAAACCGATGGTCAACCGAATTCTTGGCTTCGGGCGATGGAGTCGATGAAGATGGTGTGACCTTCACCAATGTCGGCGCAGGTTTGACTGCCAATGCGACCATCTTGATCAACTCGCCTTCAACATCCTATGTCAACGCTTGGGCCGATTTAAATGGCGATGGCGATTGGAAAGATCTCGGCGAAAGGATCATTGTCGATCTCCCAGTTACTACGGGAGTGCGAACTGCATCCTTCCTGATTCCAACGACCACGCTCACCAACGTCTTCGTTCGCTTCCGCATTACCACGGTCGCGGGCTATTCGTTCGATGGCTTTGCGGCCGACGGTGAAGTCGAAGACTACATGCTCGAAATCGGTGCGATTCCTCCACCCATCATGTCGGGACCAATGTTGGGAGGAACAACTTCGGGAACGAGTGGCAATGCTCCTATTTCCTCATCTTCCAGCGGAATCGCTGCCGGTGGCCAATCGTCGCAACCGTTGGTGATGGGTGGCATGCCTCCGGCTAGTTCGCAAAGCTCCAGTCGTATTCGCGAACCCAGAGTGCCATCCGAGACAGCTCCTGTATCTCTATCGCCAACTGCGATCGATGCTGTCTTCCAGAATCTAGGCCAATCACTGAAGAAGAACCCTCTCGTGTAATCATTGGTTCTTCACAATGGCTTCCACTTCAACAACTCCCTCTGCAAACCAGAGGGAGTTGTTTCTTGGACGCCCATTCGATTCAAAATCTATTTAAATAGACGAATCGCTTCTAAACCGGTCATCCCTTCTTGAACACCAAGCTCTTTCGCTTTGTCGCTCATGCGGACCACTTTCGCATCGAGCATTTGCTGCGCCGACGCAACGCCCGTCACAATGGCAGCCGCATCTCCTACGCGATTAGCTACCTGAACGTCCAAGTAGCCGCATCCCAAGAATCCATTGGGAGTCTTGATGATCAGGATACCCGTGTTTTTGGTCGGAATATGAATGAACTCGTAGGTTTGTCCATCGATCGTTACATCTGCCATGAGAACCCTTTCCAAATCGTATCGGTAAACTAAGCGCGTCCATGTTGTTGCCAAAGATCAACCAACACCACAAGATGCTCCAGAGCTTGTTGCATTTGATCGAGGCATGCAAATTCGAGAACACTATGGATGTTGTGTTGACCGCTCGCTAAATTCGGAGTCGGCAATCCCATCTCGGTGAGTAAGGCTCCATCCGTTCCTCCGCGAATGATATCGAGTCGATATGGCTGTTCCAAGATTTCAAATGCCTGCTTGGCAAGTTCGATGGCAAAGGGCATTTTCCGAATACCATCGGCCATGTTGCGGTATTGCTTCCGAATCTCCACTTCCACGGTCAGTCCGGGAATTCTCCATTCCAGCTGCTGAGCCAATTGCCGCAGGGCCGAGGCATATTCGTCGAGTTTGCGGGTGTCGAAGTCCCGTAGTATGAGATGCAATTCTGTACTCCCTACTCCACCTTTCAAGTCATAGGGATGCACAAATCCTTGCCTTCCATCGGTTGATTCGGGCGATAGTCGTTCCAATGGCAAGAGATCGACAAACTTCGCGGCAGCTCGAATCGAATTGATCATCCGCCCTTTCCCAATGGATGGATGGATATTAGCTCCAGTGAATCGAACAATGGCCATGTCAGCCGAAAAGGTCTCTTGATCGATCGTACCCGCGCCGCCTCCGTCGAGTGTGTATCCAACGCGAGCCTTGGCTTTGCGAAGGTCAACGCATTGCGTACCGCGTCCAATCTCTTCGTCACAAGTAAAGAGTATGCGAATGGGTCCGTGCGGTAGGTGAGGATTCTCGATAAGGTGGTGAGCCAATTCCATGATGATGGCTACACCCGCTTTATCATCACCTCCCAAGAGTGTCGATCCATCCGTCGTGACGAGCGTTTTTCCGATCAACTCTAAGAGTGCCGGACATTGCTCGACCGTGATCACCTTTCCTTCTTTGAGAAGAGGAATATCACCCCCTTGATAACTTTCGATGACTTGTGGGCGAACTCCATCGCCAGGTGCTTCAGGAGAAGTATCCAAATGGGCGTTCAACAAGATGGTTGGGATGTCGCCCGGAACAGTGGCTGGGATGGTTCCCCATACCAAACCGTTTGCATCCTGTTCTGCGTCTTCAATTCCCATCTGCTTCAATTGCTGCGCCAGGATCTTGCCCAATTCGAGTTGCCCTGGACTGCTTGGATAGCTCTGTGAGGTGGGATCGGCTGATGTACCGACTTGCACATACTGCAAGAATCGTTCGAGCAAGCGACGTCGATGAATGGTGGGTGCGTTCATAGGAATGGTTCAAATCTACATGACAAAGAGGCATGATCTTCCGTTGTTTCTGCCAACGAGTTGCCCTAGTTTAGCTGCGTCTCCTGCACTCGGGGACGCCCAATGCGTTAGAATGTGTCGCGGAAAGGCGATGGTATGATGCAGAATCCCCCGGAAAACAAGCCGGCTGACGAAGTCCACTATCTCGTATTCGATGTGGAAAGCGTGGCCGATGGCCAATTGATCTTAGACACCAAGTACCCTGGAGAAGGGCTGAGTCCCGAAGAAGCGACACGGAAATTCCGGCACGAACTGCTCGTCGATACCGGCAAAGATTTTGTTCCGTACACCTACCATCTTCCTATAGCCGTCGTCATCGCGAAACTCCGAAGCGATTACTCTCTCATCGATATCGTCTCGCTCGATCAGCCACAGCATCGCCCCCACGTCATCGCCAAACATTTTTGGGTTGGTTGGGAACGTTACAATCATCCGACCTTAGTAAGCTTCAATGGCCGGACCTTTGATATTCCATTGTTGGAGTTGGCCGCCTTTCGCTTTGGCATTCCGGTTCCATCCTGGTTCAATCTCTTCGATCGAACCTACGACCAGAGACGCAATCGCTACAATCTCCAAGCCCATCTCGACCTTCATGAAATCTTGACCAACTTTGGAGGCACGTGGTTTCGCGGAGGACTCAATCTAGCCGCCCAACTCGTGGCTCGCCCGGGCAAGATGGATATCCAAGGCGATATGGTCCAGGATCTCTATGCGGCTGGTCGACTCACCGAAATCAATGAATACTGCCGATGCGATGTTTTGGACACCTATTTTGTATTCCTCCGCATCGCCGTTCTCATGGGCAAAATCTCACTGGAACGAGAAGGAGAACTTGTTCAAGCAGCCAAAAAGATGTTGGAAGAACAAGCTGAAATCCATCCCGCATACCAGCTATACTTGAACGCATGGACCGACTGGCAGAATCCTTGGAGTTAGCGCTTCAGATCCTGCCTTAGCCATGCAGTAGCGTTGCGCACATCCGATCTTACCTACAAGATCGTCACGGCAATCGGGATCGCGAAGCATGGTTGCCTTACCCTCCCCTCCTCCTTCCTCGAATGCCTACCAATTCATCGGGAGCCTCTCATGAAAGTTTCGTTTCTTTCCCTGATCGCCCTCACGACATGCTGCAGCTTTGCTTCGTTTGCAATGGCTCAGGAGTCAAAGATCTTGCGTATTGGAATTATCGGTTGCGATACTTCGCACGTACCCGCGTTCGCCAAACTCATCAACGATCCGAAGGCTGAAGGAGATCTAGCCAAGATGGAAGTCGTTGCTGCCTTTCCTGGAGGTAGTTCGGATATTCCTTCAAGCCGCGATCGCGTGGAAGGATTCGTGAAGCAACTTCGCGAAATGAATGTCGAGATTTGCGACTCGATCTCCGACCTCGTCAAGAAGGTCGATGCCGTACTGTTGGAAAGCGTCGATGGTCGTCCCCACCTCGAACAAGCCTTACCTGTGTTGCAGGCTAAACTTCCTCTGTTTATCGACAAGCCACTTGCTGGTAGCCTCGAAGATTGCCTCGCCATTCAAATGGCCGCCCAATCGAATCAAGCTCGATGGTTCTCGAGTTCTTCGCTACGTTATTCGGCAAGCGTTCAAGCTCAGCGCAATCATGAACAATGGCCTAAGAATGTTATCGGGGCCATCTCATGGGGCCCTTGCCCTATCGAAAAGACGCATCCCGACCTCTTCTGGTATGGCATCCATGGGGTCGAGACACTCTTCACAGCGATGGGACAAGGGTGTGTGAGCGTGACCCGCACAAATCAAGAAGGCGCGGACGTTGTGACGGGTATCTGGAAAGATGGGCGCATCGGCACTTTTAGAGGCATTCGCGATGGGAAGCAGGACTACGGACTGGTGGTCATTGGAAAAACTTCGGTTGATGTTGGCGGCAAGTATGATGGTTACAAACCCTTGGTCGACCAGATAGCCAAGTTCTTCTTAGGTGGTCCCGTTCCCATTCCCGAAGAAGAAACCATCGAGATCTTCGCTTTCATGGAAGCGGCCCAACTCTCCAAGGAACAAGGTGGTGTGCCTGTTAAGTTGGACGATGTCCTGAAGACGGCTCGCGAGAAAGCCGCCAAACGATTGAAGACACTTCAGAAATAGTGATCGTTGCGATCCAAGCTTTCTTGAACGAACGGAGTTCAGTCAAGCGTGAATGAGAGCTTTGGTATCGTCTTCGGAGGGGTCCTTCTGCTTTACATCGCCAGCCTCTACTGGGTTGGCGTTCGCGCCGCTAGGCAAGTGCAATCGGTCGATGATTTTCTTCTCGCCGGACGGCAACTTCCATGGTCAATAGCGACACTGACGTTGATCGCAACTTGGTATGGAGCCGAGTCGCTCGTCACAGTTGCAAATGAAGTTGCCGAACAAGGAATCCGCCGCGCCCTCTTAGATCCATTCGGCATCGTTTTGTGTTTGTGGATCACAGCACTATTCGTTGCGGTACCTCTATGGAACTTGAACCTTACAACGATTGGGGATCTCTTTCGTGATCGCTACGGTCCAGCAGCCGAGCAAATTGCTTCTTGGATTCTCGTTCCCAGTTACTTTGGTTGGATTGCAGCTCAACTTGTTGCATTAGCCACACTTCTCAAAACGCTGTATGGTCTCCCCATCGAATTTTGGATCGTTGCGGTTGCGATCGTCGGCAGTGGCTACTGTTGGCTCGGCGGCATGTGGTCTGTTTCGTGGACAGATACTCTGCAGATGGCCTTCATCGTCATTGGTGTTTCGCTGCTTGCGATCGGAGCCATCCTGTTTCTGGGCAGAGGCTCGCTTGGGTCAGGCATTCAGAAGTGTTTCATGGAAGTACCAACCCATCATTGGAGAATCGCCTCGGACGAGTCGTGGCGACAAGACTGGGCTTCCGCGCTCGGAGTCCTTTCGATCGGCGCTCTAGGAAATCTGCCCGTCCAAGATCTCATGCAACGAATCATGTCATCTAGGTCTGCGAGCGTGGCGCAACGATCGTGTTGGCTTGCAGGAGGAGGCTATCTTCTTCTCGGCCTCGCCCCGATCACGATGGGAATGGTTGCATCGATTGTCGGCCCCCAGTGGCGATCGGACGATCAAGATGTACTCATGAATTTGAGTCTTCTCGTCCTCCATCCCATCCCGCGTGGCCTGTTCTTGTTGGCTGTCGTATCGGCGATCTTGTCGACGTTTTCATCCGCCGTTCTCTCGCCTGCTGCAATTCTTGGCCGCAACATGATCGCGCCGATCCAACATTCGCGATGGCTATCGCGATGGCCCGGGATTCGAGGTTGGATCGATGATCCGTTAAGGATTCAGCGACTCAGTATTGTTTTCGTGGTTGCAGCCTCGGTCGGATTGGCTTGCCAGGGAAAAGACGCGTATGAGCTCGTTCAAGAATCGTACGCCATCGCCCTGGTAGGACTCACCATCCCCTTCATGCTCGGACTCCACCGGAAATTTACGAGCTCCCTTCCTGCCATCGCCTGCATGATCGCAGGCACGGCGATCTGGTTCCTCCACTGGTGGTCCGACTGGGAGTTCTTCCTAGACCCATGGCTTCGCGATCGAATGCCCATCCCTCAAGAATGGGCCGCGCTCGTTGCAGGGGGCATCGCATTCGCATGCGGAACCCTCACTTCGTCTCAACGACAATAAGGTAAGCCGCAAGAACTCCGGCGATAGTACTTTGGCGATAGACCGTTGCTTGGGCACTTCCCAAACTTTGGCCATGGATCGGTCGGATCCAGTCCCTGGGAAGGGCGCCTTCCAAGGGACTGGAAGTCAACCTATCGAAGTCAACGTTTTTAGAGTTGGTCTCCCGCTAAGATTTGCCCTACTAAGAACCAGACGCCACAAAACAAGAACCCCATGACTGCATTGATGATTTCTGCAGACATACATTACCAACTTTCAACATGTCGAGCTTCACTTGATGGAAGGCCCTCCCTAGAACAGCCAGCATCCTTTCCCGATCGATCGTTGTTTACGCTCATACCGTTCATCACAGCGGCGCAACAACACCTGGGATCCGGAAGCATCGATCGATGTGACTCATCGGCGAGACATCTTCCTCGAAGTAGTCTCTGCGCGTTGCTACCAATGATTCAAAACGAACCGATGCGAAATGCTGGACGGCGTCTTGCGAGAGAAAGGTATCGACAGAAGGTCGAAAAGAATTTTGCAAAAATCCATAGGTCGATGCGATCGCTACAGGTGAAAGAGTCACCTCGATCCATCGACTCCATGCAGCGCATGGTCCCATCCTGGAATTGTTCGTAGTGAGGATGCTTTATGCATCTATCTGCGGTGCGTTACCGCGCCGCACGATCGTCGCTACGATTGCAGTGCTTTGTTGAAGCGTCTGCATGATGACACAATATCGTTCGGTAAGCCGCAATAATGTAGCTAATTGTTCATCACTTGCAGATGTATGGACTTCAAACTGCAATTCGATGCGTTGTATACCGACAGGAACTGTTTTATCGACCCCCAAAGTTCCTCTGAAGTCCATCCAACCTTTCGCAACGATCATAGCCTCACTAATACTCAAACTCATCGCGGTGGATACAGCTGCAAAAGTCACTCCTGCACACGCGATCAATGCATCCAAGAGCATCTCGCCCGAACAAGCAAACGTGCCCGGTCCTCCAGCTGCCGGATGCAGGCCCGCTACCACACCATCTTCGCTGGGATCCTTTCGCGAAGGCACTTTGCAAGTGAGTTGATGGAAATCCACCATTCCTTGTGAATGAAGCTCTACCATGCCCGATTCCGGAAATTCTCGATAGCGCTGTTTGTGTGGCTCTTGAAGTTGTTTTAGCTGCTGCGCATCCATCGATCGCTCCTTAGACATCGATCGTTCCCTAGTTCGCACTCCCAAATTACCGAAACACTTTAAACCGATCTTTTGAAAATAAAAAGGAGCTACGTCGACAAGATTCCGATCCTTTTGTTCTCGAATCATCGAATGATGAATTGGCCTCGATCCTCATGGGGCGCTTTTCAAGGTTGGGATACCAAGGAACGTTCGGTAGCCCATTTCGTGTATGCCCGCTCTGTCCCACGGAAGTGGCACTGCGGCTTTGAACTTCGGTTCCAAGCTGAGCGATAATGAGTTCTTCCGTTCCTGGACGTCAAACGGCCATCGGGTTGGTCTTTCTTGTTCTTGGGCCCTCAACGGCCTTCCTCTTTTTTTACTCACCACGGTCGACTTCACAGGCTCCCACTTCTATTTCCGATGTGGACTACGATCAACTTCGGAGTGGCGTTCCGATCACTTCGTCCTCGCAGAACGTTGTGAAGCCGCGTTCGTTACCCAGCACTTCCGGATCCGAATGGTCCCTGGAGCCCTCGCGCGACCTACAAGGAGCAGAGCAAGCAACCATTGAAGAAGGGATGGTAAACCTACCCTCGCGTCGAACGATGCTCACCTCCACCGAACCTCGCGGCCTCGATTCCATCAAGGCGGGAACTACTACTGCATCCCCAGGTCTCGACAAGTCCTACGTAAGCAAGATTCCTAAGCCAGAACTTCCGATATCGATACCTGCGGCTCAAGATCCATCAACCCGTGACGATATGATTCCGCTGACACGTAATAACGAACCCTACACTTCACGCCAAGAAGCACCGCCGTCGCGATTCGGTGCCGGTGCTTATCGACCATCGGCAGCGCCATCGCATACCCTCGATCAGTTTCCGAAGCCAACTCCACTCCACAACACCAACCTACTGAAACCTCAAGAAGGATTGATGGTGCCCTTGAGCGGACCGACTCCGAACGCATCTGCGCTACAGGAACCAACGTTGCTCAACTCTGCAAGCCCTTCGCCGAACACTGCTGCGTCCGCGTCTCCTCCAACCCTGCATTCGGTAACACACGTTCAGCCGAATATTTCGGCACCTGCAGCCCTACCAGCCAATCCAACCCAACTGAATGCATTACCTCCAGCGAGCAATCGCGTCCCGCAGTTTGTACGACAACCCAAGCTGCGGTAGGCGTTTCATGGAGTCTCCTACTGCAGTACGGGGAGTCGTATGCAACTGGGGTGTTCGGAGGTACGTAACACTTGGTGTGTCGCGAAGATAAAATCGTCCTCGTTGGCTTCAAAGATGTTAGGCACATACTTCTGAGGATTGCGATCGATGAACGGAAACCACGAACTCTGCACATGAATCATGACGCGATGTCCAGGCAGAAAAGTGTGCATGATATCGCTTAATTCAAATCGGACTCGTGTCGGTTTTCCAGGTTCCATCGGGATCGGCTTTTCAAAGCTCTCACGAAAACGTCCTCGCAAAACTCCGGCTCGCACCAGTTCCTGTCGACCACTCGGATAGGCATCCGCCGAAGCGTCTCCTCCTCGACTTCCTTCAACAGGTTGTCCGGGAAACTCGTCGATCACTTTGACGATCCAATCCGCATCACTTCCCGTGGTAGTGACCCAAAGGTCCACTTCGATCGGACCGGCAATCGTCATCGGTGCTTTGAGAGATTGCCCACGGTATACCAACACATCGGGACGCCACGAAGCGAATCGCTGATCTTCGGTCACGTAATCGCGAGCCCATCGATTAGTGATTTCCATCGTATAAGGGACGGGCTTCTTCGGGTCTGAGGGAAAGGAATCGGCTCCCATCTCTTTGGTTGAAAGGTTCGGCACCGCGTTGCTTCCCTGCGCACCTGATGGTTGATCTTGCAGTGCCCCCGATTCCGCCATGTACATCGCCTGTTTGCGAGTATTGCGAGGCGGCCATTGATCAAACTCTCGCCAGCGATTGGCACCGGTTTCAAACACGGTGGCATCTGCCAACTGAAATGAGCCACGCTGCTTCAAATGGTGCTCAAAAAAGGGAAATTGAATCTGATTTCGATACCACTCTGCAGTCGCAAAGCCGAAGTCTGCTGTCCCGAGCTTCTTTCCATCTTCTCGATTCCACCCTCCGTGATACCATGGCCCCATCACGATGCGATTGTCGGTCTTGGGATTTTGTTTCTCAATCGAAGCGTAGGTGGCCAAGGGACCATAGAGATCTTCGGTATCGTACCAACCCCCTACTGTCAAAACTGCACAGCGAATGTTCTTTAGATGAGGCAATAGATTGCGATCTTGCCAGAAGGCATCGTAGTTCGGATGGGTCTCGAGATCATTCCAAAATGCTATCTCGTCATGAAAGTACTTTCGATCAATATTCTTGAGCGGGCCAAGGTCGAGATAGAACTGATAGCCATCCTTGGTCGGAAAGGAAAATCCTTGAGCGGAAACCGAAGTGGGCTCTGGACGCGACTTTCCGAACGATGAAAAAAAGTTAAACCCCATCGTTAGGACAAACGCGCCATTGCGATGAAAGTCATCAAAGAACCAATCGGCGATCGGAGCTTGTGGCGATGCAGCTTTCAATGCGGGATGCGAATCGATTGCTCCTGCCGAAGTATAGAAACCTGGATAAGAGATTCCCCATTGTCCTACGCGACCATTGTTGTGCGGAACGTTGTTCACTAACCACTCGATCGTATCGTAGGTATCGGTACTCTCATCGATCATCGTTCCTGTCTTTTGTGGAAGGTGCGGGCGCATGTTGAGAAACACGCCTTCGCTCATGTACCGTCCACGTACATCTTGAAATACAAAAATGTAACCGCTCTTCTCGAAATCGATGCTTGGCCCCAACACCGTTTTGTAACGATCGATTCCATAGGGACCGACACTATAGGGAGTTCGCAACATGAGGATGGGAACATCTTGCCGCGTGAGTCCATTGGGGGCGTAAATACTCGTAAAGAGTCGCGTTCCATCTCGCATCGGAATCATCACTTCACTTTTGGTGTAGTTCATCCGAATGTAGTCGGCCCGCTCATCGGGCTTGGCCTGCCCATCGGGCCTTGCTTGACCATGGACCACAGAGACTACCGCCAAAAACCAGCCCATCCCCAAGATGCAGGCGCAGCGCAAAAATCGGTTCGTACCTATAGCCACCATGGAATATCCCTTCGTCCAAAAATGCACGCAAACCGCTGTTCATGAGTGACTATTTTGATCCAACTCATGCCGAAACGGCACCCCTGATCGCTCGACCTTTTGGTAATTCCATCAAGGGTGGGGATGAGAAACCAAGGAGAAGTTTCGAGTCCCCGTTGTTGCGGGTACAATGCGTTTTTCGAGTGTTTTGACAAGGATCGACCGACGTATGGCTCCGGATCGCGAGAATCAAGAAACCGAAGAGGAACTCCGACGCCAATACCATGAACTGGCGGAGCTGGCCGGATCGCTCGCGCACGAAATCAAGAATCCACTTTCGGTTATCCACATGAACGTGGATCTGTTGAGTGAGGAGCTAACAGAGAGCCAGTGGCCTGGGATGCGGCGAGCTATCGCGAAAGTCGATATGATTCGGCAACAGTGCGATCGCATGCAAAATTTGCTGGCCGATTTTCTGCGATTCGCCCGCATGCGCGACCTCGAAATGTCCCCTTGCAACTTGAACGATCAGATCGAAACCGTCTTGCGACTCTATCAGGCGCAAGGGGACAAAGGTGGAGTCGATATCGTTCGCTATCTGGATCCCGACATTCCGTCGATCATGCTCCATAGCGATTCGATTCAGGCAGCCCTGATGAACTTGGTGAAGAACGCGTTTGAAGCCATGCCCGATGGTGGGCAACTCATGGTGCGAACCTATTCTACGCCTCGCGGAGTTGCACTCGAACTTATCGATACGGGCTGCGGGATGGATGAAACCACAGCCATGAAAATGTTCGAGCCATTCTATTCAACGAAGCATGGCGGCTCGGGATTGGGACTTCCCACCGCCAGAAAAATCATCGAAGCCCATGGTGGTCGCATTTCGGTTCAAAGCGAACTTGGACGAGGAACCAAATTCGTTCTCGAATTTCCTGTCCCAGTTCGTCTCCCATCTTCCACGCCGGCAAGTTGACTACGGATTGTCATTCTTGGGATTTTCGTTCTTGCCCTCGGCTGCTTCCTTCTCAGTGCGTTCCTTCTCCGTGCTTTCCTTCTCATCGGCTTCCGATAGCTTCATGTTCTGCCGTTCCGGTGCGACTCGCAAAGCCTCAATCTCTTGTTGCAACACACCTAGGTCGCGGATCTGCTGTACCTCAGGCTCTTTCGGGCCAAGGGGACGATGTTTGCAAGTAAAGTACTCCGCCACATAGCGCTGAGTATTTTTCTTCTCGGGTACTTTAAAGCGATCTCCTTTTTGCAAGATCGGTCGATAGTCATTCATTTCTCCAAACTGTCGTTCACCCGCAACTTGGCACGGAAACCAATAGCCTTCCCCAGGCGATTCTTCCAAATAAAACTCTGGGTAACAGTGTTCGGGAATCCAAACCACGCGAGCAGGAATGCCCGAAGCCCGACATAAGGCCACAAAGATCCCCGTCATCTCTTCGCAATCACCCCACTTCTCTTTGAGTGCTTCTTTGGTGCTGCGCAACTTGCCATTGCGATACTCGATATTTTCGCGAACCCAATCGTAAAGCTTTTCGACATACTCCCAATCATTGGCCGGTTCGGTAGCTCGAATCTCACGAATGACTTTCTTGATCCCGCTATCCTTTGAATCGATATAGGGACTATCCCCAACGTACCAGTTCAGTTCCTTGGGGATCTTCTTCGGTATCTTGAGACTCGATGGATCCTCCGGCGCCTTGATGAAAGACTTGACCATGTCGACGGTGAGCACCGCATCGAATGTCGAGTTGGGAGGGACCGACGCAGCATCGATCACCAATTGCAAAGCTCCACCTTGAAGCGGTCGAAGTTCGTATTTGGCCAACGGTGAAATGTTACTTGCCACAACATCCACTTTTTGTTCGGGCCACTGCATGGGAATGGGAACGGTGGCGTGGACTTTCGTGCACTGATTGTCGTTGGCATGAAAGCGAACTCCAAATTTCATTTGCAGTGTTCGCGGCGCCCAATAGGTTACATTCGCGGCCGATTCCTTAGGCTCGTTGTCCTGCTTTCCCTTTTTGTCGGACTCCTTTCCTTTGGTCTTCTCTTGCGATGCAACTGGATTGCAAATGCAAAGCGATACCACGAAAACAGGAGCGATGAAAACGCTGAGACAACGGAACCATTTTTGAAACATGCCGGCACCTGAAGGTGAAAAGACGGGAGCACCCGATACCTCCAGCTTATTTTGAATGTGCGATTCTCGCCATCGTTTCCACCAGATCGATCGAGCCGGACTAGCTCTCCCACAGCATTTCATCGTTACAACCGATCCAAGTGGCCCCCTTTGTACGGACGAATCGCACGGGATCGTTGGTCGCGCTCCTCCGCGGAACTACGATAGAGAACAACGAATTTGAACGAGGAACGGTAATCATGTCGCAATCGGTCGACCCCAATCAGCCTCCCAAAAAGAACCCATGGACTTCCCTCTGGCAGCGATTTCGACGCCCGGCGGTCTCTACAGCGCCTGCGTCCATGAGCGAGGAGAAGCTCTCGGCCGAAACGAACTCTTCGGACGCTCGTTGGCAAGCTCTTGATTCCCAACTTGCTTCGCTTAGCCATCAACTCGAAGCCCACGCTCAATCGCTTCGATCCTTGGATGGAAAAATCGATGTTCTGCATCAGGACTCGCGGCAATGGGAATCGATTCTCCCTAACCTCCGACAACTGGAAAACCAAGTTCAGCGTACTGAAGAATCCACCGCACGATCCCTGCAGGCATCCAATAATCAGATCGGTCAAGCTTACACTTCCATTCGCAATCTTCGAACGCTCCTGATCGCAATTGGCATTGGATTGGCAGCCGGCATGTTCGTCCTGGCGATGATCGGGATTTCGCTTTGGATTCGAACGCTTGGATTCAAAGAGATTGCTTCCGATTGGCCTCGTCTCTCGTCTCAAGTAGCCGCCATGCATCAACTAGCAGAGCAGGCAACGAAACAACAGGAAGCAGCCGTAGAAATCGCCGATCATTCTCGTTCGTCCCTTCAGTCGATGCGGACCCTTATCGAGAAAATGCAAAGCAGTCACGACGACTGGAACCGCGAAGAGGAAGCTCGCTCCGAAGTCATGACCCAACTCGTCGAACAGGTTTCCAAAAATATCGGTATCGATACGTCCGATGCAGCAATGTCTCTTCGAAACCTTGTCGAACGCATAAATCAAGAACAAGAAAAAAACCGTCAGGCATCCAATGCCATGCAAATGTCTATCGATCAGCTGGGCGAGGCCATGATTCCTCTCCTCAAGAAACAGCAGGAAGATCTACAGGCCGTGAACAAACTTCGGGAACAGGTTGCGGAATCGAATCTCCAAATCGTTTCCGCCCTGGAACAACTCCAACGAGTGCAACAAACAGTCGCCCAAGCGGTGCAGTCACGAGTCCTTCCCGTTCCTCGTTGGCATTGGCAACAGGAGTTTCCCTTAAATCTAGACGAGCTTACCAAGGTAGATTCGAATGAACTGCCGACCGCGGTTCCCGAATCGATGAAAGCTTGGCTCTGGAAAGGACGTCCCTTGGCAGAGGATTATTCGAAATACAGAATAACGGATGCTCAAGTCCGGGGCATTCCGGGCAGCGGAGTCCTCACCGATGCCGTTGGCCGCCTCTGGATTCTCATTCCCAACACGAGCGAAGATGTCGATGCGATCCCCTTCAATGCCCGACTGGTGCTCACCCTCGAACCCTGATAGCGGTTCTTCCTAAATCACGGACGTTTTTTCATGTCGCATCCGGCCCATGCCAATTTGAGGCGAATCGTAGTCTTCGCCTTGGTTGTTATCGCCGTCGTGCGACTGAGCATATCGATCGCGAGTTCCCGATCGCTGGACGCCGACCCTGATGCTTATCAGGCGTTGGCCGTTTCATGGGACCAATCGGGAACGTTCGGGCTCGTGCAATCGGATGGAAAGGTCCATCCGACCGCCTTTCGACCTCCACTGTATCCTTGGTTTCTCTCGTGGTGCATCGTCGATGGAAGGGTATCGCATGCAGCAATCATTGCCTTCCATACGTTTCTAGCCATCGTCACAAGTGCCGTAACCATCGCGATTGGGTATCGTCTCTTTCCTCATAAGCCACATTGGGCCATTGCGGCGGGATGCATCGCAGCGATCGATCCCATCTTGCTTCGTCAATCCACGTTGATCATGACCGAAACGTTAGCGACGACGATGACGATGGTGCTTTGGTGGCAATGGATTGCTTTGATAGAGTCCGCCGAAACCAACAGTCGATGGAATCGATCTTTGCAATTGCTGTCGCTTGTGTTTGGAGGCTCGCTAGGTCTGGCAGCCCTTTGTCGCCCCACCGGTTTGCTTTGGGGAGCCACTTTGCTTCTTGGGCTGCGATGGCGACCACCTTCCCAACAAGTTGCTGTTTGGCGTTGGGTCTTTCTAGGGCTACTCTGCGTGATGGTGCCCTGGATGGTTCGCAATCAAAGTGCTTTGGGCAAACCCATTCTGATGACAACGCATGGGGGCTATACGCTCTACCTAGCCAACAACGATTTCCTCTATCAACATTTTCGTGAGAATGGCCCGGAACGTGATTGGGATGCAACGGCGTTCCATGAAGAGTGGAGCTATCGTCGCCCTGCCACGGAAATCAACGATGATCGCTTGGCCCAAGTCTTAGCAACACAAACGATACGACAACAACCAGGTATGTTCGTCACAAGCATTTTTATACGCTGGGGATGGCTGTGGGCCTTGTGGCCGTCCGAAGGGTCTTGGCCTGTTCGTTTAGCCATCGGTATTTGGTATGCAGGTTGGTATGCTGCAGCCATCTTCGGTGTGTTGCTAGCCTGGCGTTCAGGATTCTGGAAGCAAAAGGGATGGAAGATAGCGATGCCCGCCCTCCTTTTCGTCGCAACGTTGACGCTGATCCACGGTGTGTATTGGAGCAACATGCGCATGCGAGCTCCAGCGATGCCCATTCTTTATCTGGCTGGAACTTCTGGCTGCTCAGCGCTGTTGCAGCGAAGAAGAGATTCGCGAATCCTACACCCGCAAGAATAACTTCTGGCGATATAGGTAATAGAGGAACAACCACATTGCACCGAGCGTTCCCGCTTGGAGTATCACCGTCTGCCATTCGCCAAAGAGATTGGCAACTCCCGTCAGAAAGTACTTGGAGATCTTCGAGAAGTCGACGATATTCTTCACCATGTAGATCGTGATCGCATTCATTCCAAGCACCGTCCAGAAGAATGCCCACTTCTTCCATCCTTGCACATCGATCACAAAGTAAAAGAGCGATAATAGAAGCAGGCTCCAGCCACCTGCGACGAGGACGAAAGAACTCGTCCACAGGTTCTTAATCACCGGGAACCACAGTCCCCACAGCGTTCCCAAAAGAACGCAGGCAACACCTGCGATCGCTAACCCGCCCGCTTTTGCATAGGGTGAGTATCTTGAGCGAAGCCACTCCCCTGCAAACACACCGAGCAAGGCAGTACCAATTGCAGGAAGAGTCGACAGAATCCCTTCGTTATCTCCATGGCCGTAGTAAAGCGCTAAGATCTTTCCAGGTAACAATGTTCGATCCAAGTACCCAGAAAGATTCCCTTCCTTGGTAAGATCCCCAGCCACCCCGCCCGGTACAGGAATCCAACTCAGAATGGCCCAATATCCAAGCAAGATGCCAACAAATGCCGCGATCCGCCCTTTCCAAGAAAGATGCAAGTACAACAACGAGGCAAAGCAATAACAAAGCGCGATTCTCTGCAATACACCTGCGTATCGAAGGTTGGCAAAGTCAAATTTGAGCATTCCGCTATAGATCAATCCAAGCACGATCAAGAGCAAAGTACGCCGGAAAATGCGTCCATACACTTGGGATGCTTGGCCGCGATACTTGTCGAGCGAATAGGGCAAAACGCATCCGACGAGAAACAAGAACAACGGAAATATCAAATCGTAGAAACGAAAGCCTTCCCAATCGGCGTGCGTGAATTGTCCGACAAGCGTGGGCGAGAAGGGCCAATCACCTTTCTTCAAGATATTCTTGGCCAACTCGTCGGCCCCAATGATCCAAAACATATCGAAGCCTCGTAACGCATCGATAGAAAGCACTCGAGGTGTCTTCGGGACACTCGTTTCGATGACCATTGCTGAATCTGTTTGAGACATCGTCGTAAAACTCAAAGGGCTTATCAAAACCATTACCGACAATAGTGCGAGTCGATCATGGCTACTCGGAATGCCAAGGCTGACAGGCTACGACTGGATTGCCAAACGTGCTACCGCCTCCAAGATCGGTGAGCCTTTGACTGGTGAGGTCATTGAGACTCTTCTTGTCCGGAGCCAACTTGGGCCACCATTGCCCCAGCGCAATGATGGTTTTCGGTGGAGTATCTTCACTAACAATAGCCTGTCGCACGATGGTACCCTGTGGACTTCGAAGTTGCACCATGCTGCGATCGACAATTCCCATTCCCTGGGCATCTTTGGGATGGATGATGACTTGGGGCTGTCCGCCAGCCATCTTTCGAATACTTTCCAAGTTCCCCATCGTCGTGTTGAGAATGTACGCTCCCGGGGGCGAAATCAATCGATAGGGATACTCTTCCGAAGGTTGCTCCTCAAAGGTCAATTGCTGTGGGGCAGGACTGAAACGAATCTTCTTGTCCGGAAAATGCGATCCTTCGGCATAAGGGGTGAAGGTTTCGGGAAGAGCCAATCGAATCGATCGTTGCTCTTTTAGTTTCTCCAACGTGACACCCTTCATCCAAGGATGCGACGTATCGAGCAGAGCCTCCGCAACCTGTTCGGCAGTCCAATAAAGCGATGCGTCCTGAAGCCCCAATCTGCGAGCCAGTTGCGCAAAGATCCACGTGTTCGGTTTGGCTTCGCCTCTTGGAGTAACCACGGGTTCGGACCACTGCAAATAGTAGTGGCCATAGGACGTGTAGAGATCTGAATGCTCCAGGAATGTCGTCGCGGGCAAAAGGTAATCGGCATAGTCCGCGGTATCGGTCTGAAAATGCTCGAGGACCACCGTAAAGAGATCCTCGCGAGAAAGTCCGGCCCGAACTTGCGAAGAATCAGGGGCTACTGCAGCGGGATTGGAATTGAAAACCACCAACGAGTGGATGTCACCCGAGTGCAATTCCTCTCCCAATAAATTCATGTTGAGATGCCGGACACCGGGACGCATCAGATGATTGCCGCCCACTCGTGTCTTGTTTAACGGAAAGGCACCACTTGTCGATAGGCATGCCCCGCCACCTCGTTTCTTCCATGCACCGGTCAATGCGGGAAGCAAAGTGATGGCCCTCATCGCATTGCCACCCCCTTCATTGCGTGTCATGCCATAACCCACGCGGAGGTAAGAGCATTCGCTTTGCGCATAGCTCTGAGCGAACTGGCGAATACGATCCGCGTCCAATCCACAATACTCGGCGGCTCGGTCGATCGACCACTCGGACGCTGCACTTCGATACTCATCCAAACCAGAAGCATAGCTCGCCAAGTAGCTTCGATCCTCCCATCCTTGCGCTAAGATGTAGTTCCCAATAGCCAGAGCCAATGCCGCATCGGTCCCCACTCGGATTTGCCAATGCTCGTCCGCAAAACGGCTCGTCTCATTGCGATAGGGATCGATATGCAACACGAAGGCTCCACGTTTGCGAGCCTCTTTCACAAAGGGTGTGAGATGCGAACTACTTCGAAGTGAATTGATTCCCCATAGAATGATCAACTTGGCATGCACAACGTCTTCAGGACTTGGTCCAAGTTTATTGGGACCATAGTTCATCTCCCAACCTGCGCTCCCCGTCGTCGCGCAGATCGTCTGATCGAGTTCGCGAGCCCCCAACGCGCGAAAGAGAGCCAATGCATGTCCTCCTTCCACCTGCCCCATCGTTCCAGCATAGCAATAAGGGACAAGCGATTCGGGACCATGTCGCTCCAGATTCTCTTTCAATCGAATCGCAATGGCATCGAGTGCTTCATCCCAGGAACATCGCGCGAACCGACCTTCTCCCTTCTTGCCGATGCGTCGCATCGGATACAAGAGGCGGTCGGGATGTTCCTGCCGTTCGGGATACCGATACGTTTTGACACACGCAAAGCCTTGGGTGACCGGATGATCGGCATCCCCTTCCAATTTCACGACTCGATTTTTATCGACGGTAATCTTCAGCGAACATGCGTCGGGACAATCGAGAGCACAAATCGATGATAGGATCTTCATGAAGGAGACTCGTTCGTAGGCGACACTGGGATCAAACATTCCGGTCCTTCGTGCATCGGACTGTTCACCCGCGTGCTCACCGGGGTCAATGAAAAATAATCGTCAGGCGCTGGCTGAAGCAGGGACTGCAACGGTTCAACATCGTGGCTAGAAGGATCCAGCCAACGCAAGATGTCCGAAGGAAAGATAATGGCAGGCATCCGATCATGCACTTCTTGCGTACAAGCATTGGCCGGAGTTGTGATGATAGTGCCCGAGAAGATAGGGGACTCCGAGGAGATCCGGCGATTCACTTCCCAGAGTCCCGCCATTACGAAGGGAGCATTTCCAGGCCGATGAATCCAATAGGGCTGTTTTGTTTTGCCGGTCCCTTTTTTCCACTCGTAGTACCCGTCCGCAATGATGAGACAGCGTCGTTCACGAAAGGCCTTACGAAAGCTCGGCTTTTCGGCCAAGGTCTCACTCCTCGCATTGATCATCCGATTGCCGATCGCAAGATCTTCTGCCCACGAGGGAAGCAATCCCCATCGAAGCCACGTCATACTGAAAGGCGCTCCAGAGGATGATTGCAACACGGCTAAGATCGGTTGCGTTGGAGCGATGTTGTACCGAGGAGGAGTATCGGGCGTATCGAGAAATGGCAATCCGCGAAACAGTTGTTCCACCCAAGAGGATGCCGGCGTTTTGAGGGTGAACCTTCCACACATGCGTTTAACGATTCCCTTAACGTTTCCGCGCACACATTGAAAAACGTCATTGTAGTCCCCTTCACTCCATCACGTAAGTTAACGCGATCCCTGGATCGGGGTCTGTTCTTGCGGACTTTTGGGGGATCTGCCATCATCTGGGCTGATAATATCCACCTCGTTTGGGATATCGAGTCGATCCTTAATCCTTTTCGATGCGCGTTTTTACACCATGACTTCAGAACGCCCCTACGGACTCTTCCAAGCTTTCGGTGTCGAATTGGAGTACATGATCGTCGATCAACAGACGCTCAATGTGTCACCTTGCAGTGATTTGGTGCTCCAAGAGGGTGCGGGTGAGATCACCGGTGAATGGGAACGGGGCAAGGCCGCATGGAGCAACGAACTGGCATTGCATGTTCTCGAGTTCAAAGTTTCCGAGCCAGTTCCTAACCTCGATGGCTTGACCGAACTTTTCCAGCAGCAGGTGCGCGATGCCAACGCCATGCTCCATCGGCATGGCTGCCGACTGATGCCGACGGCCATGCATCCCTGGATGCGGCCCGAAACAGAAATGAAGCTGTGGCCTCACGATTACAATCCGGTCTACGAAGCTTTCCATCGCATCTTTGATTGCCGAGGGCATGGATGGGCGAACTTGCAGAGCACTCACTGGAACTTTCCATTCCGCGACGATCAAGAATTTGGAAAACTCCACGCGGCCATACGCCTTGTGCTGCCTCTTCTTCCCGGTCTCGCAGCTAGCTCGCCCATCTACGACGCCACGCGAAGCGGATTTCTCGATTCACGTTTGGACGTATATCAATCCAACTCGAAGCGCATCCCATCGATCGCGGGCAAGATCGTTCCTGAAGGGGTGTATACTGAAGCGGATTATGAATCCAAAATCCTGTTGCCGATGTATCGCGATATTTCGCCATTAGACCCAGAAGGCATTCTTCAGCACATCTGGCTCAACGCTCGCGGGGCGATCGCTCGCTTCGATCGCGGCTCGATCGAAGTCCGCGTCCTCGATATCCAAGAAAATCCAGCCGCCGATATGGCGATTGGTACCTTGATGGCAGCGACGCTTCGCGCGTTGTGCAATGAGCATTGGCTTCCATGGAAATCACAAGCGTCGGTCTCCACCGATGTCCTCGCCAAACTTCTTCAAGATGCCATCCGTGTCGGTCCAGCGGCGATTGTTCCCGAATCTATCGCTTGCCATTTCGGCTGTGGAATGGAAGAATCGGTTACGATCGGTGCGCTATGGAACTCCATCATTCAACAACTTGATGATTTCGAAGCGGTTCTCGAAGGTCCCCTGCGTGAATGCCTCGAAACCATTCTGCATGAGGGGACACTTTCGCAACGCATCCTTAGTTCACTGGAAGGTGATGTTTCACCCAATCGCCTCCATCGCGTCTATGAAGAGCTTTGCGATTGCCTCGAAGATGGAACCATGTTCCACGGCGACTAAACGATTCAAGGTATCGCTACAAAGCATGCCATCGAATCATCCATCATTCCATGTTTGAATAGACAACGTGCGGGGAGCGACCAAACGCATGGCGACGAAGGTGGCCTATCTCATCACGTGCGAACATGCTGGAAAGTGGATTCCACGCCGCTATGCACCTCTATTTGAAGCTCACCAAGCTTTACTCGAATCTCATCGAGGCTGGGATCCTGGCGCCGATATCTTGGCTACCTGTTTCGCCAAAACGCGGAATCTGCCTTACCTCAAAACCAAAGTCTCGCGTCTCTTGGTTGAAAACAATCGAAGCCTGGGTCATACCAATCACTTTTCCGTGATCACTCAGTCGTTGGATGCTTCCGAAAAAGCAAAGATCCTCGCTCTCTATTACAATCCACACCAATCTGCGGTGCGCCAATCCATCGACCATCTATTGAAAGGCCATGACAAGGTCTACCATCTCTCGGTCCACACGTTTACACCCGAACTCAATGGCGAAGTTCGCAATGCGGATATCGGACTCCTATATGATCCCCAGCGACCTTTAGAAAAGGCTTGGAGTCATGCTTGGAAAGTGCGATTGAAACAGACGGCACCTCAACTTCGCGTTCGTATGAACTATCCCTATCTCGGTACGGCCGATGGACTCACGACAAATCTCCGCCGTGAATACTCACCGAAGCGTTATGCGGGGATCGAATTGGAAGTCAATCAAAGCTGGTATTTCGGCGATCGCAAAGCCTGGAAGCATCTTCAGAAACTTCTCGCAGCAACCTTTTGATAAGGTCTATTCGTCACCGATCGTTTTATCGCCCCGAAACGGAGTTTGGAGGATCGATCGGAACCAACTTCGGCAGGATCAACGTGATCGCGATCCAAGCGATCAAATAAGCGCAACTGGCCCAAATAAAAATGGGGGTGTAACTAAACCTCGCGATAACCAGGCCTGCCACGGGAGCCATGATCATTCCCCCAATGGCACCTGCTGTTCCACCAATCCCCGAAACGGACGCAACATAGTTCTTAGGAAACAGGTCCGAACCAAAGGGATACATATTGGCCGACCAGCCTTGATGAGCTGCCGTGGCTAGTGCAATCAAAGCTACCGCGATGTAGATGTTGGTCGTCGTCGCTGCAAAATAGATCGGCAAGACGCATAAGGCACAGATCAGCATGGTCGTCTTGCGAGCTCGCGTCATCGACCACCCACGGTTCATCCAATAGGTCGATAGCCATCCAAAGAAGATCGAACCAAAATCGGATACTAAGTAGATGACCAAGAATGGAATGCCGATCGTCTTGAGGTCCAACTTGGTTTCCAGAATCTTATGGTCATTGAAAAAACTAGGAAGCCACGTCAGGTAAAACCACCAAATGGGATCGGCAAGAAACTTGCCCGTCATCAATGCCCACGTCTGACGATATTGCAACAATTGCAGCCATCGGATCGGTTCTCCTGGTGGCTCCTCTTCGCCATCGCTACGAATGTGAGCCAATTCTTGGGACGAGACTCGTCGATTCGATTCCGGCCGAGAATAGCTCCACCACCAAAGGGCAAGCATCCCAAAGCCCATGAGGCCCGTGATCAAGAATGACGCACGCCAACCAAACTGTATCGTCAAAATGGGCACCAAGAACGCCGTGGCGATCACGCCAATATTGGTTCCAGCATTGAAAGTCCCAACCGCCATGGTGCGTTCGCGTTTGGGAAACCATTCTGAAACGGTCTTAACCGAAGAGGGAAAGATCGACGCTTCCCCCAGTCCCAAGAGAAATCGCAGCCCCGCCAAGGATGCGATGCCGCTTGCAAATGCCGCCAAGCATCCTGCAAGACTCCAAATCAACATACCGAGCCCCAAACCTCGCTTGGTGCCGAGTCGATCGATCCAATAACCGATGCACAAAAAGCCGATGGCATAGGCTGTTTTGAAAGCCCAATCCACGTATCCCATTTTCTCGGCAAAGCGACTCACATCTTCGCTGGTCAACACATGCTCGGGAGGCAACCCAAGCATGGTCTTGCGAAATCCATCATCGATCATTGTGAACGAGAGAACGTTGCGATCGACGTAGTTGATTACCGTTGCCAGAAAGAGGATGAATACAATCCACCAACGAACATGGGACATGAGTCCACCTACCGGCCAGATGAGAGAATGGAAGAGGAGTCAAGCGAGGAGAAGTCCGGCCGGCGTGTAAGGGCTCAGCGAACTAAACGTTCACGATATCATTTTCCCACTTGGAATCATACTCCCGGCGCCAAAGGGCCTGCTGTTCTGCATTCCCTTGAATATGTCCGTTCTTGGGATCGCAATGAACCGGTAGTCCCGTTCGCTGCGCAATATTTCCAAGATGGCACAACAGGGTGCTGCGATGGCCTTCCAGGATCGGCTGCTGCAATCGCTTAGGATCATTATTGCGAATGGCATCTACAAAGTTGGTCAAGTGTGTTCGCTGTTCACCTCCTGCAGCTTTCACATTCTCGATCTCTTTGTTCTTGGAATCGAAGATCTTGTAACCACCGTCACCATCGATTTCAAGCGAGCCATTGCTTCCATAGAACATGATAAAGGGACCCGACGGATGCTGCGTGCAGGAAAGCCCTTGGTAGGTAATCTGCTTCTTTCCTTCAAATTCAAACACCACAGCATGTGTATCCGGAGTCTCCTGATCGTCATCGTAATAATAGCGACCACCCGAACTAATAACGCTCTTGGGATACTCTACACCCATTCCCCAACGGCAAACATCCAACAAGTGAACACCGTTGTTCCCAAGTTCGCCGTTGCCGTAATGCCAGAACCAGTGCCAGTTATACGGAACGATGTTTTCACGAAAGGGTCGGCGAGGCGCAGGTCCTTGCCACAGATCGAAATCTAAGTGAGCAGGTGGCTGACTTGGTTGCTTGGTTCCGATCGAGCCGCGCATCCGTTGAAAGTTGGCGCGAGCCACATGAAGGTCTCCAATCACACCTTCTCGCAGTTTGCGAATTGCTTCTTGAATCGAGGCACTGCTTCGTCGTTGGGTCCCCATCTGAACGCAGCGTTTGTACTTCTCCGAAGCTTGAATCATCCATTCGCCTTCCGCTGGATTATGGCTGCAAGGCTTTTCGACGTACACATGCTTGCCCGCTTTGCATCCCAGAATGGTCGCAGGACCATGCCAGTGATTGGGCGCTGCGCAAATCAAAGCATCTACATCCTTATCGTCCAGAATGCGTCGAAAATCGCCAACCACTTCCGGTGTCTGCCCCATCTCCGTGATTCGCTTAGCACCTGCCGCTGCCCGCTGCTTGTCGGTCTCGCATGCGTACTTGATCACCACTCCGTTGATCGCCGACAAATCTTTGGCTAGATCAAGTCCTCGCGATAATCCCATAATGCCAACGACCACGCGTTTCGTTGGATCCTCTTGCGAACTACGAACCGCTGCGGCTGTTGTGGCGACCATCGCCGCTGCACTTGTGGTTTGAAGAAATCGTCGTCGTTCAATCATCGCATTACCTCGGCGGGAAGAATCGGTGAGGAAGGAAGGTAGTGGATAGGCTACAGACGAGCCTTTTCCAAATGGTCATAGGGAAGAAGAGGTCACAGGGAAAAAGAGATCGCAGAGTGGATGGCTAGGCTAAGACCCTACCAAGGCCACAAGGAAGCATCTCCTTCCTTGTGGCGCATTGGAACGGTTTGCCAACTACTTCTTGGGATCCAAATTGGCATTGATGTCTGCCTTGGACACCGAGGATGCTACACCGTCGGCGGGCACGTCGGCATGAGCCAACCACAGACACGCATTGAGCACGACTTTTCGGAAGTTGTCGTTCTCCCAATTGTCATGGAAGTGACCTCCCGTGAATCCGAATCCACGGCTTCCATCGTTGTGTTCGACAACCCACATCATGGCTTCAGCCCGGCCTTTGTTGGCTTCGATATGAGGATACGGTCCTTTCGGATGCACGTAAGGTCCATCCCGCACATCATCGCTTGGCGACGCCACTAAGATCGGAGTGAAGGTACCATTATCAAGCTTGGCCATCGCGTTGCCTGGCAAGTCAGCCACGAATCGCATGTTGAAGTACCATTCATCCTTGATCGAAAACGGTTTGACTCCTCGCGTCACAGGATGCTCGGGAAAACTTGCAAAGGAAGGCTCCCAAATAGGATTGCAAGAAAACATGTTTTCGTAATGTCCGCCGATCCATCGTTTGAATTGAGAACCCGCTTGATCGGCAACAATCTCGACTCCATAGTGCATGCAACCAATCCCAACACCTTTCTTGGCCAGCTCTTCAATCAACTCCATGCGCTTGCCATTCTCGAGCACAACTTCATGGCGAGCCCCACCATCCATATAAAAAATGATGGCGTCGGCTTCGCGTAGGACTCTATCATCCTTGGGCCATCCATTGAGCACATAGGTCGAAGCAATGCCGGGCTTTCCATCCAAACACTTGTTGAGTAGTTGCACACCAGCGTTGAATTCATGCATCCGCGGTGGGTGCGAGGGCTTTCCAGCTACCATGACGATTTTCTTTGGCGATTGCGCCAACGTTGAAGATGCAAAAAGGCAAATCCCGACAAGGACTGCAAAAATCTGTCGCATAACGGAGGATCCTAAAAGAGAGGAAACAGGGGAAGGACCTCTATTATAGCTCGATCCCTCCAAGGCCTTCTAGAACCCGCCAGAGCCTGGTTTTGAATTAAGAGTCTCGTCGCAATCGCAACCCTAAAGGCATCGACTCGCCAAATACGGTGGATCGTTCTTCCGTTGTCAATTCTCCACCGTCGCGGACAAGCCGAATGGTGTGCTCGCCAATTCCGTTCTCCACCATCCATTGCACCACGCGATCTCGCGTGGTCGCTCCAACATCGCGATATCGATCGCCCGTTCGGCGACTCAACTGCATTAAGGCAAAGGACTTTTCCATCACTGGAAGATCCAGCGCGAGAAGCATTTCCATCCACGATTCCACTTGAGAGCTGGGCAGAAGTTGATGGATCGGTCCATACATGGGCACGCGGCAACCCACCCGCCCCAAGGTCCAGGCCATCGCGGAATGTAAGGTCGACAGTTTCTTGCGAGCCAGCGCCTGAAGAAGCGACTTGGCCAAACTCGTGCGATCCTTCAGCGCTAAGAGCTCCAGCGAACCGGCCAGTCGCAAGAGTTCCATGGCCTCATTGGTTCGAATACTCTTGGCATCTTGCGAGAGAATGACTTTCATCCGCGGAGCAATCTCTTGATACAAAGCTTGCTGCTGGCCTGCAGAGAATCCTCCTGCAATGCGACGCCACAAGATGATGGCTTCGTCGGCACTGGTCCCTGCACGGAATCGCAATTTGCCTTGCACCTTTCGCCACGTGGTGGCTACCCGCCAATCATCGGCCGCATAACCATAACCTGGTCGCAAACAGTATCCCACCAAGTTGATCCAACGCGATTCATGCTGTGCCGAGTGCCGTCGCCCTTCATCCAAGTCGATCAACTTAGACCACATACCTCGCAATAATGATGGAGGCCATTCACCGCGCGGCATGCCGACAGCATCGGCAATCGCCTTGAGCAACTCTCGAGGCTCCAACGTGGGTTGATCACCAAACGTTTTCTCTAAAAGCCCGGTGGCTTCCAACAATGTCGCGTCGCTGACGATACCTGCTTGCTCGGCCATACCGAGGTGAGCTTGCCGATCCGTCTCGACGGTGGAACGAACATCGAAATCCAATTTCCATCGCTGGCTTCCATCCTGCGCTGCACACGCAAGAAGCAAGGTTCCGATCTCGGTGAGCTCTGCTTCCATCACCACAGGAATCGGTTCCATTCTTCGCCCACGAGCCGATTCCAAAACAGTCTTGATAGGTGGCATCGGCTTGAAGTGCTCTTCATCCACTTCCAGAATCGCTCCCGATGAATCGGTTAAACGCGTGCTAGAGACCCAAAGAGGAAACTGCACCGGTTGGCCCAACATCAATTCAAAGGGATGCTGATCGAGTCGAATGGTATCTCCGGTCTGCGTATCGCCTGGCACCAAACACAGCAATCGTGGCGGGTCTTCTTGGATCTGCAAATAGTAGGACCTCGCCAGCGACGCATCGATACGAACTCCTTCACCTCGGCGGACCATGCCAAAGTAGGCAGCACCTTGCGCAACGGCCAAGTCCAATCGCGTTCCTTCGAGAACCTGAATCTTCCAGGGCACTTGGCCCTCTTCCTGAAACCAATGCTCGAGCTGCGCAAGGATGCGACTGCGTATTTGTTCGGCTTCGAGTACACCACCATTGAATAAAATGAAATCGGGCCGAGCCGCTCGCTCGTCCGTCATTCGATCTCGATCACCCTCTTCGCGCCCCGCAAAGCGATGGTCCCATAAGAACGAAGCCATATGCCGCGTGATGGCGGCATCCTGAGCGTATGGCAATCCAAACTCTTGAAAACCAACTGCATTTTGTTGAGGGTGTTCGCGGAGCTTCACGATGGGAAAGAATCCATCGAGCAATACTTCCCGAACCATCGCATGGTCCAGCGTCAAGGATCGCGTTTGGCTGATCAGCTTTGAACCAGCTCCTGATAAGGTAAGGATATACTCTTGCGGAGGCTGAGGTCCCAACAATGTTTCTTTGGCCACACGACAATGCAATCGTAGCGAATCCCAGTCTCGCGGTGGCAATGGCTTGCTACCACCCAACTTCTGTTCACAAGCTCGCGCCAGCGCTAAGTCGAGATTGTCTCCACCTAAGATAAGATGCTGCCCCACAGCAACGCGATGAAGTTTGTGCTCTTCCTGGTTCGGATCCTCAAGAGGCTTCGCCTCATCAACGTCAGTTGAACTCACCTCGAAAAACTCATCGTTCGATTGGCGGTGGCTCTTCTTCACGCGGATGAGTGTAAAGTCAGTCGTTCCTCCCCCGATGTCGCAAATCAACACCGATTGCCCAGGCTGAATGATCGACGACCAACTCTCTCCATGTCGATGCAACCAGGCGTAGAACGCCGCTTGGGGTTCTTCAACGAGCAAAACGCGCGGTAAGCCAGCTAGCTTGGCTGCCTGCACTGTAAGCTCGCGAGCGATCTCATCAAACGATGCTGGCAAGGTAATGATGACATCCTGATCTTCCATGAGATGCTGGCGATGCACATGATTCCATGCCTCTCGGATATGACGAAGATAGGCCGCACTCGCTTCCACCGGAGAAAGCAAACGCACATCTTCATCACCGTGCCATGGCAACATCGGAGCCGATCGATCCACCCCATCGTGACACAACCAGCTTTTAGCAGATGCGATTTGACGACCCGGCATCTGCAAGCCACGATCGCGAGCGAGCGCACCAACGACATAAGGATGCGATGGATCGAGTGCGCTCGACGAAGGCATCGACTGCTTTTCATGTTCCGTCAATTGATAATGAAACGACGGAAGCGTATCCCGCTTTTCAACCAGCGACCAATCGACGCGTTGCTCGATCGAAAATGTCTCGACCTTCTTTGCATTCGCCTCGGTATCGACATAGCCAACCGCACAATTCGTCGTTCCAAGATCGATTCCGATCACGTAACGACTTGGCGGTTTCTCAAAGGCGCGATCCAACTGAGACGATCCGCCATCTTCCGCGCCCAAAGAGATAGACAAACTCATCCCCCAACAATCCGTATCCACAATTCACAAGCTTGGTAGCCGATTCTCAACGCACTGACAGACTAACTACCATACTTCGTTTTGATCTTCGCGCAGAGGGGATCTGCTATGAAACTCGGGTTTCCTCTAGAGAAACAAGGCAGCTTCCGCAACCAATCCTGGTCCGAAGGCGAGCGCCACCAAGGGTGGCCCCATTCCTTCCCGCCGCATCCGGTCCAAAATAAACATCACCGTGGGAGACGACATATTCCCGCACTCTCGCAACACTTCGGTCGAAATCCGTGTCGCCGACTCGGGCAACCCTAATGCTTCGCACGTTGCGGAAAGAATGCGAGGCCCTCCGGGATGCACTGCCCAATGCGCTATCTGCTCGCAGCTCAGTCCATAAGGTGCCAACCAGCTTTGCAGCCAAGGCTTGAGTTCCCGCTGAATCAACTCGGGCACTTGTGGCGACAAAGACATCTGAAAACCATGATCACCAATTTTCCAGGTCATCATCGCTTCCGATTCCGGAATGCGGAACGAGCCGTTGGCGGCCAATTGACGATACGCAAAAGGAGATCGTTCGTCGTCTTGCATCTCAAGAATCGCTGCAGCGGCTCCATCAGCAAACAACGAATTCGCAACGACTTGCTGGGGCTCGTCCGTATACTGATGATGCAACGAACACAACTCGACGGCGCACACTAAGACCTTTGCCTTCGGCTCTGTTGCCGCATAGGCTCGCGCCGTACGAAGCCCATTGAGAAAACCATGGCACCCCATGAACCCAACATGCGTCCGCGATGTCTCCGGCGATAGTCCGAGACGCGGATACAACTCCAAATCAAATCCAGGTGCACCGAATCCACTACACGATACCGTTACAAGATGTGTGATCTCATCGGCCGAGCTTCCTGCATCGCGCAGGGCAGACAAACAGGCCTGCTCAGCAAGTTCGGGCGCCGATCGCTGATAAAAATCCATGCGAGCCTTCGTAGTGGGTCCTCGATCGTCAAGCGATTTTGCCGGCGTATAAAACGTTTGCCGCGTTAAGGGATCTCCTT
The DNA here is from genome assembly GCA_046349875.1 of Pirellulales bacterium. Classification (GTDB taxonomy): domain Bacteria; phylum Planctomycetota; class Planctomycetia; order Pirellulales; family Pirellulaceae; genus JAXMBN01. Next base: position 93,683 of record JAXMBN010000005.1, read on the forward strand.
GCTCACCTTCCAACACGACACAATGTCGTTTACGAACTCCCGATCGACGATACAAGATCGAAAGCAACTGAGCCTTCTTATCTGCTGCAGCGTCATCGCTCCAACGACGCAATCGATCGGCAGCCTGCGCCGCGTCGGTTTGCTCCACGCTCCCGCTCGGAAGCGCAGTTCCCATTCCGCGAATGGCGATTCTCATAGATTCCAGCTTTCGATCAAAAAGTTATATTGCTCTGCTTCAATCTGTTCCGATTCCCTTCGCACTTGAGCGTCAACCCAAAGTAGCCGAAGGACTCCCCACGACGTATTGAATCGCGCGATCTGCGACCCCGGGAAACCAACGAGTAGTCCGCAGAGCCACATTCGACAACCAAGGACTTCGCAAGACCTGGGTCAAACCGCGGCAAAACCACTGATGCTTGCGAACATCACTTTCCATGCAGCGTAGCCATTCGGCTTCGAACGAAGGATTCCATTGGCGGCACGCGGCATCAATCCATGGTCCCAACATATCGGCTTCACGCAAAGCCCATGCCATCCCTTCCCCCGTAAAGGGTTCGACATACCCAGTCGCATCCCCTACCAAGAACAATCGCTCCATGGCAACCCGCATCCGTCGACGGGTCAATGCGGGTGTGCCTGTCCACGAAACACTCTTCATGTCTTCGGGAACCGGCAGTTGACACTGATCAAGCAGATCAACGATGACCTCCCCAATGCTTCCTCGCTTGCGAATCGCTCGCGCGTCCAACGCAGCAGCCACGTTCCACTGCTCCGATTCGACCGGTGCCATCCCGACATAGCCTTCCTTGCCAACCGCCATCCATAAATCCGACGATGCATAGATGGGCAAACTGGGTCTTGCCATCACCGCACCAACGCCAATGCGAGCCCCCGATGCCACGTGACTTTCCAATTCCGCAAATCCCGATAGGCAACTCGACACCAATCCACTCGCGGCCACAATCACTTTGCCGTATACGGAAACCTTTTCGTGGCCTTGTGAAAGTACGACTCTTCGCCGCTCCTCTTCGATCGCGCTGATGGTGGCTGTAGTTCCCATGCTCACTTCAACACCTTCGCCTCGCGCATGTTGAACCAAGCAATCATCCATCGTCGATCGCGAAATCGATATCATACTCGGCAATGTCCAATGCCCTCGCAGCTTCCCTTGAACAAGCTGAAAGGCTTCCAGTGGCACAGCACCAGCATCCAACAACAAATCGCGTAGACCATGCTGCTGCAGCACGTGTTGGGCGCGTCCATTGAGACATCCTCCGCAGACCTTGGCTCGAGGAAAATGCTTGGCTTCAACAAGCAAAGTCTTCCACCCCTTGCGCAACGCCAAGATCGAACTCAACACACCCGCCGGCCCTGCCCCGATGACGATGACATCCCAGGTTGTATCCAATGATCCTAAAGGGCGAGTCGCAGTATGAACCGTCACGCGCCGTTCCGATCGTCTATCGTTTCCCATTCCAACAAAAAACGCTGAGGCCAATGGCGACGAATGCTAGGCATCTTCACTCCTGCTTGCGCTGCCATCTGGAGTATTTCATCCTCGCGGAACGCAGCGCGAACGCTCATCGGACCGTCCACGCGAACCACGGGCGAACGCGTCAAAACGCGACACGCAACATGCGCTAACCACAGACCGATGCGCGTCCTCCGGAGATCATCAATCAACACTAATCGCTTGGCCGATCCAACCATCTTGGCCATTAAAGCCGTCGCGTCTTCTTTCGTGAGATGATGCAAGAATAAGGTGCATTGGATGACGTCAAAGGTATCTCCAAACGGATCTTGCAAAACATCGTGGACTTCAAAGGTCACCGATTCTTGCACTTCCCTTGATTGCACCGCAAGCAATTGCTGACTGATCTCGATCGCCGATGGACTTCGATCCCACCCAACGATTTGTACCCGAGCTCCCAAGGCGTTCAAGCTCTTCGCCAGCTTGATCGTGACATCTCCACCACCACATGCCAAGTCGAGAATGCGAATGGGTTTAGCAGGATCAAATGGTAGTCGCTTTCGTAATGACCGAATCAAGACATCCGACGTACCACTCAAACGATTCACCCGACGCAATCCGCGCAGAGCCCGATCGTGCAACGCAAAATCCAGCGATGGATCATCCATCCATTCTTCTTCAAGCACTCGCTCTGCAAGACTCATCGATGTCGTTTTCTCAATTCTTCATGGCGATCGCGATCGTCCCGTTCGAGAACTTTCGTCCTCCAGACTCGATTCATTGTTACCGAATCCATCGCCGAGGGTAGGGTTCTTCCCGTGAATCATCCACGATTCACTCGATACTCCAAAATCGAATACCAAACGAATGCGAAATGCCATGAAAACGATGAAAACACAGGGCTAGCAAAGCAAAATGCCGCAGCGAACCGCCTTGACAGAAGCGAATCGAAGTGCGCATAACCACAGAACAGGCAATGGGAATGCTCCGATACCATTCGAAAGCCATGGCATCTTCGCCAAGGATGAGGAAAACAAAATGTTCGTAAGTTCAAAGCGGCAATACCTTCCATCGCGTGCGGCTTGGATCGGAATGGCCCTTTCACTTTCCTCCCTCTTTGCATCTCCCCTGCTCGTTTTGCGAGCCCAAAATCCGAATACTCAGAATCCAAGTACCCAGAATCCGAATGCGGGCGCACCCGCAGCCACGCAAACGTTTTCCAGCGGTGATGTCGAACTACAGTATAGTCGTGTCTTTATCTTCGTTGGAAAGAGGGGTGCCGGTCATGAACACGCCATCGAGGGCAGATTACAAAAGGGAAAGCTTCTCGTAAATCAACCCAGCGAACGGGAAGGCCAAATGGGAGAACTCGTCTTCGATATGAGTTCATTCGATGCAGACACCGACGTTGCCCGCAAGTACATCGGCCTTGAAGGGTCGATCGACGAAAGCACCCGCAAAGCTGTCAACGAAAACATGCTCGGCAAAGGTGTGCTCGATGTCAATCGCTTCCCGCAAGCAACATTCGTTGCCACAAAGATTGTTGCAACAGGCAATAAGAGCAAACGCGGGCTCCCCGAAATCAAGGTCATTGGGAATTTCACTTTGCATGGAGAAACGCGTCCTGTCGAGTTTTTAGCGGATGGCGAATCGGCCAATGGTTGGATTCGCGTTCGCGGTTCGTTTTCAATTTTGCAAACCGACTATGGAATCAAACCATTCACCAAACTTCTCGGAGCGGTAGGGGTAACCGACAAGCTCGATATTTATGGTGATCTCTTCATTGCACCGTAACCTAGGAACACCTTGGCATCGACTTCATTGATATCTAATACGCTTTCCAAATTCTTTCTCACAATTACCTCACTTCGTTGTTTGCATCGCTGACCCACTCCCTCGAAGGAACTTCACTTGATCGGCTGTGACACCGTTAAGAAATCGGTCATTCAGAATCATTACGATTGGTCGACGTTATTCTATCGTTTGCTTTGGGGCCCCCACATTCATCATGGTCTTTGGCATGCTGACGAACCACCTCTGCAAGCTCAACAACAACTTACTGAAACGATGGCCAAGCTCGCTGGTATCCACGGCGGTGAAACCGTAATCGATATCGGATGTGGCATGGGTGGCTCCAGCATCTTGCTGGCGAATCAGTTCGGATGCGATGTAACCGGCGTTACCCTTTCGCCGATTCAACGCCGATGGGCTCAATGGGCTTCGCAACTACGCCTCCAAAAAGGTCGCACCAAATTCTTGCGAGCCGATGCCGAGGCCATCGATTTTCCCGATGCGAACGCAGATGTGGTTTGGAGTATCGAATGCACCGAACATCTATTCGATAAACCGTCGTTCTTCGAAAAGTGCGGCCGCTGGCTCAAACCGGGAGGCCGCTTGGCAATCTGCGCCTGGTTATGCGGAGACGATGAGTCCTCGCCAAACACACAGCGACTCGTACATGAAGTTTGCGAAGGTTTCTTTTGCCCCTCGCTGGGAACCCAAGCTGATTACCGTCAATGGTTCGAACAAGCGGGCCTGCGAAACGTAACGACCGAAATCTGGACCGATAAAGTCTTGAAGACTTGGGAGATCTGCCGTGACCGCGTGGAACGAACCAAGGTTCGATGGTTGGCCAAAATGCTTGGCCAAGATCATGTTCTCTTTCTCGATCGTTTCGATGCCATTCTTGAAGCGTATCGCACACGCGCTATGGAGTACGGATGCTTCATTGCTGAACGCCCACGAGGCAGTCAACCCTCTTAAGGATAGGAGGCCTTCGCATGAGTTCCTTACCCGCTATGACATCCGTTCCGCTTACCAATAGCCTTGCGACTCCATCGCCGCTGCAGGATTCAGCGCCATCGCCTCCAATTCTGTCGAAGGCTCCTGCTGCAACTCCAACCATCACGAGGAACCTATGGTTGGTTGGCCTCGTCTTTGGAGTAGGAACGCAGATCTTCTTCTTGGTCACCGCATGGAATCTATTTTTGTTCTTGCGTTATGGCAGTAGCACTCAAGGAAGCTATTGGATCGCCACCGACACACTCTTGGCACTCTTCTTCGCTTGGCCTCATAGCCTTCTCTTAGTCCCAAGCGTGCAGAAGCGATTGAAAAGCCTTGTACCAGGCGCCTGGATGGGACTTATTCATTGCTCCGTCACCTGCATCAGCCTTTGGATGTTGTATTGGGGATGGAGAACAGTGGATGTCTACCTGTGGAGATTGGAAGGCTGGGCAGCTCAAGGAATGCTGTTCGGATTCTACGCTTCTTGGATCGCCCTTTTCTACAGTTTGTATTTGACCGGGATGGGATACCAAACCGGATTGACTCCCTGGTGGTACTGGATCCGTTCGACTCCACTTCCACGTCGCCCGTTCGTGCGCCACGGAGCCTTTCGCTGGATGCGGCACCCCGTATACATGAGCTTTCTGGGGCTGATATGGTTCACCCCCACCATGTCGCTCGACCATGCCATTTTGACGGGCATTTGGACGTTGTATATCTACATCGGAAGCTACATGAAGGACCGCCGTCTGGAACATTTTATTGGGGAAGACTATCGAGCCTACGGACGGCAAGTAACGGGCTTTCCCCTGATCGGGTTCGGTCCTTGGGGACGCTTTCGGAACTAGCGCCAAACGCTCAGTCCCATTCTGAACTCTCCTGAATCCGACTCCTGCAACGCACTCATTGCGGTTATGATGTGGGGATGAATTATCTCGATGGATAGGCTGGTTGTTCGCACGACCCGATCCACCCCTAGATTGTCCCTCAAGTCCCACCTCTACAAAGGACCTTTCATGAGTTCAACGGCATGGCTACGTTTTGTGGTGTTCGGTTTGATGGTTTCCCTTGGTTCGCTGGCCTCGGCCCAAGATAAACCATGGGTATCGCTGTTCGATGGCAAAACCTTAGATGGCTGGGAGAAAGTCGGCAAATCAGAAAGCGTTTGGAAGGTTGAAGATGGGGCGATCCAAGGATCGGGCGAAGCATCGATGCTCGTTTGCACCAAAGGCCCCTATAAAAACTTTAAGTATCGGGCAGAAGTCAAAATCAACGACAAGGGAAATTCAGGCCTCTACTTCCGAACGACTCGCAAGCCCGGCTTCACCGATGGCTATGAAGCTCAGATCGATAGCACGCACACCGATCCCATTCGCACCGGTTCGCTCTATGGTATGTGCCATGTTTACAAGCGATTGGTAGAACCCGACAAGTGGTTTACCTATGAACTCGAAGTTCGCGATGACATTTGGCGCGGCCGTCCTATGACCCGTATCAAGATTACCGTCGATGGCAATGAACTCTATGAGTATCTCGATTTCGCATTGACCTATAAAGAAGGACACTTCGCCTTCCAACAACACGATCCAGGTAGCAAGGTCTCCATCCGCAAGGTGGAAGTTCAAGAGTTGCCAGAAAAGGGCAAGTAACCGTTTGCATCCGAATTCACAGCGCACGTTGCTTCCATTACTTGGAAGCCAACATGAGGCGTTAGCCTCGGTTTTCAAGAGCGCTCTTGCCCTTGGATATGCCGAAGGTTAACGCCCAACCGCTTTCAACAATTGAAAACGACCACCAACATCCGTCCTCAAACACCCACACATTCCAGCCGTATGTCCAAGACACAACCGAAGGTACTCGTCATCGTCGGCGATGCTACCGAAACCGTCGATACACTCTACCCTTATTACCGACTGATCGAAGGTGGCTACAAACCTGTCGTAGCCGCACCCGAGAAACGGCGTTACCAGATGGTATTGCACGAAGTCAAACCGGGATGGACCATTACCAAAGAATGGGAAGGATATTCGATCGAAGCCGAAATCGCCTTCAAGGATATTCGACCGGAAGAGTATGTAGGTATCTTTTTTAGTGGTGGACGCGCCCCCGAATATATCCGCGAAGATGAAGACCTCCTTCGTATCACGCGATGGTTCTGGGAGAATAAGCGGCCCTGTGCGAGTGTCTGTCACGGCGTCGAAATACCAGCACGCGCTGGAATCGTCAAAGGTCTTCGCATGGCCACCGTCGCCAAATGCAAATTCGATCTCGAAGTTTGCGGCGGAATCTACGTCAATGAACCCTGCGTGATCGACCAACATATGTTTAGTGGTCGAACCTACCACGACAATGGTCACTTCGTAGGACCATGGATCAGGGCCCTCGACCAAGCCAGACTCGCCCTAGGAATGTAACCCGCTCCAATTCCAGATCTCTGCGTTCTCTGCGGTTAAATTATCCGTCAGATGTTCAGATCTGATGAACGTGGGTCTTCTGCCGAGTACTGTGGCGGTGCTTCGAGCGAGATCAAGGCTTCCTGCATGGATTCATCATGAGCTGGTTCCAAGGCAAACGACTCTTGTACCCACAGCACCGATAGAATGGCGTAGCCGACCAGTACGCTTGCCACCAAACCGAACACGGTTGATGTCCCATGGGATTGCCCACTCCAACCCAGGATGCGATCCCATTGTTTCCAAAACAGTATCTGCAACGAGGCGGCAAGCCATAGCCAAGCGATGGGGTGCGATATTCTAGAAACCCCCAACATTTTTATCAGCGATACTTTGGCTCCGTAGATCACGATGCTCAAGCAGGCTGTTGAGAGAACCGCGTACCAACCAAATGCATTTCCGATCAAGATCCATGCACCGATCCAAGATGCAAACATTGGCGTAGCAAATTCTTCCGCGATGGGCTTTGCCATCCGCCCGCAAAACCACATTCCTACCGCCAAGCATGCTCCGACAATTCCGCCTACGCACCATTGCAAGGCTGCATGGACATAGGCATTTCGCCATAACGCGGTTGCATCGCTCATTGTATTCGATTCAACATGCATCCATCCTGGCCAGATTGCAACGGGATAAAACGACGGGTAGACCAAGACCCAACCCAAAAGGGCTAACGCTCCCGTTCCATACAATCGCATCGGGACAACCTGCAGTCCCCATGTGATCATCGCCACGGCTAGCAACCAATAGATCAATACCAAATGTTCTAATACGCGGGTCCAAGACTCCCAATCCATGCGACCTGTTAGCATGCCATGCGAGGAGGATGTATCGACGACATTGGGCAAATTGGTTCCATGCTGAAGGAACTCGAATCCAAAGAATGCCAACGCGATCACACCACCCAACAATTCAAATCCAGGGTATCGCGCCGGGATTGGCAACCGACAGGCTCGGCATCGACCACGCAATCCTAACCATCCAAACAGAGGAATATTGTCGTATCCATGGATGCCAACTTTGCAGAATGGGCAACGCGAAAAACCATTGATGCTGATGCGGCGAGGCAATCGATAGGCGACGACATTCAGGAAGCTCGCAATGCTCGACCCTACCGCAAAAAACCACAATCCAATCAAGGTCTCAAATGACCGTGAAAGGACCGCTTGCTCCCATCCCATTCGGTAGCGCCCCTGCCCCCATTCCACCGTAATCCAAGAAGATATAGCGATGGTTCCAACCACGATGGCGGCGAGCAAACCCAGGGTTCCCCAATAAGGAAAGTTGGGGCGACGGCGTTTTCTTCTCGGCACGGATCGATCTCGCGTTCGGAATTGGCATGTGGTGTAGACAAGCGTGAGGGCTTGGCAATAGCCTACACTGACTCGACTGCGTCGACAAACCCGTCGAAGCGTATCGAACTCTTCCCGCTCGCGATTCACTCTTTTGAGATACTCGGTATGGCTCGCACTTCTATTGTCCCTTCCCTTCGCATTCGAACGTTGGTGGATGCTCCGCCTCAGTCTCAACGGGATTGGGTACTCTATTGGATGACTGCCTTTCGCCGACCTCACTCCAACTTTGCGCTCGACCGAGCCCTCGAATGGGCGAGAGACCTTGGAAAGCCACTCGTCATTTTAGAAGCGGTGCGACAACACTATCCTTGGGCATGCGATCGTTTCCATCGGTTCTTGATCGATGGAATGATCGATAATCAAGAAGCCTTTCGAGATCACCCGGTTCTCTATTATCCGTATCTCGAACCCAAACCCGGAAAAGGGCATGGTTTGGCTCGCGCTCTAGCCGACCAAGCCTGTGTTTTGGTCAGCGATGACTTTCCCTGCTTCTTTCACCCAACACTCTACGAACGAATCGTAGCTCGCTATCCAGTTCGAGTCGAACTTATCGACTCCAATGGCATTCTGCCAATGCGAGCCACCGATCGGACCTTCACCGTCGCTCATTCGTATCGACGTTACATGCAGAAAGAAGTTGTCCATCATTGGAATACGTTTCCCAAAGAGAAACCATTTGCCTCGATCGAGATTCCAAGACTTCATGAACTGCCAACCTCGATTACACGCCGATGGCCATGCACCGACCTTCAGCCGTTCAAAGATCGCAACGCATCCTTATCTCGCTTCTCCATCGATCATGAAGTGGCACCTACCGACGATGTGGGTGGCCACCGAGAAGCCCAAAAGCGATTGCAGTCGTTCCTTCGCACCAAGCTCGATCGTTACGACGAAGATCGGAACGAGCCTGATGAACTTGGTTCAAGCCGGCTTTCGCCGTACCTTCATTTTGGACATATCAGCGCTCACCAGATTTTTCGTTCGATATTGCATCGCGTGGAATGGGTTGAGGCTAACGTTGGCAAACCGAATGGCAAGGTGGATGGTTTTTGGAACGCAGGCCGATCCGCAGAAGCATATCTCGATCAATTGTTGACTTGGCGCGAAATCGGATTCAACATGTGCTGGCGCGAACCCAACTACGATCGCTATGAATCGCTTCCAGCCTGGGCTCAGCAGACCTTGCAAGATCATGCTCGCGATCGGCGACCATGGGTGTATGAACTGGAACAGTTTGAAAACGCCACCACGCACGATCCGTTATGGAATGCAGCGCAGCGACAACTCGTACGTGATGGAATCATTCACAACTATCTGCGGATGCTTTGGGGTAAGAAGATTTTGCATTGGTCGGCTTCACCCCAAGAGGCACTGCGTATCATGATCCATCTCAACAATAAGTATGCTCTCGATGGTCGCGACCCCAATTCGTACAGTGGCATCTTTTGGGTCTTGGGACGCTATGATCGCGCTTGGGGACCGGAACGAGAGATTTTCGGAAAGATTCGTTACATGACCAGTGAATCGACTGCCTCCAAATGGCACGTGAAAAAGTATCTGCAGCTGTTTGGAGGAGAGTAGCTAGAGGCTAGAGGCTAGAGGCTAGAGGCTAGAGGCTAGAGGCTAGAGACTAGAGACTAGAGAGTAGAGAGTAGAGAGTAGAGAGTAGAGAGTAGAGAGTCATACCTGCGGCGTTACTTAGGTCTTGGACTTGCGCCAAATCCTTCGGGAAGGTTGGGTTGTAGCGATTGGTTTGGATGGATGGCCTAGCATTGAGTTTGCTTGCTGCGAGAAATGGATGGTTCATAGAAAGGCTGATAGGGGCGGGTTAGTCTGGGAGGGTTGGCATAAATGTCTATCCCCTACCCTTGATGCAGCATGACTCGCGAGCAACCCCATAAAGCAGCTTCGCCGCAAGATTCTCTTGAGGAGCATTTTATCCGTCGCCCTTCGCGATGGCTTCGTTGCTTCTCATGGTTGAACTGGTCGGTCGGAGTGATTGCCTTTGGAACGTTCTTCTATCTTTGGAGGACCTACCAATGGCCTCCCGACTATCGCCTGGTATTGGGCCTCGGTAGCGCGTTGGCGATTACCTCGCTGCTTCTCATGACACTTGCCTTCTGGAGAATTCTGCGAGGCCCCGATCGGTTTGGTGCCATTTGCGGACTCGTTCTCGGCTTGATTCCCAGTCTTTTCTGGCCGACCTATTTCGCTGAAATCTATTGGCGAGCGGAGTCGCGTCAGAGCATTCCAGGACCGTGGCTTACAGGTCCTATCGCCATGGTGGCTTCCAATATCGCCGATGCGGAAGTCGCCTATCGCTATCCTCGCAAAGAAGCGGGTGAACACGTCACCTTGATCGATCATGGTGATCCAGAAAATGCAAGGGCATTGGTCGAAAGCATGGAGTTCCACATTCGATCTTTGTGCGGTGTTCTCAAGAGCGATCTCCATCGTCCCGTGTATTGGGTTCGCGGTGGCTTGCTAGGGACGCGTGGTAAGAGCTTTGCCGGATGGGCTATCTGCGATGCATCTACCGATTCAAAAGTCAATCAACTCGATCGCCATGAAGTGGCTCATGCAGTGATCCATTTGATGAGTGAACCAACCACTCATCCGCCCACGCTTTTGGTCGAAGGTTGGGCCGAGTATCAAAGCCAAGAGCCAGAAGCACTTCACAGTAGGATGCAACGAGCGTTGGATGAAGGTGATTTGGTTACCGATATCGATGAGCTCGTTTCGAATTCCATGTATGGTCGGTCGATTCTACCGATGTATGTCGTTGGAGGGAATTTTGTTCAATACCTCATCGAGACCTTTGGGGGTGAGAAGTTCTTCGCACTCTATCGCGATACATCTCAAGAACAATTCAAGTTCGATTTCGAACGCCACATGGGGCAATCCTGGCAAGCTTGTAAACTCGACTTTGAACAGTGGATCCAAGCAAAGCTATCGAGCCATGTGCAAACCGTAGCCGATACCAACGCGATCGATTCGCGACTCGAATTCTTGAACCATATCGCCCTCGCGAAAGACGTAGACGCAGAGGATTGGGCAAACTTTGTTAAGCAATCCAAAGAGTTTTACTCGAAGCGACAGCTTGTCGATTCGGTATCCTTGGGATGGGAGTTGTGGAAGACCGAAACTTCCGTCAAAGAAGAGGACACTTCACCGCCGCGTAAGTCTAAGGAATCGGTCCGAATCCTCCTCGATGATCGGCAAGCATGGATGGGTGTACAAGGTCGCGCCGAAAGCTTGGCCGTGGTCGCCGCGCAGGGACTGAATTTCGAAGCCCATCGTCAAGTGGGAATGCTTCAACGATCAGGACGAGTCGTTCATTCTCCCAAAGATCGAAAGCGTTTGCGTTCGATGGTGGAAGATCGCCTCCGCGAGCATCAATTGACTGGTGATTGGCTGCATTGGATGCTTCGGCAAGAGTCCAATCATCCGCGTTGGGAAGTGGTTGCCTTCCGCGATCTCGGTGACTGGATCGAAATGGAACTCGACAATGGAAAGGAAGATCGCTTCTTTGCCAAAGTGGATACTCGCAAGGACATGCAAATGCTGGAGGCTCGTTGGACCAAGTCTTCAGGAGACTATCACGAATGGAGTTACCGTTACGAGTATTCCAATGCTCTTTGGGCGATCGAACATTGGGAAGAGAATCAGGTGGAAGGCAATGCCATGACGGTGGCACTTGGGGACGTTGAGCCTTTGAAAGAATCGCAACAACGTTCGTTCTTGGACGAGCTTCGCTCGATTGAAGTCGCCGATGCGAATGATACTCCCGACCTCCCTTGGTGGTTGTGGGGGTGGCGCGCGGGGATGATCGCTTGGAGCATGATGGCGGTGGTTTGTACTTTTCTTTACGCGCTCTTTCGGCTCTAAAATTCTCCTATCCATCGACAAGATTTCCACGATCGATCTTCATCGCCATTCGTGAAGAAAACGGCAGAGTCGTTGAAAACACCGAATGGGAACTCCCGAATCCCCTGCAAATAAGCCTTTTTTCGGAGAGTCTTGCGGAACGGCTTGGGAAACTGGCTTGGGCGGCTGCCTCAAATCGTCAAATGGATTAGCCTGAACTATTCTGAGACGAAAACGCCCAAGACGCATTCCTCTTCCGATGAGAAGCGACTCGATCGTCGACCCTTGATCGTCAGGTCCTCAGATCTTCAGGTCATCAGATCATCATGCATCAAGAAGCTAGGCCACCATTGGAAATCCAAGATCGACTAAAACGAGGTTATGAATCGGTTCGAGATCGGTTTGAGGCTGCGCTTCGAGCGGCACAAGAGAGTCAATTCGACGCCGATTCGATCCATGCCATGCGCATAGCAGCCCGACGATGGTTAGCGGCCATCGAGGTGAGTCAGGATGGTCGAAGCAAAGTATGCCGCCTTTGGATGCATCGCCTAGAAAAGCTCCGCAAGATCTCCAATCCCATTCGCGATATCGATGTGATGTGGGGTTGGATGAAGAGCAAAGACGAACCTATTTCGAAGAAGTGGAAGCGGACTCGTTCTCGATGTTTGTATCAACTGGAACGATTGCTTGAGGAAAAGTTTTCTACCGATCGATTGCAATCGCAGGCTTTAGACGTTGAAGAGCGAACGCCGTTTGAAACACGCATGCTCATGGGGCATCGCATCTACGGTTCGCTCGGCAAGTTTCTTCAACGGGGACGTATGTTTTTTGCCGACGATACCCAGATGCATCGCTGGCGTGTTTCGGCCAAGACTCTCCGCTACGAACTCGAGTTTGTAAGAGATACGTTTTTTACGACGGAAGATGGCTACCCTGTAGGCCCTCAAAACTTGCCACTCTTTCATCACGCTGACCAAGAGTCTTTCGAAGAGGCGTTGACCGCATTGGTCGAAATTCAGCAACGACTGGGAAAGATTTGCGATGCCAAGCAGCGTCACCGATTACTCAAGATGGAGCAAGAAGGTGTATTGATCGAGGAGCCTCGTTGGCTAGAACGTCGTATGCTTTCGGTAACCCATGGCACCTTTTCGATCTTGGCAACCATTCACTCGAACGATCTGAAATAGATCGCATCGAGCCTGTTTGGTTATGTTGGAATCGAAGGCTAGGGTTTCTGAAGATCGCGCCACAGGGCTTCCACCTCGGCGTTTTCAGGTTGTCTTCGCTTGAGCTCGGTCGCTTCTCGTCGAGCTTCCTCTAAACGTCCCATCTTTTGAAGCAGCAGGATGAGAGCCATCCTCATTTCATTTCGATCGGGCGATAACTCCATCGCCTTTTGGATTTGCGCGAGAGCTTTCTCCAGGTTGCCATCCAAATAGTAGGCCAACCCTAATCGATATTGGAGTTCCGTCGATTTTGGCATCAATGATGCATCGCGTTCAAGCAAGGGGAGCTCTTCTCGTCGAAGGGACTTTGCTTTATCAAGAAGCGATTGCCCCACTTGTTGCGCTTGAGGTTGGGGAGACTGTAGATTTCGTTCCGCCATTCCTTCGAGTAACACCGCAAGATTGGTTCGTGGACCTGCAACTTGAGGTTCCAGGCGAATCGCGTTCTCATAGTGCCCGCGAGCCGCAGTAAAATTGCCGAGTTGTTCGTCGAGGATACCAAGACCAAGATGGGCGCCCGATTGTTCGGCCGATGCCAGCAGGCTTTCACGGTACTCGGCCAAAGCGTGGTCGAGTTTGGAACGCGATACGGCGGTTGGGCCAGCATCTCCCGTCGTAGAGAGTCCACGGGCTGCTTCGACGCGAACGCTTCGCGATGGATCATCCAAGAATGGAGCTAAAGCGAGGGCTCGTTCACCGGGATCGGCGATCTGACCGAGAACCATGGCAGCAGAACGTCGAACGATGGAATGGTCATCGCGATCGACACGACGAGCCAGTCGAACGGCCCGATCGAGTTGGGTTCGGGAGAGTTCGACGAGCATCGTTGCACGGGCGATCGCTGGAGATTCTGTCCCTTTGCGCACAAACCATTTGCTAACGATATCGGCTGCATCGGGAGTGCCACGCCGCGCCGCATCGATGGCGGTCGCAAAATGCTCTTCGCGATATCGCTTCTCGCCATACCATCGGTTGCAGGCGTCATCGCACCACTGATCAACACGTTGGAGCTCGGCTCGAATCTCTTCGTCTCCTTGCTGAGCAGCAACGAGCCAATCCAGATACTGCGTCAGCGAGGAACGTTTCTCTTCTGCTATTTTCTGTTTGTCGAGATGGCATCCCGTGCAGGCGTTCGGAGTTCCTAGCTTCACGCTGACATCCGGCCGTGGAATGCGAAGCGAATGGTCACGTCGGGGATCGACCGCCATATACGTGGTAGATGGCATATGGCAATTCACGCATAGGGATCCCGGTTGTCCTGGCTTGTGAAAGTGGTGTGCCACGGAATCGTATTTGGCAGTCGGGTGCTGATGGCAGGACGTGCAAACTTGATTGCCATCGTGTTTGAGTTTTGCGGTATGCGGATCATGACAATCGGTGCAGCGAATTCCCTTGTGGTACATCTTGCTCTGTAGGAAGGAACCATGGATATAGTCCTCATCTTGGACCTGGCCATCGGCAAAGTAGATGTTGGTCAGCAAGAGACTCTCGGCGAAGTGATCGTAGTAGTTGTCCCCTGGTCGATGCTGTAAGGCGATCAATTCACGTCGCGCATGACAAGGTGCACAGGCTTGGATTTGATTCTCGGCCGAGGCCTTCAGTGGAGCCAATCCATAGCCATAGTGTGGATCGACCTTTCCAATCCAACGTTGCGACAATTGGACGTGAATACTGCCTGGTCCATGGCAAGCTTCACAACTGACGTCGATCTCGGAAAACGTCGTGTGAAATGAATTGTCTTGGACGCGGAAGTTCTTTTGAAGATTCGTGCTGTGGCAGTCCGCACACATGCTGTTCCATCGCTGAGCCGATCCTGTCCAGTGGAGCGGATCGTGAGGATCGAGTCTCGTTTGGACATCGGGAGGGTCTAGGTGAAACCACTCCTTCTTTTCGGTATCCCAGCTCCATCGCAACACTTGGACTCGACCGATTTCCTTCGAAGTTGTCTCGGGCTTGCGTTCGATCTCCACCATGTATTGTTGAAGCGGCGTTACACCGAAAACCCACTTGACTTGATAATCATGGTACTGGCCATCAGGTCCTTCCGTATGAACGAAATACTGATGGTCTCGCGTCGTCATCTTGGCTCGAACTCCCAGATGCTCGAGTTCGACATTATCGAAATTGGCCAACACCGTTTGTTCGGTTGCCAGATCCATCGCCTTATCGTGGTGCGATCCCTGAAAGGCTTGGGCTTGATCGCTATGGCACTGGATGCATGCATCGCGACCAACGTAGGTTGCGTCCATTCCCTTTGGTAGGGCTCGCCATTGTCCTGCTTTTGTGGAGGCCCAATAAGACCCTCCCACCACGGAGCAAATCATGACGATGGCAAGAGTCAGCAACCATGGGAAACGCGAAGAGCGTGGGGTGGGCGAGGTGGGCTTCATGGGCGACTTAGCAAGAGACGACTGAACAAGATATGACGTGCAGAAAATATCATTGAGAAGTCTGCATCATAGCTCAAACTTGCCGGAATTGGCGAGCCATTTCCGGCAAGCGAGTTGAATCATGTAAAGTCGTCGTCGTGATCGAAAGAGTTTGGGCAATCGGCCCTGCTCTATTCGAAACTCACCACATGCCCGTCGGACCTACGAAAGAGGTACAGCAGGTTTTCGGAAGACATTTTGGCCGGCATTCGAGAGACCGATCCGTCAGCCATGCTGGCAAAGAAAGTTCCGTTGCGACTGGTATCCAGACCACGCACTGGATCATTCGGCTCGAAGGCGTAATCTTGCGGTGATGTCCAGGGAACGGAGTGACTGGGTTTGACGACGACGAGCCAAATTGTGTTACTGGAGCCGTCCGTGATGTGGCTGAAGCCAATCGTCTTGGCTTGGCCGAAGATCGTATCCTCTCCAACGGGAGCAAGCAATGTTGTATTGCCATGAGGACACGCCGGATCTTGCGGTGCAAGAGCGTTGTAAGGTTTGAAAATGTCGGGGATCTTCTCGATCAACTTTTTGTTGTGGTCGCTATCCCAAGGTTCATTGAGCTTAAACTGCTGATAGAGTTCGTTTTGACCTAGGAAGGGCAAAAGGTGAACGCGCCAACTAAGCAATGGCTTGCCTTGCGGATCCAAACTCTTGGGTGGAGGAAAGTGCCCAAATGCCGACTCAAAATTATGACAAGCCAATGCGACAAGTTTGAGATTATTGACGATCTTGACGTCTGCTTGCTGTTGCAACATTTCGGCTAGAATCGCTGACGTTGCGGCGCGATGTTCTGGCTTGGGCTGCCAAGTAAAAGTCAAGGTCGATTGTTTTTCGTTCCAATTAGCCGGTTCACGAAAGAGGGAATCGACCACTTGGAGAAGTGGTGACCAATTCGACTGCTTCGCATGGGTTTGCGCAAGTGGAACGACCTGCTTGATCAATTCTTGGAGGTTGTTAGCGCTCGCTGCATTGGGTGTCTTGAATACGATGGAGGCGGAGAGCTTTTCAAGATCCATGCCGACTGCAATCCACTCCATATCCTTTGCAATCGCTCCTAACGAAATGGAACTCCACGGTCCCGGCAATTTCGGATTCATTTCTTGAATGGTTCGGCGAAGGGAAGACGGAATGGCTATGGCCCATTGAACAGGATGCGATTCCACTGCCTTTAATGCCGATTCGAGTTGCTTGCGATGGTTCGCATCGCTGGTCGTCGGAAGCATCAACTTTTTGACAGGGTCGGCAAAGTCGATATTCAAAAACCCGTGGTCTGCTTCCCATTGGATATCCTGGGAGAGATGATGTCGCTCGCGTAGCGCATCACGAGTCGGTTTCCCCTGATCGCGAACCACCCATCGCAGTTCGGGCTTTCCCGTTTGCGAGGATAGATCGATTGCACCCCATACGACGCCTTGCTGCGTCCATTTGCGAAACCAATCCAGCTCCATCCCGAAGGGCGAGGGCGAGCCCTGTTGGGAACGAAGTGAATCAGCCAATGTCACTTTGGAGGTGTCGATTCGAACGACCACGGCGGTATTGGAATAGATCGATGCAGGTAAAAGATCTTCGCCATGAAGAGGGCTCGGCGGTAACGCAGTTGCGGTTCCGATTCCCAATCCAAGCACGATCGCTGATGTAGGGTTGCACAGTGTTACTCGTCTGCATGCTGCCACTAGGCTGCATGGTGCGAATCGCAACCGAGTTAAAATTGATAACATGTTCGTACTCCCAGGATTCAAGAAGGCTTGGACGGTGGACTATTTCATTCGGAGGACAAATCGGTAACGTACGTTGGAAGCGGCGGCCCCTTCTAGGACAGCAGTGTTTCCACGAAGCTCGTAGGAGAAGGGTTGCCCCGTCACGGGGTCGAGTGGCGCGGGAACGGGCGTGACTTGAAGCGACGGTGGCAGTTTGCCTTCGTGCTTGGAGGCATACATGCGAATGGCTTCGACGTTTTGGATCAAAGCCACTGTCTGCTGCATGCGGCCCAAAGCAGCTCGCATGGCATTCTTGGCAGGCAGGAAGATTTCTGCAGGGCCTCCGGCAAGTCCAACCTTGTTTTTCAGTTCGGCCAGTGACGATTCCTCTGTCAACATGCCCTCCCTTGCCAATGCGAGTGGAACATAGTCCCACTTGAAGTATTCATCGCGCACACGATCGTAATAGCGTTTGACAGCAACGAATACGACTTGCGTGGTCGGCCATTCTCGAATCGATTCTTCTTTCATCCCTTCGATGTCGATCAAGTAGCTCATCGCACTTGGATAGGCCGCAGCAACAAAATGAACGGCGTGCAGGTAGCGTGTGTCTTCATCGTCGCGATCGTAAATGGGGAGTCCAGGGATATCCAAGTTCACCGCTTGCGATGCGAACTTGCGTAGGAAAGTCTGCCAGTACTCGGCGGGTTTTGGTGAATCATCGATCTCACGAAGGCATTTGATTTGCTCGTAGAGAAGTTGACGTTCAAATCCTGAAGATCGTTCCGTGCTCACAATCGGCGATGGAAGAGACGCAAACGCCCAATAGAGATTGGGTGCGTCGGGATGTTCCAGCAAATGGCACGCATCGCTCCAAGCGATCGAGAAGATCGCGACGCCGACCAAATTCGAGACGAGAAAATCGTCTTGTCCCAAATGATGAGCCATCGCTATTTGTTGACCCAAGATCTGAATGGCATCGTCGATTCGAGATTCGGCAATGGCTAGTCGGCAACGAATACTCTGCGTCCGTGCCAGATCTCGCATCGATTGAATTTCCGGTAAGAGATAAGCAATCGGGTTGGCATGTTCGCGGATATTCCGATCGGAATGCGCCGAACGAAGACGCCTCGCTTGCTCCAACATCGGAGGCTGAAACGAAGTGAGCGCCAAATAGCTCTTCACTTCTTGAATCGGAAGGTCTCGCGGTGCGGTTGTTTGGTACGAATAGGGTGGGACCAAGTGGATTGGTTTCTCCTTTTCCTTTGCCTCGTCGCTGGCCTTCTGAATCAGCTCGGTCAGCTTCTGACGAGCCATCGTTTGCTCCAGGAATCCCATGGCTTTGAGATAGTAGATCATCGCGTTCCCTTCCTGAAGATCGAAGTCATCGGGAAGGAAGCGATATCGCAGAGCTGGAGCGGGAGAGGCTTTAGGCGTTAACGTTAGTTCGCGAGTCATGCGGATCGCCTGAGTCGAACTATCGCGTTCGTGAAGCCAACTATCTTCGCGAGTCGGTTCTTGCGCATTCGCAAGGCTTGGGCAAAGGCAAAGGAGTAGGATCCAACGCCGAATGGATTTGATCATGATTCGTTCCTAGATCTAATGGACAGATCGAGTAAGGAGGTCGAGAAGTTCTTGTTGAAGATGGGTACGGGTCGAGGGAGAGTCAAAGGATTCGTGGTTCTGAGGTAATCGTTGCGTTCGTAATCCATCCGAAGAAAGCACTTCATGGGTGCTGTCCAAGGCATGGATACCGCTTTGGGTTGGCATGAGCGATGAAGCCAATAAAGGATGGCGATCCCAGGACGAATAGGTTGGTCCCAACTGAAGGATTGCCTGAATTGAACGATCGATTTCCGATGGAAGCTTCTGCTTCACAAGTGTTGAGTTGGGATGGAAAGCGCGTTCGCTTGCAATTGGGATAGGCTTCGATGGCGATCTTTCTGCTTGGCTCACCAATGGCGATCGATCGGTTGGCGATGCAGAGAGCATGACGATGGCAAGCGTGGCTGCCACACCAACGACGACACCCGAAGACCAGGTCATGAGCCAAGGGACAAGGCCGATGGAACTGGGAGTCGTCGATGACGCATGTGAAGTCATCGCAATGGTATCGAGCGTGACGCTTACAGGACGGCACGATCGCAATTGCGATTCCAACTGAAGGAGCTCAAAATCGAGTTCCAGTGGATCCGAGCGATCTTCGTTAGGAGGAACGGTATTCATGGTTGTTTAGTTCCTTGGGGCCATCGAGCGTTCGTCGCATACGCAATAGGGCGTTTTTGTAGAGTCGATGGACACTGGTAATCGGGGTATGCGTTAGCTCGGCGATCTGTTCGAAGGTGAGTTCGCCCCAGATCCTCGCGATCACGATTTCGCGATCGAGTGATTCGAGCTGTTGTAAGGCTTGTTGAAGTTCTTCCGAGTCCCAGGCGGAGTGCGCATTCGCTTCGAACCATAGTGGACGATGGTTGGTTGCATCGCGATGATTGGATTCGCGCCGACGATCGGAACGTGACATATTAAGGGCTCGAAAGCGTACCGCCGTGAACAACCAAGCGACCAGGTTGTCCGGGGTTACTTCTCGCTTCACCCATTCGTAGAGCGCATCCTGAATGGCATCTTCGGGCGCATTGCACCATTGCCGCGCGTACAGCTTCAAAGCACCACCGTAGCGATGCAATAGGGATTGAATCTGTTCGTCGCGCGGCGATGCCAAAATGACTTGTCCGAAAAGGTGACGAGTGAGCCAACGTTCCATTCGATTCAGGAACGTTACAGAGGAGTCACCGGCCAGCCTAAGATTTTCCAAGAATTCTGAAAATTGTCATGGCTGTCTTCATTGTTGATTTCCAGTCCCTTGGAAGGCCCTAAATCGGATCGCCTTGAGCTTTCCTCGACGGCGGTCCTGGCGGCCTGAGAGCTGGGAGAATTACCACAGCAGACCCCCGCTTTAAACCGCCGTTGTAAAGAGATCGGGAAGTTCTTAGAAGGCTCACCTTTACACGGCTGCCTTGGAAAAACACAACAGGCTAAAAAGCGTTTCCTAGAGGGTCCTCGAAGCAAGGATAGAGCCTAGCGGCAAGGCTTATTTTTTGGGTTGCATTTGATCGGTGATCCAGGCTTCGAGTTCCTCCCAATCGACCGGAGGAAGTTTGGAGAGGTCGGGCCGTAGAGCTACCGCGTCGTGAATGTAAACGTGTTGGATTTCTTTTTGCGTTTTTTCCGTATTCCAATGGACGAGAATTCGGACGCATTTGCCGAGCGAACCGGGGACCTCCAATTCGTAACCGCAAAGCAAAGGTACTTCTAGCCACCCCATTTGGCGCGCGGCCAACGCAGGGAATTCGGCGTTGAGATCTTTGGTCAGCGTAAAAATGGCGCTCGCCACGTCGGTGGGTTCGATGGCATTGCGGCGAATCATCAGAGCGAGAAGTTGTCGCGTGGCTTTGAGAATGGCGTCGCGAGAATTGGCTTCAACGGTTGTCGCACCGCGGACACCACGACATACTTTGGACATGATTGCTCCACCCGATTGGAACTGAATTCAAGGGTTCCCCCCTCGGCTGCCGACCACTAGGGAGGCTACTATAGCAGGTATGAAAAAATCGGCGACCCGGTTCCGTCCAGAGAAAGTCCATTTCGGCCGAGTCTCAATCCGTAGTCCCTTCTTTCACAACCCATCTACCATCGGAATTCCATGAGCGAGCTCGATTCTTCGTCCCCATCTGAAGATGAAATCGATCCCAAGACCATCTCCATTTTGATCGTGGACAACGATCCCGCGCACGCTCGGGCGATGACGGAAAGTCTGGAAAAGGTCGGTTACCGATGCACGGTGGCGACGAGTGGACCCGAGGGTCAGAAGCAGTTGCAAGAAAATACCTTCGATGTCCTCATTACCGATATGGTGATGAATGATTTCGACGGCATGCAGATGCTTGGATTAGCAAGACAGATTCTGCCTGATTGTGAAGTCATTATGGTGACGGGTCATGCCACCGTTCCCAAAGCTGTGGAAGCCATGCAGCAGGGCGCTTTCAACTTTCTTGAAAAGCCGATCACTCCCAATCGATTGCGAGCCGTCACGGCGAAGGCGATTGAAGCGGTTCGTTTGCGACGGACCAATACCGAATTGCGCCAGCGATTGGATGAGAAGTTTGGTTTTGAAGGGATCGTTTATGCGAGTCGCGCGATGCAGTCGGTTATCGATCGATTGAAGCGCATAGCACCCACGGACGCAACGGTTTTAATCACAGGGGAAAGTGGTACGGGCAAAGAGCTGGTAGCGCGCGCCATCCACCAGAACTCGCCTCGAAAAGCAAAGCGCCTTGTGGCTCTCAATGTTCGCGCCGTTTCCGAGAACTTAGTGGAGAGCGAATTGTTCGGTCACGTTCGAGGAGCCTATACGGATGCGGTGACCGATCGAGAAGGTGCTTTCGAATATGCCAACGGCGGAACGCTCTTCTTGGATGAAGTGGGTGATATGCCGATGAGCACGCAGATCAAATTGCTACGGGTTTTGGAAGAACATAAGATCACGCGCGTTGGCGACAACAAGGCCATCAAAGTCAACGTGCGATTGTTGTCCGCAACCAATCGGCCCTTGGAAGCGATGATTGAAGACGGGCAGTTTCGCAACGACCTCTACTATCGGCTCAAAGTAGTCACAGTTCATTTGCCATCACTGCGCGACCGTCGCGACGACATTATTCCCTTGATGGACCATTTCAGGAAAACGTTTATTCGTCGTCACAACCGTCCTTCGTGCAATTTTTCGTCTGCCGTCACACGTCGATTCTTTGGCTATGATTGGCCAGGAAATATTCGTCAGCTCCGTAACTTCGTAGAAACCATGGTGGTGCTCGATTCCGACGGGACGCTGGATCTCGACGACTTGCCGCCCGAGTTAATGGATGCATCACCAGAAGAGGCAGTTGAGGCTGCGGCGCAGGCCGCGACCATCGGTGCGAGTATGATGGCCGGGGCTGGTGCGGGACAGCTTCCTTCCGAATTGATTGGGCAACCACTCGAAATCATTGAAAAATGGGCCATCCTGGAAACCTTGAAGCTGACCAACGATAATCGAGAAGAGGCAGCTCGGATTCTGGATATCGGCGCGAGAACGCTTTACCGCAAGCTCGACAAGTATCGCAACGAGGGATCGCTAACGGATCAGGACCTTACGAAAGAAGAGGATTCGTGAGATTCAACGCGTTTACTAGGGATGGATTCCATGTGGATGCCTCTGTAAGCAAGAGTTCCATTTTGAAGTAGGAAGCATCCCTTCGAGGCTTCGACTCCATTGCTTAGAGGCACATTCAGTATTCGCGACAGCTTGGGGTGGTGTGGCTCGACCTCCCAGACGATGACGGAAGAACGAGCGACCCATCAAGTTGAAGGAAGAGGCGATGTGTGGCATAGCAGGAGCGATCTGGACAGATCCACGCCTCGCATTGGAAGAAAAAACACTGCGCGCGATGACCGATGTAATTCGTCATCGAGGCCCCGACGATGATGGCTTGTTCATGTCGCCATGGAAACATGACGCAACGGGAACGATCCATCCTGGAGTTGGCCTTGGGTTTCGACGTCTTTCTATCATCGATCTCGCGGGTGGGCATCAGCCCCTTTCCAATGAAGACGGTTCCATACAAATCATCTTCAATGGTGAAATCTACAACTACCGCGAACTGCGGCGAGGACTCGAAGGAACAGGGCACCAGTTTCGGACGGAGAGCGATACCGAAACGATCGTGCACTTGTATGAAGACTGGGGTGTTGAGTGTTTTGAACGACTCAATGGTATGTTCGCCATTGCCATTTGGGATGCTCGAAAGAATCAGCTCGTATTAGCGCGCGATCGACTTGGTAAAAAGCCACTCTATTATGCTCATCAAGCCGGACGGCTCAGTTTCGCCAGCGAGCTCAAGAGTCTTCGTCAAATCGATTCTCTGACGCGGACGATCGATCCTGGGGCGATCGATCTATTCTTGACGTACCAGTATGTGCCTCATCCGTACTCGATCTATCAAGAAGTATCCAAGTTGCCTCCGGGCCACTTTGCAGTCTATCGCAATGATCAGATGCACGTGGAGAAATTTTGGAAGGTGGATTGGAATCGAGAACAACCCAAGTCGATTCATGACGCTTGCGACGAAATTCGAGCTCGATTGACCGATGCGGTACGGATCCGCCTTCGAAGTGATGTTCCCTTGGGAGCCTTCTTGTCGGGTGGAATCGATTCATCTCTGATTGCCGCGATTGCGCAGAAAGAACTCAGGCAACCACTCAAGACTTTTGCCATTGGATTTACCGAGCGCGATTTCGATGAGACGCAGTTCGCGCAGATGGTTGCCGAGAAAATTGGTAGTCAGCACGAACGATTTGAGGTGGCTCCTGATGCGCTAGCCATATTGGATCCTCTGGTTGCTCAATACGACGAGCCCTTTGGAGATTCGTCAGCGATTCCAACCTGGTACCTCTCTGAGTTGACTCGCAAACATGTGACGGTGGCGTTGAGCGGTGATGGGGGTGACGAACTCTTTGCTGGTTATGATCGTTATCGAGCCTTATGGATGAGCGAGATGACGAGGCATTGGTTGCCGCTAAGCGAAGTCCTAAAGAGTTCTTGGATTCAAAAGTTGCCGGCGTCACAAGGAAGGCGAAGTCTTGTGCGGCGGATTCAGCGTTATAGCCAAGCACTTGGGCAACCACCTGTGCGACGCTATATGAATTGGATTCAAATTTTTAGCGAAGCTTCGCGCATCGAATTGTATCGGGATGACTTCGTAGAGAGGCTCCCTAATCGGGATCCTGTCGCGTTCCTGGAATCGGCCTGGGCGACCATGCCTAATCGCGATCTCGTATCGAAAGCTTCGCTTGGCGATCTACAAACGTACTTGCCATGTGACTTGATGACCAAGGTCGATATTGCTTCCATGGCGCATTCCCTGGAAGTGCGGCAACCCTTCTTGGATTTTCGACTGGTGGAATGGGCTGCGTCGTTGAATATTCAACGCAAGTTTGGATGGAGGCAAGGGAAGCTCATCTTGAGACATGCATTTCGAGGACTCATACCCGATCGCATTTGGAATCGACCCAAGATGGGATTCGGAGTACCCATCGCCAAGTGGATGCGGGGGCCACTGCGAGCTAAAGTTGAGCAACTATTGTTGAGTTCAGAGTCTGAATGCCATCGGTATCTTCGCAAAGAAGCGTTGCAAGCGATGGTAGAGCGACACATGGCAGGAACGGTCAATGAGGGATATCGCCTTTGGAACTTGATCGTACTGGAAACGTGGTTGCGACATGAGACTCGTGGAAAAGCTTGAGGTAGCCACTGATGACCGACGGAACCGAATTATGGGATGCGGTGGCGGCAAGCTTAGACGAGTACATGTCCGCATTTCGAGAGGGCGAAGAGCCGCCTGAGATCGAACGATTTCTTCCTGAGGGATCGCGCGAACTTCGCAACTTGGCCATCATTGAATTGGCCAAGTTGCAGATGGAACAGTTTGCGGAATTAGGGAAGGAATTCGGAATTGATCACTACTTGAATCGCTTTCCTGAATTGCGTGAGTGTACCGGCGGCGCACCGCTCGATCTAATCATCGATGAGATTCGACTTCGGAAGCTCAATGCCAGTT
Organism: Pirellulales bacterium; assembly: GCA_046349875.1. Classification (GTDB taxonomy): domain Bacteria; phylum Planctomycetota; class Planctomycetia; order Pirellulales; family Pirellulaceae; genus JAXMBN01. Next base: position 118,620 of record JAXMBN010000005.1, read on the forward strand.
GTGATGAGCGAGCCTATCTCGATCGGTTTCCTCTCCATCGTGAGAGTTTGAAGAGATACTTTAGCTTTAGCGATACAACGCCATCGGCAACACGGTCGATTTCTTGGAATCGATCGCAGTTGGAAGCGGGACAGGTCATCGATGATTATGACTTGGTGAGGCTTTTAGGAAGCGGCGCCTTCGCACAGGTCTTTCTGGCAAGGCAGAACACCATGCAGCGACTGGTAGCGCTCAAGGTTTCTGCCGACCGTGGCGACGAAGCAAAGACCCTAGCACAGCTTGATCATCCGCATATCGTACGCGTCTTTGATGTGCGTCGACAAACGACGATGAAGCTGAGGCTATTGTCGATGCAATATGCGCCGGGAGGAACGCTGCAGGATGTGGTTCAATCGGCGAAGCATGTGCCATGGTCATCATTGAGTGGTCAGGTAGTGGTGGATGCGGTCGATCGCCAACTGTTGGCTGCGGGTTTGCCACCTCCGGAAGAAAGTCCTCGCCGGCAACGGATGGCAAAGCTCTCTTGGGTCGAAACCGTATGTGACATCGGGATCCAAATTGCAACGGCACTCGACTATGCGCATCAACAGCATGTGCTTCATCGCGATGTGAAGCCCGCCAATGTGTTGCTGACTTCTGAAGCAACATGCAAATTGGCTGACTTCAATATTTCGTACTCAGGCGATCTGCATGGTGCCAATCCTTCGAGCTATTTTGGTGGCAGTTTGATTTATATGTCCCCCGAGCAGCTCGAGGCGACTCAGATTCATTCGGAGATGAAGCCATCGGATTTGGATGAACGATCGGATGTGTTTTCATTGGCCTTCGTACTTTGGGAGTTGTTGACTCTGGAGCGTCCTTGGCCTCGCGATGAGGTTCAAATGGATTGGAACGCAACCGTCGAGCATGTGTCGCATCGAAGGAAGACGCTTCCGCCTGAGATCAGTTCGCGTGTGGCAAGCAGTAAGTCGCTCCAGCGTAATTCAAGTATTGCTGGAAGCGTTGGCGATCGATCGTGAACAACGGATCTCTAGCGCCGGTGAGTTGGCAGAAGTGTTTACGACTTGTTTGATGCCAAGCGTGGAGTCTCTTCCATCGAAAGAAGCTTTGGACTCGGCTGGCGGTTCGATATCCGTTGCTATCGGCAGCAGTGATCGTATTTCTTCCCAACGGTTTGGCGGGAGGATTCAACTTTTATAACCTGGCTTGGATGATGGAGAAATCGAAGGAATCATTGCCAGGATTTTCTGGGAGTTTCCTTGCTGATCAATGTTCTCGCATTCTCCATTGGAGGACTCATCTTTTACGCGGTGCATGCGCCGATTGTGAATGAATTGGGGGCTAGGCGGACGCGACGTCCTCAGGAAAACTCTCCCGCTTTGCGAAGCGCGTTTTTTGCTGGTCACAAGGCGGCATTTTTCGGAGTGACGCTTTGGTTGATTACGGGTTTGGCGTTTCCACTGCTTCCATGCAGTGAAAGCGTTCGACTACACGAGCGCCCGTCCATTTCTTCTTATCCTTGGCGGTGTGCGGGACGATTGCAGCTTCGTATCCCTTTCTCGCTATGAGTTGGGTAGCGATTGAATGTTGGTACGGAGTGCTTATCAGAAAAGAAACTAAAAGATCCAGAGGTTTGCAGAGCGAGCCGATGCACTGATGCGATGGTGTGATCGGCTTTTCTCTTGGCGGCTGCCGGCGTGCCATTAGCCGGTTTGCTTTTATTGCTCGGTCGCAACGAAGTTGCCAGACTCTATCTCGGCCTGCTAGTCAGCGCGAGTGGTCTTGGTCTCTTCTTCGCCTTCCGTGTTCACCAGCGTCTCCGCGATCGCATGCAACTCCTCCGCTCCCTCGTCACCGACCCCACCATCCTAATCCCTCCCACCCACAAGGTGCCATCCACCTATTGTTGACGCGCACTGCAAGGTGTCAGCCACCTACTGTTGACTTTGTGACGCCCAACACAAGGTGTCAGCCACCTACTGTTGACTTTGGAAGTTGCTGCGGCAGGATTCAACGGAGGAGTTGAATCATGGCATGAACCAAAGCGGGAGTCGGTGTTTGGGCAAGAGGAAGTCGCCATCGCTCATTGCATCCAGCGATGTGTGCGAGCCTTTCTTGCAGGCAAAGATGAGGCTTCGGGAAAGGATTTCGAACACCGGCGTGGCTGGATTCGGCTTAGGATGGAGTTGCTGGCATCCGCCTTCGGCGTCGATGTGCTCAATTATGCCGTCATGTCGAATCACGTTCATTCGATCCTGCGAACCCGGCCGGACATCGTAAAACTGTGGTCGGATGAAGATGTCGCTAAGCGTTGGTTGAGGCTTTTTCCTGGGAAAAGACTAGATGATTGCCTAGGCGAACCAACGCAACAGCAGATCGCGAAAGAGATGGCCGATGCCAAGCAGATGTTGGAACTTCGAAAGCGATTATCGAGTATTTCTTGGTTCATGCGAGCAGTATCTGAGCCGATTGCTCGCAAAGCCAATAATGAAGACAAGTGCACAGGCCGCTTCTGGGAAGGACGCTTTAAAAGCTCAGAAGATTGTTGACGAAGCGGGGCTCTTGGCATGCGCGATGTATGTCGATCTGAATCCCGTGCGAGCCGCCATGGCAAAGACTCCAGAGGCATCCACCTTTACCTCGGCCTATGATCGCATCAAGGCGCAAAAAGGTTCTAAAAGAATCGCAGCAGCGATTGCATTGGAACCTTCGGATCGATGAAAAGACGATTCTGCAGCAGATCAAGTTGGCCAAGCGGTGTCGCGACAAAGAAGAAGTTGCTCGATTACAAAGTGTCTAAGCGACTTTCGTACGAGAAAACCCGAAAAATTCAAGAAAACAACGAGCCAAAAGCAAAGGCAACGCTTCACGCTAAGGCCTGTGGATGCATGAAGCTGCGCCCACTACAACTCAATGAACATGATGTCATCGGTCCCAAACCACATCATGGAGGAACACGAGCCAGCGATAAGGGCTTCTTGTCGATGACGTTGGCCGAGTACTCGACGCTGCTCGATTGGACAGGTCGTCAAAAACGCCCAGACAAACGTGGCAAGATACCCGATGACCTTCAACCGATTCTTGAGCGAATCGGAATTGAAGGTTCGATGTGGTGTGACTTGGTATGGGATTTTTCCAAGTACTTCGGCAAGTGCTATGCTGCGGGCAAGCCAGTGAACCTGCAGAAGGAAGCCAAGAACCGCAACATCGCCTGGAGTCGCGGCCAACGATCCTGTCGCGCCTGCTTTACCGAGTAGTTTTTTCTAACACTACTCTATCTTCAAGCGATCTCAAACAGCACTCTGTCTAGCGGTCCGCGCGTTCCCTCCCATCCAAAGGCATTTTCGCCTTCTTCTGGCATCCATCTCTGCCAAAAGTCGACCCGAATGAGCCCTCTAAGCTCAATTTCGGCCCCAAAACCTGCTAACGAACCCGATTCCCTCATCAACAATAGGTGGCTGACACCTTGTGGGTGGTTCAACAAAAGGTGGATGGCACGTTGTGGGAGTGTTGCAGGGTGGTTGAGGTTGGGTATACTGAGCGAACATTTGTTCACTGCTTTGGGTTGGGGGGACGAAGATGGCGATGCGGTCCTTGCTTCCATGGGAATTAGAACGTCCTTCGGCAACTGAAAGTCGAATGGCCTATCTTCGGCTGGCTTTGGTCCAAGGGATTGGGCCTCGGCTCATGGATGTGTTGCTCGATTACTTTGGAACACCGTGCGATGTACTCAAGGCGTCGCTACGGCAGTTGGGGGAAGTCGAGAGGATTGGACCCAAGTTGGCTTTGGCCATTCGTGAAGCAGCTCAAGGCGATCTCCTAGAGCGAGTCATTGAATACTGTCAGGCTCGTGGAACCCGCATGGTGATCCCAAGCGATGCAGAATATCCGCGTCTGCTCAAAGAAGTGCCGGACCCTCCACCACTGCTCTTTGTAAAAGGCGAGTTTCATCTGCAAGATCAGCTTTCGATCGCCATCGTTGGCACGCGCCATCCAACGCATTATGGAATCCAGGCCGCTACCATGTTGGCTCGCGGGCTCTCACGATGTGGGCTCACCATTGTCTCAGGATTGGCTCGCGGTATCGATGGCGTTGCGCATCGCACGGCATTGGAAAATGAAGGAAGAACCATTGCTGTTTTGGGGAGCAGTGTCGATGAGATCTATCCTCCCGAGCATGAAGAGTTGGCTCAGTCGATCACTAAGCAAGGTGTATTGCTCAGCGAGACGCAACCCTTTTCCAAGCCGCGTGCAGGAGTGTTTCCGCAACGAAATCGATTGATTAGTGGGCTGAGTTTGGGTGTTGTGGTCGTTGAAGCGGCGGATCGTTCCGGAACACTTATTACGGCAGGGCACGCCGGCGAGCAAGGACGAGACCTATTCGCCGTGCCAGGACCGATCACGTCGAGAATGTCGCGCGGATCGAATCGGCTCATACGCGATGGAGCGATCTTAATTCGTGATGCTCAAGATGTGATCGATCACTTAGGTCCTTTGATTTCCACGGCCAGACTCGCAGACGATAAAACGGTTTGCCATCCCGCCGAATTGTTGCTCAACGATCAGGAGCAATGCGTTCTTCAAGCCATAGGCCAAGAGCCAACCGATGTCGATGAAATCGTTATCAAGAGTGGTTTACCAGTTTCGCGGGTCTTGGGCACGATTACCGTTCTTGAAATGCGTGGAATGGTGAGTAGGATCAGCGGACGACAATTGATTCGCAAATCGTAAATTTCCCACCTTCCAGCCCCAACGGCTGTCCACCCTCGAGATTTGATCATGCCAATCGCCCGTTTTTCGACATTGTTGCTTTTGATTTGCATAACTTTGGGATGGAGTGGAAATCCTGTCCTTGGATGGGAAGAAAGCAGGACCTCCACTGCTAGTCCCAATGTTGTGCTCATCGTTGCCGATGATTTGGGATTTGGCGAGCTCGGATGCTATGGTCAAAAAATTATCCAAACGCCTCATTTGGACCAGATGGCCAAGGATGGAGTTCGCTTCACACGTTTTTACAGCGGAAACAACGTGTGCGCGCCGAGTCGTTGTTGTTTGATGACGGGCAAGCATCCTGGGCATGCCTTTATTCGCGACAATCAAAATCCAAAAGGTCTTGATGATCTCAAAGCAAAATATGGATGGGAGTTTCCTGGGCAGATTCCCAGTCCCGAGAACGAGTTCACGCTACCAGAGTTGATGAAGCGGAAAGGGTATGCGACCGCTGCATTTGGCAAATGGGGATTGGGTCACGTTGGAACAACCGGTGATCCTGCCAAGCATGGATTTGATCTGTTCTATGGGTACTATTGCCAAGTGCATGCCCATAATCACTATCCCAAGTTCCTGTGGCGAAATCAGACCAAAGAACAGCTTCCGGGAAACAATGCGACTCTGAGCGGCGCGATCTACTCGCGGGATCGATTTGTTGAGGAAGCCATGCAGTTTATTGAAGGGAATCAAAAGCAGCCCTTCTTTCTGTATCTTCCATTCATCGTCCCTCACCTGTCGATCCAGGTCCCTGACGATTCGACCCAGGCATATGAAGGTACGATTCAAGAAGAAGACTACAAGCACACGTCCTATCTTCAGCACCCCAAACCACGAGCAGCCTATGCTGGAATGGTTTCACGTATGGATCAAGGGATCGGGAAAATACTGAAGAAGCTCGATGAATTGCGACTGTCCGAGAATACTGTAGTCATCTTCACCAGCGATAACGGAGCCACCTATGGTCGGCTTGGCGGAACCGATTCGGATTACTTTGATTCCGCCCCTCAATGCCGTGGCCGCAAGGGTAGTATGTATGAAGGTGGTATTCGAACGCCGATGATTGTTCAGTGGAAAGGAAAGATTGCTGCAAACCGTCAATCTCCATGGATCGGTGCTTTCTGGGATGTTCTTCCTACCATTGCAGATATGGTGCAAGCTCCTATTCCTTCGGGTTTGGATGGGATGAGTTTCTACCCGAACTCATCGGAACAGGAAAACAAGCGGAGCACGAGTTTCTCTATTGGGAATCACCTGGTTACGGTGGGCAGCAAGCGGTTCGACTTGGTTCGTGGAAAGGGACTCGGCAGCAATTGCAGAAATCGAAGAAAGACAAGACGCCGCCTGTTCTGGAACTATATCAGCTCGACGAAGATCCGGCCGAATCCCAGAATGTAGCTGAGAAACATCCCGAGATCGTCCAGAAGATCGAGGCTATCATGAAGTCGGAGCATGTGCCGAGTTCGACCTTCCCACTCCAAGCGATCGACTAAACCGTTACACATTCGGAACATAGCCGACAGATGAAGGGATGCTCATGAAACAATTAATGTTGATGCGACATGCCAAGAGCAGTTGGGATGATCCTCAGGTCGACGATTATGATCGCGATCTCAACGAGCGAGGCAAAAAGGCCTGCAAGCGAATGGGGGATTGGTTTGTCGAAAACGACTTGGTACCCGAACTCATTCTTTCCAGTACGGCTATTCGAGCCAAAGAGACTACCGAGCGCCTTCTAGAGCGGTGGAAAAATCCAGTCGACGTTCAATGGATGAAGGAACTCTATCTAGCACCACCTCAGACTTTGATGGAAGCGATCACTGCTGCCGATGATCGCGTAGGCCGAATTCTTGTGGTGGCTCATAATCCTGGCATGGAACAGTTGGTGAATGCTCTGCGGCAGACCTATGCTGCGTTTCCGACAGCTGCCTTGGCATGTCTGGAAAGCCAAATCGATCATTGGCAGAAGGCCGATCAGAGTCCTTGGACCTGTTTGCATTTTATTTGCCCTAAAGAGATGTAGTGCCGAAGTAGCGGTCTCGATTGGTCATGATGAGAAAAGTGATGCACGGCCTGCGGCTTTTGTAGGAATTGAAAGTCGATATTCATAGACCTTCTTGGGGATTGAAAGAAGTCAAAGGCTGGGCTTCCAAGCGACAGGAAGTCAACACAAAAATCGCCTGCCTAGAGACTGGAAGTCAACACAAGAAGACACCTTCCAAGGGACTGGAAGTCAACTTTGAGACTGGAAGTCGACATTGACGGTTGATTCTCGAGGCAAATCCGAGGAAGATCTGAGAGATATTCCCTCGCTCCCACCACCTTTGTAGCCCCAGGATTGTTGGTCCATGCTGCTCCACTCTTTGTATTCTCGATCCGTCGCGTTCTTTGTGGGGATCATCATCCCATTGGCCTCCGTTGCTTTGGGTCAGCTTCCTATCGTTGCGCCGGAGGAGGTCGGATTCGATCCCGTAGGACTTCGCCGGATCGAGGAGATCGTTTCGGAAGGAATACGTGAAGCGAAGATGCCGGGCTGTGTGGTCTGTTTTGGGCGACAAGGCAAAATTGCCTGGTTGAAGGCCTACGGATCGAAGGAAGTGGAACCCAACCAAGTTCCGATGACCACCGACACCGTTTTCGATATGGCATCGATCACTAAGCCGATGGCGACTGCCACGAGCATGATGAAACTTGTCGAGCAAGGGAAAGTGCGATTGGGTGATAAGGTCTCGTCGATCATTCCAGAATTTGCTGCGAATGAGAAAGAGCCGATCACGATCTATGATTTGCTAACTCATCAAAGCGGATTGATCGCGGACAACGCCTTGGCCGATTACAACGATGGACCACAAGAGGCTATCAAGAAGATCTGCAATCTCTCACTGACAGCCCCGATCGGAACGAAGTTCATTTATTCCGATGTCAATTTTATTTTGCTTGGCGAGCTCATTCATCGCATCAGCGGCAAAACAGTCCATGAGTTCTCACGCGATGAAATCTATCAGCCGCTTGGGATGAAGAATACGGGTTACCTACCTAACGCAGAGTTGCGAGCTCGTTCAGCACCTACTGAAAAACGAAACGATGCCTGGATGCGAGGCGAAGTGCATGATCCTCGCGCTTACAAGTTGGGTGGCGTTGCAGGCCACGCAGGGTTGTTTTCAACGGCTGAGGATACCGCTATTTACGCGCAGATGATGCTTCAAAACGGACAGTTCCAAGACCGTCGCGTCTTGGGAGCGCAAACGGTAGCCAAGATGACCCAGGCCTATACCGTTCCCGGAGGACGCCGAGGTCTAGGTTGGGATAAACGAACGGGATACTCGACCAACAAAGGAGACTTGCTCAGCGATCGAGCCTTTGGTCACGGCGGGTTTACGGGGACGGTATTGTGGATCGATCCAGAACTCGATCTGTTCTATATCTTTTTGAGCAATCGAGTTCATCCCAACGGGAAGGGTTTGGTCAATCCACTAGCAGGCAAGATTGCCAACGTCATTGCAAGCTCGTTGATTCAACCAAAGCCATCCGCGAAAGCCGCAGCAGAGGTTCTCAATGGCTTGGATGTCCTGGAACGCGATGGATATCGTCAACTTGCGGGACGCAATGTAGGACTGATCACCAATCATACGGGGCGTAATCGATCAGGGGCCAGCATCGTCGAGTTGATGGCTCAGCAAAAACAGTTTTCACTCAAGGCCCTTTTTAGTCCCGAGCATGGTTTTGAAGGAAAGCTCGATATTGCCAAAATCAACGATAGTGTTGATTCGAAAACAGGTCTGAAGATTCATAGCCTGTACGGGCAAACACGCAGACCCACTCGCGAAATGCTCGAAGGGATCGACACCCTAGTATTCGACATCCAGGACATTGGTTGCCGATATTACACCTATCCATCGACCATGGCCGAGGCCATGCGAGCCGCTGCCGAATTCAAAGTGAAGATGGTCGTGTTGGATCGTCCCAATCCGATCAATGGTATCGATGTGATGGGACCTATGTTGGATGAAAAATCGGAATCGTTTGTAGGAATCCATCGTATACCCATTCGTCACGCCATGACGACCGGTGAGCTTGCTCGCATGTTCCAAAAAGAGATGAAGATCGAAGTCGATCTCCAAGTGATCGCTTGCGAAGGATGGAACCGGGCGGACTACTGGGATGCGACCGGACTGCTCTGGACGAATCCTTCTCCAAACATGAGGAATTTGACCGAAGCGGTGCTTTATCCCGGAGTGGGAATGATCGAATATACGAATGTTTCGGTGGGACGTGGAACCGACACGCCCTTCGAAGTGCTTGGTGCTCCCTGGTTGAATGGCGTTGAGTTTGCTCAAGCCATGAACGCGCGTCGTATTCCTGGAGTACGTTTTGTTCCGATCGAGTTCACTCCGACGACGAGTAAATTCGAGAAGCAGCTTTGCAAAGGTGTCAACATCGTCATTGTGGATCGCCGCGTGCTCGAACCGGTTCGATTAGGATTGGAGATTGCTATCCAGTTGAGGAAGCAGCATCCCAATGAGTGGGAACCAAAGCAGATGATCAAATTGCTCGGAAACAAAGCCGTCGATGACGCCATCATCGGTGGCAAAGAGATCGACGAAGTATTGGCTCTGGCTCGTCAAGGCGTCAGCGACTACATGAAGCGGCGAGCAGAGTTTCTTCTATACGAATAGAACTGCTTGGGCCTTGTTGCGTGACGGGTTCGAATCGTTTCAAACTTGACGCGGGTGAAACGCTCGTTCTAACCTCGTACCTCTTTGTTTGCATCGACGGAAATCATAGAAAGCGGTTGCATGTCCATTCCTACTACCGAGTCCTCCAATCCTGCATCGGAGCGAATCGATGCGCTTTCGTCGCTCGAAATCGTTCAATTGATGAATCAGGAAGACGCCAAGGTCGCGCATGCCGTCGCGCTCGAGGCTGAAGCCATCGCAAAGGCGATCGAGATCGTAACCGAGCGTATGCGACGAGGCGGACGGCTCATCTACATGGGTGCAGGCACCTCTGGTCGCCTCGGTGTACTCGATGCGACCGAATGTCCTCCGACGTTCAATACCCATCCAGATCAAGTCGTTGGATTGATTGCAGGTGGTTACGAAGCGGTCACGCGAGCAGTCGAAGGGGCTGAAGATCATCCTGAATTTGCCGTGGCTGATTTGAAGCAAGTCAAGCTTACCGATAAAGACGTCGTGTTTGGCATCGCCAGTAGCGGTCGCACGCCGTATGTCCTAGGCGGACTGGAGTATGCCAAGCAAGTCGGTGCGGCTGCCATTGGATTGGCATGCAATGGTGGTTCCGAATTGGCCAAAGTATCGGAGGTGATCATTGCGCCGTTGGTAGGACCGGAAGTCATCAGCGGCTCGACGCGATTGAAAGCCGGTACAGCGACGAAGATGGTGCTCAATATGGTCACTACCGGCACCATGGTGATGCTGGGAAAGACCTATGGGAATTACATGGTGGACCTACGAGCCACCAATACAAAGCTCGTCGCGCGAACGCGAAGAATTTTTGCTCAATTGACTGGAACCAATGAGCAAGAGGCTGGTCGTCATCTCGACGCGTGCCAAGGGGAATTGAAGACAGCGATCGTTGCTCATCGACATAAGTTGACCGCGGAGCAAGCGCGTTCGTTATTGGCGAAACACCAAGGGAAGCTACGTGCGGCACTCGAGCAAGCGTAACGCTAGAGCAAAGGATTGATGACACATGGCAGCGACATCCTTTGTGATCGGTATCGACGGCGGTGGTTCCAAGACATTGGCATGGTTGGTTCCCATTGGTCCGGAGATCGAATCGACGAAACGCATTGGACGTGGACTGTCTGGACCAAGCAATCCGCGAGCCGTAGGGATAGAGCATGCTTGTCTTCATTTGCAAGAAGCTATTGAGCAAGCCTTTCAGTCGTTGGAAGAGAAACCTCGAGAGGTGGATGCCATTTGTTTTTGTTTGGCGGGCGCGGGACGTGAAGAAGAGCAAGCCCTGATCAATCGATGGGCGCTCGAGAATCGTATCGCGCGGCGAGTGAATACGACCGGGGATGCAGATCCGATTCTCGCAGCGGCGTCCGATACTTCCGTGGGAGTGGCTTTGATTTCGGGTACGGGTTCGTTGGCTTGGGGCCGCAATGCGCAAGGTCGAGTGGCTCGATGTGGAGGATGGGGCTATCTGTTTGGAGATGAAGGGAGTGGATACACCATAGCGCTAGAAGGGTTGCGAGCGGCGGCGATGGCCGTCGATGGACGCGGTCCTGCAACGCTTTTGCGCGAAGGGTTTTTGAAAGCCCTGGATGCAAAGCATCCCAGTGAATGGATCGAAAAGGTCTATGGATCGAAGCTCGATCGAACGCAGATTGCTCAGCTTTCGCAAGTGGTTTTTGATGCTGAAGAGCAACAGGATCGTGAAGCGATCAAAATCATTGAAGCATCAGCGTTCGAACTATGTCGTATGGTTTGTCAAACGGCGAAATCCCTGGAGCTCTCTTCGCGTCACTATCCATTGGCGGTTGCTGGCGGATTGCTCGTACATCAAACCTCGTTAAGGCAACGGGTCGAGCAAAATCTTCGCGCGTCTCCGCATCCACCGGAAAAGCTTGTTGTCGTCGAAGAGCCGGTTCAAGGTGCGGTGGAACTCGCGAAGCGACTCTTGGTCTCCTAGAAATGCAACTCGGTCCGATGTTGTCATACTTACTTGGGTTTGCATTCTTCGATGATGGCATCGAATGTTTTGCGAGCGACTTCGTAGGCGGTGGCGGCGGCTTCTTGCTCGGCTGGGCGAATTTGTGGCTTCTTCTTTGCCCAGCAAACATCAACCGCTTTGCGACACCATTCAGCGCTGGCTAAGGAAGCTCGCACAGGTAATCCTTCGACCTCGACGAAAATCGGATTGGTATGCATCGAAGGGAATACGCGAAGGCATACCCAACTGCTTTGCCCCATGGCAACGTCCCACTTGAGATCATTCCAGTTTCCGTCGGCTTCGATCTCTTGTGTGGCAACGACTTCGCCATTGACGATGAGTTCGACTGGGACCTTGCGGCTTTCGCCCATGCGGGCGCGTTCAATATGCCAGTATGGTTTTTCATCGAGTCTCTTTCGGCGTATCGCTTGCGCTTCTTCCGTGACTTCTCGCGGCAAGAACGCGGCAACTTTGGTTTGTACTTGGACCGACCCTGCGTGTCGCAAAACCACCTGGCTCGTCTCGCCATTGTTGCCGGGATGTCCCATCGGAACGCCATTGATCTTGAACTCGGAGATATGGCAGTTGCCATCGCCAACATAACTTCGCCCATCCTTGAGACCCATGACCCAAGGTTCATAAACGAGCGGTTTGTCAGGTGGCATTTGCACATAGACTCTTCCAAGTCCTACGCGTTCGCCATAGATGCAAGGAAAGTCGGTTTCGCCACTGATGCGGGTCTTAAAGCCACAGTTGAGCATGTGGTACCAAATGTTGAGTTCCCATACTGCAGGTGTATCGACCGTACTGATGAAATCGCATGCATCGTGAACAGCAGTCACAATGTATTCGTTCGCACCGATACCATCGAAAGGAGGCATTTCATAATCGGGCAACTTATAGGCCGCTTTGCTGACGGGACCTGCATTCGAACCGCCCCAGATATTGGGAAGGGCCCCGCGTTTTCCATTGGGAAGGTAGTCGGGAAGCATCAATCCCCAACCGCTATGGCTATATCCCACGACACCGCCTTGTTGCTTGCCCCATTGCAAAACAGGGAGCGTCCAACTGGGCCATTCTTCAATCGTTGAAGTTCCAGGGTAGTCGTCTTCTTTGAGATTGAGCAAACAGAGATGTCCGGCATGCGACGAAGGGAAACCACTTACTTCAACGTCATAGCGCATCAAGTAACGCTCATTGGAGAACGTCGAAGTTTGCCCATCAAAGAACTGCTTTTGATGATACCAACAGGGGCCCCAACTGAGCACGCAACCGACATTGAGGTCTTCACCAAGAATATGTCGCAACATGTCTTGGGGCGTCACGCCTTCCGTGGGATTCTCATAGTGAGCACAGCCAGCTGCGTGTACATGGTGGTCGCCTGAAATCCAATGCAACTGCGCCATGTGAATCCAGCGTTTGAGTTGAATGGCAATCGGTTGGACCTCGCCCTTTTCAGGAACGGTATATTGCATTTGCACGGGATGGTATTCCGGTCCACGATGCGCCGATATGCGATAGGTGCCGGGTGGCAGGATGACGTTCTCGCCGTCAGCGCGATAGATTTGATGATGGAAGAAGAAATCGGGAGCCAAGCGTCGAGCTGGATGTGGGTAGACGCGGCCCTGGTCATCACGAATGATCAGACTGCACGTGGTCGGCTTGCCATCGTCATCCCGGACGTGGACTGGAATTTGGCGGGAAGGGACGCATTCGAAGAGGATGGGGAGTTCGTTTCGGAATCCCAAGTCTTGAGTTCCTTGCCCGACATCGAATTGCAAAGTGGCTTCTCGTTTCCCTGGGTCTCGGCTGTACAGTTGAAGGATTCGATATTCGAGTTCGAGCCCCGACAAGTTCCGCCGCAGGGGTTCGGAAACCTGCACGGAAATTTCAAGCCAACGTCGATCTGCCTCGGCCGGAGAAACTTTTGACTCAGGCTTGGGTTTAGAACTGCTGCCGATCACCATGGGGAGCGCTTGAGGGCTCATACATCTTAGGGGAGCCGTGACTCCCCCTTGGTTATGAACTTTGATGAGGTAGGTTCTCCAGCCCTTTTCCATAAGTTTTGGAACTGCTGGACCATTGAGAACATGGACGCGGCTTTCAGGATTGATGTGGACCGCGGCTAAACAAAGTGGATCGAGAAGTTCCTGGACGCGTTGGGTGATGGCAGCGTCATCGGTTCCCTGTTTGAGTTTTGTTAGTTCCGCTACGACGGTGTCGGAAAGAGGTGTCCCCATTCCTTGCAAGGCTTCGGCGAGTCGATCGACCGATGCTTGAAGGGGCTGGCGATCCACCTTTGTTGCTTGTGGCCAGTCGGCGCCAGAAGAACGCGGGAGGTTGGAAACGACCAGCGATGTTACCGCGACGAAAGCCAGCAAATCAAATCGAATGTTCCAACGGAAAGAGATTGTTGGTCGACACATGGCTACAATGCACCGGAAAGGAAATGTGGAGGGAGTGGTGGGAAATCGCAAGATGCGTTGTCGGCATTTGGTATCATAACCTTCGTCCTCTTCAAAATCAGCCATCTCCTTCTCCACCTTCTCGGATTTGAGATCGGAATCGTTTTAGGCTACGCATCATGCTATGCACCCCTACTCGAAGTGGAAGCCTCCGAAACGGAAGCCATTGCTCCAAGCAAGTGTGGGTGCTCGTTTTTATAGTGACGGTATGGAATTGCGTGGCGAGTCTCGGTTTTTCGGCGGACACCGAAGAATGTCGAAAGTTGTTGCGACGCGGTGAGTATGCGAGCGCTATCGCTATCGCTAAACCCGAAGTAGACCAAGGGGTCTGGAATGAACTGTGGCCACGCTTCTTGTTAGAGGCGTATCTTCAAACAGGTGCCTACGAAGAGGCGATACCAGTTTACGAAGGAGCCATTCAGAAATTCTCGACGAGCATTCGTCTTCGAATGCTCGGTGCGCAAGTATATCGCATGAACAATCAAGCGAATCTCGCCGACGAACAGCTTGCGGTCATTCCGGAGTTGATTCAGAGGATGCCATGGCGATTTAGTGGTAAGGATGAGCTTGTTCCGTTAGGTGAGTTCTTCGTGTTACAAGGAGAAGATCCCAAGCAAGTTTTGGAGATCTGTTATGACCGAGCGCTGAAGGTCGATCCCAAGTTAGTTGAAGCGCATGTAGCAAGCGGTAGGTTGGCATTGGATAAGTATGACTACCAGGTTGCGGCTGATGCTCTTCAAAAGGCATTGAAGCTCGATGAGCAAGATCCTGAGATTCACTATCTGTTAGCGCGGACTTTTGCTTCTTCGGATTCCGAGTTGGCCACGAAGCATCTCGTCAAAGCCCTTGAAATCAATCCACACCATGTTTCAAGTCTTTTGTTGCAAGCTGAAAATCGCATGGGTGCAGAAGCGTATGAGGATGCTAAGCAACTGCTGAATGAAGTTGAGAAGACCAACTCGAAATTACCTAAGCTTTGGGCGCTTCGATCGGCCATCGCTCACCTGGAAGCCAAGTATCAGGACGAAGGAGAATATCGAAAGAAGGCACTGAAACCTTGGGCATTGAATCCCGAAGTGGATTATGTCATTGGTAAGCATCTTTCCGAGCACTATCGATTCGAGGAAGCGGTCACCTATCAGACTCGGGCGTTGGAGATGAGTCGTAGCTATCTGCCAGCTTTGTCTCAGTTAGCGCAGGATCTTCTACGTTTGGGACGGACGGAGCAAGGTTGGAAGCTGGTCAATCAAGTTCGCGAGAAAGACCCCTACGATGTTTCGATCTTCAATCTCAAGCAACTCGAAGCTCAATTGGCTAAGTTTGCGACTTTGGAGGCCCCCGGATTTGTCATTCGAATGGATGCCAAGGAATCGAAGATCTATGGTCAGGAAGTGGTGGCGTTACTGAGTGAAGCGCGAAACGCATTGACGAAGAAGTACGAAGTGGAATTGGAAGAGCCTATATTCGTGGAGATCTTTCCACGGCAGAAGGACTTCGCCATTCGGACCTTCGGAATGCCTGGAGGAGCAGGATTCTTGGGAGTCTGCTT
Source organism: Pirellulales bacterium (assembly GCA_046349875.1). Taxonomy (GTDB): domain Bacteria; phylum Planctomycetota; class Planctomycetia; order Pirellulales; family Pirellulaceae; genus JAXMBN01. The sequence continues at coordinate 134,082 of JAXMBN010000005.1, forward strand.
TGGTCGTTTGATCACTGCCAATTCACCGTCGGCACTGCGAGTGGATTCGAACTGGAAGTCGGTCTTGTGGCACGAGTATTGTCACGTCGTGACCTTGCAGAAAACCAAGAACAAAATGCCTCGATGGTTGTCAGAGGGAATCTCGGTCTATGAAGAGCGGCAGCGCGATCCACGATGGGGTCAGTCGATGGATCCCACCTACCGAAAGATGATCCTTGGAAAAGACTTGGTCCCGGTCAGTCAATTAAGCGCTGCGTTCCTCAATCCCAAGACACCGATGCATTTGCAGTTTGCCTACTTCGAGTCTTCGATGGTGGTCGAGTATTGGATTCAGAAGTATGGAATCGCTTCATTGCGAAGGGTGCTCAACGATCTTTCGGTTGGTATGCCGATCCATCAGGCGTTGGCCCGCGATACGGCCGCAATGGATGCATTGGATCAAGAGTTCGAAGCGTATCTTCGTGGCGAGGCCAAGAAGCTGGGCACCGGCGAGAATCGCGAAGAAATTTTTGACGACGAGAACCTGCCTGAAAAACTTACGGGTGAAGAGTTGCTCGCATGGCTCGAGAGTCATCCACGCAACTATTGGGTGATGAGGCAGCTTTGTGAAGGGCTGATTGCCTCCAAGCAATGGGAAAAGGCATTGCCGTGGGTAGAACGATTGCGAGACTTGTTTCCAGAGGATCGGGAAGCCAAAGGAATTTATGCACGGATGGCGGAGGTCTATCGCGAGTTAGGCAAGGTCGACGATGAGCGAAAGATGCTGAGTGAGTTGGTGGCTATGAGTCCCGACGCTAAGGATGGGTTGATGCGTTTGGTGGAAATCGATTCACAATCGAAAGACTGGGCGAGCCTATTGAAGTGGGTGGATGAATTGATTGCGATCGATCCCATGCGACCAAGCGTTCAGGAAGTAAAAGCCAAAGCAGCCGAAGCCCAGTCGAACGCTAAGTTCTCACAGGAAGCACTACAAGCATTAGCGGAACTCGATCCGGTAGATCCTGCAGGAATTCAGTTTCGCTTGGCACGTGCCTATCAAGCTCAGGGAGATATGTCGCAAGCCAAGAGGCATGTTCTTCAAGCGTTGGAAGAAAGTCCTCGTTATCGAGAAGCGTTGCAGTTACTGCGACAGTTACAGCATGTTGCAGAGGCAGATCCCAAGCCTACCGAGGATTCCAAGGATCCAGCCAAGGAAGGGCCGACGCGATGAACCGATCCCGAGTGCTTTGGGCTCTTTTGGCGTGTGTGATTGTTGGGGTCGTTGCCGTTGGGGCTTGGGCACAGCGAGGTCGGCGTGGACGGGGAGATTGGCAGTCGGTGGGGCGCGGTGACGTTCCCGTTTGGGATATCGATCGCCAGTTCACAAAGGACGTCTTTACCTTTGTCCGCGTGAAGTACACGTCGTCGGGTTGGGGACGTGGAGGTGGATGGTCAACAGACTTCCGCGATAGCGATCTGAACTTTTCGCTTCGCTTGCAGCAGATGACATCGCTCAAAGTGAATCCCGATCCGATTGTGCTCGAACTAACCGACCCGCGATTGTTTGATTACCCCTTTCTTTACATGATTGAGCCGGGTGCCCTTACCTTTTCACCCCAAGAAGCGGAATCGCTCCGACGCTACTGCTTCAACGGTGGTTTCATGATGGTCGATGACTTTTGGGGTGATGAAGAGTACGAAAATTTTTATCGCGAGATCAAGCAGGTGTTTCCCGATCGCGAGCCGATCGATGTGCCACTCGAGCATGAGATTTTTCATTGCGTTTACGATCTCAAAGAGAAGCCGCAAATGCCTTCCATCCATTCGTGGAATCCGAATCAGCCCGAAATCACTTGGGAACGCGGTTACTATGATCCGACGACTCGTGAAGTGCATTATCGCGGGATCTTCGATGATCATGGGCGGATCATGGTCTTTATCTGCCACAACACCGACTTGGGAGATGGTTGGGAACGCGAAGGAGAAAATGTGGACTATTTTGAACAGATGTCGGTGAAGAAAGCATATCCCATGGGAATCAACATCGTGACCTACGCGATGACCCATTAGGCTGGTCGATGCATCATCGCCCATAGGCAAAAACAACTCATCATTCAGGAGTGACAACTTGAGCTATCCCGTGGTAACCCAGGATGACGAAGCGCAGTTGGTTCGTCAAATTCGTGAAAGCCGATCGAAGATCGATGCCGAATTATCCAAGACGATCGTGGGTCAGAAGGACGTGATCGAACAGTTGATGATTTGTCTGTTCTCGGGCGCCCATTGTTTGATCACAGGTGCACCAGGGTTGGCAAAAACTTTGTTAGTTCGAAGCGTAGCGCAGGTCTTTCATTTGGACTTTCGGCGCATCCAGTTCACTCCAGACCTGATGCCAGCTGACATCACGGGCACCGAGATCTTGCAGGAGACCGGTGGCACGCGATCGTTGGAATTCGTGCACGGCCCCATTTTTGCCAACGTCATTTTGGCGGACGAGATCAATCGAACGCCACCCAAGACCCAAGCGGCATTGCTAGAGGCGATGCAAGAGCACCAAGTCACGGCGGCTGGGGAACGGTATGCATTGCCTGAACCATTCTTCGTGTTGGCAACGCAGAATCCGATCGAAATGGAAGGAACCTATCCTCTTCCCGAAGCGCAGCTCGATCGTTTTATGTTCAATGTGCTCATCGATTACTTGCCATTTCAAGATGAAGTGGAAGTCGTGATGAATACGACGAGCAAAAAGCCAGAACCGATACAGCCATTGTTCACGGGCGAAGATGTTTTGAAGTTCCATGAGATCGTCAAGCGAGTTCCAATCGCGCAAGAGGTTGCAGGATACGCAGTGAAACTCGTAGCGGCGAGTCGCGCAGGAAGGCCCGAAGCTCCAGAATGGGTGAATCAATGGGTGTCATGGGGAGCCGGATTGCGAGCAGCACAGATGTTGGTTTTAGGCGCCAAAGCTCGCGCTCTGCTGCATGGTCAATCGTATGTGTCGATCGATGATATTCGAGCACTCGCTCACCCTGCTTTGCGGCACCGAATTTTGCTCAGCTATAAAGCAGAAGCCGAGGGTGTCACCGTTGAGGATTGTATTAGTCGTCTTCTACAAGAGATGAAACCCTAGGCTTGAAACGCTTTGTCGGACCAGAATTTTATGTCGATCACTGCTAACTCCAATGCGACGACTTTGCCTCAAGGGGCTAGTTCGTGGGTTGACCCTGCGACCCTGATGCGCATCAAGAATCTGCAGCTCCGCGCCAAGCGAGTCGTCGATGGGTTTCACAATGGTTTGCATCGCAGTCCGTTGCATGGGTTCTCGGTAGAGTTCAGTGAGTATCGACGATATTCTGAAGGGGATGATCCCAAGGGAATCGATTGGAAACTGTTCGCGCGAAGCGATCGGTTCTATATTAAGAAGTTCGAAGATGAGACCAATCGACGATGCTTGTTGGTTGTGGATCAGAGCAAGTCGATGACCTACGGCAATCCATCTTCAAAGGTTGATTACACCAAGATGGACTATGCGCGGACGTTGGCCGCGACGTTTGCGTACTATTTAACGCTGCAGCGCGACGCGGTTGGCATGATGACATTCGAGGCCGACGTCAAAGAAATGGTCCCCGCTCGATTTCGAACAGGGCAGCTGAAAAGAATGCTCGGCCTCTTGGAGAAGCCATCGGAAGGGAATGCTACCGATCTTGTGCGTCCTCTTTCGCAACTCGCAGAACTCGCCAAGCAACGCAGTCTGGTGATCGTGATATCGGATTTTCTCGTTCCTTGGCAACCCTTGCAGGTTCCATTGGCCTTTCTGCGGGCTCGACATCATGAGGTGATGTTGCTCCGCGTGCTTGATCCAACTGAAATCGAGCTGGATCTAAAACAGCCGACGATGCTACGTGATTTGGAATCGGGTAAGGAAGTCTACATCGATCCGATGACAGCCAAGCAACGCTATCGCGAACGCTTCGATGCGCATGCGGCAGGGCTTGCGAAACTGGCTGGCCAGCTTGGCATTTCGTTGACCTCGATGACGACCGATTCGCCTTTGGAACTGGCCTTGTTTGATTTGCTAAGTCGCCAATCGCAAGGGAAGCGAAGCTTGCGGTCGTACGGCATGCAGCGAGGAGGTGGTGCATGAGTTTCTTAGCACCACTCTATGCGCTGGCTACTTTGGCCATTGCGTTACCTGTTCTTTTTCATTTGATTCGCAAGCAGCCCCGCGGCCGTCAAGTCTTCAGTTCGTTGATGTTCTTGGAGCCTTCACCTCCGCGGTTAACCAAACGCAGCAGTATCGATCAATGGTTGTTGCTTTTGCTGCGAGGTTTGGCGTTGGCCTTTCTCGCCTTTGCTTTTTCGCGACCTTTTTGGAATGAACCGACCGAAACGGATTCCGAAAAAGCGGTGCAGCGGCGACTGATCTTGATCGATCGCAGCGCTAGTATGCGACGCGAAGGATTGTGGGATGCTGCTCTCAATGCCGCGCGACAACAAATCCAGCAAGCTCAGGCTACCGATGTGATTGGAGTGTATGCCTTTGATTCCAAGTTTACGACCTTGTTCTCGTTGGCCGATTCGATTCAAGCTCAGCCTAAGGCGAGGCAAGAGCAGGCCTTGGCATCGCTATCATCGTTGATGCCTTCATGGATGCCGACCGATTTGGGATTCGCTTTGATGTCGGCCAGTGACCAGTTCCAGCAAGATGAGGACGATGAAACATCGGATACATCGGTCGTCGCTGGTGAGATCGTGGTGATTACCGATTTCCAAGCTGGAGTGCAATTGAATCGCCTTGAGAACTATCAGTGGCCGGTCGATTGTCGCGTACGGATTGTTCGTGTCGCTCCTAAACAGGAAGGAAATGCAAGGGCTTGGATTCAGTGGAGTGAAGAAGAGGAGTCGCGTCAGGATAAGGAAGGACTCGCCGCCGATGAGAAGCTTCGCGTTCGCGTAACCAATGACGAAGGATCGACGCGTGAATCGTTTGCTCTCAGTTGGATGGATGATCAGCAGCGCGCCATCCCTGGAACCCAGGTTCCCGTTCCCTTGGCAGCTGGGAAAGGCAGTGTTTTTCGCGTTCCTTTGCCACCTGCCAATGCGACCGCCTTGCGATTAGAAGGGGATGTCGCGAAGTTCGATAACGATCATTTCATCGCCAATCAAAAGATTCGCGAGTATCAAGCTTGGCTCATCGATGATCGTCAACGTGAACCAGCGCAATCGTTGGGCTATTTCGCAGAACAATTGCCGCTGAGCAATGCCCGTAGGAATGTCGCTTGGACTTGGCGAAACCCGGGTGCAAGCGACCCTTGGGCGAATCCCAGTTCTGTCCCTTGGATCATTGCCGGAAGTGGGCTGAGTGACTCTGATATACCAGGGCTCAAGGCCTATATCGAAGCCGGTGGACATGTTCTTTGGGTTTGGGATCAGACTCTTGCAGATTCACGCCAAGAAGACACATTGGAACGACAGCTTGCGTTGTTGACCGACGATTCTCCTTCGCAGATTCGCGAAGCAAAGATTCGAAACTATGCCCTTTGGGAAAACATCCAATTCAAGCATCCTATCTTCGGCAGCTTGGCAGATGCTCGATTCAACGACTTCACGAAGGTTCGATTTTGGGGGCATCGATCGGTCGAGTTTTCGAAGCCCGATGCATGGACGATCTTGGCTCGGTTTGATGACGACCGCTCCCCTGCTCTCGCTTATCGAACGATTGGAAAGGGAACTCTGTGGTGCATGACCTCGGGGTGGCAGCCGAGTCAAAGCCAATTGGCTCTTTCCAGCAAATTCGTACCTTTGATGACCAGTATGTTTCAATGGGCAGCTCCTCAGGATGTCGAACGAGAGCAATGGAGCGTTGGGGACAAAATCGAATTGGTGAAAGGGGAAACATTACTGGATCCAGTCGGAAAAACTTTGGCGGCCGTCGATCACGACGAAGCTGAGCCGATCCTTCTCGAGGAACCTGGAATTTACAAGATTTTGCGGGATGGGACCGAGCGGAAACTCGCCGTCAATGTGTCGAAGGCGGAAAGCGAAACGACTGCCGGAGATCAAGAACAGTTAAGTCGCTTAGGAGTTCAACTTTCCGAAATGCAAACCGTTGCGGAACGCATTGCCGCGCAACGACAGCTTCGAGCCGTTGAGCTCGAATCCCAACAATCCTGGTGGAGATGGTTTCTGATCGCCGTGATTGGCGTCGTCTTCATCGAGACGGCCATTTGCATGGTGCGACCATCGCAGTTTCAAGTCTCCTCCAATCCAACCTGAGATGCATCGTGAACGCTGTCCAAAATCCATTTGTCCGATCCTTTCATGATGCGAGAGCTCGATCATGGACCCACGTTTAGAGACCATCCTTTCGGCAGTCCGGTCGCGATTTCAGCGACATCAATTTGCATGGAATCTGACGATTCTGTGGGGACTAGCTGCATTGGTATTGTTGGGAATGCGATTTGTGCTGGAAGCATGGCGCGTTGAAAAAGGACTTGGTGTGGGGCTCGTCGCTGCCGTGATGGTAGGGACTTTTTCCTTGGCATGGGTTTTGACGCAAGTGCGTTCAAAAGATATTCGATGGGTCGCAGGTCGCATCGAGGAACGCTACCCCAATCTTAAGCAACGACTTCTCACGGCAGTTGGTATGGAACCAACCGGAAGTATCGGGTTCTTGCGACGCAACCTGCTCGATGAAACGCTGCACCACGCTCGCGCTTTTGATTGGTCGAAGACCGTTTCGAGCAAAGCGATGACTCTTGCTTGGATGTCGCAGTGCATCACATTTGCCTGTTGCCTACTCGCTGCCAGTTGGATGCTTTCGGCTTTGAAAAAGGGGGGGGCCATCGGAGGCGAATCGAGTTCAGTCGTTGGCACTGCCGCGCTTGAGTGCCTCGTGGATCCTGGAAACGCTGAAGTGGAACGGGGAACAAACGTAGTCGTCACTGCACGGTTTCCAGGTGAGCTACCTGAAGAAGTATGGTTAGAGATGGGAACGGAAGCTGGTGCGGCGAAGCGTCTTCCCATGGAACGCAATTTGCGCGACCCTGTTTTCGGTAATTATCTTTGGGATGTTCGCGAAGACGTTGAATATTCGATCGACTATTTGAAAGGTAAGAGTGAACGGTATCGACTGAAAGTCTTCGATTTCCCATCGCTCGTTCGGAGCGATGCCATCATCGAACCACCATCTTATGCCAAGACGGAAACGAAAACCGTGGAAGATACACGTCGTGTAACCGTGGCCGAAGGATCGGCGGTGACCTGGAGATGTACCTTCAACAAGCCCTTGCAAATTAGCGAACTGATCGATGAGCAAGGGGAAGCGACGGCGATGATCACAGATCCAAAGGATCCACTTACCTATACCGTTCGGTTCACCCTGACGGAGTCCAAACGGTGGAAATTGTCGTTCCGTGATACGGAAAATCGCAAGCCTAAGTTTGATGAGAGCTTGTCGGTCAAAGTCCTACCGAACAATCCGCCCGAAGTAAAGCTCGCCAAGGCGACCGATGTTCGAGTCTCTCCGATCGAAGAGCTCGTACTCAAGGCGACGGCCAAAGATGACTATGGATTGGTTCGGGCAGGTTTGAGCTACTCGCTTGGGGGCGAAGAACCAACGGATGTGACGCTCTTTGAAGAAAGCCAAGGAAGCAAGAAGTCTGATCTCGAATACAAGGTCGAGTTTGAAAAGCTTCGAGCCGAACCCGATCAGCTTTTCCATTATTACTTCTGGGTTGAAGATATCGATCGCGACGGACAGTCTCGTCGCATGGAAGGCGATATGTTCTTCGCCGAAGTTCGGCCCTTCGAAGAAATTTTTCGCGAAGGAGATGCATCGCAGCAGGAACAACAGCAGCAACAGCAACAGCAAAATCAGCAGCAACAACAAGGAATGCAACAATCCGAGCAACTTGCGGAGTTGCAGAAGCAGATCGTAACGGGAACCTGGAATGTTTTGCGGCGGGAGAAAGCGGGACAAATTAGCGATGCGTTGAGTACGGATGCTAAGACGCTGCAAGAGTCACAGCAGTCGGCATTAGAGAAGACGGATGAGCTCGAGGAGAAAATTCAGGATGCTCAATCGTTGCAACATCTTGATCGCGTACGTCAAGCGATGACCAACGCTGCCGAGAAACTCGGAAAGGCATCGGACAATAAAGACCTCTCGGCACTCAAAGAAGCATTGCGTGAAGAACAATCCGCCTACCAGTCGCTGTTAAAGTTGCGAGCGCGTGAACATGAAGTGGTGCGGTCGCGACAACGCCAACAACAGCGAGGCCAACAAAGCGGTGCTCAGCAGAATCGCCAGCAACAACTGGAGCAGTTGGAGCTTACCGAAGAAGAGGATCGTTACGAATCGGAACGGCGTGCCCAAGCGCCTCAACAAGAGGAGCAACGCGAAGCTCGCCAAGTAATGAATCGCTTGGATGAACTTGCGCGTCGTCAGAAAGACATCAATGAGCAATTGAAAAACATCGAAGCTGCGCTGCAAGAGGCCAAGACCGAGGCTGAGAAAGATCGACTCGAAGAACAGCTCAAACGGCTTCGCGAAAATCAAGAAGAACTCCTGCGGGAATCGGATGAACTCTTGGAGAAAATGCAGGAAACACAAAATCAAGAATCGATGCAACAAGCGCAGCAACAAGTCGAGCAAGCCCGACAGGATCTTCAGCGATCAAACGAGGCCTTGTCGCAGAATCAAGTATCACCTGCAATCTCGGCCGGTGCTCGTGCCCAACAGCAATTGGAAGAAACGCGAGAACAATTGCGGCAACAATCGTCCAATCAGTTCGAACAGAATATGCGGAAGTTATTGGATGAAGTTCAGGAGCTAGAGAAAAAGCAGCAGTCGCTCAATCAGAAAGTGAATCGGCCCAATGAAGAAGGCCCAACACCAGGCAATGATGCAACAAACCCAGAAGCGAAAGGGGGACTTCGCCCCGACACGGCTCCCGATGGTGGCAATACCGATCAGCCGTGGAAGCAACAAAAAGAATCGCTTAATCAGTTGTTAGAAGAAATGCGAGAAACGATTGCTGAAGCAGAATCGAGCGAGCCACTACTTGCTGAACAACTTTACGATTCATTCCGCGAAACGAAACAACGCAACCTGGATCAGCGGATGGATCAGATACCGATTATGGTTGAGCGGGGAATGATGCCCCAAGCTCGCCGTGCTTCGAGTGAAGTTCAATCGGGCATCGAAAGCTTGCGCGAAGGAATCGAGAAAGCGGCAGACAATGTTCTAGGCAGCGAAGAGGAAGGATTGCGACGAGCTTTGGATGAGTTGGAGCAATTGCAAGATCGATTGCAGCGCGAGATGCAGCGGCGCGGAGGTACTGAAGCTGCGTCAAATCCATCGGAGTCTGAACCAGGTCAACAACCAGGACAATCAGGCCAACAACCAGGACAGCAACCAGGACAACAACCAGGTCAGCAACCAGGTCAGCAACCAGGTCAGCAACCAGGCCAACAACCAGGACAGCAACCAGGACAGCAACCGGGACAACAACCCGGACAGCAACCAGGACAACGTGGTAGTGGAGAAGCGAGTTCTAATCAAGAAGGTCAGCCGAATGGTGAAGCGACCAATCCGCAAGGCGAGGGAAGTCAAGATGCTCGAGGAAGTCGACGCAGGAGTGGGATTGAAAGGTTTACGGGTCCCAATGGTCAGGAAGGTCCACTGACAGGAGAAGACTTTGCTGCGTGGTCAGACGGATTGAGAGATGTAGAAGAGATGGTACGCGACGGCGACTTGAGAGCGGAAGCAGCGAGAATACGCGAAGTAGTTCGAGATATGCGGATCGATTACAAGCGACATTCGAAAGAGCCTCAATGGGATCTGGTTAAAAAATTGGTTGCCAATCCCTTGGAAGAATTGCGAAAGAACGTGGAGCAAGAATTGCTCAAAAAGTCTGCCGAGAAGAATGCCATCGTACCGATGGATCGAGATCCAGTTCCGACGGTATTTGAACGTCAGCAACAGCTCTACTATGAGAATTTGGGAAAGGGAAAAGGACAGGATCGTAAGTCGGTTCCAAAGCCCTAACTTCGTTTACTACTTTGCAGAAGCGGGATTTGGTTGTGTACAGTAACAAGAAGAACAGCGTGTCATTGAGAGCGAGCAATTCGATTGGATAATTTGATTTGGGGAAATGGTAGTTGGTGGTGGCTTGCCGCGATCGTCTGGATAGCGATCGTCGCCATGACCTTTTTCACCTATCGTGCTAGTCAAATGCCATGGCATTGGTACGGTGTGGGGATAGGACTGAAGATCCTTGGGCTGACGATTCTTTTGATTTGCTTGCTGGAACCGTTAGCAACGATGGAACGACCGCGACCTCAGGCTAATGTCTTTGGAGTTGTCGTTGATAATAGCCAAAGCATGCGAACCGCATTGGAAGGGATTAGCGACAATGCTCTTGCTGATTGGCAGAAGCATTTGTCGGACGACGCCGAGTGGATGCGAACGCTGGGAAATGACTTTCGAGTACGTCGCTATCTTTTTGATCATGCGATCAAGCCCGTGGATACCTTGGAGCGGTTGGCGTTGGACGGTGGTCAGTCGAGGCTTGGCGCGACCATGGAGTCGCTCAAGCAGAGGTTTGAAGGTAGGCCCTTGGCTGGAGTGATGTTGTTTTCGGATGGCCAGTGGACTGATCAGGGCATGCAGAGCAAAGATTGGAAGGCATTGGGGTTCCCCGTTTATCCGGTGCGCGTGGGAGACATGCGCTCTTTGCCCGATATCAAGCTATCGCGAGTATCGACTCGCCAATCGGATTTTGAAGCATCTCCTGTCACGATGACCGCGACGCTCACACACTCTGGTTTGAGTGGAGAGAAGGTGGTCGTAGAGTTGATCGATGCGCAGTCCAGCGTGGTCGAGACCAAAGAAGTCGTGTTAGAGGATGCGGATGAAACGGTAGTCGAGTTTCGTTTTCGACCCAAAGAGTCGGGCGTCCAAGGTTACAGGATAGAAACTTACTTGGCTTCAGAGCTGACGAAACTCGATTCGGCAACGCCGGGTAAAGGGAAGCAAGAGCCTCGAGAGCTCACCCTTGGGAACAATCGTCGCTTCCAAGTGGTCGATCGCGGGCGTGGTCCTTATCGCATCCTCTACGTCGCGGGAAGACCGAATTGGGAGCACAAGTTTCTCAAGCGAGCGCTTGATCTGGATGATGAAATCCAATTGTCTTCATTGGTGAGAATCGCAAAGAAAGAACCCAAATTCAGTTTCCGTGACTCGAAGATCGATAACTCCAATCCACTCTTTTCTGGATTTGAAGACATCTCCGAGGAAGAGAAGGAACAGTATAGCCAACCTGTCTTTACCCGCATGGGAGTTCAATCAGCAGATCAACTAAAGGGTGGTTTTCCCAAGAGTGCCGAAGAGTTGTTCCAATATCATGCCATTATCTTGGACGATCTAGAGCATGATTTCTTCACTCAAGATCAGCAATCGTTACTGCGTCAGTTTGTATCCATTCGAGGCGGTGGGTTGCTTGCTTTGGGTGGTCAAGAATCGATGCGAGGTACTGGGTTTCGCAATTCGGTGTTGTCGCAATTGTTGCCTGTCTATGGGGAAGATGTACTCAACGCGGATGCACAACCGATTTTGGCTCGCTATCAGCTTACTCGGGAAGGTTGGCTCCAGCCATTTTTGCGAACGGCCGATACCGAGGGGACGCAAAAGCAATTGATGGAGGACATGCCACCCTTTGAAGTTGTGAATCGAACCCGCGATATCAAGCCGGGAGCGTCGGTGCTCGCGGAGGTAGCCTTGGATGAGGAGCATGTACTTCCAGCTTTGATTGTTCAGAAGTTCGGAAAGGGGAAGACGGGTGCCTTCATGATCGGCGATTTTTGGCGCTGGGGCATGCATCATGATGGCCCAGGTGAAGCACCAATGTTTCAGGCTTGGCGGCAGATGATTCGTTGGATGATCACCGATGTACCACGGAAAGTCGCCATGCGAACCGATACCACCGAGCCTGGTCAGCGAGTGGTAAAACTATTGGTAGAGACTCACGATGCCGAGTTCAAGCCATTGGATAATGCCAATGTGCAGATTGAAGTAACCACTCCAACTCAAACCAAACTTCAAATCCAGGCAGAGCCTTCGGCGGATCGTCCGGGTGTCTACGAAACGACGTTGGTCCAGGAAAGCGAGGGAGTCTATACAGCCGTTGCCAAGGTGACAGCACCGGATGGAAGTGAAGAAGGATCGGCTCATGTGGGATGGGTGCACGAACCATCGATTCTAGAATTCCAATCACTCGGTGAGAACGCGTCGGTACTACAATCGATTGCTGAATCAACCGGAGGCGAAGTGGTCGAGCTCGACGGATTGGATTCATTGGTTCAATCGTTGCCTTCGCGTCACGTGCCGCTGACCGAAATCAAAGTGTTTCCGCTTTGGCATCAGACGTGGGTATTGTTGCTTGCGATCGGTTGTCTGTGCGGCGAGTGGGGGCTTCGACGATGGCATGGGATGGCATGATGAATTTGAGCCCGATCGCAACGAACGCATACTTTCGCATTCGGTCTAACTCCATGTTGATTCTTTGTGGGCGGATGCTTTGTTGTTGGGCATTGGGGTTGACGGTTGGCTTGAAATGGATGGCCGGTGAAGGATATTCCCAAGAGCCGCCCACAAAAGGTGAGATTCTCATTGTTGTTGGGCACCCAGGAGCCGAGGAGTATGCAGCGATCTTTCGCGAAGCAGCTGATAAGTGGGTGGCTGCTTGCAAGGATTGGGACTCGACGATGATTGATGGAACGCGGGAAGTCATGCAAGAAACGCATGATCGCGATGCAATATTTGCATGGATTGCGAAGCCTTCCCAATCGGCTTCCCGGTGGATTGTGATGATTGGACACGGGACCGCGAATGCGAAAGCGGCTCAGTTCAATCTGCGAGGCCCCGATATCTCCGCCGAAGAACTCAGCAAAGCCTTGGACGCGCAGAAAATGCATTGGGTGATCATCAATTGCAGCTCCAGTAGTGGGCCTTTCTTGACGACACTCTCCAAACCCAACCGCATTGTGGTCACGGCAACGAAGAGTGGCTCGGAGCAGAATTTTGCTTACTTCGGAAAATACTTTGCAGAATCGATCAGCCAAGCAAGTTCGGATTTGGATCACGATGATCGTGTATCGGTTTTGGAGGCGTTCTTGGCGGCGTCGAACCAAACGGCGGAGTTCTACAAGTCGCAAGATCGATTGGCCACGGAACATGCCTTGTTGGATGACAACGGCGATAAACAAGGTACGCCCTCGACCTTTTTCCGCGGTGTTCGAGCGATAAAAAAAGCCGGAGGAGACAAGGCCGTGGATGGTCGGATGGCATCGCGATATGCGATCTCTGTGTTTGGTGAAGCCAAGCTTCCTACAGCGGAAGAGATAGCCCAGCTCGAGGCACTTGAGAAAGAAATCGAAGCACTGCGACTCAAGAAAGATCAGCTAGGTGAGGATCGATACTATGAGTTGCTGGAAGCCGTATTTCTTCGCTCGCCTCTCTGATTGACGAGCAAAAGCAGTAGGCTTACTGGGTACTGGTGGTGCGTCCAAAAAAGCCTATGCTCGATGCGGTTGAGCTGACGTTGGTTCGACGTAATGGCTTTTGGGCTGTGAATCGGCACGTTGGCGAAGAGAACAACTTCTGAAGGAATCGATGCCGAAGCACAAAAGCCTTCAGAGGGACTGGAGGTAGACAATGAAGAGACCTTCCAGGGGACTGGAAGTCAACAATGACCTTCCAAGGGACTGGAGGTAGACAATGACCTTCCAGGGGACTGGAGGTAGACAATGACCTTCCAGGGGACTGAAAGTAGACAACACGGTTATCTAAAGAACGAGAGTATGCAGCACGCACTTTTGAGCAAATTGGGGTTGGAGGGAGATCTCTACGGTGCCTCGTCGGGGAAAGGAAAATGGTATGGAACCAAATCGAATGGATCCATCCATTCCTTCAATCCGTCGAATGGAGAGATGATTGGCCAAGTTTATCAGGCATCGCTGCCAGACTATGAATCGGTCGTGCAGTTTGCGCAGGTGGCAGCGTTGTCATGGCGATCACGCCCTGCCCCGCTCCGCGGACAAGTCATTCGCGATCTCGGGAATCGGCTCCGCGAGTCGATCGAACCATTAGGGGAAATGGTCTCCTTGGAAATGGGAAAGATCCGGGCCGAGGGGATCGGTGAAGTCCAGGAGATGATCGACATTTGCGACTTTGCGGTTGGGCTTTCTCGCCAGCTCTGTGGTGTCACGATGCATTCGGAGCGGCCCGGACATCGAATGTATGAACAGTACCATCCATTGGGCGTGATCGGCATCATCAGCGCGTTCAACTTTCCGGTTGCCGTTTGGGCATGGAACGCAGCCTTGGCAGCTGTATGCGGGAACACGATGGTATGGAAACCCTCGCCACAGACACCCTTGGTATCGATCGCAGTTCAGCATCTTTGCAATGAGGTGATGGCTGATCATGGTTGCGAGGGAGTATTCAATCTCTGCATTGGCAGCAACGAATGTATTGGCCAGCAGATGGTCCAGGATGTTCGTTTGCCCTTGTTGAGCTTTACGGGATCTACCGAAGTTGGACGCGAGGTTGCTCGAGGAGTTGCGGGACGACTTGGGCGTTCCTTGTTGGAGCTCGGTGGAAACAATGCGCTTATCATCGAGCCCGATGCCAATCTCGATCTCGCCATTCGTGCAGTGTTGTTTGGGGCAGTCGGAACGGCCGGACAGCGATGCACCACCACGCGACGTCTCTTGGTCCATCGATCCATCGTGGAAGAAGTGCAAAGGCGTTTGGTTCGCGCCTATCGTAGCATTCGGATCGGCGATCCTCTCGACCCATCCACTCTGATGGGACCGCTCATCCAGCCATCTGCTGTGGACCGTTTTGAAGCAGCGATTCAGCAGGCGATTTCAGAAGGTGGCGAAGTCGTAGCGGGAGGCAAACGCATCAATGGTCGCGGGTTCTTTGTCGAGCCGACGATTCTTCGAATGCCTCGGCAAACCGAACAGGTACGTCACGAAGTCTTCGCACCGATCCTGTATTTAGTTCCTTACGACAGTTTAGAAGAAGCCATTGCATTGCAGAATGATGTGGCCCACGGCCTCTCCAGCGCCCTATTCACGGACCGCCTCCAATCGTCTGAACTCTTTCTATCCTGTCAGGGAAGCGATTGCGGCATTGCCAACGTCAATATTGGAACGAGTGGTGCCGAGATTGGAGGAGCCTTTGGAGGTGAAAAGGATACGGGAGGAGGACGGGAATCGGGATCGGATGCCTGGAAGGTTTATATGCGGCGTCAGACCAATACGATCAACTGGTCGCGCGACTTGCCGTTGGCTCAAGGAATTGAGTTTGGAACCGAGATGGAAGAGAATGAGTAGGCGTTGATCGATGGAACTTGTACGATCCTTTCCGAACGGGTTCGGATTCAACGAGTGGCGAGAGCATCACATCATTTAGTTCAAGGTAGGTGTGGATGAGCGAGTCAGTAAGTTTTCCATATCCCGATTTGCTCGATGGCCACGCGTATCATCCGGTCGTATCCGACGTGCAGATCTGCGAAACGCATATATCTTGGGTCTTACTGGCTGGCGAATTTGCTTACAAAATCAAGAAGCCCATCGCGACTCCATTTCTCGATTATCGAACGCTCGAGCTTCGCAAGGAACAGTGCCAAAAAGAACTGGAGTGCAACCGGGAGCATGCATCCGATCTCTATGTAGATGTCGTCGCGGTCATTCAAGATGGTAGTCGAGTTCGGTTTTCGAGCGTCGAAGGAAAGGGAATTTCCGTCGTCGACTATGCAGTACGCATGCATCGTTTCCCAGAGCGCGCTTTGTTGAAAACAATGCTCGACGATGGCAAGTTGAGCGAAGAGCACATCTTGCAGCTAGCCGAGTCGCTTGCGAACATCCATATGCAAGCACCCGTGGCATCGGCAACCGATCCTTGGGCTAGACCTGATCGGTTGCTGGCTGATGCCATGGAGAATTTCGTTGAGCTGCGAGCATTGCTCAAGCGTCGATCGTTGGAACAGGTCGAATCGCTTGCCGCGTGGACTCAGCAACGCTATCTCGAATTGCACGTCCATTTTCAAGCTCGGCGTTTGAATGGAAATGTTCGCGCCTGTCATGGAGATTTGCACCTAAGCAATTTGGTTTTGTACCGCGATCGCGTGACCTTGTTTGATGCAATCGAGTTCAACGAGTCGTTTCGGTGGATCGATACGGCAAATGATCTTGCTTTTGTATGGATGGACTTGGAATACCATGGGCGTTTCGATCTTGCGAATCGGTTTTTGAACCGATATCTCGAATGCACAGGTGACTACGCTTTGATTCCGATTTTGAAGTGGTATGGTGTGTATCGAGCAATGGTGCGAGCCAAGGTGGCTGCCATCCGTGCGGATCAAGCCACCGATCACTCGGAGAAGGATCGTATGTGGCTCGAAGCGACGGAGCACTTAAGGCTCGGGGAAGCGTTCGCGAAAGAGAGTCGTGCTGGATTGGTGTTGACCGGTGGTCTCAGTGGTAGTGGGAAGACCTATGGAACCCATAGTGTGCTGGGCCGCGAGGGAATTCTTCGCATTCGTTCGGACGTCGAGCCGCAAGCGGCTTTTTCCATCGAGCGCCCCTGCGAAAGTCTCACCCACCGAATCTGGGATTTATGATTCAGCCTCGACCGAGGCAACGTATCATCATCTACTCGCTTCTGCTCAGGCTATCCTCGAAGGTGGATTCTGGGCCGTGGTCGATGCGACCTTCTTGCAGCGTAGGCAGCGAGCTCCTTTTGTGAGTCTCGCCAAGCAGCGTCACGTACCGTGCTATTTGGTTTGGTTTGAAGCGACAGAGGAAGCGCGGGCGGAGCGAATTCAGGAACGCATGCGAGCGGGTGAAGACGCCTCGGATGCGACGATGGAAGTAGTTGCATGGCAACGAACGCGATGCGAGTTGCCAGGAGCAGAGGAAGGTCTTTTGATCGTTGACCCCACGGAGTTGGATCGAATATTCGCAAGCAGCTAGGGGCATCGATTGACGTGATTCGCGAGCTACAGGTATTTGGTGTATAGTTAAGGCATAGCAAAACGGCGGATTTTTCCTCTCCGAATCTACGAAATCCTATGCTTGTTCGACCCACCTTTCCAAGCCTGCCAGCACTACTTGTGGCAATGGCTTTCCAATCGATTCCGCTCGTGCAATGCGGCATGAGCCAAGGACTTGAATACAATCGCGACGTTCGTCCGATCCTGGCTGAATACTGCTTTGCTTGCCATGGTTTTGATCACGTCAAACGAGAAGCGGGATTGCGTTTAGATACTCGCGATGGCGCTGTGGCAGAACTCGATTCGGGCGAAACGGCGATTGTTCCAGAGCATCCAGAGAAGAGTGAATTGATACGACGCATCGAGACCGAAGACGCATCGTTGGCGATGCCACCTTCGGAATCGGGAAAGCACCTCAACGAATCCCAGAAAAAGATCCTAAGACAATGGATCGCAGAAGGAGCCAAGTACGAAAAGCACTGGGCGTTCATTCCTCCGGTACAAGGCAAGCTTCCGGATGTAGAAGGCGAACGCGATTCGGCTCCTATCGATCGATTTGTGCGCGCTCGTTTAAAGAAACTTGGATTGACTCCCTCACCCGAAGCGGAAGCGACAACATTGGTTCGAAGAGTCTATTTGGATTTGATCGGATTGCCTCCCACTCCCGAACAGGTCGATGCCTATCTTCAAGATCGATCCAAGAACGAACAAACCGCCTATGAGAATCTCGTTGAATCCCTTCTAAAGAGTCCTCATTATGGAGAACGATGGGGGCGTTGGTGGCTAGATCAGGCTCGCTATGCCGATAGCAATGGATATTCGATCGATGCACCACGCCAGATTTGGAAGTACCGGGATTGGGTCGTTGAGGCACTCAACCAAGATATGCCCTTCGATGAATTTACCGTCCAGCAGCTGGCAGGTGATTTGATCCCCAATGCTACAGATGCGCACAAAGTTGCAACAGGATTTCATCGCAATACGCAGATCAATCAGGAAGGAGGTATCGATCCCGAGCAATTTCGAATCGATAGCGTCTTCGATCGTGTTGGGACGACAGGATCTGTTTGGTTAGGATTGACCATCGGTTGCGCTCAATGCCACAACCATAAGTTTGATCCTATCGAGCAGAAAGAGTACTACCAACTCTTTGCATTCTTCAATAATCAAGATGAGCCGACCATGAAGGTCTATCCGAAGGATTGGGATCTCGCTGGCATGCAAAAGCAGCACAAGGAACTCGATCAATCACTGCGCAATCATCTTAAGGATCAAAGTGAAAAGTTGGCGGAGTGGGAGAAGGCCTTGGATGAGGGCGCTAAGAAGAAACTGCCGAAGGAAATTCAAAAGATACTCGGAACGGACCCTAATAAGCGAAACCCAAATCAGCGCCGAGCTCTCTACAGCGCCTTTACTCAGGGAGAAGATGCGGACTTTGAGAAGATCTATGAAGATTGGAAGGTGCTCGACAAGAAGCTCGAGGAAGTGCCAACAACGATGGTTTTCAAGGAGCGAGCAGAACCACGAGTGACGACGGTCTACATTCAGGGTGACTTTACGAGGCCTTCGGAAAAGGTGAATCCGGCGACACCTCAGGTACTGCATCCATTTCAACCACAATCAACTTCGCCAAATCGCTTGGACTTCGCTAAGTGGTTAGTGGATCGTGCGAATCCATTGACGGCTCGTGTGACTGTGAATCGAGTTTGGCAACACTATTTTGGCAAAGGTCTCGTTGAGACGGAGAATGATTTTGGATTGCAGGGAGCAGCCCCTTCGCATCCCGAGCTATTGGATTGGATGGCCGTTGAATTCATGGAGTCGGGTTGGAGTCTCAAGGGCCTGCATCGAAGGATTGTTCTTTCGAAGACCTATCGTCAGTCCTCTTGGAATCGCCCCGACTTGATGGAGAAGGATCCGAATAACGACTGGCTCGCTAGGCAGAGACGGCTTCGGTTAGAGGCTGAAATTGTTCGCGATGTCGGATTGACCGTGAGCGGATTGTTATCGACCAAGATGGGTGGCGCTCCCGTGTATCCGCCCATTCCTGAAGGAGTCATGACGCAAGGTCAAGTGAAGCGCGATTGGGTGGTAAGTAAAGGGGAAGATCGATATCGCAGAGGCCTGTATACGTTCATCTATCGTGCGACTCCACCGCCATCTCTCAATGTGTTCGATGCTCCGGATGGATTTAGCACTTGCACGCGTCGCATTCGAAGCAACACACCCCTACAGGCTTTAACGTTGATGAATGATTCCGCTTATTTTGAGTTCGCTCAATCGCTGAGCAAGATCATTGATTCTCAGGGATTGGAAGCTGCGTTTCGTCGATGTACGGCGCGTTTCCCTTCGGAGGATGAACTTCGGGTGCTCCGCAGTTTGGATTCCTTGGGTGCGGCACGCGCGATGTTGAATCTAGACGAAACGGTCACGCGGGAGTAATGAGATGAACGAACCAAGACTGAATAAAGCACTTCAAGACCAAACGCGCCGTCATTTCTTTGGGCAATGCGGTATTGGGGTGGGGGCTTTGGCATTGAGTCAGTTGATGGCAGCAGACCAGGCTTCGGCCTCCGAAAAGTCCAAGTTAAGCAACCCATTGGCCCCCAAACCAACTCATTTTCCCGCCAAGGCAAAACGAGTCATCTTCTTGTTCATGGCAGGTGGACCGTCGCAGTTGGATATGTTCGAGCACAAGCCGCAGTTGACGGCTTTGAATGGAAAACCGATTCCGCAAAGCTATCTCGAAGGCAAACGATTTGCGTTCATGGATAGCAGCCATCGCATCAATTTGTTGGGAACGCGCCGCAAGTTCGCACAGTATGGTGAAACCGGCAATTGGGTAAGCGATTTGCTTCCCTATACTGCGAAGATCGTGGACGAACTCACGTTCATCAAGACCTGCAAGACCGATCTCTTTAATCATGCTCCTGCCAAGTTGTTTATGAACACAGGGACGGGGTTGTTTGGTCGGCCAAGCATGGGATCGTGGCTCACCTATGGATTGGGGAGCGAGTGCGATGATCTCCCGGGATTTGTCGTGTTGCAGAGCGGGCCTCGTGGTCCGCGAGGCGGCGCCGTTCTATGGGGAAACGGTATGCTTCCATCAACGTATCAAGGCGTACCTCTCCGCAATCAGGGTGAACCAATCTTGAACTTGACGACACCCCATGACGTCAACGAGATGGAGCAACGCAAAGTTTTGGATGCTGTGAAACAGCTCAATGCCAAACGGCTGGATGTGACCCAAGATGACGAGATATCGACTCGCATCAATGCCTATGAGATGGCCTATCGGATGCAGTCGAGTGCGCCCGAGTTGATGGACACCAGCGATGAAACCGAAGAGACGTTGCGACTCTATGGGATCAAGGATCCTAAAGAATCTAGCTATGCTCGCAACTGCTTGTTGGCGCGGCGATTGGTGGAACGGGGAGTGCGATTCGTACAACTCTACCATACCAATTGGGATCACCATGGCGGACCAACTGAAAACTTGGAAGAGCACCTGCCTGCGATCTCCAAGGAGATTGATCAAGCTTCGGCGGCATTGGTTCAGGATTTGAGACGACGAGGACTATTGGATGATACCATCGTGATATGGGGTGGCGAATTCGGTCGAACACCCATGGGTGAAGTCCGCGAGTCCACGGGACGCAATCACCATATCGATGCCTTCACCATGTGGTTTGCCGGTGGAGGCTTTAAGCCTGGGACAACCTATGGTGAAACGGATGAGTTTGGTTTTGGACCGATTGGTGATTCGGCTCATGTGCGCGATATTCATGCAACCATCTTGCATCTCATGGGAATACACCATGAGAGGCTCTCGGTGCGTTCGCAAGGATTGGATTTTAGGTTAACCGGTGTTTTGCCTGCCAAGATTCTTAAAGAGATTTTGGCCTAAGGCATAACGCTAGTCGCCGTGCTTAGTGCGTAAGCGACCCGATAACCGAAGCATCCATTGAATGCGTTCGAACTCGTCGAGCCACTCCTGTATGACTACACCGAGCGCGGTTCGATCACGACTGGGGATGCCCGTTGCACACGTTGGGCCCAGTTGGCTTTGGGCCATCTCACGATATCGAGACAATGTTCGATCACCATAGCGACCGCATACAAAGTCATCCTCGGATACAAAGAGGACGGACGGTACGCGAGCCGCCCCGCACGTTTGCAATTCGGTTGACAATACTTGGCAATCATCGCGATCAAAATAGCGAACGCGAATCTTGGGAGAAGCGGTTGCAAAGTGATCGAAAATGGGGCATTGATTCACGCAATCACCACACCAAGCACCCGCAAGGACGAACACCTTCATTTCGCGTGTAAAGGATGAGAGTAGTTGAAGCTGATCGGGTGAGAGCTCAATGTCGCGATGCATGGCGTTCCACTTTTCACGCTGTGGTGGAGTGGCGTACCGATCCAAGAACGGTTCGTATTCAAAGCCTTGAGCAAACAAAGAAGCTAAATCGAGTGCCATAGAGGTGATCACGCAGCCCACCGAGTTCGGAGGGTTTCTGAGGAGTCTCGAACTAAGAAAACAAGTCCCAGCTAGAGTGTAGAAGGCTCGGCAATTCCTGCAAGCGTGATGGCAGGTAGCGATTTACTCGATGGGCTCGCAGACTTCCTTCAATTTTTCCAAGGCGCGGAGCCATAGCATGCGCGTGGCCCCCACGGATCGGTCCATGAGTTTGGCGATTTCCTCAAAGGAATGTCCCTGCAGATTGCGAAAGACGATCACATCGCGGTAGTGTTGCGGGAGTTTGGCGAGCTCGTTGGAGATCGCAACGGCCCGTTCTTCCATGTGCATCGGGCTGCTGGGCGAGTTTGTTCGGGCTGGAATCAGTTTGGCGTAGTTTGCTGCAGACCGATCGACCGAGGTGTGAATTTGTTCGATCGAAACTTCGCGACGAATGTCCCGTTTTCCAGCCTTCACATGTTCGTCGATGATATGGTGCAGGCGATGGATCAGGATTTGGCGGAGCCATCCGATGAGTTCGCGTTCGGATTGTCCGCGGAAATCGGCGAAGTCTCGATGCGCCGCGAGAAGGGTCTCTTGGACCAGATCGGAAGGACTGACCCGTCGTCGGAGTCGCTGATCGAGTTGGGTGGAAGCGAGGATGGTGAGATAGTTGCAGTACCATTCGAGCATCACCCCAATGGCCGCCTTGTCTCCTTGTTTGGCTCGTTCCAGCTGTTCTGAAAACCCCACCCGATCTTCCCCCAATTTGGCTTCCACAGCGATACCCGTCCTCTCTAACTTACCATCTTTTCGCGTCACCCTCTCTTTGCTTAGGCCGCTTTCCTTCCGGCAACGCCACAACCCACCATTAGCAGGGGGTTTCATTCAATAGGTGCCAGCCACCTATTGTTGAAACCAGCGAGATTTTGTGCGAAAGCTGGGCTGGCGTTGCGGTTGGGGATTGGGGTAGTCTGCGACGCCAGAAAGGAGTCTTTGATGCCCAGGGTTTCGATCGTCGTACCGGTTTACAATGCTGCGCCATTCTTGGTGGATGCCATGGCGAGCATGGTGACGCAGACGATGGAAGACTGGGAAATGATCGCCGTCGATGATGGAAGCACCGACGAAAGTCCGGCCATCCTTGCTTGGTTTGCCAAGATCGATCCGAGAATTCGGGTTTTGCGGCAGGAGAACCAGGGAATCGTCGCTGCCCTGAACCATGGATGTAAGGAGGCTCGAGCACCTTGGATTTGCCGAATGGATGCGGATGATTTATCGCATCCGGAACGGCTAGCGCGTCAATCACTCTTCGCGGAAGCCAACCCAGCTTGTGTTGCCTTTGGTGGGTCTTTGGTCGAAATCGATCCTCGGTCGCGGCCACTCGGATTTCGCGGGTTGCCCACGACACATGCGGCGATTGTCGAACGGCTTCAAGCGGGCAAACCTGGCCTGTATCATCCGACCACGTGGATCCTCAAAGAGGCTTTCGATTCTGTTGGAGGATATCGACCTGAGTATCAGTGGGTCGAAGACCATGATCTATGGCTGAGATTGTCTCAGATTGGCGAACTCGGCAATCTTGATCGCACCATCCTGTACTATCGCCTTCATGCTGGAAGTGTTTGTGCGAATCGTCGAACGCGGCAGAGCGAGCTGATGGCTGAACTTTTGGGAAGGCCACGACCTGAAAAGAACGCGGTTCCTTCGCATCCGGCTCATTTTGGTGGGCCTGGGAAGTGGTCGCGAGCTGCATTGCGTGGAGGTCATCCAGGAGTGGCCATGCAGCATCTTCGCGATGTGTTTCGTCAGCACGGCTGTACAAGCTACGCTCTTCGAACGGCAGTTGAGTTTTCGATCCGATTCCCATCGAGCGTTTTCAAACGACTTTTGATGGGTTCGTGTACCATTCCTTCCTTCAACGAATGGCAGGACTGTTGGAGTCAATCTCGTTCGGCACCTCGTCTTCGAACGGTGGAAGCGGCCTAGTTTCCGTCGCCAAAGCAGTGCTCCTGCGATGAGTGAACAAGTCTAGAATTCTTGGATGACAAGGGTTCAGCTAGTGGTCAGATACTAGCACTTTCCCTTAGAATGCTGCCTTTTCGTGGATGTCTGAACACTCCTCCAGGAAGATTGGGTACAGCTATGGGTAGTGAGGCCAAATGGCCGATTGGGGTCTTCACAAGTATTGATGCCGGTCTTGGCGTTCATCTTGAAGTAGCCAAAGAGCTTGGCGTTCCCACCATTCAATTGCATGCCCCTGCTCGCGAGACTCGGACTTCTGAGAATGCGGCCGCGTTTTGCAAGAAGCTCGAACAGATGGGGATCGAGCTGACGTGTGTATTCGGCGGTTTTGATGGAGAGAGCTATGCCGACATTCCAACCGTCGAAAAGACCGTGGGGTTGGTACCAGAAGAAACGCGAGCCCAGCGACTGCGGGAAATGAAGGAGATCTCGGACTTTGCCCGACTTCTGGGATGTGACGTGATCGGGTTGCATCTTGGCTTTGTGCCTCACGATACAACTTCGAAGAACTATGCGCAGGTAGTCGAGGTAACACGCCAACTATGTGACCATGCAGCGCGCAATGAGCAAAACGTGCATCTCGAGACCGGGCAAGAAACAGCCGATGGGTTGTTGGCTTTTCTCAAGCATGTCGAACGAAGCAATTTGTTTGTCAACTTCGATCCTGCAAACATGATTCTCTATGGTACCGGCGAACCGATTGAAGCATTGAAGAAGATTGGATCGTATGTACGGAGCATCCATTGCAAAGATGCTACATGGTCCGATCAACTAGGTGTGACTTGGGGTTGCGAAGTCCCGCTTGGAAAGGGACAGGTCAACATGGAAAAGTATCTGCAAACGTTGGCCGAGATCGGATACAACGGTCCGTTGACGATCGAACGCGAGATCCCTCAGGAACCAGAGCGTCAAAAGGCAGAGATCAGTCATGCGATTGATTTATTGTCGCGACTTCGAAAACAAATTGTGGGCGCGTAAGCCAAGGCTTTTATTAGCGAGTTCGTTGCGCACCTAACGATCACATGAAGGGAAACGGGCGATTTCCTAGTCGGGAATCGCCAGGAACAATCGTCGAAACGCGCGACTCATGTCGAGTCCAAACTGTTTCGCTTCGTCGCCATCTCGATCTTCGGCTGCGTGTTCGAGAAGCTCAAGCTTCGTCATGTAGACGTGGAGCTTCATCTGTTGATAGGACGACAACGGCTTTCGACGCAAATACGATCCGACCACGAGTTTATGGGCCCAGTCTTCTTGAATGGGTATCCAATGCTCCATGGCGGCCCAATCTTTCTGAATCGCTGCCGAATGAATCTCGGTATTGATGAGAGTCATCTCTTTGTGAATTTCGCTGCTGGGTGGATAGAACAAGAAACCACCTGCAACACTGGAAACAAATAGGCTAATCAAGCAAACGACCCCGATCATCCAATCGGGGAGAACGATATCCAGCGATGGTCGCGATGATGCATTGGGTACCTGGCGGGTTAAGGCATGCATCCAACGATCGGTAAGTCCAAACTTGGCGAAGATGGCTCCCGCGAAGAGAAAGAGTATCGAGAACGCGGCTGCAACCAATTCAGGAGTGGAAGCGTTGGCGCTATTTTGAAGCACTTCGAACGATCGTCCCGCAAGATTGCCCTCATCGGATTGAAATGGATTGCAATAGGCATCGAAAGCATGCGTATGATCTGCCGGTTGCACTCCCTTGGGATAGAGAGGGCCTGAGAATGCATAGCCCATTGCCAAGACTATGATCGACAAGGATGCGAACCACGAGATGGTTCGACGCAGGCCATAGGTTCCAAGGCTCCAGGAGATCGTCCCCAAATTGACGCCGGTACCAAGGACCAACATCGCAAAAGCGGCACCTACCGAATTGCCATGCTCGAACATGGCGGCCACCTGTACAATGGCTGACATAGGAGTGATATAGGCCAAAGAGGAAACGGCGGCCATGGTGATCGGTGCCCAAACATTCTCATGGTTGGCGGCTCGTTGAAGGACTCCAGCGGGAAGCATCGCAGCGAGAACTCCCGCCCCTAGGCAAGCGATTCCGACTGTCCAAGTCGTTCGATTCCAAGCGATCTGGCACATCGAAAGCAAGACGGCTGCAATGCGGCTGAATACCATGAGGTGCTACGACGATAGGATCGACGCAGGGCGAGTCCTCTGCAAGCCAATAGTCCCACAGCAATCCCATCAACGTAACGATTGCGAGCGAACCAAGGCTAAAGCACAGAATCGTGATCGGATCGGAGAGTGTAAGTCCATAGAGTACGGAGATCGGATTGAAAAGAGGCGCGGTGAGCCCAAAGGCTAACGTGGTTCCACCGGAGATGCCGCTGCGCCGCATCTGATTCATAACGGGAATGACTCCTAACGAGCATACAGGTAAGAGCATTCCCAAGAGCCAAGCTTGTGGTAGTTGACGCCAAGTGTTTCCGCCAAACAATCGATAGGTACCCTCGCGACCGAGAACCCTTTCGAAGATCGCAGCGACCAACCAACCGACGATGAGTGTTGGGAAGCATGCCAACAGAACCTGCCCCATTCGCACCAGTGCGCCCCAAAAATATAGATCCATAGGTTGGAACTCCAAGTCATTGTCTTCGGTAAGTGTCTTCGTTCGGAAAGGCTCTTCGCATCAACTGGACAAAACATGAATGGCCTGATCTTCCAAGGATTGATTGGCTTGGCGAAGTAACGCCAGGAGCTTCTGATAGGCTTCGGTCTTTTGGAGTCGTTCAAGGTCGCGAGGCGACGATTCAGGCCAATCGCTTAGGATCTGAATGGTCAAGGATTCGACTTGATTGAAGACCGATTCGTCGAGATCGGTATCGGCGACGAGTTCTGGCAACCATCGAATCAGATCGCGAGTTTCGGCAAAAGGCGTTAAACCTTCGGTTGGCTCTTTGCCTTCCGATAATTGGAGAATTCGATTCTCGGCTTGCTGCAATGATCCAGGCCAATGTTTTGGAAAATGAAGGTGTTCCTCCTCGTTGTCGGTGGGATCGACGTTGGTCGGTCGGCACGCTAACGAAGAAAAGCACAGGGAACAGAGAAGGATCATCCAACGCAGTGAACGGAGATGAAACATAACGATGGTCACTTCTTTCAAGTGAATTCTCTAGGATGCTTGCTGAACGGGGGTTCGAGATAGGATTTCCTCGATCGATGCCATCACGTCGGAATCGGATCCCGGAAGACGGACGCTCAAGACCGGTACGGCAACCTCTTGAACATCGTCGGGTGTAACAAACGATCGGCCGCTGAGAATGGCGCGGGCCTGTGCGATACGTTGCCATTGCAATAGGCCGCGAGGACTAATGCCCATTGCAAAGGCATCATGCTGTCGCGTTGCTTCAGCAAGGCTCACAAGATATTCGCGGACCGAAGCAGCCACCGAGACTTTGGCAACATACTGCTGTAGGCATCGCAACTCGCCCGACTCAAACACTGGGCCCCACACTGGGAGCGGCTCCATCTGGCAATCGCGGGCCAACAAGTCGAGTTCACTGGAACGATCGGGATATCCGATTCGTAGCTTCATCGCAAAGCGATCGAGTTGAGCTTCAGGAAGAGGGTAGGCTCCCAAACTCTCGATGGGATTTTGAGTTGCCAACACCATGAAGGTTTGGCTGAGTGGATGCGTATGGCCATCGATCGTTACCTGAAGTTCCGCCATGGCTTCAAAAAGAGCACTTTGTGTTCGCGGAGTGGTGCGGTTGATTTCATCGGCCAGAAGAACATCACCAAAGACGGGCCCTTCACGAAACTCAAACTCGCGGGTCTTTTGATTCAATATGTTGAATCCGGTGATATCGCTTGGCAAAAGATCGGGCGTACACTGGACGCGGGTGAGTCTTCCGCCCAAGGCGGTAGCAAGGCCTTTCGCGAGCGTTGTTTTTCCTAGACCAGGAAGATCGTCGAAGAGGACGTGTCCATTCGCAAGAACGGCGCATAGAAGATCATCGACGACTCGAGGTTTTCCCAACAGAACCGAGTTGAGCTGAATTCGAAGGCGCTGAACGAAATCCGAAGCGGAATCGGAAGTAAGAGGAATCATGGAAGCTTCGCAAAAAGGGGTGGACATGAATGGTTCCTAAAGCTTCGGAGAGATGGAGGGAAAACACCGTAGGCAGTGGTTCCATCGCTCGCGAAGAATGATGACACAGGCTTGGTCGATCGCTGGTCGATGGGTTTGAATCCACGCTTCCAAATCAGAGACAGGAGCATAATGAAGATGTTGCGCGGCGGAGACGAGTAAATAGCGACGTTCATGATCGAGACTTGTTATCGAAGCAAGCTGTCGATCAAGTTGTTTCGCAATCGTGACTCCACGCGGATATTGAATTCGGTCGATCCAATGGGCTCGCCATCGCAGCAGAAACAAGGTCCATCGCAATCGCCGTATCGAAGCACCTCGCCCCGCGATCATGCAAAGGCTGAGCATTAGGCCTTCTATCCATCGCTTTCGCGTCAACGTCAAGCCAATGAAACCCAATGCGATCGCTGCATACGGGATCGGATGTGTGCGTATGGAATCGCTGCATGACCATAGAAACTCCAGACCACACTGCAGCCAAGTTCGATACTCGAGAGGAGCTTCAAAGCCGGGGGTCGCTTCGAGAGGAACCCAAAGACCATGTCGATAGACTTCGATCCACGTGTGCATATTCTTTGCATAAACTTCGGATTGTCCGGAACGATAGTTGTAATCCGAAGGAGATACATAAAAGCCCATCACCATCCGACAAGGTACATGAATGCTGCGAAGGAGCATGGCTGCCGAGCTTGCAAAGAGATAGTCGGGCCCCGACTTGTTATCGAACAGGTAGCGAACAGAATTGGAGGCTGACTGAGGAACACGTACATTGGGATCGTATTGAAAATCCTCTTGCAGCGAACGAACGATCGATTCAATGCCACGCCAATGGTCGATTCCAGCGACTCCGGCGCGTCGCGTTGCTTCTTCCTTGAGCCATGTGAAGTCTGATGGGACTTGCAACCAAGGGTTTTCATCAGGCGATTGAACCGACGAGTCTTCTTTCGATTCTGAGCGAAAAGCATGAAGCTTGGGCAGAACATACTGCTGTCGTACGACGGTCATGGAGGGAATGTAGTCGCGATTTGTCATGCATAGCTGTTGGTCTGGCGTCCATCCGAAAAAGTCAGGGCGATCGATTCGATCGATATGCACGTGTGTCGCTTGAGCAGGTGTGGGGATGCGAGAGGATCGATAGCCGATCAGCTTGATAGCCAAAGGTTCGATCAGGGAGTGCGTCCATCGCATCGAAGGTCGACCACAACGAATCCAGGGCTTTCCATAGTGCGATTCCAAGGAAATCGATTCCTGAGAGCTTTCGGAAAGCGTGGAACGCCATGCCGAACCATCAAAATGATCGTACGTTTCAAAACGAAGATGAAGAGGCGTTTTGCCTTGCAGAAAGAACAGAGCTCGACTTTCGATGGATGTCGTCGTACGAGTTTTGTCCCTAGCTAGTTGGCTTCGGACCGTAGAAAACTCTTTGCTAGATGATTTGGATTCTCGAGTGTCCTTCTTGGCCTCTTGGACTGTCGCTTGGATCGCGACGGCTTGTTGCATCTTCTGCTTCTTGGTTGCAGGCTCACCGAAAACATCGGTGGCAAGATCATAGAGGGTCGGAAGTTGGGACTCTAAAAAGAGATCGCTTTCGACAGGTCCAAATGTGGTGGCATTGTCTTTCGCAGCAACCAACATCGACCCATCACCGACGCCGTTACGAGCAGATTCGTCGGCGCCTTGGTTGCCTCCCGAAGTTGGCATGAAACCTTGCAATGCATACGCCTCGATGCCCGATCGATGCGCGAGAATCGCGGCCGACCCAGCCAACATCAAAATGAGGATGACTGCCGAGACTCGTAAACGGAAGAGAGGAATCGCATCGGTGGCAGTCAGCCCCGGATCTAGCTGTTCCCAATGGCGGACCATCAACCACCACATCACTAGAATTCCAAAGATGGACGCCGTGATGAGAATCTCCATGCGATCCGAGGTAGCAAGGCAGAATAAGGTTGTGAAGCATGCCATCAACAGCGATGTCCAGCTTTGACGTGACGAGTGTGCAAGGGATGCAAGGATGAGCGTGGCATTCTGAAAGAGGTTCATCCACACAAGTTCATTGGCTTCGTAGGGCCATTGCAGAGACCACTGGACCACTTGGCTGATCCATGGGGCCATGATGGCAAGCCCAGCCAGTCCTGTTCGGTACCATGTCGTGGCGTGATGCGGACCACGAAGGCAAAGCCATCGCAAAATTCCTGCAACGATCAACACGCATATCCACTCCGACAGAAGCCAGGATTTCCATTGGCTTGGTTCGATGCGGACCTGGAGACAGGCAATCGAAGCGACCGACGCTAAGAGAAGTGTGAACCAACGATCTTGCAAGGGACTCGTTGCACGACTGGATAACTGCGAAGATCGCGGACCTAATTCCATGTCACGCATCCTCCAGTTCCGATCTGTTCTTGCCAAACGCGAAGAATGGATTGAGGATCCGTCTGTTCGAGAGATGCCATCGATGCATCTTGCTTTGAAGTTGAAATAGGATTCGACAAACTCGCGTTCACCGCATCCATTCGATCTGCAAGAAACCAAGCGATACGATTGTTCGAGTTTGAAAAGAGCGAGCGAAGCTCTTCCATGCGATGACGCATGGTCACTACCCAGCACCAATCGTCGGGATGGCGATGGCATCGGCTGTACCCATAGTCGGCACTCACATTCCAACGGAAAAGAGCTAACTCGTCGAAGAGTTTGGGAATGCGGCTGGGAGTTAGCGATGTAACCAAAGGACGATCACCGACCATCACACGCACATGCCATCCCTGTTCAATCAGGTGCTTCGCGGCACTCGCTACAAACGACAAGAGCGATTCTCCTGCGAGTTCATCCGAAGATGTGCATGCTTTTGGGTCGATCCATAGCGTCGCGCAGCTTACCCCGCGATCTTGCCGTTCACAAACTACCAGCGCGTTGCGACGAGCCGACTGAGACCAATGAATACTGCGAAGGGGATCGCCTTCTCGATAGGGTCGCACACCCGTCCAATCCCCTTCATTTCCTGCGCGTTGCCGAAGATTTCCTCGAGCCGCGTTGGGACCGGCCACATCCTCTGGAAACCCATTGAGTTCGACGGTCCGCGGCCATACGAGAATCGTTTTGGAAACTTCTACTTCTTTCCAAACGCTCCAAAGTCCGAAAGGAAAGGATGTACCGATGCGAACTTTGGTTCGAGGAAAAACTCCTCGTCGTTGAGGCGACGTTTTCCATTGGAACTGGCTATTAGCAAAGGCTGGAATGCGTCCAAATGCGATCGGTTGATCGCGTTGCGTATCGACGCACAGTTCGTCATCGGAGTGAATTACCATTCCCCACACCGGAAATGGAAGGCTGTTGCGAAAGCGAATCGAAACAGTGATTTCGTCTCCTGCTTCACATCGCGGTTCCTTCCAATGCAATGTTGCTTGCAAGCCACGGGTCGAGATCCATGGCCACACGCATCCGACAAGGGCAATGCCAACAATGATCGCTGAGGCAAAGAATGCCTTCGGTGCGACGACGATTCCGAGAAGTATCGACGCAATCAAGGCCAAGAATAGCCAGCCGATTGGCTTCTTCAGCCAATAGACATAAACGTTCCATTGCGGGCAAAAATCATAGTGAAGCAAAGCTCGCCAACGAGCTATCGGCTGTAGTGGAGCCATGAGCGGATTCCTTGGAAGCTTCCACGCGAACGAGAGATTTTCCCTGTTCACGAGAAGAGAAAACGTTTTCAGCTAAAAACGCCACGGAATGAGATCCGCTTTGGATTCCGATAGAAGAGGTCGTCACCAATGTGGCTAAGTGGGCACGAATGCAATAAGCAAACAAGACACAGTAGCTTGGTTCATGCGAACGTTGGCGCACGAATCCTCTCGATCCATCCAGAGCGGTCTCTAGCTCAAAGCCGGTGGGCCGCGGATAGGGAGATACGGCAAGTCACCTTGCCGTGGAGGAAGAAGGATGCCAGTGTCGGCATCGCTAACGAGCGTCGAACTTCCATCCCATTGAACGATTTCGATTTGGCATCGAACTTGGTCCAAAAGTTTGCACAAGGAGCAATCGTCGCGAAGGTCCCATGCTGGAAGTACGTCGCTTGCAATCGGTTCTTCCGATGCAATAACGGTTTCGTGGTGATGGCAATGATGCGAACAATGGGTCTCCACGTGGGAGTGGCACCCACTGCCATGTCCGTGATCATGGGTGGCCACGGAGTGGTTGTGGTGATGGAAAATGGGAAGGGCGTGCAGCCCCTGACCCGCGACAAAGAGGAGGGCGTACATGACGAGCATCGTCACGCGAACCCAGCTTTTTCGAGAGTCAATCCACATCGTCGTGCACCCAAGTCCAATCATTCGAAGGAAAATCGCATCCATCGAGCCAATCCCTTTTAGGATACGCACAAGTCGATGGTGAGTTCAAGGGATTTCGGACCCAGAAATGGCGACGGTCGGTGAAACTTCTCCTCAAAACTGTGGAAAGTCTTGCCTCGTAGCCTTACGAACCTATTTTCACACTTACTTAGCAGCGGACCTCAACGTCGGGTACACTCTTGTCTTTCCCCATTCGTTCCTCTCTGATTCCTAATCCTCTATGACCCTTCATCACGCTAATGTTCAGCCGGATGCACCTGAAGATCCCAAACAAATTGCTCGCAATGCAAGGATTGGGATCCTCTTGTTTTGGTTCTATTTTCTCTTTTATGCGACCTACGTGCTGATCAATACGTTTGTTCCTGCGTGGATGGAATGGACGCCCCTCTTGGGTATCAACATGGCGGTGCTCTCGGGGATGGGCTTGATCGCCTTAGCCGTGATCATGGCATTTGCCTATGGATTGATGTGTCGCCAGAAGAAAGGAGGACTGTCATGAATCCTTCTTCGTTGGCATTGCCGTTAGCTGTACAGTTCGATCCGCTTGCTCTTGCGGTCTTCTTGGCCATCGTTGGCTTAACGATTGGCCTAAGCTTCTATCTGGGAGCTCGAGCCAAATCGGCGAGTGGTTACTTTGCAGCGGGTGGAGGTATCCACTGGTTCGTCAATGGTGTCGCATTCGCGGGTGATTACCTATCGGCAGCATCCTTTCTTGGGATCTGCGGCATGATCGCTTTCTTTGGTTACGATGGGTTTCTCTATTCGATTGGGTATCTTGCAGGTTGGGTAGTTGCATTATTCGTTGTTGCCGAACCGCTCAAGCGAATGGGGAAGTATACCTTTGCCGATGCGCTCGATAGCCGATTTCAATCACGGGGTATACAAATCGCGGTTGGATTGAGCACCCTAGCGGTGAGCATCTTCTACTTGATTCCACAGATGGTTGGGGCTGGTGCCTTGATACGACCATTGTTGGATGTTCCGCATTACGCAGGCGTGACCATCGTGGGGACGGTGGTGATCATTATCGTGGTGACGGCCGGCATGGTGTCCACCACCTACGTTCAGTTTCTCAAAGGTGGATTGCTCATTTTCTTCTCGACGATATTGACCATTCTGATTCTCAACCGAGGCTTAGAGGTTGGAGCCAATACGTCCGATGGCAAGCCGCTGATGGATGAAATGCAATCGGTAGGAGGCAAGGGAGATTTGCCGCGAATCGGCCATGTGGCCAAGCTACCCAATGGCGAAACAAAGACAGGTCCTCTAGGCCCGATCGGATTCTTGTCGACCTTTCAGCAAAGCGAGATGGTTCTTTGGAGTTCCAAAACGTCGACCGACGGAACCAAGACCACGACTTACTCGGCCCGCGTGGTACCTGGAAGCGAAATACTGCGACCTGGCAATTCACCAACATTCAAAGGGATTCGAAGCGAAAGCAGCCTTGCTCGCATGAACTTTCTTTCGTTGATGTTGGCTTTGTTTTGTGGGACTGCTTCGCTACCTCACATCTTGATTCGCTATTACACCGTCAAGGATCAAGCTTCAGCGAGGAAAAGTACGATCGTCGGCATCGTGAGCATTGGGTTCTTCTATGTTCTGACGCTATACATGGGACTTGGAGCCATGACCAGCGGTGCGATCGATGTTCGTGATTCCAATATGGCAGCACCTCTGCTAGCGCGATCCTTCTCGCCGTGGCTCTTTGCGATCATTTCGGCCATTGCATTCACAACGGTGTTGGGTACGGTCAGTGGTTTGATCATTGCGGCCAGTGGTGCGATTGTTCACGATCTCATCAGCAGCGTTTTCAAGGTTCAGCTCAATGATCATCAGCAGGTTCGCGTGGCTAAGTTTGCCTCGGTGGGTGTGGGCGCGATCGCGATATGCCTTGGAATACTCTTTGGTGGCATGAATGTTACCTACCTCGTAGGTTGGGCATTCAGCGTGGCCGCATCGGCCAATCTGCCAGCGTTGGTGATGTTGCTCTTCTGGAAGCGGACCACGGCTGCAGGCATCACAGCTTCCGTCCTCGTCGGGATGATCTCCTCGCTTGGATGGATTCTGATGAGTGGCGATACCTACAAGAACATTTATGGACTGCCTGAAGGAGACGCATTGGTACCCTTCAGTCAACCTGGAATCGTGACCATTCCATTAGCCTTCCTGACGTTGGTGGTGGTCTCGTTGATGACAGGTCGCAAATCCGAAGTGAAAGCCTAGCGCGGATGCGAACGAGAAATCGATCAAGCAAAGTTTCGCAAATAGCGAAAGCTCTGTCGTAGCGATTCCTTGCGGTTGTCGAGCGATCCTTCGTAGGCGCGATCCTCGACCTCGACGCAAACAGGTCCTTGGTATCCGGTGTCGGCCAAAACAGAGAAGAATTGACCCCATTGTATTTCACCAAGCCCAGGAAGCTTCGGCGTGTGGTACTCAAGGGGATGGGCGAGAATCCCGACATCGTTGAGTCGATGCCGATCGATCCGCACATCTTTGGCGTGAACATGAAAGATCCGATCGGCGAAGTCGCGAAGGGGAGCCAAATAGTCCATCTGTTGCCACACCATGTGGGATGGATCGTAATTGAGCCCCAGATTGGGACTTCCTAGATCCGCAAAAAGGCGACGCCATATCTTTGGCGACACGGCTATATTCTTTCCTCCTGGCCATTCGTCTTTGGAAAACAACATGGGACAGTTCTCAATCCCAATCTTGACTCCGTGCTTCTCGGCAAGATCGACGAGGGGCTTCCAGGTGGCGAGCAACCTTGGCCAGTTCTCATCGACGCTCTTTGTATAGTCTCGGCCGATAAACGTATTGACGTTCTTGAGTCCTAGTTTGGGGGCAAACTCGATTAGCTTCGCTAGGTGGTCGACAGCGATCTTAGCTTCAGCTTCGTTGGGCGACAAGCAGTTGGGGTAATAGCCCAGCGCACTCATTTTCACGTTGGATGTTTCCATACGCTTTTGAATCGCGGCGATACCAGCGTCATTGGTGGAATGAATGTCGATATGGGTAATCCCTGAGTAGCGTCGCTCGGCTTTGCTAACGGGCCAGCACATCACTTCGACACATGCATAGCCAACGTCCGCGGCAAATGAAAAGACCTCGTCAAAATTTAGGTCTGGAAGAATTGCGCTGGCGAATCCTAGTTGTATCACGGCCAACCACCTTATCGGAAGGAATCGAGGAGAGAGGCGTAGCGAGGAGACGAGAGCCCAGCCACTTGTAAGGCTCATCGTCGGATGTTCATCACTGGAGAACACCTACAGTATAACGCTCCCGCATGCCTGTTAGGATGGGATCCACACGAGCGATGGGACGATTCGAGACGCGACTACCATCACTTGACTTGGATCGTCGCTGAACCGCTAGCCACTCCATGGGGACATGTCAGATATGCCCTCGCGACGAACCGTCCTTTGGCATCTGACGGAAGGGTGAGGCTCGCTTGAATCTTTCCTTGTGGGCAAGGGACTTCGAGTGACTGAAGGACTAGATCGTTCGCTGCTTCATGGGTTTCGTTCATGCTCTGCAGCGAAGCTTCATCACCTTGGTATCGCGACCGCGATCTTACATTCGGGGGCAAGTAGTCACGACGATAGGTAAGTTCGATGCGTGCATGAGTGGCATCTTGAGGGCCCTGCCCTTGAATCTCAATGGTATCGCCGGGAGAAGCACGTGAAGGTGCCGTTATATCAAAGGTAGTGGGATGAAAGAGATTCAGCGTTGGGTCACCCAAGATATGCATCAAGCGGAGATGCTCGAGTCGCTCTTGAGCCAGATCGTGTCCTTCGGGACTCAAGGCCGATGCCAAGGCTGTCAAAGGCTTGAGTGATTTGGGAGACTCTTCTTCTCGAACCATGCGACGCTTGGCTTCGAGCAAGAGTTCGCCCAAGGTGGACGTGTGGTCCTTAAAACAAAGATCGAGCATCTGGCTAGCGAGGGCACTCATACCATACGGCATGGTCATTCGGGTTCCTGCGATCGCAGCGATCGGGCCTTTGGGGAGCATCACGATCTTTTCTGCAAGGCAGTCTTGATAAGCATCGAAGGCACCGGTGTAACAAGCAAGGAACACGGCGATGGGTGGACCTTGTTCGATGGAGACTTGATCGAGTGATTGTGTATTGAGCAGATCGAATTCATTGCGATCCACTTGAAATCGATCCAAGGTTGCAACGTGTCCATGGCCTATATAAATCCAAAAAAGCGATCCTTGATTCAGTCGGTCCAGCAGTTTCTTCTGGAAG
Source organism: Pirellulales bacterium (assembly GCA_046349875.1). Lineage (GTDB taxonomy): Bacteria > Planctomycetota > Planctomycetia > Pirellulales > Pirellulaceae > JAXMBN01. Next base: position 170,324 of record JAXMBN010000005.1, read on the forward strand.
TCGAATGGATTTGGGCAGTAGACGCTGGTTGGGCTTGCATAGCACATCCCAAGCGTAAACTGGTTGGGTATTCCTTCGGTAAGCAACCGACGCGTAACAGCTTCGATGGCTCCGTCCGCTAAAGGCCCAAAACCGCCGACACCAGCAACGACATTGATCTTGTGTCGCCATTCACCAAAATCTTCAGAGCGTTCATATTCGACGACTCGCCGTAGGTACTCGCCAAGTTGTTCGGCAGAGTCGGCTGGGATACGTCCAATGGCAACATCCGGGATGTTGTCGTCGTCTAAATCCGAATAAGGAAGGTCACTGCCGATGGTTGGTTCAGAACCAAACTTTTTGACGACCTCGGATCGAAGGTAAAACGTGGGAATGGAGTTGGACTTATCCACCTTGGGCGCGTTGATAGGGGTGGTGATCGTATCCCCTGCGAGAACCACGAACTTGCGTTTGGTAGTGCTCGCTTTCAGTTCTTGATGAACGGTCTTTTTTAAGTCTTCGGGATCGGAGGCCGTATCGATTTCTACGATGCGGAACCCTTGGGATTGACGAAACTTCTTCCAATCTTCCAGGGCAGGTGCGAAGGCTGCAGGACGAACAACAATGGCCAGCGGTGCATCGGCCGACGTGTTTTGTGGCGCTGCCACCAAGGTGCATTGCGTAAGAAGAACCAATAGCGTTGAGAGCATGGAAGGGTCCAGCGACGACTTGGAGGGTGGTAGCGAAAAATCTGTTCTAACCGATTGTTAGGATTGGGGCCAAGTCCGATTCGAGGGGCGGGGTAAGCAATGCGGCGGCATAATCGGAAATTTCGCTATGGATTCGCTTTTCGCCTGCGAAAAATCGATTTTCCGTCCCGCATGGCCCATAGGTGTGGCCTAGGTTCGAGATGTTGATTCTCTTGCCCCGCGGATCAGCTTACCAATGCAAATCTGACGTTCCATCCGCAACCATCGTGTGGGTTGATTCCCACATCGACGAAAACGATCCTGCCCCATCGTTTACCGAGCGTGATGTCAAAGAGGCAAACTCATGGGCAAGAACAATTCGTTCTATTCAGAACCGAAAGGGTCGGGAATTCTGCTTTCGTTGAGAAAAGCAGGATTGGGGACCGCCATGGCTTTGGCCTGCGCTTTCGAGTTCTGCCCTGCTGAAGATCGAGCACCGATTCGGCTAGGCATGTCGACGGCTCTTACAGGGCCAGCCTCCGAGTTAGGGCTCAATGTTCGCGATGGCTATCTAGCGGCTTTTGAATCGGCTAATCAATTGGGTGGAATTCACCACCGCAAATTGGAATTGGTAGCATTGGATGATGGGTATGAACCGGTGCAAGCGGCGAGCAACACCGAAGAACTCATCCATCAACATCAGGTATTGGCCATCGTAGGCAACTTGGGGACTCCTACCGCAACCGTCTCCATGCCAATAGCGGAACAAAATCAAACGTTATTCTACGGAGCGATCACAGGCTCCAATCTCATTCGCAAAGACCCTCGAAACCTTTATGTAGGGCATTTTCGAGCGAGTTACGATCAAGAGACGGAAGCGATTATCGATGGCCTTGTCCGTCATGGAATCAAGCCACACGAAATCGGGTTCTTCACGCAACGCGATAGTTTCGGAGATTCGGTTTTTGCAGGTGCGATCAAACATTTGCAAAAGCATGGAGTTCGAGAGACCAGAGCCATCGCTCATGGTCGGTATGAAAGAAATACGGTGTTGGTTGAGGACGGTATTGCCGAACTCACTCTTCATTCACCCCATCCTAAAGCGGTCTTGTTGGTCGGGACTTTTGCGCCGTGCGCCGAGTTCATCAAGAAGGCCAGGATGTTCGGAATGGACTCGCTATTCATTGCTGTCTCATTCGTCGGAGCTGAACCACTGGCCCACGAGTTGAAGGAACAAGGCGAGGGAGTGGTTGTCTCCCAGGTCGTCCCTCATTGCCAACAGAACGATCCAGGGCTTCAAGAGTATCGCAAATCATTAAGACTATTGCCTCACCAACCTGCGCCCAACGATCTCTCACTCGAGGGTTATCTTTCGGCGCGACTCTTGCTCGAATCGATTCAAAAAATCGAAGGTGAGATTCATCGAAAATCCATCGCGACATCGCTGAAGACCTTGGGCGAAGTCGATTTGAAGATTGGAGTGCTATGTCGAATGGACTCTGATCAAAATCAAGCCTCCAATCACACTTGGCTCACCGCGATCGAACACTCCAAAGTCGTGCCAACGACTTGGGACTCCATCATTCACTCAGTCAACACTCCATGAACTCCGATCGAACCATCAAGACAAATCCGAAGCATGAAGTGGCATGGCTCGTCCGCACGGGGCTGCTAGCGGGGTCATTGACCCTGGCATCCTTGCTATTGGCACTGGGATCCGTGCGATTCATACGCTTAGGGGCCGAAGCTGCGCATACCAATCTAGATGCGATTGAAAAAGCGGCCACCGACTATGTTTTTCAAAATCACTACGAATCGGAAATGGCTCTATCATTGAATTCGATGGAACCTGCAAACGAAGAGTTCCTGAAAACACTGATAGAGTCTTTGGAAGAACGATGGAGACTGGCTTCGGAAGCGGATCCATTGGTTGAACAAGGGTATAAGACATTTACTGAACTGCTGCTCAGTTGCCAACTCATCTTCGAGATCAAGAAGGAAAGCGATGAGTGGCAGCAGGCTTATCTGCAGTACCGTTGGCAATTTCAAGACCATCACAAAGCTGCCTCGAAGTTGGTAACAGATCTCCACAATATCAACCTTGCCGCTATTGGACGTTTGCGACTGGCTGAGGCCTCGCTCCTCCAAGCCTCGAACACTGAGCTCGATGCAAGTCGCGTCGCACTGAAATCGAATATCGGCGAGCAAATGCGTTTGTACCGAATCCGTACCGATCTCGATAGCTTGCTACTTCATGTTGAAAAGCTCGCTTCGTCCAATACGGTGAATTTGCTTCCAGATTTGCGAGAGAACAAGATCCATCCCGTTCTCTCGAGCCTGGAACTTTCGTTTGCCGAGGAGCCTGAAACGTTATCCATCGTACGGCAATTGGCAAAGATTCTATTCCAAGAAAGAAGCCCAGAAGACGCGATGGAAGACAACGCGGAAAAGGGCCTTTATGATTATCGTCGCGACCTGATATGTCTTGAACGACAAAGGGAATCGATCAACAACCGTACCCGCGACTTAATGGAAACTGTGCGAAAGCAAGGCGTTGCCCTACAGCAGTTATCCACTCAGATCGATGACCTCGCCAATCGGCGGAGCGAAGTGGCGATTCTTGTTGTGATTGGCGTGGTATCGGTTGTCTCGGCCGTGAGTTGCTTGGCCTTTGTGCTGCTAGCCCGAAGTGTTGGGAATTCGATCCACGAACAGCTCGAAGCACTCAATGGATCCAACCGTGACTTAAAGGGAACGTACGAAAAGCTTCAGAAGCTACAAGGGCAGAATAGTTCGTTTCTTCAAACCACTTCCGATGTGGTGCTGACCGTCGATGGCAAAGGACGTGTGGTCACTGCCAATGCCGCGACGCACGAAATACTAGGAGTGATGCCCGACGAACTGATCGGGCGATCCATATTCCTATACGTACCATCCCTTTCGAATGATACGGCTGAGCTTTCTCGCGACGAAGCATTTGGAATTCGCCGTGAAGTGGAAGTGACCCATGAAAGTGGATGCGTCTTCCCTGCCGAAATTGTCATTTCGTTGTTGGATTGGGAAGAAGATTCGTTGTTTGCAGTTCTCCTCACGGATGCTTCGCGTCGCAAATACGCCGAACAACAAGTGATCACGCTTGGAAAACTAGTCGAGGACGCGGTCAATGAAAGCATCGTGTTTCGCGCCAATGATTCCAAGATCCTTTTTGCCAATCGTCGTTTTCAGGACCATGTGCAGTTCGAAACCGAAGAACTTCACGCAAAATCCATCGATCTTCTATTGGCGGATTGTAGTCCCGCTACCATCCGCAATTGGCTCGAACCCATCTATGAAGGAAGCATGGAAGAAGTGGTTGCGGACGGGCATTTTGTTCGGAAAGACGGATCCACGTATCCCGTATTCCTCACCCTTCGTCGGATTCGTTGGAATCATCAAGATGCGTTCGTGGCTTTTGCGATCGATCAAACCGATCTTCATCGCACCCAAACGGAACTCGTGCAAGCCAAAAAGCTCGAAAGCGTTGGGCAGCTCGCAGCAGGGATCGCTCACGAAATCAATTCACCTCTCCAGTATGTCAGTGACAACACCGAATACTTGGCTCAAGTCTCGAAAGAACTCTTCCGATTATTCGATCTCTACCAGTCCGCATTGGCATGTGATGATCCCATGCAACGGGCGCAGGCCCAATTGGATGTGGCGCAACTGCGCCAATCGATTCGATTTGAAAAACTAACTCACGCTATTCCCGATGCGATCGAGGATATGCGAGACGGCGTCGAGCGAGTGGTGGAAATCGTACGAGCTATGCGAATCTTCTCCCATCCAGGCGGAAACGAAAAATCGGTTACCGATCTCAACTCGGCCATTCAGTCGACGATCATCATTACCAAGAACCGATGGCGCGATGTTGCCGAGATGGAGATCGATTTCGATCCGAATCTTCCTCAACTGCGAGTCTACTCGCAGGAACTCAACCAAGTCTTCTCCAATCTCATTCTCAATGCAGCCGATGCCATTCAGGAGCGTATGCATAAGGATAAGGAATACAAGCGAGGGCTAATACGGATTCAGACTCGTTACGAAAACAACGAAGTGTCCATTCAGATCTCCGACGATGGATGTGGAATACCAGCGTCCATCATCGAACGCGTATTTGAACCGTTTTTCACCACGAAAGAGATCGGGAAGGGAACGGGACAAGGCTTGGCGATCGTCAAGAATATCATCACGAACCGTCATGGTGGCAGGATTCAAGTCCAAAGTCATGTGAATCAAGGAACGACTTTTCGGTTTTCGATTCCAAGGGAACAGGCAAAAGCTCTGATGGATTCAGCGAGAATGGAATCGCGGTATGCCGTTCAAGAATCCTCATCCGATCGCAATCCACCTCTGCCAATTCAGAGCGAACATTTTGATTACGACCATTTGGAGTATGGGAATCCCTCATTCTTCTAAACGAGAACATCGCTATGCAAGAATCACAGAACAACGAGTTACTATCGAAAATCTTGATCGTGGATGATGAGATCGCGGTGCTCAAGGCCATTCAAAGACGATTGGAAGTCGACTACGAATGCGACATCGCCGAATCGGGAATTTCGGGATTGGAGAAAATCAAATCCAATCATTATCCGGTAATCATTACCGATATGACGATGCCCGAGATGTCGGGAGTGGATTTCATCCAGCAAGCACGGGCCATCACTCCCGAAACGGTCTTCATGATTTTGACCGGAAATCAAGACGAAACCTCGCTCACCAAAGCGCGACAGGAAGGGCAAGTCTTTCGCATCCTGAACAAGCCCTGTTCTTTTTCGGAACTCCAAGCGTCCATCGAGGCAGCTCGCAAACACTACCGCTTCGTCAATATGAAACGCGGGCTGGAAAACGAGCTCATCGATTTCGATCAAGACATTAGTAAAGCCTAGAGGCCCGCATCGAGCCTAAGCCAATATGGTTCCTTCCGACAGATCCAAGAGATTCTTGATCGCGGATAGGAGTGGCGCTGGATCGTCTTTCCAAGTGGTTTCGGTGCTTATTTTGGCCGATAGATTCTTGACCTGACAGGTGCCGCGATCGAGTTCGTCCTTGCCAGCAATAATGGCGATCCGATATCCACGTTGGTCAGCGTACTTGAGTTGCTGCCCTAACTTCTTCGCTTCTGGATAAAGTTCAACAGAGACGCCGAAGCGTCGAAGAACGGAAGCAAGTTCCATATAGTCGTCGAGACGATCGGCTTCAAAGTATGGGATGAATACATCAGCTGTGCGTCGATGATTGGAAAGTCTCCCCAATTGCTCGAGGGCAGCAATAAGTCGATCGAGTCCGAGCGAAGCACCAATGCCTGGAAGGTGTTGTTTGGTATAGAGACCGGCAAGATTGTCGTATCGGCCACCACTGCAAACGCTCCCAATGCTTGGCAGTTCTTCCAAGATGGTTTCGAAAATCACGCCGGTGTAGTAGTCGAGCCCTCGCGCGATCGAAAGATCGATGCGGAATCGTTGGCTTGGAACTTTTGCCGCCAACATGGCGGATGCGATTTCGCGAAGACGTTGCACACCCTTTTCGCCAAGTTCGACGCCCTGCAGAAGTTGCTCGAGTTGCGCGAGCATTTCCGTAGTCGAACCCGAAATCTTGGCGAACTTGAGAATCTCTTGGGCCTGCCCATCGCTCAGGCTGGCCGTCGCTCGCATCTCTTCGGCCACTTTCTCAGGGCCAATCTTGTCGAGCTTATCTAGAGCACGCAAGACGTTCGTCGACTGTTGCAAGAGATCGAGCTTTGCGAGCAGTCCGCTCAGGATTTGCCGATTGTTGATCCGTATCTGAAATCGATCGATCCCCAATTCGCAAAATAGGTCGTGAATGACCAAGCCTGTTTCGATATCGGCCACGACACTTTCGGTACCAATGGTATCGAAGTCGCATTGCACAAACTCGCGATAGCGGCCGGCTTGAGTATTCTCGCCGCGCCAAACAGGAGCGATATGGTATCGCTTGAAGGGAGTTCCGAGCTGATGGATGTGTTGGGCTGCAAAGCGAGCGAGAGGAACGGTCAAGTCGAATCGCATCCCGACCTCACGACCGCCGTGATCGGTGAAGCGATACATCTGCCGATCCGTTTCGTCACTTCCTTTGCCAGTGAGAATCTCAAGATACTCAAGGGCCGGAGTGTCGATCGGCACGAACCCATAACGACGATAGACTTGTCTGGCAGTCTCCATGAGCCCTTCGCGAGCGATCATGGTCTCGGGAAGAAAATCGCGAAAGCCTTTGAGTGTCCTTGGCTCAATCAAACCCGCCATGGAATGTGGTACCTTGTCTAAGAGATCCAAGTGATTCAAAAAGATCATTGAGCCAATGGCTCAGAGGGTTCGGCGAGACCGACTCCTTTGCAGTTACTGCAAAGGAATACACGCTCCGATGATGGCTAGAACCGATCCGATAGGCCTAGTTGAGTAACGGCATTTCTGTTGGCTCGGGCGTTCGAATTCCCTTGCGATCGGTGGAACCGAGTCTCGCCTCCATGTACTCGGCGATCTGTTCAGCGGTTTCAAAGTACATGTCGTACACTTCGTCGTCGTTGTACTCGCAATTGGTTGTGGAGTAATCGCGGCAAATTTGTGGACGAGTGTGATAGATGCCACAGAGATGGTTCGGCTGAAGGTGTTTGCATACGGTATGCACTAACAGATACCACGCTTCATCATCGACAAATACGGTAGCGCGATCGTGGAGAAGGTACCAACGGATGAAGTCAAAATCTTGAAGGGTCGAAGGCGGGTCGATAGGAAGCGCGAAATAGCGGCAGCACTTGGCAGTGCAGTAGTCGCACAGGCATTCTCCCTTGGGAACCTCTTCCTTCTTAGGGCGTCGGCCATCGATGGTCTTGGGAAGTGTGACAGTGGACATTTTCGCGTATACTCCTAAATCTCTGCGATCGACCTTTTCCATAGGATAGGCCATTTGCCAGAGATTAATTGATGATTCCAGCGCCCGCAACGGCCAAATCGTGGTAAACCCTAGCCCCCACCCCATTCGTCAGGGAATCCTTTGTCAGGGAAAACAGGGGTGCTTCATTGAAGAATGCGCGACTTTCTATGGAAATTGTGATCACAGCGGTGGGTCCAGATAATGTTGGATTAGCGGATCCTATCATCCACGACATTACGAGCCGTGGGGCCAATATCGCAGAGATTCAGATGTACGATCATGACGAAGCGGCCGTATTTGCCATGATGTGTCGCATCCATGTCGATGCACAACAGTGGGAGCCCATCCGCCAAGCGATGCGTACCATTGGACAAGCCAAACAGCTTGAAGTTCGCGTTTGGAGTCCCGATTATCGCGCAGCATTACCTCGTTTGGCCATTTGCACAACTTATTTAGAAGCGACCCCGCGGGCTGTTTTGGAAGCGGTCAAGCAACAAAGGATTCGCGCCCAAGTTGGGGTCATGATTGGAAACCGCAAGAAGTGTCAGTCGCTTGCGGAGGAATTCGGGGTCCCCTTCGAGTTGATCGGCGACGCCAATGGAGTTGCGGACGAAAGCAAGATGGTCGACATATTGGATCGCTATGAGATCGACTACGTGATCCTTGCTCGATATATGCGGGTCCTTCCTCCCGATACGTGCTGGAAGTTTGCTGGGGGCCGTATCATCAATTTGCACCATGGTCTTTTGCCGAGCTTTCCGGGGTTGCGACCCTATCATGATGCCTTTTCGGCTCGCATGCTCACCTTCGGGGCAACGTGTCACTTCATCGTTCCCGAATTAGACGCTGGGAATCAGACCATCAATCAATCGACCTTTTCTGTCGATCCAGGAACACGGCTGGAAGAGATCATCGAACAAGGGCAGAGCGTAAACGAGCCTCGTTGCCTGACCGAAGGAGTTCGACGCGTGGTCGATCGCGAAGTGCAGTTGCATTTTCATCGGGTCATTGCCCGCAAGAAGTCTCCTGTCTAAACGATCGATGTCGAGATAGTATCTTTGACATTCTTTGATCGCATCGCCTGAAGAAAGTATTAGCGAGAAACGTCCATGACAATGTGGAATCGAGTGTGGGTGGCGGCATTTGCAGCGAGTTTGTTGTTCGGGCTGAAGAGCATCGCGATTGCCGATCAAGCTCCCGAGACGATCACGATTGCGACCTGGAATTTGGAATGGTTTTTCGATGCCCATCTCGGCGACAACGAAAGCGATCTCGCCAAGGAACAATCAGCGCCCTCGCAGGCTGAATGGGATTGGAAGAAGGGTGTTGTGGCGAAGGCCATTGCTCAGTTCAAACCAACGATTCTCTGTTTGCAAGAGATCGAGAATCGCAAGGTGCTCATGGAACTAGCAGATGAGCTCAAGAAAAAGTATCAGCTCAACTATCGCGTGGCTTTCATCGAAGGATTTGATCGTGCCACCGAACAGGATGTTGGAATTCTTTATCAAAGTGGATGCGTCGAGTTCAGTCGCAAAGAGCAAACCAAAGAGCAGTTCGATAGTCAGCAGTATTACAATCTCTCCAAGCATCTGTTTGCGCGCTTCGAATGGCAAGCCGATGGAAAGACCGAGTCGCTAACGATTCTCAATGTGCATTTTCGCGCGAAAGCCGAAGAATCGGCTCTTCGCGTGCGTCAATCAAAGCTGGCCAAACTTTGGGTCCAAGAGCGAATGGCGGCCGGCGAGAACGTATTGATCATCGGAGATACCAATATCGAAGAACCCTATGCGGCACAACCTTTGCCTGGAGGCGAAGTCGCTGAACTGACCGGTTCTGCAACATCTACTCCGGCCGATGATATGGTCGATTTTCATGGACGCATCGCCGAGGGACAGCGGAGAACCCACTTAATCCTCGATCGGCAATTCGACCGCTTCTTTGGAAGCAAGTCCTTGGTCGAAGACGCTCCCGATCGCAAGGATTGGGTTCTTGAGAAGGTGGAGGTGCTCAGCCAACATTGCATTCGCGGCGCTGGTCCAGATCTCGACCACTGGGACACGCGATATACCAAAGACCGCGAGGAACGCGACGTAAGCGATCACTATCCGGTCATGGCCACATTGCGACTTCGATGAAGAGCTTCTCGCCATTTTCACTGAGACGGCTTGAAGTGGTCCCGGTCATTCAAGGATTTGTTGTTGGGCCATTTGCTGTTGAGCTTGGTTGAGTCGGTAGTACGTGCCTTGCATGCGCAATAATTCATCGTGCTTTCCGACCTCGGTGATGCGGCCTCGTTCGAGAACGACGATGCGATCTGCTTTGCGCAGGGTGCTGATGCGGTGCGCGATTGCAATCGTGGTTCTGCCTTTAACCAAGAAGTCGAGCGCTTCCTGAATTTCGCGTTCGGTTTCGGTATCGACCGCAGAAGTCGCTTCATCGAGGATGAGAATCCGAGGGTCGGTGAGAAGGGCTCGCGCGATGGAGATACGCTGACGTTCACCACCGGAGAGCGATTGTCCACGTTCACCCACGATCGAATCGTAACCATCGGGCAATCGCAGAATGAACTCATGGGCCTTGGCTGCTTTGGCCGCGCGCACAATTTCTTGACGCGTTGCCTTGGGGCGTCCATACGCGATGTTTTCGGCGATGGTTCCGAAGAATAGAAAGGGCTCCTGCAAGACGATACCGATGTTGGCGCGATATTCGTTGACAGGGAAGCTTCGAATGTCATGGCCATCGATATAGATGGAACCGATCTGTGGATCATAAAAGCGACACACGAGATTGACGAGGGTGCTCTTCCCTGCACCGCTTGGTCCTACAAGCCCGATCATTTCTCCCGGTCGGATATGGAGATTGATTTCATGAAGGACCTCCCGCGAACCGTAGCGGAACGACATGCCTTTGATTTCAACTTCGCCTTCAACCCGCCCTGGCCGCACCGGCTTGACCGGTTCGGGCACGCTAGGAACGCGATCGAGGATCTCAAACATGCGATGCGTCGCTGCCGCAGCGCGTTGCGTGCCGGCCAACATACGACTCATCGAATCCAATCGGCCATATAGACGAGTGATGTATCCAATGAAGAGTTGGAGAACCCCCAGGGTCATGTGTCCTTTGGCTACTTGCCAAGCACCAAAGGCCCAAATGATGATCCCGCCAAGTTCGGTGAGGAGTGTGATGAATGGAGCAAACGTTGCCCAAAGTCGATTGACCTTGTTGTTTGCTTCGAGCACGATTTGATTTCGGACTTCGAATCGTTCGATCTCGCGATGCTCTTGCGCAAAAGCTTTGACCACGCGGATGCCAGGGATGGTATCGGCTAAAACGTTGACCATTTCTGACCATGCAGCGTTGCCGCGTGCAAATCCATGACGCATGCGATTGCGAACGCGGTTAATCAGCCAAGCAATGATGGGAAAGGGAAGCAACGTCACCAGGGACATGACGGGATCGATCGAGATCAAAATGATGGCCGTCAAAGCGATCATGACCAAGTCGCTGGCGAAGTCGATCAATTGCATAGAAAGGAAATCGCAGATCCGCTGCGTATCGGTGCTCACGCGCGATATCAAATCCCCGGTTCGCTTTCCGCCGAAGAACTCGAGCGACAGCTTTTGAAGATGCTGATAGGTTTGATTGCGCAAGTCCGCTGCAATTTGTTCCCCAACACTTGCAAGAACGTATGTTTTGCCCCAGCTTAAGAGCCATGCCAGCACGGCACAAAGAAACAATCCAAAGAGATACCAGGGAACGGATGCAAAGCTAACCTCAGGTCCAGGATCTTTGCCTAGCGCTTTGTTCTCGAGCCACGTTTGATGTGGAATTAAGATCTTGTCGAGCAGTGGGATGGTGATCAGCGAGGGAAGCAGCATTGCTGCGGCACTCGCCATGGTGAGACCAAAGCCAAGGCCGATGCTACTGATGCGTCGCTTTGCAAATCGAGTGAGTCGCCATAGGGACTTGGTGGGTGGAAGCGCAGGTGTTGCACTACAACTCGAGCAAACCGCTTCACCTTTCCGCATGGGACCACCGCACGATGGACATATCCCTGTCATCGCGTTGGGATCTTCCTCTTCGACGGTCACGTTTCCGGTTCGGGCTCGCGCGAACTCCGTTGCGAACAACCTCGCCTCGGCCGTTTTTCCTCCACTGAAACGCCATGCTTTGAGTCGCGATTCGGAGCCGAGGAGTTCGAGTGTTCCGAGGCCGTTGGACTCATGCACTAATAGTTCGATGCACTGGGGTAGTTCCCAGAATTGCGTTCGATCGGCGGAGTCATTGGAACCATCCCAGGAAGGTTCAAGCGAGATGACGCGTTCGGAGGTGACGACAACCAAGCCCGAATGGAAATGAAGTCGGCGGTCGAGGTCGGGCAAGAACGTCGCCAAGACCACTTCCGATGCGCGGAGGTGTCCGGTCAAAAGTCCCTGCCAATGACCTGGCAGGTTGGGGACGGTTGCTGGGTTCGAATCGTTGGATGCCACAGATCAGGACTTTATGAACGAGTTATCGACAATCAAAGGCGCGGATTAGTAGTACTTGGGCTAATGCTATGCGGCTTGCAGTAGTCAATCAGCCCAGGAACGCACGGAAAAAACAGGATCGAGGAATCCAGTTGGTTTTGGGACATGCTTATGGGGTCCGTTTGTCCCTGGATAGCAGGGAAAATCGGCTGGGAAGCAAATCTACCAGGAAGTCGAGCTAGTTGCGAAGAAGGGACGCCATTTCTCTATTTCGACCGATCGGGATCCGAGGCTGCAAGAACGCTTCGGAATGCTAGATTTTTGATGGCCCTTAGACAAGCTTGGAAATCGCTCGGCGGCGGGAGTCGGGAGTGAAATAACAGAAAGTGAATGGCGGCTCTGGCTTTCCTAAATCCGCGCCGTATAAGATAAATTCCGTGCGAAGACTTGGATCCGAATTACAATCAAGATTGTAGTTTTTTCAACCGAAACCGAGATTTTTTGAAGGTTCGGTCGAAGAATGAGAAGATTGACTCAAGTCTCGGAGTAGTTTCAAAGTTCCTGTGCAAAGGCAGGATTCGCCGATGCCATCAGATCCTGGAGTGTTCAAGTTCTCTGACTCGGAAAGGCGATGATAAATGCCTAACCGGACAAATCGAGAATTCACGATCTGTGCATGAGAGCGGCAGACGTGGGACAGCAGCAGGCAATGCCTGCGAGGTGAAATTCAGGAGTGGAGGCTAGCATTCTTAATACCGCGATCCATCGCGCCCACCATGCCGCCGCGCGCCGGCATTTCCTTTCCTTCCATCGGATCGGTAGCCACATTGCGATGTGTTTCTTCGATGTGGAACGGTCCACCGTTTGCAACTCAATTCCCTTCATGTCCATTCCGCACATGAATGGCTTGGTTGCAAGAAACCCGTTGCGATCACGTATCTAAACGGAATTCAAGGCGGCCCTATAGATTTTCAGGTTCGTAGGGATTGCCAGCAACAGTTCAAGAAGAACGAACCGTAACGATCGCAAGAGATTTCCTCCCCTCCCCAACATCAAAACGAATACAACCGTGTCGTCAAAAACGGCACACACAAGGCAAAACAACATCATGCGGATTTTGAAAGTTAACAAACTACGCGGTCCAAATCTCTGGGCGAACTTCCCGGTCTTGGAAGTTTGGTTGGACTTGGAAGCCCATGCGGAGGTTTGTTCCAAAGATGTCCCTGGTTTGGCAGAGCGCATTGCTGGTTGGCTACCTTCCATCTTGGATCATCAAGGAAGCCTTCAAGTGCCTGGTGGATTTGCGGAAGAGCTTTACCGTGGTGTCGGGCTAGCAGATGTTTTCGAGCACATGGTGCTTGCGCTTCAAAGCGAAGTGGGGCATGAAGTCACGTTCGGGCGGATTCGCGGTACGAACACTCCTGGAACGTTTCGGGTTGCTGTGGAGTTCGATGATGAAGAAGTAGGTCTGGCCTGCGTCGACAAGGCGCTCGAACTTTTGGTCGCTGGAATCGAGAATCAATCGATCGACTTTGCAACGGATCTCGAGAAGCTTCGTGACTTTGCTTACGACGTAGCCCTTGGGCCGAGCACTCGGGCTATTGTTAATGCAGCCCGCAAGCGAGACATTCCTTGGCGCCGACTCAACCGCGGAAGTTTGATTCAGTTGGGTTATGGAAGCTATCAGCGTCGAATTTGCACGGCGGAAGCCGATTCGACCAGCGCCATTGCCGAATCGATTGCGCAAGACAAGCAGTTGACCCGAGCGTTGCTCAAAGCGGTTGGTGTTCCGGTTCCGGAAGGGCGCCCTGTAACCAGTGCCGAAGATGCATGGGCTGCTGCGGAAGAAATCGGTGTACCCGTCGTAGTGAAGCCACAATTCGGTAATCATGGTCGCGGTGTGGCCACCAATCTGATGACTCAACAGCAAGTCATGAATGCCTATGTTTCGGCCAAAGAACAAGGCGATTCGATCGTTGTCGAGAAGTTTGCACCAGGCGATGACTATCGCTTGCTGGTCGTAGGTGGCAAGTTGGTTGCGGCTGCCCGACGCGAACCAGCTCACGTGATCGGTGATGGTAAGCGAACGATTCAACAATTGGTCGACATCGTCAATCAAGATCCTCGTCGAAGTGAAGGACATGCAACGGTCCTCAGCAAGATTCCTGTGGACTCGATTTCTTTGGCAGTGATTGGCGAACAAGGATTTGCATTAGATTCCATCCCACCAGTGGGAACCAAAGTGTTGATTCGTCGCAATGCGAACCTGAGCACAGGTGGAACAGCGACCGACGTGACCGACGATGTCCATCCTGAAGTTGCTCGCCAAGCCGTTGAAGCAGCGGCCGTGATTGGATTGGATATCGCTGGAGTGGATGTTGTTGCACTCGATATTTCCAAGCCATTGGCGAGTCAGCATGCGGCTGTGGTCGAAGTGAATGCTGGACCAGGCTTGCGGATGCACTTGGAGCCATCGCATGGCAAACCTCGTGCGGTCGGTGAAGCGATCATCGACATGATCTATCCCGAAGGAAAGCCATCGCGGATTCCGATCGTGGGTGTCACGGGCGTGAACGGCAAGACGACCACGACTCGATTGGTCGCTCACATCGTCGCTTGCTCGGGCAAGAACGTTGGGATGACTTGCACCGATGGAATCTATGTCAATCACCGACGTATCGATACGGGTGATTGCAGTGGTCCTCAAAGTGCCAAAGCGATATTGCTTAATCCGACCGTCGAAGCAGCTGTCTTCGAAACCGCGCGGGGTGGCATGTTGCGAGAAGGACTTGGATTCGATCATTGCGACGTTGCGATCGTCACCAATGTTGGCGAAGGTGATCACTTAGGTATCAGCGATATCGACACCAAAGAAAAGTTGGCCGAGGTCAAACGCATCTTGGTCGAAGGTGTTGCCAAACATGGATCGGCGATTCTCAAAGCCGATGACCCCTTGGTCGCAGCGATGGCTGATAAGTGTCCAGGTAGCGTCGTATTCTTTGCGTTGGATGGCAATCACGAGTTGCTCGTCAAGAAACGCAAGGAAGGTGGAAGGGTCGCATTCGTTCGCGATCACGCGATCATGTTGGCCGATGGGGCTCATGAAATCCGCTTGCTCACATTGGATCGCATTCCTTTGACTCACAATGGACGCGTTGGATTCCAAGTGGAAAACGTGTTGGCATCGACGGCTGCATGCTGGGCTTTGGGCATGCCTTGTGAACAGATTCGCATCGGATTGGAAAGTTTTTCGGCTCAGATGGACAAGAGTCCTGGGCGTTTCAATTTGATCGAGATGAACGGCGCAACGGTGATCGTCGATTACGGTCACAATCCATCGTCCCTTCAAGCGATCATCGATGCGATCAAGCTATTTCCGCATGCCCATCGCACTGCGATTTATTCCGCTGCAGGTGACCGTCGCGATTGCGACATGGTCCAGCAAGGGGAGCAATTGGCTGCGGCATTTGATCGCGTCGTCATCTATGAAGACGCCTATTTGCGTGGACGTGAACCAGGCGATATCACCAAGTTGTTCAAGCAGGGCTTGGCTGTTGGTGGTCGCGTGACCGAAATCCACGATTTTTTGGGATGGAAAAAGGCCGTTGACGCCACGCTGCGAATGATTCAGCCGGGCGAACTTCTTTTGGTTCAAGCGGACGTCGTGGATGAGGCGATGCAGTACCTGCGAGATTGCTTTGCGAGTCAGGTAGCCAGTCGGGAGATGGATCTCGATAGTGCCATTCAACCCGTGGTGCCTCCTCCTGTCCCATCGACTCCCATGGATCGGGCTCGTCGCCCCTAGGCGACACCTTGTCGACAAGGGAACCGATTGTAGACTAGAATCTCGAGATTCTTCACATCGAGTTCGCTTGTAGAAAACAATGGAAAACGAATCCCCGCAGCTAGAGCCACCCTCCAACGGCAAATCGTCGGACGCGCCTAGCTGGGGAATAGCGGGCGAGATTGGCAAGTACACAGCGGTCATCGCTATTTTTGGCCTTTCGATCTTCTTTCTGCGAAAGAAACTCAAGGACATCACTTGGGAGCAGATGTGGGATGGGATCAGTTCCATCCCTTCGGATCAGATCGCGCTCGCGGTTCTCTTTACCGCCATCAACTTCGTAGTACTCACCGGCTACGATCTCATTGCGGTCCGCTATCTCAAGAAAGACCTTCCCTTACCGAAGGTGATGGTCGGAGCCATTATTGGCTATGCTCTCAGCAACATCCTGGGATGGATGATTGGCGGAACGGCCATTCGCTATCGACTTTACACCAGTTGGGGATTTCGATTGATCGAGGTCATTGCGCTGGTGTCGATTCTTTCCGTGACCTTTTGGTTGGGAATGTTCATGCTTGCGGGTGTGGCCTTCGTCTGTTTCGAAGTGAAGTTGCCAGAGCAGTATGCGGAATTGTTTCATCTGTCTCCAGTCTATTGGGGATATCTCTTTCTGTTTGTCGTCTTGATTTACTTGGGAGCCACTCTTTTTATTCGAAAGCCAATCCATGTTGGCAATCAAGAGTTTCGATTTCCACCATTCAAGCTTTCTTTGCTTCAATTGGCGGTTTCTGCTTCCGACTTCGCTTTGGCTTCGTTGGTTCTCTTCGTTTTGCTTCCCGGTGGAAGTGTGGATTACCCCACGGTCATGGTGAGCTATTTGGCGGCGATGATCGTTGTGGTCGTATTGCACGTTCCCGGTGGATTTGGTGTATTGGAAGTTGTCATCCTTGAGTTGTTAGCCAAAGAAGAGGATGGAAGTTCGCCGTTGAAGATTGCCGTGACAGCCGGGTTGATTGCGTTTCGTGGCATCTACTACTTTGCTCCGGGAATCTTCGCGTCTGTATTGTTGGCATTGCATGAATGGAAGCATGCAAAGAAGAAACGCATGTCATGAGCGTCCCGGTCGGGCATCGATTTCAACTTGCGGGTGCAAGCTTGGTAATCGTTTGGCTGTTGCTGCCTGGATTCCTATCGGATTCGATTCCTGCCTTTCGCGACACGCTCCACTTCTATTTTCCCCTCTGGCATTATCTCGATCAGCAATCTTGGATGTATCGATGGGTTCCTACGTGGAACCCCATGGATGCGATGGGAAGTTCCTTAGGAGCTGATCCTTCGACCGCAGCCTTCTATCCATTGCGATGGATACTCCTCCTGCCCGGGATTTCGTTGGCCTCGAAGATCTCGTTGTACCTCGGCATTCATTTGCTTCTGGCCTTAGGTGGTGCTTATCGCCTAGGATGCCGCGCGGGGTTATCGCCGATGGTGTCCAGTTTGATGGCCACATGTTATGCGCTGAGCGGTCCTGTTTACTTCCAGATTTACAATCCGATCTTTTTAGTCAGTGCGGCGTGGTTGCCTTGGGTGGCGCGGGAGATGGTTGCAGCGTGGTGCGATGGGTATCGCACGAAGCAGATTCTCGGAGTCGCCGTTGGGTTGGCGTTGATGATCTTGGGAGGGGATCCTCAAACGGGAATTCACGCTTGCCTCCTCTTTGGAATTCTGGTGGTAGTGCAAGGAGCTTGGCAAGGCTGGAGTTTTGCATGGACTCGCCTTATCGGATTGGTGCTTTCGGGAGTCGTTGCCATGGGGTTGGCATCGATTCAAATCCTTCCCACATGGAATTGGTGGATGCTGGGACAGCGCGGCGGTATTCAATCGGAAACGTACGAGTTCAGTGTGGCTCCTTGGCATTATGTGACGCTATTCTTTCCGCGGGTGCTTGGGAGTTATGCCGGTGTGAATTCGCGTTGGATTGCTGGATGGGAGGCGGAAGGACGGATGTGGGTCCCTTCTCTGCATATGGGAACCATTGCCATTCTCGCGATGGTTCATGGAGTGTTTGCGCGAACGTGGTTGGTTCCCCAAGTGGAGTTCCATGAACTGGCTCAGCGGAATCGATTCGGTATGCGATGGTGGTTGGGCATGGCTGCTATCGCTGGCGGAAGTGCCTTGGGCGCGTATGGAATAGGTTGGATGCTGCATTGTGTTTCCTATGGACTTACGGGAAGCGAAGGTTGGGATTGGATTTCCGATCCCATGGGAGGATTGCAATGGATATGGCTCCATCTCTTGCCAGGCTATGCTTCGTTCCGGTATCCCGCGAAGTGGCTTGTCGTATTCGCATTGGCTATGTGTATGGTCGCTGGGTTCGCGATGCAGCGAGTGGTGTGGCAAACGACGGATGATGGCCGATTGCCGATGGATTTTCGAACTCGATGTGTAGGCCTCGTCGCATTGATTCTTGCTGTTGTAACTTCGATTCCCATGGTTAGAGCTTCCTTTCAATCTTGGTGTACGACGATTGCTTCCGATCCCTTATGCGGTCCGTTGCAGGGAGATGCTGCTTGGTTTGTCATTCGCAGCTCTCTTCTGGGAGTACTCTTGCAGTGTTTCGTGTGGGAGTTGGGAGGACACTTGCGATTGCTAGGAGAAAAGCGGCTATGGCTTTGGGGGATCGTATTGTTGTTGGAATTGGGGTGGATGGCGCAGAGTGAGACCTATTACGTTTCTACATCCCGATTGATGGAAGCGGCTAAAACGCGGCAAGCCGTCGATGAGGAAGGATGGGTGCATTTGGCGGAGAAGCAGGCCGCGATGCGATTGGGCAAGATGCACTTGTTGCTACCTGTTCGCAATTGGAATGCGCAGTTCACCTTGACACCCGATGCTCTTCATCGCCATTGGGCAGTGACCGACCAACAGCGATCGCATGCTTATCGTGTTTTGCATAATGCAGGCTGGAACTCGCGCATGCAGGCATCTTGGAAGATGATCGATGCCTCAGGTGAAATCGTAGAGGGAGTTCATGCGAAATGGATGAAGCCAACAGAACTCCACGTCACCAAGTCTACCAAGGGTGCGGCCGAGGTTCTCTTGCCTCTTTTTCAAGATGGAGGTTGGTCCACCGAATCGCTCAACCCTGGGCTCGCAGCGGTAACCACAGAGGTCGACGCCCTGCAGCTTGGCTTGAGACTACCATCGGAACCATGTGAAGTGGTCTTGCGGTACCACATGCCAGGTTTGAGGATCGGTGCGGTCTTGACGATGGTATTTAGTCTTGGAGTTCTAAGCATGGCAATCGCGTTGAAGCTTACTTCCCGTAATCTTCTTCGTCGAGATGGAAGTGATGCAAGAAGCGATGATAGATGGGCGCGATGATGATGGCGATCATCGTCAAGAAAGTGAGTCCACTATAAAGCGCGTAAAAGGCGGAGAAGAGTTTGGCCGGGGTGGAAGGCATGGGATTGACCGGGCCCATGCCGGTGAGAATCATCGCCGCGTTCAGGAGAGCATCGTCCCAGGCGAGTTGGCCAAAATAGCAATAGCCCGCGGTCCCCACGATGAGGCTGACTGCGATGATCACCAGCGTCACCAGGAAGCTCCGCAACAATCGCCATGCGAATGAAGAAAACGACAGGAGGCGTTCGTTCCGTTTTTCATAATGATCCAACACGATCGAACTCCCGGGTGTGAAAATGCGTAACGATGATGAGGCATTGATTGGACACTTGGTGTGCAGTGGCGAGTATCCTTCAATGGATTGTTTTAGGATAGTTTTCTTGGTGACATTTCGGTTACCGATTGGATCCTAGAGATTCGCTCATTCTGCCAAAAGTGACTTCGCTGGTGGAAAAATGGTGGGGGGTTGCTTCCCTCCTCCGATGAATGGGGTTTAATGAAGAGATCCTCCCTGCGTTCCTGCCGCAGCGTTCCCACCTATTCGGAATTATTCATGGTACCGTTTGATTTTCAGCATCGAACCCGCTTTGTGTTTGGACCAGGAAAGGTCCGCGAGTTGGGAGCGTTCGCAAAGGAATTGGGATGTCGGCGAGTGCTGATGGTCAGCGATCACGGGGTAGTTGCCGCTGGCCATTTTCAGAAAGGCCTTCAGGCTTTGCAGGAAGCAGGCCTAGAGACAGCGTCCTTTCATGAGTTTCGCGAGAATCCCAACGACGAGCATGTAAAGTTCGGTGTGGCGGTCGCGCAGGATTTTCAGCCTGATCTCCTAGTGGGGCTCGGTGGTGGAAGTTCGATGGACTGCGCTAAAGGTATTAACTTTGTTTATAGCGGGGGTGGCAGGATCCAAGACTATTGGGGAGTTGGAAAAGCGACCAGGCCGATGCTGCCGATGATCGCGGTTCCAACGACCGCAGGGACTGGAAGCGAGGCTCAATCGTTTGCCCTGATTAGTGACTCGCAGACGCACACCAAGATGGCTTGCGGCGATCCCAAGGCGGCCTGCCGTATTGCGATCTTGGATCCTGAATTGACGCTGACGCAGCCGGCGCGTGTCACGGCGCTGACAGGTGTCGATGCATTGACGCATGCCTTGGAAACATTTGTGACCAAGAAGCGAAATGGATTGTCTTTGGTCTATTCTCGCGAGGCATGGCGTTTATTGAGTCGAGGTTTTCCGTTGGTATTGGAGGATGGGACCAATGTGGAAGCTCGTGGCTGGATGCAGTGGGGAGCATGTTTGGCAGGGTTGGCCATTGAAACATCGATGTTGGGAGTGGCTCATGCAACGGCCAATCCATTGACGGCGCGGTACGGTACCACGCATGGTCAGGCAGTGGGGGTGATGATGCCTCACGTTATTCGATGGAATGGTGAACACTATTCGGATTGGTATCACGAATTGTGGCGCGAGACCAATCGCGATGGAAACCTATCAGGCGATTCGGTTGAATCGTTGGCAACCTGGATGGAATCGATGGTAGCTCGTTGCGGTTTAGAGACTCGATTGGAAGATTGTGGCGTAGCCCGCGAGGATCTAGCAGCGCTTCCGCAAGAAGCCGTAAAGCAATGGACCGCTTCATTTAATCCGCGGCCCGTATCGCTTGACGATGCTCGTGCCCTTTACGAAGCGGCATGGTAAGTGTTCCTTGAAAACCATTAACCGAAACAGGTGGCATATGTCTCGACGGTATTCGATGAATGCATGGTTTGGCCTTGTACTGGGTATGGCCGTGGCATTACCGGGAAAGAGTGCAGATTGGACTACCTTTCGTGGATCGGCAGATTGCCAAGGGCAAAGTGCATCGAAGCTTCCAGACTCGTTGGAAAAGCTGTGGGAGTTTCGCGTCGAGAAAGGGGCATTCGAAGGGACACCGATCATCGTGGGTGATCGAGTCTTCATCGGAGATCTCGATGGAGAAGCCTATTGCCTTCGACTTCAAGATGGAGAAGTTGTTTGGAAGAAGGAATCCGAGAGTGGATACATCGCCAGTCCGGCCTATCACAACGATGTTGTGATCTTTGCAAACTACGACGGAATGGTGTTGGCTTTTCGCGCTAGTGATGGCGAATCGTTGTGGACTTATGAGACGCAGGCTCAAATCGATTCGGGTGCAAATTTTTTCGGCGACAATGCGCTGATCACGAGCGAAGATGGCAGTTTGTATGCGCTCGATCTCAAAACAGGTAAGTTGCAATGGAAGTATGAAACGGGTGATCAATTGCGATGTTCTCCATCCATCTCCAACCAACGAACTTTTCTGGGTGGCTGCGATGGGCAGTTGCACATTGTCGATGTGACAACGGGCAAGGCTGCGGGAGAGAAAGTGCCATTGGGTGGCCCAACGGGAAGCACCCCTGCTGCCATGAATCAACTCATCGTCGTGCCAACCCATGGTGGTCCGATCCTTGGAATCGATGCCCGGAATGGCAAGGTTGTATGGAATTACAACGACACCGAGCGAAGTCCCGAGGTGAAATCCTCGCCAGCGTTATGGGGGAATACGGCTTTTGTAACCACTCGAAATCGTCGCCTTTTGGCGCTGGATGTCGAAACGGGAAATCTGCAATGGGAAGCCATCTTGCGTAAGCGAAGTGACTCGTCGCCCATCGTATGTGATGGCAAGGTTTATGTCGGTGCTGCCGACGGAAGACTGTATGCGTTCGATGCGAAAAATGGCAAAGAGGTTTGGGTAAAGGAGTTTCAAGGGGCGTTTGCTGGATCGCCAGCGATTGCCGATGGAAAACTCCTGATTGCAACCGATAAGGGTAGTGTGTTTTGCCTCGGGGCGAAGCCATAGTTAAACTAAGAGATTACCGTTGAAGGGTTCGAATTCACGATGATGGTGGCGAGGCGCAGCAAGCGCTGGCTACGTACTGTATAGCCCTCAACGTTTTCATTTTCGATCAAAAGGTTTTCGCATGGCGACCGATGCCGTAAAAACGGAAGTGGGTAGTTACTTCATATCGAACTACCCACCCTATTCCCAATGGAAGAAAGAGCATCTGCCCGAGATCGAGCAGGCGCTTCAAAGTCCGCCTCGTCCTGATCGACCGTTAGGGCTTTACCTCCATATTCCGTTCTGTCGCAAGCGATGCAAGTTTTGTTACTTCAAAGTCTTCACTCAGGTGAAGTCGGAAGAGATCGAATCGTATGTGTCGGCGCTGAGCCATGAAATTGAATTGGTGAGTCGCCTTCCAGTGATGGGAGGACGTCCGTTTCAATTCGTCTACTTTGGAGGAGGAACTCCAAGCTTCCTTTCGCCGAAGCAGTTGACGAGTTTGGTGGATCGCTTGCGAGCCAACATATCATGGGACAAAGCAGAAGAAGTCACCTTTGAATGTGAACCTGGTACGCTGAGTGAAACGAAGGTGCATACACTTCGCGAACTCGGTGTGACTCGGCTAAGTCTTGGCGTCGAGAACTTTACTGATGCGATTCTCGAAGAGAATGGTCGAGCGCATCTTTCGAAGGAAGTCTATCGCGCGTGGGAGTGGATCACTGCGGCTCAGTTTCCCAATGTCAACATCGATCTAATATCGGGTATGGTGGGTGAAACGTGGGATAACTGGAAGGACAATATTCGTCGCGCGATCGAGCTTTCTCCAGAGAGCATCACCATCTATCAAATGGAATTGCCTTTCAACACGGTGTTTTCCAAAGATCTTTTGACGGGTGAGAAGAAGGAGACGCCGGTCGCCGATTGGCCGACGAAACGGGCGTGGGTCAAGTATGCGTTTGAAGAGTTCTTGGCCGCTGGATATTCGATCAATAGCGCCTATACGGTGGTTAAGGATCCCAAGAAGGTTAACTTCAGCTATCGCGACAATCTCTTCGATGGATCGGATTTGTTAGCCACGGGCATCGCGAGTTTTGGTCATGCTTCCGGGATCCATTATCAAAACCTTCCGGAATGGAAAGACTACATCGGCAGTCTATTGGAACAAGACCGTCTTCCATTGGGACGAGCATATCGACCGACGGCTCACCAGCTTTTGGTTCGCGAATTGATTTTGAAGATCAAGAAGGGGACGCTGAGCGTTGCGCATTTTAAGAATCGGTATGGGATCGATATCATCGAGCAATGGAAGTCGGTGTGGGAAGAGTATCGAGAGGAAGGTTGGTTGACCTTCGATTCGGAGAAGGTCGAATTGACAATGGAAGGTCTCTTGCGTGCAGATGGACTCTTACCCGCCTTCTTTGAAGACGAGTTTCGTGGGGTTCGGTATACATGAGCGACTCCCTGATCTTCATGATGGGTGAGTTCCAGGCTGAGTTCCCTACCGATCGTCACTACGCAAAGAACCATATGTGGGCGATTCCGTTGGGTGGTCAACGATATCGATTTGGATTTTCAGCTTACGCAGTACGACTGCTTCAGGATATCTACTTCTTAGACTTCTCTATGGAGGCAGGTGCAACGATTGCGCTGCGACAAGAGTTTGGCACGATCGAGAGTAAGAAGGCTGAAAGTGGACTGTACTCGCCAATGGATGGAAAGATCATGGCCATCAACCCGATGGTTTTATCCGATCCTTCGGCCATCAATGTCGACAAATATGGCGATGGTTGGTTGATGGAACTGGAAGGAGAAGGAGCCGAACTGCTTTCTCCTCAAGAGTATTTGCAACATTTGGAATCGGCATGGGTAGTTGCCCAGCGTACGATCAAGGGAC
This sequence comes from Pirellulales bacterium, assembly GCA_046349875.1. GTDB lineage: Bacteria > Planctomycetota > Planctomycetia > Pirellulales > Pirellulaceae > JAXMBN01. The sequence goes on from JAXMBN010000005.1 coordinate 194,311, forward strand.
AAGTCAATGCCGAATGAGATTTTGACCATTGTGGTTTCGCACGGCCAAAGCCGCAACCCAGAGAAGCGAGCGTTAGAGGATGCGCTGCTCAAGGCGGCATCGTCATTGGCGCAGACTCGAGTGTTATCTGTTCCGCATTTGTATGACTTGGCTCCCAAAGGAGAAAGTCTGCAATGTTTGCGATCGGTTGAGGGCCCCTTGTTGATCTTCAGTTGGTTGTTTGAACGACCAGCGCATTGGGTATTGGACCGCAACGGAGTTCGGGGACAAGTCGGTGAAGTGGAGTTGAAAGGGGATGAAGAGGAGGACGAAGACGAGGAAGAAGAGTCGAGCGAAGATGATGAAAGCCGTGTGATCGCTCAGTACCCTCGACCTTCGCGCAAGATCTATTGCGTGGACCTTCGTGTGCGTGAAACGGTTGAGCCTTTTGTTGAAGAGCTGCGTCGGATCTATGAATCATGTCGCGAAGAAGCTCGCCAATCAACACTTGAAAGTGCTCGACAGCGTTTCGAAAACCCAGTGAATTCCACTGCGTTAGCCATTGATGGAAGTGGTAAGTTAGCGTTGCAGGATACATCGATGGACATGCCCGTGGCTCACGAGCAGGTTCTTACGGTGGCTGAGCATCCACAGCGACGATGGTATCCGGTGATCGACTTTAGTCGGTGCACGAATTGCATGGAATGCATCGACTTCTGCTTGTTTGGAGTGTACGGAGTCGATGATGCGCAGACGATCCTGGTAGAACAGCCCGACAATTGCCGGAAGGGTTGCCCTGCATGCTCGCGAGTTTGTCCATCCAATGCGATTATGTTTCCGCAACACAAGACTCCAGCCATTGCCGGAGCCCAGGTGGATGCGGGAAGCATGAAGATCGATCTTTCAAAACTGTTTGGGGCTCCAGATCGCGAAGAGGATCCCATGGCCGCGGCAGCGCGTGAACGGGATGAGCAGTTGATATTGGCCGGTAGATCCGCTGTGGGTATGCAGGGATTGGAGCAAGCCGAATCAACGCCACCAAGCAATCCTACGCGGTCGAAAGATGAGTTCGATCAATTGCTTGATCAACTCGATTCGATGGACCTATAGTCTTCATCGACGAGCAAGCATCACTTCAGCCCCTTGGCGATCGAGGCTTTGGCGACCTGCCTCGAGAATAGCAGTGACGGCATAGGTGTCTTCGATCGTCGCGAGCTTGGTTTGGAAATCGGACGGACGAGCTCGACCGGCTTGGATTTCGCGGGCCGCATCGATGAAGACTTCCAAGCTTCGATAGCCATAAGCACTTTGGCCAGCGAAGTACCCATCGCTGTCGGGTGTGTATTTCATAAAGAGCGGATTGAGCGAACTGAATCCAGTGGAATCGTTGGCCATGGAATAGCCGCGATGGGCTTGATCGACTTGGATTTCTCCTGCCTGCCCTGCGTAGAAAAATCGCTGTTGAGAGTGCACATCGCTTTTGGGTGCGATCCATGAGGCCGTATAGATGGCTGTTCCTAAAGAACCATCTTCGATGTTGCGCCATCGCGTGAGCAACGTGATCGAATCCTCGGTTGGGATCCCTTGCGAGTGAGCGACACCAGTCGCAGCAGAAGCGACAACCGATATGGGCTCTGCGAAGGAACGAACGCTCCATGCGTGGAAATCGATATGGTGCGAGTTGAGATAGTAACTGATATCGCTCGACTTGCCGGCCCATTGCCGAAAGGTCTCGAGCTGCGACTTCGGCTGACTCATGTACGATTGAAAGAAGCTGAACTTTCCGAGATCGCGAATGCGATCGCGCGCATCAACGTAGATGGGGTCCCACCGCTTGTGGACTTCCATGGCTACCAGGACATCGTGATGTTTGGCTGCTTGTATGAGCTGGAGATGTTCCTGAGTCGTCTTGACGATTGGTTTAGCGATCAAGACGTGGCAGCCTTGTTGAATCGCCGCCATTGCAATTTCAAAATGGGTGTCGTCCGGAGTAAAGATCGTGACAATGTCACCACGTTTCAATTGCGAAAGGGCATGGCGATAGGCCATGGAGTCTTTGGCAACATCGTCACCTGGATAGGTTTGTACCGAAACGTCCATATTGCGATAGCGATCGGCAATCGCCTTCTGAAAGTGGTCACGCAGGATGGGAAAACGAGTCCCATTGGTACCAGCAATTGCTAGTTGGCCAACCTTTCCGCGGCGTTTCAAATCGAAAAGGACGATTCCAATGACTCCAGCTCTTTTGTCGGACGCAGATTGCGAACCATGCGCGAGACCAGAGGTGTACTCTCCTGTTCCGACCATGAGAACGGAAGGTAGTTGCATGCCAATGCCCTTTCGAATGGTGGGCGATGTGAAGAAGAGAATTGAGCCGAAGATGGGGTGGTTATTGTAGCAGGTGGAGTCAGGATGAGCGGGGAGGTCGAAAGGGTCGCGATGGAGGGAACCTCGCCGATTGGGAGGAGTTTCATCTTCAACAAACTGCCGGGATCGCGGTGCTGAATCTCGCCAAGTCGGTTATGCTAATGGACTCCTTTTACCTCTCCCTCCGCGAGTCGAATCGTGACTTCTTCTCCTGCCTTCGATCCATATGAAATGCATGCGGATGCCATCCAAGATCCGCCGCAGTCGTTCCTGAGTGCCCTGCGTATGATTGGTCCTGGCATCATTCTTGCCGGGACGATAGTGGGGTCTGGAGAATTGTTGCTCACCACCGCCTTGGGAGCCAAAAACGGTTTCGTGTTTCTGTGGTTGATTCTGTTTAGTTGCGTGATCAAAGTCTTCGTGCAGATCGAGATTGGGCGTTATGCCATTTCCTCGGGCAAGCCTACTTTAGGCGCCTTGAATGCATTAGGTGGATTGAAACTGGGAGCTAATTGGGTGGCTTGGTGGTGGTTGTTGATGATGCTCGCCACCGTGTTTCAGCTTGGTGCGATGACGGGGACGGTTGGGCAATCACTCCACCTAGCGTTTCCCAGTGTTGCGGGTGTAGTTCAGCAAGTGACACAAGTCTTTCCTTCATGGATCGCCGAACCATGCGGACGGCGGCCGGAGATACCGTGTGCATTGTTGACGTGTGGGATTGCGTTGGCATTGCTATGGAGCGGCAGTTATCGACGGATCGAAATTGTCACCACTGCGATCGTCGTATCGGTGACCTTATTGACCGTGACCGCGACGATGCTGTTGCCCTGGACGCCCTATCCAATTCCTTGGGGTGAGATGGTTGATGGGCTTCGACCTCAAATACCGCAAGCGGACTTGGGAGCAATTGCGACAGCGTTTGGGGTATTTGGGATCACCGGCGTCGGGGCCACCGAATTGTTTTACTATCCGTATTGGTGTTTAGAAAAAGGGTATGCCCGGTATGTTGGTCCATCGGATGGAAGCGATGCGTGGAATCGCCGCGCTCGTGGATGGATTCGAGTCATGTACTTGGATGCCTGGACGAGCATGATCGTCTTTACGATCTCAACCGTCTCCTTTTATTTTATGGGGGCGAGTGTACTCAAACCGCAGGGGCTCGATCCCAAAGGAACGGAGATGATTGCCACGTTGTCTCATATGTTTGTGGATACATTTGGGAATTGGACTCGCATTGTCTTTCTCATTGGCGCAGGTGCAGTACTCTTCAAGACGCTCTATCTTTCTTCTGCAGGCAATGCGCGATTGATGGCGGACTTTTTGAGTTTGGCAGGGGCATTGAAATTTTACTCAGGGACAGAGCGAGCCACATGTATTCAACGACTGTCGCTAGGATTTCCGGTTTTGGCACTGCTTCTATATTTGATCTTCGCGAACCCCAAAACGATGACCGTCGTAGGTGGGTTTGCACAAGCTGCGACGCTCCCTATGATTGCCATCACGACGCTTTACTTTCGATATCGCAGAATGGATCGTTCCTTAGCACCGTCGCTTGCGTGGGATATCATGCTGTGGATCGCCGTAGTTTCGATCACGATCGTAGCGACGTATGCGGTGTGGGATTCGATGGGGACTTTTTATTCCTTGGTTTTGCCTGCCAGCAAAAAATAGTCACAGCAAGTGCTTCATCAAGAAGGGTCAGCGAATGCTAACGGTGGATGTTGTCGGTGGAGGTCGGTTGCCTTCGGTAGGCCTTGGGCTTTGGAAGATTGCTCAAAGCGATGCCCCAAACATGGTTTATCAAGCTATCGAGATGGGCTATCGTCATCTCGACTCGGCATGCGACTATGGGAATGAAGAACAGGTAGGTCAAGGGTTGAGTCGAGCGTTGCAATCTGGCTTGTGCCGCCGCGATGAACTTTGGGTTACCAGCAAGCTGTGGAATACTTACCATCGCCCTGAACATGTTCGCCCTGCCCTGTTGCGAACGCTTCGCGATTTGCAGCTCGATTATCTAGATCTCTATCTCGTTCACTTTCCGATCTGCTTGGCCTATGTTCCGATGGAGACTCGCTATCCACCGGGATGGTTCTTCGATCCGGCAGCGCAGCCTCCTGTAATGAAAACAGATGCGGTTCCCATTACGGAAACCTGGGGAGCCATGGAAGAACTGCTGCGAGAAGGATTGGTCAAGCATATCGGTGTCAGCAATTTTGGCGTCTCGCTGATTCGCGATCTTTTGTCTTATGCCCGCATACGTCCATCGGTGCTGCAAGTGGAATCGCATCCCTATCTGGTCCAAGCCAAGCTCTTGCGCTATTGCCAGCAAGAGAAGATCGCCTATACGGCGTTTTCACCGCTTGGAGCAGGTTCCTATGTACCTCTTGGAATGGCTCAAGCATCGGATTCAGTTTTGCAGCATCCGATGGTAGTGGCGATCGCGCAGGAATGTCATCGCACGCCAGCGCAGGTTGTTCTTCGATGGGGTGCGCAGCGAGGTACAGCGGTCATTCCGAAGACAAGTCGCATCGATCGCTTGCGGGAGAACCTTTCGATCGATGATTTTTCATTGACGGAAGCGCAGATGCATGCCATCAGCGGTTTGGATTGTCATGTGCGGTACAATGATCCAGGCGTTTTCTGCGAGCAAGCTTTTGGATGTTACTACCCCATCTATGAATGATGGTGTCAGGGTATCGACAACGCATCGGACGAATCGAAGTGCTACATCACCTGTTGAAAGGCTAAATCCATGAAGTCATTATTGATGGGAATGATCGTTTGGATGACGCTTGCCAGTTGTCTTATCGCGGGGAATCCAAAGCCTCAATTGCTGGTGGCCCCGGAAAAGTGGATCGAGAATGCATCGAAGGATCCTAGCACCGGTGTGATGTTGGATGTTCGTGATAAGGCTCGCTACGAGGAAGGACATATACCGGGAGCCATTTGGGTTGATACCTCTTTGTGGAAGAACGCGACCTCCAAAGATGAAGGACTTCGCGATAAGAATTTCTGGGCGCATGAGATCGGGAAATTGGGAATCGATGGAAAGGAGACCATCGTCGTCTATGGCGATAATCTCACCGAGTCAGCTCGTGTTTGGTGGCTTCTGTGTTACCTCGGCTGTGAGAACGTTCGATTGCTCGATGGAGGATGGAAGGCCTATCTACAATGTGGCGGCAAACCATCTAAAGAATCGCCCGTAGTAGGCTCGGTTAAATTCGAACCCTCTTTTCAAGAGGACCGTTTGGCAACGGCCGAAGAGGTCTTGGAATTAGGGGTTCGCAACAAGAAAGTGCAAGTGATCGACAATCGGACGAGCCAGGAGTACCAAGGTGTGGAAGTGCGTGGTCCGCGCGGTGGGCATATTCCTGGAGCCAAGCATTCGGATTGGCAAGAGTATGTGGACGCTGAAGGCCGGTTTCTTCCGATCGCTCAATTGAAGTCCAAATTGATTGCTAAGGGAATCGATCTCGATCAGCCATGTACCACGCATTGCCAAGGGGGTGGAAGAAGTAGTGTCGGTGCTTTTGTGATGGAGATGGCAACGGGTGAACCAGCGATGAACTACTATCGAAGTTGGGGTGAATGGGGAGTTCGCAGCGAGTTGCCGATCGAAAAGTAAATGCAAGCATTGAGAAATACTCAAATATGCAAGGAAAGATGGCCTTGAGTTAAATTCGGAAAATTCCGAAGATTCGCTCAAGTCTAGGCGAAGGCAGGATGCTATCGCTTGAGATCGCGCGATGCGCGATTGGGAGGATGTCTCCCAATGAATACTCCAAGGAAGGAGCATGGTGCCGAAGATGGCATCACGAGAGACTGAATATTTAGATGCAACTTGGTTGCTTGGGGATGAACCTACCTCGCGCCCATCGCGAAGTGGTCTGTGGTTTGGCACCGTCTTATGCCTCGGTTTGGCAGCGGCGGTGATGTGGACTTGGCCCTATCTTTCGCGATGGTATTTACAGCGAGAGTATGTGCAAGTCTTGAAGACGCAAACCGATCCTCATGCACGCATCGAGTCATTAACGGCCTTATCGCAATTCTTACCGGAAAGCGTGCCCGATCTTCTCATCGGTTTTGGGCAGGATGATGCTACCGCCGAGTACACCTATTTGCTTCTTCAACGATATTTGGAGCAGCTCGATGAAAGGCAAGCCGATTCCAAGCTCGCCCATCACCAGCACCTCATGGTATCGCTCGAACGAGCACACTTGCAGTTCACACCGGAGGGACTTGGGTTTGCTATGCGGATCACTGAAGATCTCAAGCATCGCTATCAGGGACAGCAAGATCGGCTAGGACAATTGATGGGGGAACGAACCTCCAAGCTTCTTGCACAGATGGTTGGCGAATCGGTGCGATCGGGAAAGTTTGTAGCACCTACAACGCTTGAGCCCCTCGTAGCCAGCGATAGAACTTCGTTAGCGCATGCAGCACCAAATCAAGATAGCCATCAGCCCTTGGGTTCGGATTCAAGTGCATCATCACAGCAGGAATCGGTTCCAGAACCTATTCGATCTGAGCCCAAGCAGTCTCTTTCGTTTGCAAAGCCTCCTCTGGAGGAGCGAGCGGCTAAGCCGGTGATCGTGCGAGGCGGTGGCATGAAGGTGTTGCGGGTGCTCGATGCTAACGAGTCCAAAGAATCGAATTACGAACCTGAGCCGATGCAGCCCAAAAATGACGTGGTTGTGGGAAGCTCCTATGAGACCGAGTCAAACTCAAACGACGATAGCATCGTTCAATCCATCGCAGCCATCGAGAAGTTGCCGACTGGTGATGTCCTTCGGTTGCTTGCGAATCCTCAACCAAGAATTGTTAGTGCAGCCCTAGCCAATCTCGAACGCCGAGGATTTGATCAGGCGCGATTGGATGTCGCCGTTGAGTTGGCGCAGGGAACCACCGATCAAAAGACGGCCAGCATGGAGCGATTGATCCGTTCCGGAGCGCAGCCTATTCCATGGCTCTTGTGGATGGCAGAAGACGGGGATCGCGATGTACGTTGGTACGCCGTCAATCAACTCGCCTCTTTCGCGGACCCGAACGTGCACTCAGAACTTCGATTGCTATTGAATCGAGAGAACGATAAGCAGATTCGAGATCAACTCCAAAGGATATTGGTCTCGGCAGGAAGCCCGACTGAACGAGTACTTCGTTGAGGATCGAATGATGGATAATTCAACTACATTCCAACGCATGCGTTGGTTCGCGATCGGATGCGGGCTTGTGGGAAGCTGCATGCAAATGCCTGGGGCCTATGGGCAAGGTACCAACCAGCAACTTGCGCCTACGCAACAAAGTGGTCTGCAAGGTTCGGGCGGGCAGGCATCGGTTCTCGTTCGCTACGCTTCAACCAACAAAACACCCGTTTACTGTGGGCCTGGGGACGACTTCTACGTTACCAGTCAACTCCGAGTTGGAACAGCGGTCGAAGTGTTTCATCAAACCAAGACGGGTTGGTGCGCGGTTCGACCACCCGATGGAAGTTTTGGTTGGTTAGCTGCTGAGAATGCTTACTTGCTTCCAGGTGGAACCGTGGCCGAAATTGTAGGCACCAAAGTGCCCGCATGGATTGGCTCCAATTTGGAAACCCCCAAACAAATTCGATGGCAAGTCGAACTTCAACCATCGCAACAGGTCCAAGTATTGGGAGAATCCAAACAGAAGATCGATCCTGATACCGAACGATTGTGGTATCGAATTGCGCCTCCTCAAGGTGAATTTCGCTGGATCAAAGCGAGTGCATTGTCGGAACGAGCGCCGATTGCCGATCCCAACGATCCTCCGATGGAAACAACTTCACCGGTATTGGCCAATGCGGCAAAGCCGAGGGACATGGGTGTCGTCACCGCGAGCTTCGGAGTCCCTGCGGAGAATCCTCAAACGAATGCAAAGAAGCCCAACACTCAACCATCGAAATCTCCAACACCGAATACCGCAACGGCAAACAAAGACAACAGTGGCTTGACCAAAAAAACGCGCACCGTTACCAAGCAAGGGGCGAGCCCTGCCAAAGGTTCCAAGTCGTTGATCGTTCAAGACTCTGGTGTTCAGACGGCCCAGCATGCCGAACCAGTGACGGCGCAACCGATCGTTATCAATCAGCAAGAACAACCCTATCAACTGGGAGAGGGTGAGTACGTCGTAGGATCCGAAGAGGTTGTTTCGGACCATATTATCGGCGAAGGGGGCGGGCCTGCTCCGATGCATTCGGGTGTCGCGATCGATGATGAAGAACCGATTCAAGAAGGGCATCCTGCGCATACCGGTCGTTTTCGTTCGCCGTTCCATTTCGAAGGTGACGATACTTCCTTTGCAGAGTGGAATGCGATCAACTCTCATCCTGGGCGTTTGTTGGTGCGACCACTCAACGGAATCTTGGGTTTGATTGGCTTTGGAATATCCGAAGCAGAGATCACAGAGCCCACACATCCCATTGGAAAGGGACGCTGGCATCAAGTCACTGAGCCAGCGATGGATTCGTCCCTAAGAGCGCGTTTGGATTCGCTTCCAAGGCCTGGACGAAGATGGACTCCCGAGGCATCATCCGAAATGATCTATGAGGGCGACTATCAAACGGCACCCATCGATTCGAACTCCAACTCCAACATGGGAAGCCGTAGCCTACTCCAACCGCTATCGTCATCGCTGTTCCCGAACCGCAATCCAGTTGGAACAGGACTGGCAAATCCAGTAGATCCTTGGCAAGCTCCAGCTACCTTGGGACCATCCTCAACATCCTTGACTTCGAGGGGAAGTGCCTTGAGTGATATTCCTCGTAGTTCAATGTACGCACCGAATACTCCACCCGTTTCAACTGCATCCGCCAACGTTTCCGGCGATGCCGAGCCATTGCACTTAACGACGCCTCAATTGCAGGATGCATTGCTGGAGTTGACGCAGATCGTTGCATTGCCGACCGATCAGTGGGACTTCCGAAAGATCCATGCCTATGCGAGCGAATGGGTTGAGCGAGGAGGTTCGTCGATCGAACGAGGAGAGGCTCGTTTGTTGGTAGAAAGGATTCAACAATTTGAGTCTCTTCGATTGCGATGGAATGGGCAGCATCTCGCGAGCACTCCGAATTATTCGAACCCATCGGGCAGCGCTGCGGGAGCATCGACTGCCGATTACCGCGCTTTGGGTAGTGGGCCATCGCCTGCAACATCTGCGAGTTACTCGGGAAGTAGCAACGACGAAGCCAGCCTCGCGACGGCTCAGCAAGCCGATGCTTCAGGCATTTTGACGTCGGTCTTCACATCGCGACCTGGTCAACCAGAGTTTGCATTGACCGATGCCAGCAAGAATGTCATCGCCTATGTTGTCCCTTCGCCGGGGATGAACCTAAGGCGATACGTCAACCAGCCCGTGGCTATCTACGGTACGCGAGGTTATCTACCCGAATTGGCTTCCAAGCAAATTGTGGCCGATCGCGTTGTTCGACTTCGGTAGAAAGATTGCCGACAGAGTCAGAACGCACCAAGCCATTCGAGCGTGCCCAAAATCTGCGGATCACGAAAGAGTCGTGATGCGCAGATGTCGATCGTGGTGCGAGGTGGCGATTCGAGTCCCGTCGGCTGAAATGTCCATGTCTCGCGCGATATTGGGCAGAGCGAGTCGATGGATTTCCTTTTCGGAATCGGTGTTCCAAAAGAGCAGGATACCACCCGAAGATCCTCCGCTGACTCCGGCGATGGTTCCATCAGGCATCCACTGAATGCGCCAGAGCACGCCTCCTTTGACGTTCTCTGCGACATGGGAAAACTGCAACGTGCCCGAAGCGAATTCGAACTGAAGGCATAACGGTTCATGGACCGCTCCCAATGGATTGGTTGCCTTGTGAAGTCCTCCGGCGATCAAGACCGAGGCATCTGGCTTGATCGCTAAGGTTCGGACGCCTCCAAAATCAACGCGTTGTCCACCTTCATAGGTGTGCAAAGGCTTGCCTTCAAACGAACGCACGATCTTTCGTTCGGCGAGGTCCCAAAGATGAATCTTGCCGAGCAGGTCGCCGCTGACGAGTTGCTTGCCATCGGGATGAAAAACAACACTCCAAATGTCGCGTTCATGTCCGATCAGTTCGGCTTGCTTTTCACCCGATGCCAGATTCCAAAGGATGATTTTTCGGTCATTGCCGCAAGAAGCAATGGTCGTACCATCGGGGCTTATTGCAACGCCACGAATCCAACCCTGATGTGCTTCCAAAGTACGAATGGGTTTGGGTTCTGCTTCACCAATGGACCACCAAATGAGTTTGCCATCGCATCCACCGGAAACGAAGGTGTCTCCATCTTTGCTGAAGAGCAACGAGTGAACCCAACTCTCGTGAGCTTTGAACACTACCGGCTTGGGTTTCTCTTCACTCAGAGTCCAGCGTTGCAAGGAAAAATCTTCCGAGGAAGTAACCGCCCATCGACCTTTTGGATCAAGCTTGACGCCGATCAGAGGGCGTTCGTAGGCCCACTGTGATGCAACTTTTGCTGTCTTGATATCTGCCATGCTTAACTTAGAACGCTCCAAATGGGTTGTTCACTGGGGTCGGCCAAGGGCATCTTGCGTCCGTCGACAACGAGCGACTCATTGGAGTCGACGCCGACAGCTTGCAGATAGGTGTGGAAGAGTTCGCCGTGATTGACTTGACCATCGACGACTTCTGTCCCTTGATCGTTGGTCTTTCCATACACAGCACCGCGATGGACCTTTGCGCCACCCATGACGACGCTCCATGCTTTCGACCAATGATCGCGGCCATAATAGAGATTGATATTGGGCGTGCGCCCGAATTCACTCAGCACGACGACCAATGTCTGATCGAGCAATCCACGATCGAAAAGATCTTGAACAAAACAGGCGAAAGGTTGATCGAACTCGCCCATTTGTTCGAGATGGAAATCGAAGTTTTCGTTGTGGGTATCGTAATTGGAATGAACGACTTGAATGTAGGATACACCAGCTTCGAGAAGTCGGCGTGCAAGCAAGCAGTGCCGTCCAAAATCATGTTTGCCATAACGCGTTTGATCTTGCTCGGACTCTTTGGCGACATCAAAGACCTCGCGTTTCTCCATTAAACGCAGAGCTTGTTCATACGAATGAGTATAGGCTTCGGTAACGGCCGTTCGACGTTTGGAAAGAAACTGTTCGTTGATCTGACGTCGAAGGTCGTGGCGACGCTGTTCCATATCGGCAGGTATTCCATCGGGCCGAACGGAGTAGTTCGGCGGAGCCCCACCACCCAATACAACGCTGCTGTATTTGGGGCCTAAATACGCCGCGTCGGCGCTGCGTCCTCCACCACCACCCGGTGTGATTAGAACGTGTCCGGGAAGCGGTTGTGATTCTTCCGTCAACATCCGCGAAGCCACTGCGCCCAATTGAGGATAGTCCCCGGCAGGTGTTTGACGACGTCCCGTCATCATCATGTAGGCACCCTTGCCGTGGTCATCTTCCGAAGTGTTGACGCCTCGCATGACGCACAAATGATGCATGATCTTGGCTGAATGAGGCAGTAACTCGCTGATATGCAGTCCTGGAACCGACGTCGGAATGGCACGGAAGGGGCCACCCGTTGCTGCGCCGGGCTTCGGATCCCAACTCTCCAATTGACTCAATCCACCATGGAGATTGAATACGACAACTCGCATATCTTTGGCGGACAGTTCCTTCGCACAGGCGCCACTCGCCAAAGCACCAAGCGCGCTGGTCATCGCACCACCGGCCACTGCACCACCCGCTAAAGTGCCAAGGAATCGTCGACGAGCAACCAAATGGTCCATCGATTGGCATGCGTAATGAGCTCGCATGGAACGTATCCTCCATCCTCTTATAACGCTATTGAATGAAACGAAACTCGGCACTACTCAACATGGCCCAAACCGACTCATGGATCCGCGCCGGACGTTGATCGGCTGGGACGTTCCAATGGGCTTCTAACAACTGCATTTCCTGTTCGGAAGGTTTACGGCAAAGCAACGTTCCATACAGATCTTCAACACTTGCCTTGACGTCTGTCGACTGTTGAATGCGAGCCGTTAGATTGCTTCCTGATGGACCCGCCCAAGAATGGATGGCACCACCATTGGCAAAGTAGAGTGCTTGATCGGCTGACGCAAAGTAAACGTCCGCTTGACCAGACCCCGCCGCAAATAGTTTTGCGAAATGATCTGCATTGCCGCGCAGCTTATCGATGGCTCGCCGAATCGCCAACTTTTCTCGCTCCGCTTTGATGGCATCGGTTGCAGGTGAATCTGCGGGCAATGGCTGTGTTTTGTCTAACTCTGCCCGTTCATTGGCTACATACTGATCGAACACGCCCATCACGCGCAGGATGCTCCAGCAGAGTTGTTCGGGGCTCAGGGCTCGCAAGCGAGCCGTCGAAAGCTGGTCCGCACTCTGTTCCACAAGGGCTAACGATTTGTCTGGCCATTGCGAATCCAACTGCTGAAGAGTCTTTTGACTTTCAGTGATCTTGGTTTCTTCTTGGGCCTTCGAGTTCACGAGTGCATCGCGTTGTCCCACCATAGATTGTTTTTGTGTTCCAATACTGGTCAACATCGTATCCATGGATTGCAACGAGTTCTTGATCGATTCCACTTCGGCAGAAATGGTTACCATCTCGCTATCGCGTTGAGCAAGAGCCTTATCGATTTCGGTAAGAGTGGTGGCGATCGATTGCTTTTCAGCTATCAAGTTCTGTGTCGCTTCCAACTGTTGTTTAGCCGCCGCCAACTGGGTCTTTTCGGTTTGCTTACCATTCAATCGCTCTTGAACGGAAACAAATTGCTTGTTGATCTCATTGCGTTGTGTTTGTTGAGTCAGCATTTGCTGATCGAGGTCGCTCATCTGTTTAACCGCGGACTCAATCTGTGTTTGCAGTTGCGCTACGTTGGCCTGCAACGCAGGAAGGGTTTGCACAAGTGTGGCTCGTTGCGCTCGTGAGGATGCAAGCTGAATGACTTCTTTCAAGTAGTGTTGCCGAGCCCCATCGAGCTTCTTAGAGCGTTCAGCCAATCGCCAAGCATCGCGAGCTTGCACGATGGCTTGATACTTCTGTTCGATCGTTGGGCGAATTGTGTCAAGCGAGGCTGCAAGATCTGTTGCCTGCTTGGTAGCCGCTTGCTCGACTTCGACCGCCTTCGCCAAATTGGTTTCGGCGGTTTGCTGTGCCTGCTCCAATGGAGCAATGGATGCTACTGCCGCGTCTCGTTTTTGGGTGGAAGTCTGAATGGCTGCCTTGAGTTCTGGATCTTCTTTTGCATCCAGTTTTTTGGCCTCTTCAAGTTTTGCCACTCCTTCTGTCAGCAAGGATTGCTTCTGCTTGGCTAAGTTCACTTCGGCAACCGCTTTGTCCCTAGACGTTGTTGATTCTGTTCTTTTCTTCGTCGCATCGACCAACGCCGCATCGCTCTTGCTCAATTCATTGCGAAGCCGAACATGCTCCGCTTCAATCTCGTTCATGCCTTCGATGGCTTGGCTCCAAACTTCTTCTGCAAGCTTGGCTGC